>CAXRHZ010000035.1:0-84815 GCA_964230745.1 Maritimibacter sp. | reverse complement strand
CCCCCCCCCCCCCCCCGCCGGGGGAGGCCAGCCTCCCCCGGACCCCCTCCGAAGTATTTCCGGAACGATGAAGAGGATCGGGGGCGGACGGGTGGAACGGTATCGCACGATCATCCTTGGCGCGGGCGCCGCTGGCCTGATGTGCGCGGCCCATGCGGGGCCGGACACGCTCGTGCTCGATCACGCGAAGAAGCCGGGTGAGAAGATCCGGATTTCCGGCGGCGGGCGGTGCAATTTCACCAACCTCGACGTGACGCCCGCGAATTTCCTGTCGGAGAACCGGCATTTCCACAAGTCGGCGCTGGCCCGCTACACCCAGTGGGATTTCATCGAACTGGTCTCGCGCTATGGCATCGCGTGGCATGAGAAGACGCTGGGTCAGCTCTTTTGCGACGGGAGATCGACGCAGATCATCGACATGCTGTTGGCCGAGATGAGGGCGGCAGGCGCGGAACTGCGGCTCGGGTGCCGGATCACGGACGTGACCCATGCCGACGGCCGGTTCACCGTGACCACCGATGGCGGGACGCTCAGCGCCGAGCACCTCGTCCTCGCCACCGGCGGCAAGTCGATCCCAAAGATGGGGGCCACGGGCCTCGCCTACGACCTCGCGCGCCGGTTCGGGCATGACATCGTCACGCCGCGCCCCGCGCTCGTGCCGCTCACCTTCGGCGACCGGTTCGCGCCGATTTCCGGCGTCTCTACGCCCTGCGCGGCATTCAACGACCGGATCGCCTTCGCCGAGGCGCTGCTCTTTACCCACCGGGGTCTCTCCGGCCCGGCCGTCCTGCAGCTGTCGTCCTACTGGCGCGAGGGCGAGGCGATCACGCTCGACATCTGCCCGCCGGGCCTTCTGGACACCCTGAAAGCCCAGCGGCAGGCACAGGGGCGTCACGCGCTCACCACCGAGCTGGCGCGCCACCTGCCCGCCCGGCTGGTGGAGTTCCTCGTGCCCGAGTTGGGCCTCACCGGCAACCTGGCCGACCAGTCCGACGCGCGGCTCGCCGAGATCTGCGCGGCGCTCGCGCACTGGACGCTGACGCCCGCCGGGTCCGAGGGGTACCGCACCGCCGAGGTCACGGCGGGCGGGGTATCGACCGGGGGCCTGTCCTCGCAAACGATGGAGTCGGCCCATCTGCCCGGCCTCTACGTGATCGGGGAGGCGGTCGACGTGACCGGCTGGCTCGGCGGCTACAACTTCCAGTGGGCCTGGGCCTCCGGCGCCGCGGCGGGCCGGGCCATCTCTGCGCGCGCGGCGGGTTAACCCTCCCGCGCAACGTTCGTGTGCACGATCGTATGTACAGCCTGTGTACGCGATGTGTACGCCCTGTGCCCCGCCGTTCCGCGCCGATTTCCCGCTTTCCCCCCGGCGCACGCACCGCTAGGTTTTCGTCAACCAAGGGGGTGCGCCATGAAGATCGCCAGCTACAACATCAACGGGATCAAGGCCCGGCTGCCCGCCGTCACCGAGTGGCTGGAGGAGGCCGCGCCGGATGTCGTCATCTTCCAGGAGATCAAGTCGATCGACGAGAACTTCCCCCGCGAACACTTCGAGGACATGGGGTACAACGTTGAAACCCATGGACAAAAGTCCTTCAACGGCGTCGCGATCCTGTCCAGGCTCCCGCTCGAGGACGTGACCCGCGGCCTCGCCAATGCCATCGGAACGGGCCGCGACGGCGCGGATGACGAAGAGGCGCGCTATATCGAGGCGACCGTGGTGGGCGACCACAGCGCGGTGCGTATCTGCGGTCTTTACCTGCCGAATGGTAATCCAGTGGGAGACGAGAAATTCGCCTACAAGCTTCGGTGGATGGAACGACTGGAAGCGCGGGCGAAAGAGCTTCTCGCGCTCGAGCAGCCGTTTCTGATGGCAGGTGACTATAACGTGATCCCGCAGGCAGAAGATGCGGCGCGCCCCGATGCCTGGCGTGACGATGCGCTGTTTCAGCCCGAGAGCCGGGGCGCGTTCTGGCGGCTTCAGAACCTCGGGCTGACCGAGGCGTTCCGGGCGCGCAGCCAGGCACCGGAGCAATACACCTTCTGGGATTTCCAGCGTGGCGCCTGGCAGCGCAACGACGGCATCCGCATCGACCATTTCCTCCTCTCCCCACAATGCGCCGACCTGTTGGAAGAATGCCAGATCGACAAGGAGGTGCGGGCGCGCGAAAAGCCCTCGGACCATGTTCCGATCTGGGTGAGGCTCGCGGCGTAAACCATAGCCATGACGCGAAAAATCATCATCGACACCGATCCCGGACAGGATGACGCCGTGGCCATCCTCCTGGCCCTCGCGAGCCCGGAGGTCGAGGTGCTGGGCCTCACCGCCGTGGCGGGCAACGTGCCCCTGCCGCTCACGCAGAAAAACGCCCGGATCGTCTGCGAACTGGCGGGGCGGCCCGACCTGCCCGTCTTCGCCGGATGCGACAAGCCGTTGAAAAGAAAGCTGGTCACCGCGGAGCACGTGCATGGGCGCACCGGCCTCGACGGACCCGTGCTGCCTGATCCGACGATGCCGCTTCAGGACACGCACGCGGTCGCGTTCCTAATCGACACGCTGCGACGCGAACCCGAGGGCGAAGTCACGCTCTGCACGCTCGGCCCGCTCACCAATATCGCCACGGCCTTTCGCGAGGCGCCGGACATCATCGGGCGCGTGGCGGAGATCGTGAGCATGGGGGGGGGCCTATTTCGAAGTGGGCAACATCACGCCCGCGGCGGAGTTCAACATCTACGTCGATCCGGAAGCCGCTGAAATCGTGTTCAAATCGGGCGTTCCGACCACGATCATGCCGCTCGACGTGACGCACAAGGCGCTGGTGACCAAGCCGCGCAACGACGCCTTCCGCGCCCTGGGCAACGCGACCGGGATCGCCACCGCGGAAATGACGGATTTCTTCGAGCGGTTCGACCGCGAGAAGTATGGCTCCGCGGGTGCGCCCCTTCACGATCCGACGGTCACCGCCTTCCTGATCCGGCCCGACCTCTTCCGGGGCCGTCACGTCAATGTCGAGGTGGAAACGCTGTCCGAGCTGACTCTTGGCATGACCGTCGCAGACTGGTGGGGCGTGTCGGGGCGGACGGCCAACGCGACCTTCATGGGCGACCTCGACTCCGACGGGTTCTTCGCGCTGCTGACCGAGCGACTTGCCCGACTGCCCTAGCCTCCCTACCTCTAGGAACATGAATATCAGGTTCGACAATTCCTATGCCCGCCTGCCCGACGGTTTCTACGCCCGGCAGGCCCCCGTGCCCGTGGCAAAGCCCGAGATCGTGGCGCTGAACCACGCCCTCGCCCGTGACCTCGGGATCGACCCCGCGCTCCTCAATGCCGAGGTGCTGGCGGGCAACGAGGTGCCCGAGGGGGCCGAGCCGCTGGCGCAGCTCTACGCCGGGCACCAGTTCGGAAACTTCGTGCCGCAACTGGGCGACGGGCGCGCGATCCTCCTGGGCGAGGTCATCGACACCCACGGCCAGCGCCGCGACATCCAACTCAAGGGATCCGGCCGCACCCCGTTCTCGCGCGGAGGCGACGGGCGGGCGTGGCTCGGCCCGGTGCTGCGCGAATACGTGGTGTCCGAGGCGATGCATGCGCTCGGCATCCCCACGACCCGCGCGCTGGCCGCCGTTACTACGGGCGAGGACGTCTACCGCGAAACCGTGCTGCCTGGCGCGGTGCTGACCCGCGTGGCCTCCAGCCACCTGCGCGTGGGCACGTTCCAGGTCTTCGCCTCGCGCGGCCAGACCGACGCGCTCGCCGACCTCACAGCCCATGCCATCGCCCGCCATGCGCCGGACTCCGAGGGGCCGCTGGACCTCCTCTCCGCCGTCGTTGACCGGCAGGCGCGGCTCATCGCCGACTGGATGTCAGTCGGCTTCATCCACGGCGTGATGAACACCGACAACATGGCGATCTCGGGCGAGACCATCGACTACGGCCCTTGTGCCTTCATGGACGCCTATCACCCGAACACCGTGTTCTCCTCCATCGACCAGATGGGACGCTACGCCTACCAGAACCAGCCGAACATGGCGGTCTGGAACCTCGCGCAGCTCGCCTCGGCGCTCTTGCCGCTCATCGACGACGATCAGGACGCCGCGATCGAGGCGGCGGAGGAACGTCTTCACGCCTTCCCCGACATCTTCGGTGACGCGTGGATCGCGCGGTTTCGCGCCAAGATCGGGCTCGTGACCGAGGAGGCGGGCGACGGGGCGCTGATCCAGGGTTTGCTGTCGCGCATGGCGGCCTCCGGCGCCGACTTCACCAACACCTTCCGCGACCTCGCCGGCGGCGATGCCTCGGCCCATTTCACCGAGGACGGGGCATGGGACAGCTGGGCGCCCGAGTGGCGCGCACGGCTGGAGCGGCAGGGATCGGACGGTCGCGAGACGATGCTGGGCGCGAACCCCGCCGTCATCCCGCGCAACCACCGGATCGAGGAGGCCATCCAGGCCGGTGTCGCGGGCGATTTCGCCCCGTTCCACAAGCTCAACGAGGTGCTCGCGCGCCCCTTCGAGGACGGGCCGGACACGGCCGACTACGCCACGCCGCCGCGCCCGGAAGAGCGGGTGATGCGGACCTTCTGCGGGACCTAGTCGCGCGGCTTCGGGTCCGAGGCGCGGCGGAAATAGCGGCGATTGCGGGAGATGAACTCCGCGATCATGCCGGACAGGCCATAGCGCGAACGCCCGCGCAAGAACGCGTATCCCGACGCCGCCCCGAGCGCCGCACCCGCGCAGTCCACCATCAGGTCGGTCATGGTGTCCGTCAGGCCCGACTTCTGCATGTTGAGGCCGAAGATCTGGTCCATTCCGAACTCGAAGATTTCCCAGATCGCCCCGATGGTTACGGCAAAGGAAAAGGCGATTCCGGCCACGGCGTAAGCGGGCGCGGCATAGCGGTTGCCTTCGAACATCAGGAGCGTAAGCACCACGCCCACGATGCCGAAACCGACGGCGGACAGGCCGTGAAGCGCGATATCCCACCACCAGACGCGGTCATAGAAATCGAACGCTTCGCCCAGGAACACCGTGCCGAAAAGAAACAGGACAATCCCTGCGTAGAAATACACCGGGATCTGAAGCTGGAACCGTTCGGCCATCACGGCAGGCGCGACGGTGAGCGCGAGCGTGGCGAGGCCCACGGCGCCGATCATCAGGTCGCCGAGCGCAAAGGCTCCGAGGCTCGCGACGACGAGAACGATCCAGACGGCATAGGTGATGATCGATTGATTACGCAGCATCCGGTTCATTTAGTCGCGGGGAAACGTTCGTTCAATCGGCGCGTTGAGTGTCATATGTTCGGATGAGCCATGAAAGTCGCAAGCTACAACATACGCAAGGCCGTGGGCCGGGACCGGCGTCGTGACCCCGGGCGCGTGATCGAGGTCATCAACAGCCTTGGCGCGGATGTCGTGGTCTTGCAGGAGGCCGACCGGCGGCTCGGCCCGCGTCCGACCGCGCTTCCCCGGCACATGATCTCCGAACACACCGATTTCGTGCCCGCGCCCCTTGCGGTGAACGATGTCTCCCTGGGCTGGCACGGCAACGCGGTGCTGGTGCGCCGGGGTCTCGCCGTGACGAATGCCGCGCGGTTCGAACTGCCATCGCTGGAGCCCCGGGGCGCGGTGGCCGTGGAAATCGAGGGGCGCCTGCGCGTCACGGGCGCGCATCTGGCCCTCATGCGCCGCTACCGCCACCAGCAGCTGCGCGAGCTGCACCGGGTGCTTGAGGACGGCGGAATACCCACCGTGGTCACCGGCGACTTCAACGAATGGTCTTTGCGATACGGGATGGAGGAGCTGTCGCGCGGCTTCCACCTCCACGCCCCCGGTGCATCCTACCCGACGATGCGGCCGGTCGCGCATCTGGACCGTTTCGCCCTGACCCACGACCTCGATCTGCACCGTAGCGGCGTGCTGACCAGCGAGATCGCCCGCATGGCCTCGGACCACCTGCCCGTCTGGGCCGAGGTCAGGCCTGCCGACGCGGAGGCGCGGGCGCTTCCCCGGGCGGCTGGACCCGGGCTTTCGGCGCGCGGTTGATGAGGACGATTCCGACGGCCACGAGCACGAGCTGCGCAAGCAGCGCCCAAGTGATCGGCTCGTCGAGGATCAGCCAGCCGAGCGCCACGCCGATGACCGGCGACAGGAAAGCGAACGAGGCGATGTTGGACGCCTTGTAGCGGTTCAGCAGCCAGAACCACGCGAGGAAGGCCCCCGCGGCTACGATCACAGTCTGGTAGGCGAGACCCGCCCAGTGGAGCGGTTCGAGGTCGCGGAAGAACGGCCCGAAGAACAGCGCGGCGATGAGCAGGAACGGGGCCGAGACGACGAGTTGCCAGAACATCTGCATCTCCGAGGACACCTCGCGCACCCGGGTCACCCGCGCGATGAGGGCAAGCGCCGTCCAGCCGAAAGCCCCGAGCAGCGCGAAGAGGTCCCCCCGAAGCGACGCTGTGCCGCCCCCGCCCTGATCGGCTATGGCCCAGGCGACCCCGCCGAAAGCGAGCGCGAGGCCGGTGAGGCGCAAGGTCGTGAGACGCTCTCCCGGCAACAGGAAATGCGCCGCCAGATTCAGCCAGATCGGCATGGAATAGAAAATGATTGAAGTGCGCGTGACCGTCGTGAGATCCAGCGCAAGGAAAAGGCCGAGGAACTCCACCGAAAAGCACAGGCCGAGCAGGAAGCCGGCCCACCGGGTGCCGGTCTTGAAGTCGAGCCGCTGGCCGCGGAACCGGATCCAGAGCCAGACGCAGAACGTGGCCCCGGCCGACCGCAGACCGGCCGCGAAAACAGGCTGAATCCCGTCGTTCACCACCTTGATGACCACGTGATTGACCCCGAGCAGAAGCGAGATCGTGACCAGCATCGCGGCGCCGGTGAGCGTGAGATTGGGTTTCTCCTCCATGCGCGCGAGAACATGCGGCGCGGGCCCGGAAGTCAAGACGTGTCGTCACGGCGCGCGTCGCGCGCGGACGGAAAATGGTTTCCTCTCCGTGGTTTGCGCTCTACGCTCCGCTGGACTTCCGGGCCGAGGATCACGCATGAGCTTTCTTCAGATCACCTCGCTCCTCATCGTGCTCGCGGGCGCCTTCGGGGCCTTCAACTACCTGTTCCTCAAGTTGCCCTCCTCCATCGGCATTCTCGTCGTCTCGCTGGCCGCCTCCGTCGCGATCCTCGTGCTTGAGGTGATCTTCCCGGCGATGAACATGGCCGAGACGGTGTCCGCGGTGGTCAACGAGATCGACTTTTCCCACGCGCTTCTCGAAGGAATGCTGGGGCTTCTGCTTTTCGCGGGCGCGCTGCATGTAAAGCTCGCCGACCTGCGCGAACAGTGGCGGGTGGTGTTCCTCATGGCCACCATCGGCGTGGCGCTGTCCACTGTGATCGTGGGCACCGCCTTCTCCTATATCACCGGGATGCCTTTCCTGATCGCGCTGGTCTTCGGCTCGCTCATCTCCCCCACCGACCCAGTCGCCGTGCTGGGCGTGCTGCGAGAGGCGAGCTTGCGCAAGACGCTGGAGACCAAGATCGCGGGCGAGTCGCTGTTCAACGACGGGGTGGGCTACGTCGTCTACCTCGTGCTCGTGGGCCTCGCCTTTCCCGCCGTCTCCGGTCATGGCGGCGGAGATCATGGGAGCGGACTTGCGGACGCCGCGCAGCTCTTCTTTCGGGAGGCGGCGGGCGGTGCGCTCCTGGGCCTCGTGCTGGGGTGGCTGGTGTTCCGGGTCATGCGACTCATCGACGACCCCGCGCTCGAGGTGCTGATCACGCTGGGGCTTGCCTTCGGCGGCTACGAGCTTGCCGTCGCGCTCCATGTCTCGGCGCCGATCATGGCGGTGACCGCCGGGCTCCTGATCGGGGACGTGGGCGCGAAACACGGGATGAGCGAGGCGACCCGGCGCTATGTCGACAGCTTCTGGCAGCTTGTGGACGAGATCCTCAACGCGGTCCTGTTCCTGATGATCGGGTTCGAGGTGTTCCTCGTCGCCTTCACGATGGACACCGTGCTCGCCGGGCTGCTGGCCATCGTATTGGCCCTCGTCGCGCGGCTCGCCGCCGTGGCGATCCCGGTGGTAATCCTGCGTCCCTTCCGCGACTTCTCCCCCGGCGTGATCCCGATCATGACATGGGGCGGGCTCAAGGGCGGCATCTCGGTCGCCCTCGCCCTCTCCCTGCCCGACAGCGAATGGAAACCGCTGATCCTGACGGCGACCTATATCGTGGTGATCTTCTCGATCATCGTGCAGGGACTGACCATCAAGCGCCTGGCGACGAAGCTGGGCCGCGAACCGGAGCTGGTATGACCGCATGACCGATTTCCTCGTCTACGACGTCTTCACCGACCGCCCGTTCGGCGGCAACCAACTGGCCATCGTGCCCAACGCCGCCGAATTGCCGGAGGAACGGCTCCAGGTGATCGCGCGGGAGTTCAACTTCTCCGAATGCGTCTTCCTCTACCCGCCCGAGGGCGACGGCGTGGCCAAGGTGCGGATCTTCACCCCGACGATGGAGGTGCCCTTCGCGGGCCACCCCGTGATCGGCACGGTCGTCATGCTGGGCGAAGCCGGGCTGGGGCCGGACTTCGTGCTCGAACTGGGTGTCGGCCCGATGCAGGTGCGCGCCGAGGCGGGGCGCGGGTCGTTCACGAACGAGGTGGCGCTGGAGCGACTGGCGGAGCCGGAAATCGGCCTCATCGCCCGCGCGCTCGGCACGCCGGAGGCGACCATCGTGGGGCAGCCGGTCATGGCGGGCGTCGGCCTCGCCTTCACCTTCACGGAACTGGTGGACCGCGCGGCGCTCTCGGACCTCGTCCCCGACGTGGGCGCGATCCGCGAGGGGGCGGCGCGCTATCCCGGCCCCATCGACTTTCCGCAATGCGCCTATGTGCGCGACGGCGACCGGGTCCACATGCGGATGTTCGCACCGCTCGACGGCATTCCCGAGGACCCGGCGACGGGATCGGCGGCCGCCGCCCTCGGCGCGCTCCTGTGCGCTACCGACGGGACCGATCTCGCCCTCACCATCCATCAGGGCGAGGACATGGGGCGCCCTTCGGTCATCAACGTCGAAGCGGCACCGGGCCGGGTCACCGTCAGCGGCGGCGCGGTGCGGGTGATGGAAGGCAGGCTGGTCGTATGACGGCCTGGGTCTGCCTCCTGCGCGGGATCAACGTGGGCGGCACCGGCAAGTTGGCGATGGCCGACCTCAAGGCGCATCTCGCCGCGCTCGGGGCGCAGGCCCCGGCGACCTATATCCAGTCGGGCAACGCGGTCTTCACGGGCGAAATCGAGCCGGAGACATTTGCACAGGACCTCACCGACCGGATCGCGGCGGCGCAGGGCCACGCGCCCCGCGTTCTGATCCTGCCCGGCGACGCGGTGATCGCAGCCCATGCGGCGTTTCCCTTCCCCGAGGCCTTCGACCGGCCCAGGTTCGGCAACCTGTGGTTCTGCGAAAATGTTCCGGAGGCCCCCGACCTCGCCCGTCTTGCCGAGGTCGCGAAAGAGAGCGAGCGGTTCGCGCTGGAGGGGGCGGTCTTCTACCTCGACGCGCCGGAGGGGATCGGGCGCTCGAAGCTCGCCGAACGGGTGGAAAAGGCGCTGGGCGTCGCCGCGACGGCGCGCAACCTCAACACGGTCGGCAAGCTCGTGGAGATGGTGCGCGCCCGCGGCTAGGCACCCGGCCAGGCGTAGTAGACGATCTCGTGCCCGAACTCGGGATGCGGCTTGCGGTGCGTCTCATGCATCCCGCCCGCCTCGTAGAACGCACGCGCCCGGGCGTTGCCCGCAGGGGTGTAGAGCGAAAATCCCTGCGGCATCCGCGCCTTGGCCTGCGCGAAGAGCGTGGCGCCCAGCCCCTGCCCGATGAAGTCCGGGTGGAGGAAGAGCTGACCCAACACGCGCTCCCCGGGATTGAGGACGATGAAGCCGGCCATGCGGTCTCCCTGCGTCGCGAGCGTCATTTCCCACCCCGGTCCGAAGGCGCGGAGCCGGTCCGCGAGGTTCGAGACCGGCGGCAGGTAGCTGTTGTCCAGCCCCATGACCGCAGCGCTCTCGCGCCAGAGGGCGGCGAGATCGGCATGGTCGGCATGCGTAACGGGTCGAAAGGCAAAGGAGGTCATGGGCGGCTCGCGGTTTGGCTCCTCCTAGCCTACCGGACCGCGCGGGCAAAGACATATCGCCGGGGCACCTTTCCCCGGCCCGCACGGCGGGATATGGGAGCGGCGGGGCATGCCGCCCCGGGGAGCCGGTCGATGGACAACATTCGCGGTGCCGCACTCATGGTGCTGGCCATGGGCCTGTTCGCCTCCGAGGACGTGCTGGTGAAGATCGTGACCGAGCGCGTGTCGCTCGGCGTCGTCCTCGTCACGCTCGGCGGTCTGGGCGCGGCGGTCTTCGCGATCATGGCCGCAATGCGGGGACACAGCGTGTTCACGCGGCAGTTCTTCCTGCCGGTCATCATCATCCGTAACCTGGGTGAGCTCGTCGGCACCGCCTGTTTCGTGATCGGCCTCACGCTCGTCCCCCTCGGCCTGCTGTCCGCGCTGCTTCAGGCCAACCCGCTCTTCGTGAACATTGGCGCGATCCTGTTCCTTGGCATGTCCGTGGGCTGGCGCCGCTGGCTCGCCATCGCCGTGGGCCTCGTGGGTGTGGTCGTGATTCTGCGGCCCGGGGCCGAGGCTTTCCGGCCAGAGGCGCTTCTGGGTCTCGGCGCCGCCATAGGGCTCGCCGTGCGCGACGTGGCGACCCGCATCACCCCACGCGACATCCACCCGCTCCAGACCTCAAGCTGGGGGTTCTTCATGGGCGCGGTGTCGGGCGGCGTCCTCCTCCTCGTCGAGCCACCTGCCCTGCCCGGCGCGAGCGACGCCGGACTGATGGTCGGGGCCACCGCGCTCGGCATGATGGGATACTATGCGCTGACACGCGCGATGCAGACCGGCGACGTGCCCGCCGTCACCCCGTTCCGCTACACGCGGCTGGTCTACGCGATCTTTTTCGCGCTGGTGTTCTTCGCGGAGGTGCCGGACCTCTGGACTCTGGTTGGCGCGGCGCTCATCGTCGCCTCGGGCCTCTACACCATCATCCGCGAAGCACGGGTGAGCCGGGCCGCGCGGCGGGCGAAACCGGTGGCCTCGCCCGTGCGCCCGTCCTGATCACTCAGCCGGCGTGAGGTCCGCGGCCTTCGCCCCCGGCGGGATCGTCGGCGGGGCGGCGTTCAGCGCATCGCGGGCGAACCCGGCGGCCGCCTGGTACTTGGCCATGAAATCGCGCCGCTCCGCTTCTGGGATCACGTCGTCGATGTTGTCGAACTCCCCGCCGCAGCGCTCGTCCACCATGTTGAGCAGGCCGAACGGACCCGCGCCGCGATTGCGCAGCACCACCTCGCCGATGGGCCCGGCCATCTGCGCGTCATAGGCGGCAAGCGCGGCCGGCGTCACGCCGTGCTCCACGAGCTTCGCGCCCAGAACCCGCGCGTCGATCACGGCCTGAGACGCGCCGTTCGAGCCGGTGGGATACATGGCGTGGGCCGCATCGCCCATCAGCGCCACATTGCCGTCGGTCCAGCAGTCGATCGGGTCGCGGTCGATCATCGGATTCTCATAGGCCACGTCGGCCTTGCGTAGCATCTCCGGCACGTCGAGCCAGTCGTAGGTGAAACCTTCGAAGTTCGACGCGAATTCCTCGATCTCGATCGGGCGGAACCACCCTGACTTTTCCCAGCCCGAGGCCGGGTCGACCGTCATCTCGGCGATCCAGTTGACGAGGGCGAGGCCGGTGTCCGGGTCCGGGTGGCTGATCGGGTAGATCACCATACGGTGCTGGTGCGTGCCGAGCCCGACGAAGGACGATCCCGTCCGGATCGGCTTGGCGACGGTGGTGCCGCGCCACATGATCGCACCGCCCCAGTTGATCGGCGGCTGGTCGGGATGCATCTGTGCGCGGATGGCCGAATGGATGCCGTCGGCCCCGATGAGGAGCGTGGCGGTCTCTTCGCGCGTGTCGCCGTCTGCCGTCTCGATCAGCGCGGTAACGGTGCCGTCGGGGTTGTTGCGGTAGCCCGTGACCTTGGCGCCCAGAACGAGCGCACCGGCCCCGGCCCGCTCCATGAACGTGTCGGCGAGGAGCATGTGAAGCAGGCCCCGGTGCACCGCGTATTGCGGCCAGTCGTAGCCCGCGAAGGTCCCCCGCTCCTCGGAATAGATGTCGTTGCCGTTGAGACCCACCAGCGCCCATTCCTTTGCCGGCACGCCGACGCGATCGAGCGCCTCGGCCCCGATGCCGAGGTCGTAGAGCTCGCGCACCGCGTTGGGCTGGAGGTTGATGCCCACGCCAAGCGGCTTCAGCTCGCGCACGGCTTCATAGACGACGCAGTCCACGCCGATCTGGTGCAGCGTGAGCGCGGTGGCCAGCCCCCCGATACCGCCCCCGGCGATGATGACCTTCTGTCCCGACATGATCCCTCCCTCGCGAAAAAGCCCCGTGTGTCTATCACGCGGACCACGTTTCACAATGGTTCATTCCGAAAACCGTTGGCGCAACCGGCCTTTTCCTCCTGCCCCGTGACCGCTAGAACCCGGATCAACCAGGTCATTCAACGGGGACGCCTCATGAGCACCATCATCGACATTTTCGCCCGCGAGATTCTCGACAGCCGGGGCAACCCGACGGTCGAGGTCGACGTGATCCTCGAAGACGGCACCATGGGCCGCGCCGCCGTGCCCTCGGGCGCCTCGACCGGTGCCCACGAGGCGGTGGAGCGGCGCGACGGCGACAAGAGCCGTTACATGGGCAAGGGCGTGCTGGAGGCCGTGACCGCGGTCAACGGCGAGATCGCCGAGGAACTGGCGGGCATGGACGCGAGCGAGCAGGAGATGATCGACCGCGCGATGGTCGAACTGGACGGCACGCCCAACAAGTCCCGGCTCGGCGCGAACGCGATCCTCGGCGTGTCGCTGGCCTGTGCCAAGGCGGCGGCCGATTTCTCGATGCTGCCGCTCTACCGCTACGTGGGCGGCTCGTCGGCGCGGGTTCTGCCGGTGCCGATGATGAACATCATCAACGGCGGCGAACACGCCGACAACCCCATCGACATCCAGGAGTTCATGATCATGCCGGTGGCCGCGGACAACATCCGCGAGGCCGTGCGCATGGGCTCCGAAGTGTTCCACACGCTCAAGAAAGAGCTGTCGGCGGCAGGCATGTCCACGGGCCTCGGGGACGAAGGCGGGTTCGCACCGGAACTGGGCTCCACCAACGAGGCGCTCGACTTCATCCTGAAATCCATCGAGAAGGCGGGCTACAAGCCGGGCGAGGACATCTACCTCGCCCTCGATTGCGCCTCGACCGAATACTACAAGAACGGCAAGTACGAGATGACGGGCGAAGGCAAATCGCTCACCTCCGAGGAAAACGCCGACTACCTCGCCGCGCTCTGCGACGCCTACCCGATCATCTCGATCGAGGACGGCATGTCGGAGGACGACTGGGACGGCTGGAAGATCCTGACCGACAAGATCGGCGACAAGGTGCAGCTGGTGGGCGACGACCTGTTCGTGACCAACCCGGTGCGGCTGGCCGACGGGATCGCGCGTGGCGTGGGCAACTCCATGCTCGTGAAGGTGAACCAGATCGGCTCGCTGTCCGAGACGCTGAAGGCCGTCGATATGGCCCACCGCGCGGGCTACACCAACGTGATGAGCCACCGGTCCGGCGAGACCGAGGACGCGACCATCGCTGACCTCGCAGTCGCCACCAACTGCGGTCAGATCAAGACCGGCTCGCTCGCCCGCTCCGACCGGCTCGCCAAGTACAACCAGCTGATCCGAATCGAGGAAGCGTTGGGCGAAACCGCCGAATACGCGGGCCGCTCGATCCTCAAGTGATCGCGGCGCAGCGACCGGCATGACCGTCCACCTTTTCGGCGGCTCGAACACGCGAATGGGGGCGGGCTGGACCCGCCCGTTCATCGCGAAGCTTGGCGACGTGCAGAACCACGCGATCGGGGCCACGTCGAGCTACACGGCCCTGTTTCGTTTCCTCTCCGGGCCGGAGATCGGGCCGGGCGACGTGGTGGTCTGGGAATACGCGCTGAACGACCGCGAGATCGTGGACCGGGACGACATGCCCGAGGGCTACCTGCTCGCCGGTGTCGAGCACCTGATCCGGCTCGTGCGCGCGCGGGGCGCGGGGTTCGTGCCGCTCCTCCTGACCAGCCTGCCGGTCGAGCGGGGGACGGATCGCGGGCGGTATTACGATGCGCTCGGGGCACTTCTCGACCACTACGGCCTCACCCCCATCGACGTGAACGCGCGACTGCGGGCCGAGCGCGGTGTCGCGGCGCTGTCGCCCGAGTATTACGCGGACGACGTGCATTACGCGCGCGGGCCGATCTATCCGCAGATCGCGACATGGACGGCGGAGGGTGTCGCGGCCGCCCAGGTGCCGCGCGCGGTGCCCCCGCTCCATACCGGCGAGACGCAGGTGCGTCTCCTCACCGACTTCGCGACGGCGCGCTTCCGCAACTCGGTGCTCGACATGCCGGTCGCGTGGCGCCGGCCGGTGGCCGGGTTTTCCGGCCCCGCGACGCTTCTCGCCGCGTTCCTCCTGAGCGCGCCGCTCAGCGCACGGGTCGCCCTGCGCGTCGCCACGCCGGGCACGCCGGTGCGCGAGGTCATGCGGGAGACGCGCAGCACCGTGCTTCACAACGAACTGCGCGCCGTGCACCTGCCGGAGGGCTGGCCGGTCGATGCGCAGAGCACCGCGCGCCTGACCCGGCGCCGGCCCGTGCTGATGCCCGGCCCGGTCGTGGATTTCCTGCGCCGGCACCGGCGCCTGCCGCACCTCGACGAATGTCGCCCCGCACTCGCCGGGCTCCTCGTCGCGGAACCGGGTGCGCCGTCCTGACCGCACCCCGGTCTTTTTCGTTGCGCCGCCCGGCCCCGCCCCGCAGAGTGGCCGGATGATCGAGACGCACGCAGACATGATGGACCTGATCGGGAACGCGGCCTATGGCGACGCGCGCCGGATCACCCGGGACAAGGCCGATTTCGCACCGGAATACTGGGACATGCGCACCGGGCGGCTGGGCGAACTGGCGCAGAAGCTGTCGAACTACGGGCTGACCCTGCACCTGACGGGCGATCTCAGCGCAGAGGTCACGGAGTCGCGCGCGTTGCACGACTATTTCGTCGAATGCCAGCGCACCGGGCCGATCTCGCTGGAGACCCCCGTCCGATGACCGCCGACGACATCATCGCCGCGCTCGGGCTGGAGCCGCATCCCGAAGGCGGCTGGTTTCGCGAGACGTTCCGCGCCGAGGCCCCCGATGGCGGGCGCAGTCCGGGGACGGCGATCTATTTCCTGCTGAAAGCGGGCGAGCGGAGCCACTGGCACCGGGTCGACGCCGCCGAGACATGGCATTTCTACGCGGGCAGCCCCCTGACGCTCTCCATCGCGTCGAGCGAGGACGGCCCCGCGGTGCATCACCGGCTGGGCCCGGCACTCGCCACCGGGGAAGCGCCGCAGGTCACCGTCCCGCCGCACCACTGGCAATCGGCCGAGACGACGGGGGACTACACCCTCATCGGCTGCACGGTGTCGCCGGGGTTCGAGTTCGAGGGGTTCACTCTCGCCCCGCCGGGGTTCACGATCCCCTGACCGGCCAATTGTCGGCCACCTGTCCGATGTCCCAAGGAAAAAAGCGCGCCCCGCGAGGGGCGCACCTTTTGGTAGGTCCTGCGTCCTGAGTCCGTCGCGCAGCGCCTTACTGGTTCGCGCGTTCCGCCTCGATGGCGCGCCAGGCAGCGACGTTGCGGTTGTGCTCTTCGAGCGTGCGGGCGAAGGCATGGCCGCCTGTGCCGTCTGCCACGAAGAACAGGTAGTCGGTCGAATCCGGGTTCAGCGCCGCCTCTATCGCGGCGAGGCCGGGGTTGGCGATCGGCGTGGGCGGCAGGCCGGAGATCACGTAGGTGTTGTAGGGCGTTTCGGCCCTCAGTTCCGACTGCCGGATACCCCGGCCCAGAACGCCCTGCCCGTTCGTGATGCCGTAGATCACGGTCGGGTCGGTCTGGAGCCGCATGCCCTGTTCCAACCGGTTGACGAAGACGCTCGCCACCTGCTGCCGCTCTTCCGGCACGCCGGTTTCCTTCTCGACGATGGAGGCCATGATGAGCGCTTCCTGGGGGTTCTCATAGGGAAGCCCTTCGGCGCGGTTCTCCCACGCCGTCGCGAGCCGTTCCTCCTGCACGTCCTGCATCCGGGCGATGAGGTCGCCGCGCGGATCGTCGGGGCGCATCTCGTAGCTGTCGGGAGCCAGGGAGCCTTCGGCCGGGATCTCGGCGATTTCGCCGTCGAGGAACTCGACCTGTCTGAGCGCGGTCACGATCTGCCATGAGGTCGTGCCTTCGGCGATGGCGACGCGGTAGCGCGTGTCCGCCTGGTTGCGCACGCGCGTGTAGTCGGCGGGCACCTCGGTGTCGGGGGCGAATTCGGCCACGGTGACGAAGGATTGCGTGGCCGGGTCGAGCTCGCGCACCTGGTACTCGGCGGCGTTGATGCCGATGCGATAGATGACCTCGGTCCCGCAGGTGGAGGCACCGCCGCGGGTCACGATGTCGACGATCTCCTCCATCGAGGCGTTTTCATCGACGAGGAAGGATCCTGCCTTGAGCTGTGTCGACTTGCCGGAATACTCCGCGCCCATGCGGAAGATCGCGGGGCTGGTGATCGCGCCCTGGGCGTCGAGCGCATCGGAGACGCGGTTGAAGTTCGACCCCGGCTCGACCTTGAGGCAGATCGCGGTGTCGAGCGGTCCCTGCGCCACGTATTGCCGCTGGCCCCAGCCGATCACGCCGCCGACCACGACGAGCGCGACGATCATCAGGGACAGGGCGTTGGAGGCGATGTTTCGCCACATCAATCGCGGACCTTGCCCATGATCAGGCAGGCGTTCGTTCCGCCGAACCCGAACGAATTGGACAGCGCCACGTCGATCTCGCGTTCCTCGGCCTTGTTGGCCGCGAGCGAAACCTTGGGCTCCACCGCCGGATCGTCGAGGTTGATCGTGGGCGGCGCGATCTGGTCGCGGATCGCCAGGAGCGAGAAGATCGCCTCGACAGAGCCCGCGGCCCCGAGCAGGTGGCCGATGGAGGACTTGGTCGAGGACATGGTCGCCTTGGAGGCATGATCGCCGAGCAGACGTTCGACCGCGGCCAGTTCGATCACGTCTGCCATGGTCGATGTGCCGTGAGCGTTGATGTAGTCGATGTCTTCCGGGGTGAGGCCCGCGGACCTGAGCGCGGCTTCCATGGCACGGAAGCCCCCGTCGCCGTCCTCGGACGGCGCGGTGATGTGGTAGGCGTCGCCCGACAGGCCGTAGCCCAGGATTTCGCCGTAGATTTTCGCGCCGCGCGCCTTGGCGTGCTCGTATTCCTCGAGCACGACGATGCCGGAGCCCTCTCCCATCACGAAGCCGTCGCGGTCCGCATCATACGGGCGCGAGGCGGTTTCGGGTGCGTCCGCGCGCTTGGTCGAGAGCGCCTTGCAGGCGTTGAAGCCGCCGATCCCGATCTCGGAGATCGCCGCTTCCGCGCCGCCCGCGACCATCACGTCGGCATCGCCCAGCATGATGAGCCGGGCGGCGTCGCCGATCGCGTGCGCGCCGGTCGAACAGGCGGTGACGACCGCATGGTTCGGGCCCTTGAAGCCGTACTTGATCGATACCTGTCCCGAAATGAGGTTGATGAGCGAGCCCGGGATGAAGAAGGGCGAGATGCGGCGCGGGCCCTTCTCTGCCACCATCAGCGTGGTTTCGGCGATGGAGTTGAGCCCGCCGATGCCGGAGCCGATCATCACGCCGGTGCGCAGTTGTTCCTCGTCCGACGGCTCGGTCCAGCCTGCGTCCTGCACTGCCTGGATCGCGGCGGCCATGCCGTAGAGGATGAAATCGTCGACCTTGCGCCGGTCGCGTGGTTCCATCCAGTCGTCCGGGTTGAACGTCCCGTCGGAGCCGTCGCCGTAGGGGATCTCGCAGGCGTAGTTCGTCGCAACGCGGCTCGCGTCGAAGCGGGTGATCGGGGCTGCGCCGGACTTGCCGGCCAGGATCCGCTTCCAGCTTTCCTCAACACCGCAGGCCAGCGGCGAAACCATGCCAAGCCCGGTGACGACGACGCGACGCTTCTCCATCGAGACAGCCCTTTTCCGATTGTTTTGCCGCGCGTTGGATAGCCTCTCGCGGCCCCTCGTGGCAAGCGCGAAACGCCCTTGCGACTCCCGGGGCGGCGGTCCGCCGCGGCCTCCTCCTCAAAAGCAGAACGGCGCCCGAGGTGGGCGCCGTCCGAAATCCTTGTGTCGCCCGATCAGACGGCGTCGGAGATGAACTTCACCGCATCGCCGAAGGTCTGGATCGATTCCGCGGCGTCGTCCGGGATCTCGATGCCGAATTCTTCCTCGAAGGCCATGACCAGCTCGACGGTGTCGAGCGAGTCAGCGCCGAGGTCGTCGATGAAGGAAGCCGATTCCGTGACCTTGTCTTCTTCCACGCCGAGGTGCTCGACCACGATTTTCTTCACGCGTTCTGCGACGTCGCTCATATCATATCCTCATATTTTTCGGGCCATCGGCCCAGTCTTTTGCCCCGAACGGAGCGCCATGAACTGTCCCCGGCGTAGCGAGGTCTGCACCGGTTAGCGAGGCTGCCCGGCGCGAAATCTTCGCCCCCTTTAGCATAAAGCAAACCGGGGGCAAACGATTTGTCCGGTGCTGAACCCTTCAGCGTGCCGGCCCGCTTGCGCCGCCCCCTGCCCGCGCTCAGAGCATCGCCATACCGCCGTTGACGTGCAGCGTGGCGCCGGTGACGTAGCCCGCCTCGGGCGAGGCGAGATAGAGCACGGCGGCGGCGATTTCCTCGGGCGTGCCCATGCGGCCCGCCGGGATCTGCACGTTGATCTTCTCTTTCTGCTCGTCCGTCAGCTTCTCGGTCATCGCGGTGGCGATGAAACCGGGCGCGACGCAGTTTGCGGTGATCCCGCGCGTGGCGACCTCGTAGGCGATGGACTTGGTCATGCCGACCATTCCGGCCTTGGAGGCGGCGTAGTTCACCTGCCCCGGGTTGCCGGTGGCCCCCACGATCGAGGAGATGTTCACGATGCGGCCCCAGCGCGCCTTCATCATCGGGCGCATCACGGCGCGGCACAGGCGCATGGTGGCGGTGAGGTTCACGTCGATCACGCTCTGCCAGTCCTCGTCGGACATGCGCATGAAGATCTGGTCGCGGGTGATCCCGGCGTTGTTCACGAGGATGTCGAGCCCGCCCATCGCCTCGATCGCCTGCTTGGGCAGCGCGTCCACGGCCTCGGGGTCGGAGAGGTTGCAGGGCACCACGTGAACCCGGTCGCCCAGCTCGCCCGCGAGCGCCTTGAGCGGTTCCTCGCGCGTGCCGGAGATGGCGACGGTCGCACCGGCGCCGTGGAGCGCCTTGGCGATCTCGCCGCCGATCCCGCCCGACGCGCCGGTCACCAGCGCGCATTTCCCAGTCAGATCAAACATGTCCAGTCCTTCGTTCAAGTGTCGGGTCAGCCGGCGGCCTGTTCGGCGGCGGCTTTCACCTCGTCCGGGGTGCCGACGGTGGCGGTGGCGAGGCTCTTGTCGATCCGGCGGATCATGCCGGTGAGCGCCTTGCCCGCCCCGATCTCCCACGTGGCGTCGACGCCGTTCGCGGCCATCCAGAGCACGCTTTCCCGCCAGCGCACGGAGCCTGTCACCTGTTCGACGAGGAGCTGGCGGATCGTGTCAGGGTCGCTCACCGCCTCGGCCCGCACGTTGGCGACGAGCGGCACGGCGGGGGCGTTGATGGTGACGGCGGCAAGCGCCTCGGCCATCACGTCGGCGGCGGGCTGCATCAGCGCGCAATGGAACGGGGCGGAGACGGGAAGGAGTACGGCGCGGCGCGCGCCCTTTTCCTTGGCGATCTCGACGGCGCGCTCGACGGCGGCCTTGTGGCCCGAGACGACCACCTGCGCGGGGTCGTTGTCGTTCGCAGCCTGGCAGACCTCGCCCTGCGCGGCCTCTTCGGCAACGGCCTGCGCAGCGGCGAAATCGAGGCCCAGGAGCGCGGCCATCGCGCCTTCGCCCACCGGAACGGCCTTCTGCATCGCCTCGCCGCGCGTGCGCAGGAGGCGGGCGGTGTCGGCCACGGAAATGGCGCCGGCGGCGGCCAGCGCGGAATATTCGCCGAGCGAGTGACCGGCGACGTATCCGGCGGCGTCGATCCCGACCCCTTCGGCCTCGAGCGCGCGCATCGCGGCCAGCGAGGTTGCCATCAGCGCGGGCTGGGCGTTCTGGGTGAGCGTGAGTTCGTCCTGCTCGCCGTTCCAGATGATGTCGGACAGCTTGAGGCCCAGAGCCTCGTCCACCTCGTCGAACACGGCCCTGGCGGCCGGATAGGCCTCGGCAAGGTCACGGCCCATCCCGATGGTCTGGGCGCCCTGGCCGGGGAATACGAATGCGCGGGTCATGGCCCCTCCCTCGTTCACGATTGACGAGGGGATAGCGTGGCAGCGGCCCCGGCGCAACGCCCCGGGCGCGTCTCAGCGGTTGCGGTTGCCGTAGGTCAGGTCGTAGGTGACGCGCTGGCGCAGACGCTCCATGGCCTGGCGCCCGCCCTGCGCGATCTCGATGGCGACATTATCCGCGAGGCGCAGGAACAACCGTGCGGGCTGGTTGGTGTTGGCATTGCGCAGGAGGAAGACCGACTGCACCTCGTCGAAGCGCAGGATGTCGGTCGGTTTGAACGTGCCTGTCAGATCGCGCCCTCCGAGACGGATAAGACTGTGCTTGAGGTCCACGTGCATCTCGAGACCCGGACGCTCACGCCCGGCCCGGAAGAGCACGGCTCCGAGCAGCATGAAGATCACCATCGCGCCGAGTTTCATGGCGATGAGCCCGCTGCCCGCCGCGCCGTCGGGAAGCAGGCCGA
Source organism: Maritimibacter sp. (assembly GCA_964230745.1). Classification (GTDB taxonomy): domain Bacteria; phylum Pseudomonadota; class Alphaproteobacteria; order Rhodobacterales; family Rhodobacteraceae; genus Maritimibacter. The sequence goes on along the minus strand of CAXRHZ010000035.1, from coordinate 63,834 downwards.
TCACCAGACCGGACATGAACAGGATGATCCCGAAGAAACGCGCCAGCGAATAACGCAAGGTGAAGGCCGCGTTCAGGCATCCGTCGCCGATGATGTAGCCCCACGGGGTCATCGTGACGCAATTGTCTGCGCTCCGGCGCATGTCGTTCATGTCGGAAACGTCGAGTTCTATCTGTCCTGCCAAAGCGTTCATTCCGGTCCCTCGCGGTTGCGAATGCTTTCCCGGCGTCAACCTTCCTTTACGATCTTGGCCGGAATGCGGCGGGCTTTGGCGCAGGATCGGGCGCCCACAGGGTCTTTCGGGGGCATGGGCTGCGGCCTTTCCTCCTTGCAATCAAGGTATTCCCGTGTAAAAGGGCGCTTCCTTCCGCGGATTGGATGAACCGCGTGGCCTCTCGTGAACGGGTGCGGAAGGGTGAACCGTTCTTTGAAGCGCGCCTGAAAAACTGGAGTGATCATGCCGCTTTACGAGCATGTGATGATCGCGCGTCAGGACCTGTCCAACGCGCAAGCCGAAGGCCTTGTCGAACACTTCTCGACCGTCCTCACCGACAACGGCGGCAAAGTCGTCGAGTCGGAATACTGGGGCGTCAAGACGATGGCCTACAAGATCAACAAGAACCGCAAGGGCCACTACGCCTTCCTGCGCACCGACGCCCCGTCGGACGCCGTGCAGGAGATGGAACGCCTCATGCGCCTGCATGACGACGTGATGCGCGTGCTGACCATCAAGGTCGACGCCCACGACGAGGGCCCCTCGGTCCAGATGCAGAAACGTGACGAGCGCGACAACCGTCGTGAACGTCGGGACCGCTGAGAGAGAAGGAGCTAACTCATGGCCGCGAAACCGTTTTTCCGCCGTCGCAAGGTCTGCCCGTTCTCCGGCGACAATGCACCCAAGATCGACTACAAGGACACGAAACTCCTGCAGCGCTACATTTCCGAGCGCGGCAAGATCGTGCCCTCCCGTATCACCGCCGTCTCGGCCAAGAAGCAGCGTGAACTCGCCCGTGCCATCAAGCGCGCCCGGGTCCTCGCCCTGCTTCCCTACGCCGTGAAGTAAGGAGAGATCCCATGGAAGTCATCCTTCTCGAACGCGTGGCCAAGCTGGGCCAGATGGGCGAAGTGGTGGAGGTGAAGCCCGGCTTCGCCCGCAACTACCTCCTGCCGCAGGGCAAGGCGCTGACGGCCTCCAAGGCCAACATCGCCCAGTTCGAAGAGCAGAAAGCCCAGCTCGAGGCGCGCAACCTCGAAACCAAGAAAGAGGCCGAGGCGCTGGCCGGGAAACTCGACGGACAACAGTTCGTCGTGATTCGCGCGGCGTCCGACGGCGGCAACCTCTACGGCTCCGTCACCACCCGTGACGCCGCCGACGTCGCCACCGAAGAAGGCTACTCGGTCGACCGCAAGCAGGCGCTCATCCGTGAGCCGATCAAGACGCTGGGTCTGCACGAGGTGGAAATCCACCTGCACCCCGAAGTCATGGTCACGATCACGCTGAACGTCGCCCGCTCGCCGGAAGAAGCCGAGCTTCAGGCCTCCGGCAAGTCGATCCAGGAACTGGCTGCGGAAGAGGAAGCCGCCGCCGAATTCGAGATCGCGGAACTGTTCGACGACATCGGCGCGGCCACCTCGGACGACGAGGACCTGGCCGAGGCGGTCGAAGAGACCTCCGAGGAAGAGACCAAGGACGAAGACGAAGAGTGATCTTCGCCTTCTGACCGAAACGAAGGGCCGCCCGTGGCGAAACGGGCGGCCCTTTTTCGTTGCGGGTGCGGGCGGCTCAGCGCAGCTCGAACAGGTTCACGGGCACCTTGAGATAGCTGCGCCCGTTTGCCTCCGGCTCCGGGAGGCGCCCGCCCCGGATGTTCACCTGCAACGCATAGAGCATCAGGTCCGGGAGCGGCAGGGTCGCGTCGCGGCTGTCGCGGGTGTCCTGGAAGTCCGCCTTGGACACGTCGCCCGCGAGGTGGTCGTTCTCGGCCTTGTGGCGGGCCACCGTCGCCTCGCATGCCACATCGCGGTCGTCCGAGGCGTAGTCGTGACCGATGAAGAGGCGAGTCTCGTCCGGCAGCGCTAGGATGCGTTGCAGGCTGTCATAGAGCTCAGACGAACTGCCACCCGGGAAGTCGGCCCGGCTCGTGCCGATGTCAGGCATCATCAGCGTGTCCGCGACGAAAGCCGCATCGCCGATCACGTAGCTCACCGAGGCGAGCGTATGGCCCGGGGTGAACATGACGCGACCTTCGAGCTCCCCCACCTCGAACGTGTCGCCGTCCGCCCAGAGGTCGTCCCACTGTCGCCCGTCGCAGGGGAAATCCGGCGTGTGGTAGAAATCGCGCCAGAGTTCCTGAACCCCGGTCGCCTTCTCACCGATCCCCCGTCTGGCCCCGAGGCGTTCGGCCAGCCAGCAGGCCGCCGAAAAATGATCGGCATGGGGATGCGTGTCCAGGATGCGCAGGATGTCGAGCCCCTCGCGCTCGACATGGTCGAGGATGCGCTCGGCATTCTGTGTCATCACCGAGCCGGACTGCTGGTCGAAATCCAGAACCGGGTCGATAACGACGCCCTTGCGCGTCTCGGGGTCGTGGACGACATACTGCCAGCTTCCGGTGGTTTCATCCCAGAATGTCTGTACGGCTGCGCGTGTCATTGTGCCTCCTTTTACCATCGGTCCTGGGGCCAACACGCGGGTACGAATTCTGTTCCATGAATGTGATTCACAGCTCATCGGCAAAGCCCCGCCCATCGGGAAAAGCCTTTGCACCCCCGTGCATTAACCGGCTTGCCCGGTGCCACATTTCCGCCCTAATTCCGCCACGCCCTCACCCGATTCCCGGCCCAGCCTGATCGGATAGCTCGCGAAAAGACGAGCCGCAGGGTGGATCAACCCACCGGGCCGATCGGCAAAACCGCGGCCCCACGAAAAGGACGAGGCAGATGGCAACCTACAAGGACCCGCGGGAGACCGCGCGCGACAAAGCCGCGAGCCAGACCGACAAGGCGAAACCAACCGAGCGCAAGGCCGAGGCCGAGATCCCAGCGCCCAAGCCGGTCATCACGGACTGGGCGGCGATCTGAGCCCGCGAGTCTCGCGACGATTGACGGGGTGAGAAAGGGGGCGCAGTGTTGCTTCCATGTCCACGCCCGTCTCCTCCATCCCGAATCTCGGACCGGCCACGGCCGAAGGCTTTGCCCGTGCCGGGATCGAGTGTGCCGAGGCGCTGCGCGCCCTCGGTGCGGAAGCGGCCTATGCGCGGTGGCTGGCGGCGGGGGAGCCTGCGCATTTCATCGGCTACTATGCGCTCGTCATGGGATTGCAGGGGCGGCCCTGGAACGACTGCAAGGGCGCCGAGAAGGAAGCGCTGAGGGCGCGCTTCGACGCGCTGAAGGCCCGGACACGCCGCGACCTTACCGGGATCGAGGCCATGTTGGACGAGATCGGCGTCCGTGCGCCGGGATGATCCGCTGGCTCGCTGCCATTGCCCTGTGTGTTGCGGGCGCCGCCCAGGCCGAGGTGATCCGGTTCGAACAGGACGGGCTGCCCAGGCATTTCCAGCTCTTCACACCTTCCGAGACGACGGGACCCCTGCCCCTCGTCCTCGTACTGCATGGCGCCTTCCAGAATGACGAGCGGATGCGGCGTACGACGCGCGGCACGTGGGAGGGGCTTGCGGATTACGAGGGGATCGCAGTGGCCTTCCCTTCCGCGCACCTGCGGTTCTGGGACGTTCCCGGACTGGGTGGTTCGGTCGGCGAGACTGTGGCGCGCGACGACTTCGCCTATCTTGACCGGGTGATCGCCGAAGCGGGCGCGAGAACCGAGATAGACCCGGACCGCGTTTTCCTGGCCGGACTGTCGATGGGCGGGCAGTTGGCCTATGCCTATGCCTGCAGCCGTCCCGGCGTGCGCGCCATCGCAACCGTGGCGATGCCGCTGCCCGCGAGCCTGGTGGCCGGCTGCCGGACCGGGCCCGCGCTCCCTGCCCTGATCGTTCACGGGACCGAGGATCCGATCGTTCCCATCGTCGGCGGCACCCTGCCCGCCGGCCCCACCACGGCGACCCCGCTCGTGAGCCATGCCCGGACGCAGGCAATCTTCGCCCGGCGCGCAGGATGCGATCGAGCCGAAGAGGATCGCCGCTACGATTTCAAGGACGACGGGACGGTCGCGATCTTCACGCGATGGCATGGCTGCGCGGCGCCGGTCTGGGCACTGACCATCGAAGGGATGGGGCACCGCTGGCCCGGAGGCGGTCCCGACCTGCCCGAGGCGATCATCGGACCGCAGACCGAAGAGGTGGACGGCGCTTCCTTCGTCTGGTCCTTCTTCGACCAGTTTCGCTGAGGTGGGTCAGACCGCGCCCTGCGCGAAAACGGCGTAGTAGGAGGGCGAAGTCGGCTCCGCACACAGGCGCGCCCGTCCCGCGATCTCCAGCCCGACCGCTTCGAGTTCGACCAGCGCGACTCCGAAGGGCACGGCCGTTTCGAGGATCACCATCGGTTCGACGAAAGCTGTCGTCACCTCGCGCACGTCGAAGCGCGAGACGATCCTTTCGATGTGTTCGTCCCGGGTGACGGAAATGGCTTCGACCTCAGGCATGAGCTGTTACTCCCGCATTTATTCCCCGAGGGTGGAGCGAGAGTCCTAAGAAATGGTTAACACGCGTTAACCTTTTCACGAAAAAGGGCCGCCCGACGACGGACGGCCCTTGGAAACAAGCGTTTGGACGGGTCAGCCGACCAGTTCGAGACCCGAAAAGAAGTAGGCGATTTCGACCGCGGCGGTATCTTCGCCATCCGAGCCGTGCACCGAGTTCTCGCCGATGGAGAGCGCGAATTCCTTGCGGATCGTGCCTTCGTCGGCCTCTTCCGGGTTGGTCGCGCCCATCACTTCGCGGTTCTTCGCGATGGCGTTCTCACCCTCGAGAACCTGCACGACGATCGGCTCCGACGACATGAACTCGCACAGTTCGTCGTAGAACGGGCGTTCCTTGTGAACGGCGTAGAAGACGCCCGCCTGCTCTTTCGTCAGCTGGATGCGCTTCTGCGCGACGATGCGCAGGCCGGCGGCCTCGAGCTTGGCGTTGATCGCGCCGGTCAGGTTGCGCTTGGTGGCGTCCGGTTTGATGATCGAGAAAGTGCGTTGAATGGCCATGTCGGTCCCTCTTTCGTTCGTCGGGCTGTGCCCGGTTGCAAGCGTCGCGGGGCGGATAGCATGGGGGGAAATCGGGGGAAAGAGGTTTCGACGCGCTGGGCGCGCGCCGATCAGGTTGGGGGCCAGCCCCCCAAACCTCGCGTTCAGTTGGGGGGCCAGCCCCCCCAACCCCCCCGGGGTATTTCACGACCGGAAAGACGGAATTGACGCGCCTGTGGGGTTCGGGCAGTAGGCGGGCATGTTGAGGATCGACGATATTTCCTACTCGGTCGAGGGGCGCCCCCTGATCGAGCATGCCTCCGCCGTGATCCCCGAGGGTCACAAGGTGGGGCTCGTAGGGCGCAACGGGACCGGGAAGACTACGCTTTTCCGGCTGATCCGGGGCGAGCTCACGCTCGAGACCGGGAGCGTTTCCGTGCCGCGGGGCGCGCGGATCGGGGGCGTGGCGCAGGAGGCGCCGGCGAGCGACGTGTCGCTGATCGACACCGTGCTGGCCGCCGACACGGAGCGCGCCGCGCTCATGGCCGAGGAGACCGAGGACGGGGGCCGGATCGCCGAGATCCAGGCGCGGCTCACCGATATCGACGCCTGGAGCGCGGAGGCGCGCGCGGCCTCGATCCTCAAGGGTCTCGGGTTCGACGATCCCGACCACGCGCGGCCCTGCTCGGACTTCTCGGGCGGCTGGCGGATGCGCGTGGCGCTGGCGGCCGTTCTGTTCTCGCAGCCCGACCTGTTGCTCCTGGACGAACCGACCAACTACCTCGACCTCGAAGGGGCGCTGTGGCTGGAGAGCTACCTTGCGCGCTATCCGCACACGGTGATCGTGATCTCCCACGACCGGGGGCTTCTCAACCGCGCGGTGGGGTCGATCCTGCACCTCGAGGCGAAGAAGCTCACGCTTTACAAGGGCGGCTACGACACCTTCGCCGAGACGCGGGCCGCCCGGCTCGCCGTGGCCGAGGCCGAGAACCGCAAGAACGCGGCGCGGCGCGACCATCTTCAGAGCTTCGTGGACCGGTTCCGGGCCAAGGCGACCAAGGCGCGCCAGGCGCAGAGCCGATTGAAGATGATCGAGAAGCTGAAGTTCACGTCGACTCCGCAGGAAGCGGCGTTGAAGAAGTTCACTTTTCCGGAGCCCGAGGAGCTGTCGCCGCCCATCGTCGCGATCGAGAGCGGATCGGTGGGCTATGACGGCACGGCGGTGCTGACCAAGCTGAACCTGCGCATCGACCAGGACGACCGCATCGCGCTTCTCGGCAAGAACGGCGAGGGCAAGTCGACGCTCTCAAAGCTCATCTCGGGCCGGCTGGCCGCGATGGGCGGGCGCGTGACCACGGCGTCCAAGCTGCGCATCGGCTATTTCGCCCAGCACCAGATGGACGAGCTCTACCCCGACGAGACGCCCATCGAGCACCTGCGCCGCCTCCGGCCCGACGAGACGCCGTCGCGGCTTCGGGCCCGGCTGTCGGGCTTCGGGCTCATGGCCGAGCAGGCCGAGACGGTGGTGGCCCGCCTCTCGGGCGGGCAGAAGGCGCGCCTCACGCTGCTCATCGCCACCATCGACGCGCCGCATCTCTTGATCCTCGACGAGCCGACCAACCACCTCGACATCGAGAGCCGTGAAGCGCTCGTGGAGGCGCTGACGGAATACACCGGCGCGGTCGTTCTGGTGAGCCACGACATGCACCTTCTGAGCCTCGTGGCCGACCGGTTATGGCTGGTCAAAGGCGGGCGCGTGGAGCCGTTCGAGGAAGACCTGGAGGCCTATCGCAAGCTCCTCCTCACCTCCGACAAGCCCGCGAAGCCCGCCGCGGAAGCGCCCAAGCCCAAGAAGGCCAGCCGGGACGAGGTGCTCGCCCTGCGCTCCGAGGTACGCAAATGCGAGGCGCGGGTCGAGAAGCTCGAGGACATGCGTGAGAAGCTGGCCAAAAAGCTCGCCGACCCGGACCTCTACGAGAAGTCCAAGGTGGGCGAGATGGAGGTCTGGCAGAAGAAATACGCCGAGGTGATGGACGGGCTGGACCGGGCCGAGGCGCTGTGGCTCGCCGCGCAGGAAAAGCTCGACAAGGCGCAAGCGTGAGACGCACGGTCTGTCCATGACGTTCGACACGCTCCTGCCCGCCTTCGTCACGCTGTTCGTGATCATCGATCCCATCGGGCTCGCCCCCGTCTTCCTTGCGCTCACGCGCGGGATGACGGCGGGGCACCGCTTCGGGGTCGCGCTCCGCGCCGTGCTGGTGGCGGGCGTGATCCTCACGGTCTTCGGGCTGGCCGGTCAGGCGGTGCTGGACCTGTTCGGGATCTCCATGGCGGCGTTTCGCATCGCGGGCGGCGCGCTCCTGTTCCTTACCGCGCTCGACATGCTCTTCGAAAGGCGCCGGCAGCGGCGCGAGAGCCAGTCGGAGGCGAGCGTTCTGGACCCCGCCGACGATCCGAGCGTCTTTCCCCTGGCCATGCCGCTCATTTCCGGTCCCGGTGCGATGGCGACGATGATCCTGCTCGTGGGCGAGACGGACGAGGTCGTGGGCAAGCTCACCGTGCTCGGCGTGATGCTGGCGGTGCTCATCTGCGTCTTCGCCCTCTTCCTCGCGGCAGGGGCTTTGGGGCGGCACCTCAAGGAAACCGGCATCAGCGTGGTGACACGGCTCCTGGGCATGCTGCTTGCCGCCCTCGCGATCCAGTTCATGATCGACGGGCTGATGGACAGCGGCCTCTTCGGCTGATCCGCCGCATGGAAACCGGGCGGCACGATGCTTATCTGGTGGGGCATGGATAGTTACGACCTTGGCCGTCTCACCTACCTCGTCCTGCTCGGCGCCGCCGTGATCGGGTCGTTCTTCATGATGAACAAGGCGAGTTGGGGCAAGAGCCTGCAACAGCTCGCGATCTGGGCTCTGATCTTCGTCGGCGCCATCGGGGCCTATGGCCTGTGGAACGACATCCAGCGCGACGTGCTGCCGCGGCAGTCCGTCGTGAGCCAGGGCGTGGTTGAGGTGCCGCGCCGCCCGGACGGGCATTTCTACCTGACGCTCGGCGTGAACGGCACGCCCGTGGATTTCGTCGTGGACACCGGGGCGAGCCAGGTCGTGCTTTCGATGGAGGATGCCGAACGGGTCGGGATCGACCCCGAGGACCTGGCCTTCATCGGCACGGCGATGACCGCGAACGGCGAGGTGCGCACGGCCCCCGTCACGGTGGACGAGATGGTGCTGGGCGACGTGACCGAGCGAAACGTGCGCGTCTACGTGAACGAAGGGATGATGGACATGTCGCTCCTCGGCATGACCTATCTCAGCCGGTTCGAGCGGATCGAGATCGCGGACGACATGCTCATCCTCACGCGCTGAGCGCTCAGAGCGGGAAGAAGATGCTGATTACGATGACGGCTGTCACGCCGACAACGATGTTCATCGGCACACCCATCTTCAGGAAATCCGAGAAGCGATAGTTGCCCGCACCGTAGACCAGCGTGTTCGTCTGGTAGCCGATCGGAGTGGCAAAGCTCGCGCTGGCCGAGAACATCACCGCGACCACGAAGGGGCGCGGGTCGACACCCATCTGGGTGGCCAGGCCGATGGCGATGGGGGTGAAGATGACCGCGACCGCGTTGTTGGTCACGGCCTCGGTCAGCACGGAGCCGACGAAGTAGATCGCGAGGAGCGCCACGAAGGGGGAAAGCCCTTCGAGCCACGGCGCGATGAACGCCACGATCAGTTCCACGGCGCCGGTCGCCTCGAGCCCGAGGCCGACGATCAGCATCGAGAAGATGAGAACGAGGATCGAGGCGTCTATCGAGGCCCAGGCCTCGTCGCTGTCGATGCAGCGCAGGACGAGGATCAGTGCCACGCCCAAGAGTGCCAGGATGCCGATGGGGAGGACATCCAGCGCCGCGAGGCCCACGATCCCCAGAAGCGTGAGCACCGCGACGGGCGCCTGCCGCCGGCGGAAGGCCCGGCCGCCCGGTTCGCTGACCGAAACGACGTCGCCCGAGCGGGTGAGTTCCTCGAACCCCTCCGCCGTGCCTTCGAGCAGGAGCTTGTCGGCCGGACGCAGGCGCACGCTCGACAGGTCGGCGCCCGCGATATGGTTGGGTCGGAACGCCCCAAGCACCCGCATGCCGGCCCTGCGGCCGAGGGCGAGGTCGGCGATGCGCACGCCCGAGCTTCGGCGCGAGGGGGTGACGATAGCCTCGGCCACGCGCACGGGCGCGGCGGGATCGAGTTCGACCGAACGGCGCAGGCCTACGCGCAGCCCCGCCTGTTCGGCCAGAGTGAGCAGTTCGGACGTCGGCGCAAAGAGGATGACGGCGTCGCCGGACTGTACCTCCCGCTCGCCCAGGTCGCGCCGTTCGATCCTGGCTCCGCGCCTCAGCCCCGTGATCCGGATGCCGCTGCGCTGGAAATCGGCGATACTGCCGAGCGGTTGCCCGATCTGCGGGTATTCGGCGAGGATGGCGATTTCCGAGAGAAAGGCGGTCTCCTCCGGCTCGCCCCGGGTGTCACCGGGACGGTCGGGGAGCAGTACTCGTCCGAGTGTGAGCATCGCGAGCCCGCCGACGAGGGCGACCACGATGCCGACCGGAGCGATCTCGAAGATCGAGAAGGGTGCGAGGCCCGCGCCACGTGCCACGCCGTCCACGAGAATGTTCGTAGACGTGCCGATCAGCGTGCAGGTGCCGCCCAGGATGGCGGCGTAGGACAGCGGGATGAGAAGCCGGGTCGGCGCGAGACCCAGGCTGCCAGCGAGCCGGATCACCACGGGGATGAGGACGAGGACCACCGGCGTGTTGTTCATGAAGGCGGAGGCGATGATCGTGGCAAAAATGAAGATCAGCACCGCGAGGACGGGCCGCGTCCGAGCCCGCCCGATCACCAGTCCGGCGAGGCTGTCGAGCACCCCGGTCCGCACGAGTGCTCCGGAGACAACGAACATGGCCGCGATGGTAATCGGGGCCGAGCTCGAAAACACGCTCATCACCTCGTCCACGGGCGTGAGACCAAGCACGATGAAGAGCGCGGCCCCCCCTGCGGCGGTTACTTCCGGCGGGTATGTCTCGAGGGTGAACGCGATGAACAACAGCGCGAGCAGAACGAGCGCGAGGAGCGCCGGGTCGGCGCCGAAGAGAGGGAACATGACTGTCCGGGCCCCATGCCCCTCAAAGGAAACGCAATCTCGCGCCCCCCGGGGTCAGGATGGACTGGAAAGCAATCCCGCCCGTCGCGCAAGCGAGAAATCGGGCCCCTGCGCGCGGGGCCCGCACGGCAGGGTGAGGGGCGGGACAAACCGGCAGCGGTCCGCCGAAGTTCCCGCCCCGACCGTTTACTTCGGCGCCATACGGATCGCGCCGTCGAGGCGGATGACCTCGCCGTTCAGCATCGAGTTCTCGGCGATGTGTTTCGCGAGCGCCGCGTATTCGGCGGGCTGGCCGAGGCGCGAGGGGAACGGCACCTGTTTGCCGAGGCTGTCCTGCGCCTCCTGCGGCAGTCCCTCCATCATCGGGGTGATGAAGAGGCCCGGTGCGATGGTGCAGACGCGGATACCGTCTTTGGCCAGTTCCCGCGCGAGCGGCAGGGTCAGGCCGGCGACGGCCCCCTTGGACGCGGAATAGGCCACCTGCCCGATCTGGCCGTCGAAAGCCGCGACGGACGCCGTGTTGATGATCACGCCACGCTCGCCGTCATCGGTGAGCGGGTCGGCGGACATCATGCCGAGCGCGGATTGCGACGCGCAGTAGAACGTGCCGGCAGTGTTCACCATGAGCGTCTTGGCGAAGGACTTGGGATCGTGAACGACACCCTTGGACACGGCCTTGCCGATGGTGCCGATGCCGGCGCAGTTGACCATCATGCGCTCCTGCCCGTTCTTGGCACGCACGGTTGCGAACCCGGCTTCGACGCTGTCAGGATCCGACACGTCGACCTTGGCGAAGGCACCGCCGAGTTCTTCGGCAAGCTTGGTACCCGCCTCTTCGTTCAGGTCGAATATCCCGACCGGCGCGCCGGCTTCTGCCATCGCGCGCGCGACGGCGGCCCCGAGGCCCGAAGCGCCGCCGGTGATGACGACAGGTGTGTCCTTGGAAATCTGCATGATGTCCTCCCGTTGAAAGTCGTGGATTGGGTATCAGCGTCCCACGGGGGGTGCAACGAAAAGGGTATAGCGTATCATCATCAACGCGGGGTGACGCAACGTCTCAGGCCGCGGGCACGCCACGACGCATCTCGAACGGCAGGATGTCCTCGGACGGCCAGAGCCCGGTTTCCAGCGCCCGGTCGTACCCCTGGGTGAGCCCGGCCCGCCGCATCGCCGCGACCGAGGGCGCGGGATCGTAGGCGAGGCGCAGGATGTGTGCGCCGGTCGCGTCGAGGCGCACGTATTGCCCGCCCGGCACGCCGTTGTTGGGCGGCATCCCGATGGCGCCCGCGTTGATCCAGTGGCGTCCTGCCGCGATCCGCTGGAACGCGAGCCCGCAATGCCCCGCGATGACCGCGTCGACCGGGCCCACCCGCCCCTCGATCTCCGCCACCTCCTCGGCGAATTCCGGCTGGCGCGAGACCGGCCAGAGGAACCGCGCGAAATCAGTGGCGCCGCCGTGGATCACGGCGTAGCGGCGCGGGCCGTGGGTGAAGACCGCCATGTCCGGGAGCGTCGCCATCCAGTCGCGGGTGCCGGGCGACATCGTCGCGCGGGCATGGGTCCACCACGCCCCCGACATCCGGTCGCAGGCCGACCCGTCGGAAAAACCGCAGCCGCAGTCCGCGTCATCCGCCGCGAGCCCCCGCTCGACGTTGCCCGCGACCACGGTCCAGCCCAGGCGGCGCACCGCGTCCGCGCAGGCCTCGCCCTCGGCGCAGTAGCCCGCGAGGTCGCCGGTGGCGATCACCTGCCCGGCCCCGAGGCCGGCCGCATCCACCACGTCGCGCAGCGCGCGCAGGGCCGAGAGGTTTCCCAGCGCCCCGCCCCACAGGATCACGGGGCCGTCGAGACGGCCCAGATCGACGATATTCATGCTGTCCTCCCTGTCGCCCACTTGAAACGGGCGCTTTGCGTGAGCATAACACGGACATTCCAAAGAGACGCAATCACAATGACCCCAGCCGACACGGGCACGCTGCTCGACACCGCTTTCTGGACGAGTGCCGGTGCCATCCTCCTCCTCCTGATCCTTTCGGGTTTCTTCTCGGGCTCCGAAACCGCGCTTACCGCGGCGTCGCGCGGCAAGCTGCGCGCGAAGGCCGACAAGGGCGACAAGTCGGCCGAACGAGCCCTCGTCATCACCGAGGACAACGAGCGCCTGATCGGCTCGGTCCTGCTCGGAAACAACTTCGTCAACATCCTCGCCTCGGCGCTGGCGACCGCGCTGTTCACCCGGCTCCTGGGCGACAGCGGCGTGGCCTATGCGACGATCGTGATGACGCTGCTCGTCCTGATCTTCGCCGAGGTTCTGCCCAAGACCTATGCCATCACCCGGCCCGAAGAGGCGGCGAGCTTCGTGTCGGCCCCGATCCGGCTCGTCATCCTGGTGCTCGCGCCTGTCGTGAGCGTGGTGCGCGGGCTTGTGCGCCTGATCCTGCGCGCGTTCGGTGTTCAGACGGATCCCGACGGCCAGATCCTCGCCGTGCGCGAAGAGATCGCGGGCGCGATCACGCTCGGCCACCACGAGGGCGCGGTGGAGAAGGAAGACCGTGACCGGCTTCTGGGTGCGCTCGACCTCGGCGACCGGACGGTGGAGGAGATCATGCTCCACCGCAGCCAGATCGAGATGATCGACGCGTCCAAGTCGCCCACCGAGATCCTCGAACAGGCGCTGTCCTCGCCCCATACCCGCCTGCCGATCTACCGCGACGAGCACGAGAACATCGTGGGCGTGATCCATGCCAAGGACCTGAGCCGCGCGATGTATGCCGCCGGTCAGGCGGCGGGCGAGACGGGCCGGACCGAGGCGTTCGAGACCTTCGACATTCTCAGCGTGGCGATGGAGCCCTACTTCATCCCCGAGACCACGACGCTCGACGACCAGATGCGCGAGTTCCTCAAGCGCCAGACCCACTTCGCCCTCGTCGTGGACGAATACGGGTCGCTCCAGGGGCTCATCACGCTCGAGGACATTCTCGAAGAGATTGTGGGCGAAATCACCGACGAGTTCGACACCTCCGATCCGGGCGACCTCCGGCTCCTGTCCGATGGCGCCTACTCGGTCGACGGCGGCATGACGATCCGCGACCTCAACCGCGCGAACGACTGGTCGCTGCCCGACGACGAGGCGAACACCGTGGCCGGGCTCGTGATCCACGAGGCGCAGACGATCCCCGCCGAGGGGCAGGTGTTTTCCTTCCACGGCTTCCGGTTCGAAGTGACCAAGCGGGTGGAGAACCGGATCGCGCGGCTCAGGATCCGCCGGCTCTGAACCTCGGTTGACGCAAGGTCGGACCTTTCACCGGAGCCTCGCGTTGTTACCTCTGACAAAACGGAGGACGACATGCGCGAACGGATCATCGACTGCGGGAATGGCTTCTGGAACATCCGGGGGTCGTTCAAGATCGGCGGTCTGATACAGATCGGCACGCAGGCCTCGCTCGTCCGGCTGGGCGACGGCCGCTTCGTGATGCTGGACAGCTACACGCTCCCGCCCGATCTGCTGGCGGAGGTCGATGAGATCACCGGCGGGAGGGAGAAGGTGACGGCGGTGTTGAACCTGCACCCGTTCCACACGCTCCACAGCGAGGCCATGCAGCGCGACTTTCCCGACGCCGCGCATTTCGGCACACCGCGCCACCTGCGGCTTTTCCCCAAGCTCGCCTGGGGCCAGCTCACCACGGACGACCCGGTGTTGTGGGAACGCTTCGCCCCCGACCTCGAATTCAGCAAGCCGGAGGGCGTGGAACTGATCCCCGAGAACGAGCGCATCCATTGCGGCTCCATCCTCGCCTACCACCGGCCGAGCCGGACGATCCACGTGGACGACACGTTCAACTACCGCCCGCCGAAATCCGAGGGCAAGACGGGCAAGCTCGGCGTTCATCCGACGCTGCCCATGGCGCTCGAGAAACGGGCGGGCGCGGCGCAGGCGTTTCGCGACTGGGGCGCCGGGATCGTTGCGCGCTGGGAAGATGCGGAGCGGCTGTGCGCGGCGCATTCCGGCGTATTGTCGCCCGAGCGGCTTGGTGCGGACACCATGCGCGGCGCGCTGGTCTCGGCGCTCGCGGGCGCGGAGAAGAAGCTGGAGCGTCACGCGCGCAAGCACGGCTGACGCCTTTGACCCTGTCCCCGGCCCTGCTACATTAACCGCACGGTTCATTCGGATGGGGGGAGCATGGGGCGCCTCGGACTGCATGTCGTGGCCCTGGCGATGCTGTCGGGCTGCCTCGAAGGGGATTACGGCACCGCCGTTCCCTACCCCCCGCATGTGGAGTTGAAGGTCGCGACGCGGATGCCGCCGAACGCACCGCGGATATCACAACAGTTCATGCCCTTCACCCGCGATGGACAACCCGGGCACATGGGGCTCGACGTGGCGGCGCCCACGGGCACACCGGTGCTGGCCGCCGCGCCGGGGCGAGTATCGAGCAGCCGGTTCGAGCCGGTCTACGGCAACCGGATCGTGGTGGAGCACGGGACGGACGGGACGGGGCGCAAGGTGCAGACGCTCTATTTCCACCTCGCAACGCGCGGGGTGGCGGTCGGAGAGCGCGTGGCGCGCGGGCAGCAGATCGGGACGCTGGGGGCGACGGGGCTCCTGTCCTCCTACCCGCATCTGCACTTCGAATACCACCGCGAGCTGACGCCCGGATCGCGCGTGCAAACGGGCGACAACTGGTGGCAGGGGATCGTGCAGGAGGACCCGAACCTGAACTGGGTCGACGGCCCTGGCCGGGTCGCCTGCTACGCCCGCCAGCGCGCGCCCGCCGACAAGATCACCTACCCCGTCGCCTGTGCCGGGCGGTAGGCGAAATCCGTGGCGGATGTCGTCCGGTTTCGTCGGATAAAACCGGCCCCCCGCCCTAGCGCCCCTTGAACATCGTGCCGAAGATGCCGCGCACGATGCGCCGGCCCGTCGTGCCCTTGAGTTCCTTGATGACGACCTTCGCCACCTCTTCGCCGAAGCTTCCGCCGCGCGAGCGGTCCGCGCGGCGCGAACCGCCCGAATTGCGCCCGCCGTCGTACCGGCGCGCGTTGGAGAACTCGCGCTCGGGTTCGGGTTCGGGGGCTTTTTCCTCCCGTGCCTCCTGCGCCTCGGCCTCCTTCGCCGCCGCCTCGGCCCGGGCCGCGAGCATTTCCGCCGCCGACTCCCGGTCGATCTCGGTCTCGTATTTCCCCGCGACGGGGGAGGCGTCGATCACCGCCTTGCGGGTCGCCGCGTCGATGGCACCCAGAAACGAGGACGGCGGGCGGATGAGCGTGCGCTCTACCACGCCCGGTGCGCCCTTGGATTCCAGGGTGGAGGTCACGGCCTCTCCCACGCCCACGTCGCGGATCGCGTCCTCGGTCGAGAAGCGCGGGTTCTCGCGGTAGGTCTCGGCGGCGGCGCGCAGGTCCTTGCGGTCCTTGGCTGTGAAGGCGCGCAAGGCGTGCTGGACACGGTTGCCGAGTTGGCCCAGCACATCCTCCGGCACGTCAGCCGGGTTCTGCGTGACGAAGTAGACCCCCACGCCCTTGGACCGGATGAGGCGCGCGACCTGCTCCACCTTGTCCACCAGCGCCTTTGGCGCGTCGTCGAAAAGCAGGTGCGCCTCGTCGAAGAAGAACACCAGCTTTGGCTTGTCCGGGTCGCCGACCTCCGGCAGTTCCTCGAACAATTCCGACAGGAGCCAGAGCAGGAAGGTGGCGTAGAGCTTGGGCGAGGCCATGAGCCGGTCCGCCGCGAGGATCGAGATGCGCCCCTGCCCGTTCGGGTCGGTGCGCATGATGTCGGCAAGCTCCAGCGCCGGTTCGCCGAACAGCTTCTCGCCCCCCTGGTTCTCGAGCACGAGAAGCGCGCGCTGGATCGCGCCGACCGAGGCCGTGGCCACGTTGCCGTAGCGCAGGCTCAGGTCCTCGGCGTTCTGGCCGACCCAGACGAGAAGCGCCTGGAGGTCTTCGAGGTCGAGGAGCGGCATCCCCTGCTCGTCGGCCACGCGGAAGGCGATGTTCAGCACGCCCTCCTGCACGTCCGTGAGGTCGAGAAGGCGCGACAGGAGCAGCGGCCCCATCTCGCTCACCGTGGTGCGGATCGGATGGCCCTGTTCGCCGTAGAGGTCCCAGAAGGTGACCGGGAAGGCCTCGTAGCCGTAATCCCCGAACCCGATCGTGCCCGCGCGCTTCTGGAACGCCTCGTGCAGCTTGTGTTCCGGCGTCATGGTGGCCGCAAGACCGGAGAGGTCGCCCTTCACGTCGGAGACAAAGACCGGCACGCCCGCCTTGGAGAAGCCTTCGGACAGGATCTGAAGCGTGACCGTCTTACCGGTCCCGGTCGCCCCGGCGACCAGCCCGTGACGGTTGGCATACTTCAGGAGCAGCCCCTGCTTGACCGCGTAGTCCTCGCCCCCGCCCCCGAGAAATACCGCGCCGTCCAATCCGCCAACCATGCCCGTACCCGTCCCCATTCATGCAACGTTCTGTGGTGACAATACATTCTTAACCTTTTCCTGCCAGAGTGAATGGCGTTCGGGCGCATGTCCAAGGTTTGTCCGGACGACTTCCTCCCTGTCAGACTGCCGCGCTCTTCGGAGCGCGGTTTTTTTTCGGTCCGGGCACGCGCATGGCACCGGGCGAGACCAAACGCGCAGCATCATTCATCAGGATTCGTGGACGGTCTCACCCCTTTCATCACCTCTCGTTCAGTCACCGATCACCGAACGCGATTGGCCTGTTGACGGGTCTCATTTTTCGACGTAGCGTCCCCTCCATAAGTCGGCCAGTCCGGCAGGGAGAACAACACAACGGAGAAGGGTTCGCTTACGCGGGCCCTTTTTCTATTGGGGATACGGGCCGTCGTTCGGGTGCGCGGCATGGGCGGAAACCCGCGCCCCGTGAAATGGGGGCTGACCTTGCCCTTGGCGCATGTTAGTGGGTCCTCCGATAACTCCGCACGGACAAACAGGGAAACCACCATGGCAGAGATCCTGAAACCCCTTGGCCTCGCAGCCCTCATCGCCTTCGGCGGCGCGGCCTTTGCGCAGGACGGCGAGACGACCGAAGCACCGGCCACCGAAGAGACTCCGGCCACCGACGAAGCCCCGGCGACCGAGACGTCCGAAGGCGATGCGCCCGCCGCCTCCCCCGACCTCGACATGGGCGAGCCCACCGAGCAGCCGCAGGTCGAGACCTATGTGGATGGCGTCTTCGACGACTGGCAGCGCGAATGCCTGCGCATCCCCGGCAACGAGGGCCCGGCCCCGTGCCAGATCACCCAGTTCCTGCGTGAAGAGCCCGATGGGGCCCCCGTGGGCAAGGTGTCGATCGGCAAACTGCCCGAGGGTAACGAGGCCGACGCCGGCTCCATGATCATCGTGCCGCTGGGCGTGCTGCTGACCCAGCAGATGACCATCGGCGTCGACAGCGCGGCCCCCAAGCGTTACCCGTTCCGCTTCTGCGATCCGAACGGCTGTGTCGCGCAGATCGGCTACACCGCCGAGGAAATCAACGCGTTCAAGGCGGGTGTCGAAGCGACCCTGACGGTCGTGCCGGTCGCCGCGCCCGACCAGCAGGTCGAGCTCCCGGTCTCGCTCGCGGGCTTCACCGCCGCCTGGGACTCGCTCGAGCGTCCGGCTGCCGCCCAGGCGACCGCGCCGGCCGCCGACGCCGCGCAGTAAACGTATCGACGAATGAAAAAAGCCGCCGCGCCCCTCCAGGCGCGGCGGATTTCTTTTGCGGGTGCGGGCTGAAGGGAACCGTCCTGCGGTGGCTACACCTTCTCTTCCTCGCGCTGCGAGGTCGTCTCCTCCGCGGAAGTCTCCTCCGGCCCGGACGACGCCTCGGGGTCGTTGAAGGCGCTCGGGTCGAAGTCCTCCGGATCGTAGGCTTCCTCGTCCTCCGCGATGCCGGTCACATGGGTCGTCCCCGTCTCTTCGTCGTAAACGAGGCCGTAGTTCGCGCGCCCTTCGGACTTGTAGCGCATGTATTCGTGTATCGCGGCGTAGATGAAGGCGCCCGCAAAGGGCAACAGCAGCAGGAACGTCAGTAGTCGAGCATCCATAAGGCGCTCCTCTCGGGTCTGTTCGGCTTGCGTAGCCTGTCAACGCAGGTCGTGCGCCCGTTGTTCAGACCTGTGATCCGTGGGCGCGGTCCGGGTCGCAGGGTGCGACTGTCCTTGGCCCCTGTCAATCACGCGGGGTGACGCGGGTCTCAGGATGCCGTGAGGGCGATGACCGCGTTCATGCCGCCGAAGGCGAAGGCGTTGGACAGCGTGGCGGCGACGGGCGCGCGGCGCGCGGCGTTGGCCACGATGTCGAGGTCGCAGTCCGGGTCGCGCGCCCGCAGCCCCGCCGTCGGCGCGATCACCCCCTCGCGCAGTGCCAGCAGGCAGGCGAGGAGTTCCACCGCCCCCGCCCCGCCGATCAGGTGCCCGTGCAGCGACTTGGTCGACGAGATCGCCACCGCGCCCGCCGCGTGGCGGAGCGCCTGGCGGATCGCGGCGCATTCCGTGCGGTCGTTGGCGGCCGTGCCGGTGCCGTGGGCGTTGATGTATCCGATGTCGCCGTGGGCGAGGTCCGCGTCGCGCAGCGCGCCGGTCATGGCCGCCGCCGCCCCGTCGCGGTCCGGCATGACGATGTCGCGCGCGTCGGAGGTCATGGCGGCGCCCGCCACCACGGCAAGCACTTGGGCCCCGCGCGCCCGGGCGTGTTCCTCGGCCTCCAGCACGAAGACCGCCGCCCCTTCGCCCTGCACCATGCCGTCGCGGCTGGTGCAGAACGGGCGGCAGCCGGTTGGGGACATCACACGAAGCCCCTCCCAGGCCTTGAGGCCCCCGAAGGTGAGCATCGCCTCGGTCCCTCCGGTGAGCATCACGTCGGCCTGCCCCGAACGTATCATGGCGAGCGCCTGACCAATCGCGTGGTTGGAAGAGGCGCAGGCGGAGGAGACCGTGAAGGAGGGGCCGGTGAAGCCGAATTCCATCGTGAGATGCGCGCTCGGCGCGTTGCCCATGAGGCGCGGGACGGTAAAGGGATGGACCCGGATGCGCCCGCCCTCGTAGACCGCGCGAAAGCCTTCGTCCTGCGTGGTCATGCCGCCGCCGGAGTTACCGAGGATCACGCCGGCCCGGGGGCCGAGCGCCGGATCCGGTACGAGCCCCGCCTGGCCCATCGCCTCGCGCGCGGCGACGAGGGCGAACTGGCTGAACCGGTCGAGGAGGCCGAGGCGTTGGGCCGGGAAATGGGCGGTCGGGTCGAAGCCTGAAACGGCGGCCCCGATGGGATGGGCGAGCCGGTCGGCGTCAGGGATGTCGAGAGGGCCGATGGCCACCCGCCCATCGCGGAGCGCGGCCCAGGTGTCGACGAGGTTGTCGCCCAGCGGGTTCACCGTTCCCGCGCCCGTGATGACGACCCGGCGCATGGCGTGGCGTCAGGCGGCTTTGCTGGACACCAGCCCGCGCACCGCCTCGACCACCGTCCCCACGGTGGTCAGGTCCATCCCCCCGGCCTCGGGAGCGTTCGCGTTGAACGGGACTGAAACGTCGAACGTCTCTTCAATCGCGAAGATCGTTTCCACCAGCCCCATGCTGTCGATGCCGAGCGCCTCGAGCCGGTCGCCCGGCGACAGGTCCGCCGGATCGCGCACCGCCTGCCGGGCGAGGATCGCGATCACGCTGCGCTCAATGTCATCGGTTCGGTCTGTCATGGTCGGGTCCATCCTGTCTCATTTCCGGCGCCCTTGCCACCGAAATGAAACCCCCGCGTGACAGGCCAAGAAAAAACCGGCGCGGGGGCCGCGCCGGTTCCGTCTGTCACTGCCGACAGGATCAGCTGTCGAGCATTCTGAGGTTTACGCCGGTGGCCTGAAGCGCCGACCAGATGCGGCCGTCACGCCCGTACATATCGCGGCGGAAGTTCATCTCGCCCCGCGTATCGGTGAAGGCGGTGCGGTAGACGAGGTGGACCGGCACCGGCTGATCCAGTTCAACCTTGGTTTCCTGTCCGGTGTTGAGCACCGATTGGAAGAAGGCCTTGGGGTCCTCTTCCTGCGGCGCGAGCATTGTGTAGGCGAACTCGAAGGGTTGCTGGAGCCGGATGCATCCGTGGCTGAACATCCGCGTCTCGCGGTTGAACAGGCTCTTGGACGGCGTGTCATGCAGGTAGATGTTATACTGGTTCGGGAACATGAACTTCACGAGCCCGAGCGCGTTGCCCTGTCCCGGCGGCTGGCGCATGTCGAAGGGGAAGTTGCGCGCCGTGTAACGCGAGAAATCCGTGGCGCGGCTTACAACACGCCCGCGCGCATCGGTGATGACGAGATGGCCTGCCGCCCCGCTGTTGCGTTGCAGGGCCGGGAGATACTCGCTCACGATGATGGAACGGGGCACATACCACGACGGGTTGATGACCATGTGCTCCATGGTGTCGGAGAACTCCGGCGTCCGGTGGGTGGACAGGTTCTGACCGACAACCGAGCGGGTCTCGAACGTGACCTTGCCGCCATCGACGATGCGCGCCGAGTAGGTGGTGAGGTTGACCCAGACGTAACGGTCGCCACGCTCGATGTTCATCCACCGTTCACGCTCCATCGCGACGATGATCGACTGGAGGCGATCCTCGACTGGCGCATTGATCTGCTCGATCGTGTCGCCACCGGCCACGCCGTCGGCGGTGAGACCGTGGTTCGTCTGGAAGTTCTGGACCGCGCGCTGGATCGACTCGTCATAGGTCTGGGTCGCGGACCGGTCCATGTAGCCCATTGCGACGAGCCGGTTTCGCAGGTCGATGACCGCCTGTCCCTGGTCGCCCGGACGCAGAGAACCGGCCTGGACAGTCGGACCCCATCCGCCCTCGGCCCGCACACGCTCCAGCCGGAGCTTTTCGCGCATCAGGCGGGCGTATTCGGCGGATTTGGGCGGCAGGGTGCGCAGGAAGGGTGCAGGCTGTGCCTCGGCAAACGACTTGAGCAGTTCGGTACGGTCGCGCAGCGGCACCTCGCGTTTGATGCCATCGTCCACGGCGGCGGGCGTCAGGATGCCGGTCTGGATCTGGCGGGCATAGGTCAGGAACAGGCGCGACAGCTCGACCTCGACCCGGCCGAGGTCGCGCGGGCTGTCGATGCCGCGCATTTGTGCTTCGAGCGCGGCCGTGTCGTAGGCATTCGCGGGAAGCCCGTGGTCGTCGGCATGCTGGATCGCCTGGAAGAGCGCGGTAATCCGTGCCTGATGTTCGTCCGACCCGGAGGTCCAGATCGGCTCATACCCTGTGTCGCGGTAGAAGGCCGCGATATCCTCGTCATCCGCCGCAGCTTCGGCGATAGCCTGCGCAAAGGTTGAAATCTGAATCTGCGCCTGCGCCGGAAGGATCGTCGTCACGGTCGCCGGAACGGCGAGCGCGACGGAGAGCAGGAGCGGGCGGAATAGCCGTGGCAGCGAATATGTCATCAAGTTCCTCGAAGTCATTGCGTTACTTCCCTAACTCGAAACTTTGCCACAGGGTCCGTTAAGGGGAAATCACAAAGGCGACAGGGCCTCACGGCCCGCACGCTGCGTCCGAGGGGTGCGACATCCTGGACACGCTTTAACGGCCTCTTCGGGGTTTTCAGCAATAATCTGCCCAAACCCCTTGATTCGTTCCCTGCGGCAACAAACCGGGGTTGGCCGGCGAATCAAGTTGTGTCATATTCCGTACATCGCCTGGGGACCAATGGCGAAAACCCCCGCTGAACCGAGCGGGTAGGCAAGAAACTGGGACGTTTAGGGACAATGACGATGTCGAGCTCCAATGGCTTGAGCCGCCGTGCTCTCTTGGGTGCATTCGCGGCGACCGCAGTCACCGCAGCACCAACTTTCTCCAAAGCTGCTGGGTTCCTTCGTGGATCCGGCGATGTGCGCCGTCTCGCGATGTACGCGGGCCGCACCGGGGAAAGCATCAACACGATCTACTGGATCGAAGGCGAGTACATCAAGGAAGCGCTGGCCGAGATCAACTACTTCATGCGCGACGCGCGCGTCGATCAGCAGAAGGCGATCGACACCCGCACGCTGGACATCATGGCCGCCGCGCATTCGCTCCTCGACGCGCAGGAGCCCTACATGATGCTCTCCGGCTATCGCTCCCCCCAGACCAACGCGATGCTGCGGTCGCGGTCGAGTGGCGTGGCCAAGAACTCGCTCCACCTCAAGGGGCAAGCCGCCGACCTGCGCCTCGACTCGCGCTCGGTCAACCAGATCTTCAAGGCCGCCTCGGCCTGCAAGGCGGGCGGTGTCGGCAAATACTCCGGTTCGAACTTCGTCCACATGGATTGTGGCGCGGTGCGCACCTGGGGTCGCTGATCCCGGTCACATCGACCAAGGAAACGCCCCGGCCCTCGCGCCGGGGTTTCTTTTTTTATCCGGCGCGGGCGGCGGGACGGAATGGATGATGGACGCGCGGCACGGCCCGGGCTAATCGGCTCCCCATGAAACCGTTCCTGATCCTACAACTCAGGCCCGAAGCCCCGGCGGCGGACGACGAATTCGCCGCGATTTGCGCAAAGGGGCGATTGCCCGCGGATGCCATCCATCGCATCCGGCTCGATTGCGAACCGTTGCCCAGCGATCTGGACCTCGACGACTACGCGGGCGTCATCGTGGGCGGCGGGCCCGGCTGCGTCTCGGACGCGCCCGAGGACAAGGACCCGGTGGAGAAACGGATCGAGGACGCGGTCTTGTCGCTCATGCCCGAGATCGTCGCGCGGGATGTTCCCTATCTCGGCTGCTGCTACGGGATCGGCGTGTTGGGTCATCACCTCGCCCCCGGCTCGGTCTCCAAGGCCCGCTTCGGCGAACCCGTGGGCGCGACCACCTGCACCCTGACGGAGGCCGGACGCGCCGACCCGCTGCTGGACGGCGTGCCCCACAGTTTCCGCGCCTTCGTTGGTCACAAGGAAGCGCTACAACACCTGCCCGAAGGGGTCGTCCACCTTGCCGCATCGGAGCCGTGCCCGTTCCAGATGGTGCGCCACGGGCAGAACGTCTACGCGACCCAGTTCCATCCGGAGCTGGACGCCGACGGGCTCGAAACCCGCATCGGAATCTATCGTCACCGGGGTTATTTCGCACCCGAGGAAGCCGACGACCTCATCGCGGCAGGACATGCGGAAACGGTGACGGCGCCCGCAAAGGTGCTGGAGAATTTCGTGTCGCGGTATCGGGCGAGATAGGCAGGTACACGATTTATCAATGACTTAGACTGCCAAGCTAACGTTTCGCGTGAAGTATGCCGGGTCTGGCCGCCGGTGGTGACGCCCTGCCGCTTTTTTGGGCATGGCAACCGCGCCGCAGGAAATCCTCGCCACCGCGGGCGGATCGGGGTTTCACCGTCCGCCGCATCGCCTATCCTGACGGTCAGGACAGAGGAACAGGCCCCACATGGCGATCCACGCAAGCATCTATCACCTCACGCACTACACCTATGACCGCCCGGTGACGCTCGGCCCGCAGATCATCCGGCTGCGCCCTGCGCCCCATTCGCGCACCCGCGTCATCTCGCATTCGCTGAAAGTGTCGCCCGGCGGGCATTTCGTGAACCACCAGCAGGACCCCTACGGCAACTGGCTGGCGCGGTTCGTGTTTCCCGAGCCGGTGCGCGAGTTCAAGATCGAGGTGGACCTCGTCGCGGACATGTCGGTCTACAACCCGTTCGATTTCTTCGTCGAGGAGAGCGCGGAGGAGTGGCCGTTCGACTACCCGGCCGACCTGATCCAGGACCTCGTGATCTACCGCACGCCGGAACCGGAGGGGCCGCGGCTTGCCAAGTTCATCGGCGGTCTCGACCTCGACGAGAAACGGACGGTCAATTTCCTCGTCGGGCTGAACGCGAGGATCAGCCAGCACATCGACTACACCATCCGGATGGAACCCGGCGTGCAGACTCCGGACGAGACGCTGGAGAAAGGCTCGGGGTCCTGCCGCGATTCGAGCTGGCTCCTCGTGCAGGTGCTGCGGCATCTAGGATTCGCGGCGCGCTTCGTCTCCGGCTACCTGATCCAGCTGGAACCGGACCTGAAGTCGCTCGACGGCCCGTCCGGGACCGACCACGATTTCACCGATCTGCACGCGTGGTGCGAAGTGTTCCTGCCCGGCGCCGGGTGGATCGGGCTGGACCCGACCTCGGGCCTTCTCACCGGCGAGAGCCATATTCCGCTGGCCGCGACCCCGCATTACCGCAACGCCGCCCCGATCTCGGGCGGCTATTCCTCGTCCGGCACGCCGGAGGTGAGCTTCGACTTCGACATGCAGGTCAAGCGCGTGTCGGAGCATCCGCGCATCACCAAGCCCTTCTCGGACGAAGCGTGGGAGCGGCTGAACACCCTTGGGCGCAAGGTCGATGCCGACCTCGAGGCGAACGATGTGCGCCTGACCATGGGGGGCGAGCCCACCTTCGTCTCCATCGACGATTTCGAGAGCGACGAGTGGAACACGGCCGCCGTGGGTCCACAGAAACGCGCGCTGGCCGACCAATTGATCCGTCGCCTGCGCGACCGGTTCGCGCCGGGGGGCTTTCTCCACTACGGACAGGGCAAGTGGTATCCGGGCGAGAGCCTGCCGCGCTGGACCTTCTCGCTCTACTGGCGACGCGACGAGAAGCCGATCTGGCGCGACGAGAGCTTGATCGCCGCCGAGGGCGACGACACCGGCGCAGGACCGGAGGAGGCCGGCAAGCTCCTGACCGGGATCGCGGAGCGGCTGGGTCTCGGTGCCGAATACACCCACCCGGTTTACGAGGATCCGGCGGAGTGGATGTTGAAGGAGGGCAGCCTGCCCCCGAACGTCACGCCCGAGGACAACAAGCTCAAGGACCCCGAAGCGCGCAACCGCTTCGTGAGGGTGTTCGACCGGGGGCTGGACACCGCGGTCGGCTACGTCATGCCGATCCAGCGCTGGCAGTCGAAGGCGACGGGCCCCAAGTGGCTGTCGGAGGTGTGGAAGACACGGCGCGGCAAGCTTTACCTCGTGCCGGGCGACAGTCCCGCGGGCTTCCGCCTGCCGCTGGGCGCCCTGCCCCATGTGCCGCCGTCGCAATATCCGTATCACTATGTGACCGACACGTCGGTCGACCGCGAAGACCTCCCCGATTTTCACGAGGAGATCGCGAAGCGCCTGCCTGAGACGAGCGATGAGCGGCGTCAGCCGGTGTCGGAGGCGCAAAGCGCGGAGCCGGGACAGGCCATCGTGGAACAGGACCTCGATACAGTCGGGGGCGTTGTCCGGACCGCGATTTCGGTGGAGCCGCGCGACGGGCGTCTGTGCGTCTTCATGCCGCCGACCGAGGCGGTCGACGACTACCTCGAACTCGTCGCCGCGGCCGAGGAAGCCGCGCGGGACCTGGGCCTGCCGATCCATATCGAGGGCTACCAGCCTCCGCACGATCCCCGGCTCAACGTGATCCGCGTCGCCCCGGACCCCGGTGTGATCGAGGTGAACATCCATCCAGCCCACAGCTGGGACGATTGCGTGGCGACCACCGAGGCGATCTACGAGGAAGCCCGGCAATGCCGGCTCGGCGCGGACAAGTTCATGATCGACGGGCGCCACACCGGCACCGGCGGCGGCAACCACGTGGTCGTGGGGGGCGAGACGCTGAACAACAGCCCGTTCCTGCGCCGCCCGGACCTGCTCAAGTCGCTGATCCTGATCTGGCAACGCCATCCGAGCCTGAGCTACCTGTTCTCGGGCCTGTTCATCGGCCCGACCTCGCAGGCGCCCCGGATCGACGAGGCGCGCCATGACACGCTCTACGAACTGGAGATCGCGCTGAGCCAGATCCCTGCGCCAGGCAATGGCGAGATGCCGCCGCCCTGGCTGGTCGACCGGCTCCTGCGCAACATGCTCACCGATGTCACGGGCAATACGCACCGGGCCGAGATCTGCATCGACAAGCTTTTCTCACCCGACGGCCCGACCGGGCGGCTGGGCCTCGTGGAGTTCCGCGGGTTCGAGATGCCGCCGCATCCGCGCATGTCGCTGGCGCAACAGCTCCTGCTGCGCGCGATCATCGCGCGGTGCTGGGACGCGCCGGTGGAGGGCAAGCCGGTGCGCTGGGGAACGGTACTCCACGACCGGTTCATGATGCCCCATTTCCTGTGGGAGGATTTCCTCGACCTCCTGGGCGACCTCGCCCGACACGGATACGAATTCGACCCGGTCTGGTTCGAGGCGCAGGCGGAGTTCCGGTTCCCCTTCTGCGGCGAGGTCGAGGCGGAGGGCGTGAAGCTGGAGCTTCGGCAGGCGTTGGAGCCGTGGCATGTGCTGGGCGAGACCGGCGCGATCGGCGGCACGGTGCGCTACACCGACAGTTCGGTCGAGCGGCTTCAGGTCTCGCTCACCTCCCTGCACCAGGACCGCTACCGCGTGATGTGCAACCGCCGCCCGGTGCCGCTCACCCGCTCGGGCACCTCGGGCACCTCCGTGGGCGCCGTGCGGTTCAAGGCGTGGCAGCCGGCAGAAGCGCTTCACCCGACCCTGCCGGTGAACGCGCCCTTGGTCTTCGACATCTACGACGACTGGACCGGACGCGCGCTCGCCGGGTGCACGTATCACGTCGCGCATCCGGGCGGGCGCAACTACGACACCTTCCCGGTCAACGGCAACGAGGCCGAGGCGCGCCGCCTCGCGCGGTTCGAACCGCACGGCCACGCCCCCGCCGCCTATCGCCCGGAACCGGAAACGCCCCACCCGGAGTTTCCGAATACGCTTGACCTGCGCCGCCCCGTGGGGCTCGTGTAGACACCCAAGGAAACCCGGGACCGGTCATGGAGCAAAAGGCAGAGGCCCAAGGCGGCCTTTCCTACCTCGACGGCTACGCGCCGCAACCCGGCGTGTCGGACGAACTGTTCGACGCGAACGGTCGGATGCGTCCGGTCTGGCGGCCCTTCGTAGACGCGTTCTCGGGGCTCAGGCGTGACGAGGTGGCCGGGCGTTTCGAGCGCGGCAACCAGTACCTGCGCGATGCCGGCGTCTACTTTCGGCAATATTCCAACGAGCCGTTGCAGGAGCGGGAATGGCCTCTGAGCCATATCCCGGTGGTTCTCCATGAAACCGAATGGGAGGAGATCTGCGCCGGCCTCGCACAACGGGCCGACCTCCTCGAAGCTGTGATGGCCGATCTCTACGGCCCCGGGCGGCTCGTGGCCGAGGGGCATTTGCCGGTCGAACTGGTCGCCGAGAGTCCGCATTGGCTGCATCCGATGGTGAACGTCCCGCCGCCGGGCGGGCATTTCCTCCACGTGCTGGCGTTCGAGATCGGACGGTCGCCCGACGGATCCTGGTTCGTGCTGGGCGACCGGACGCAGGCGCCGTCGGGTGCCGGTTTCGCACTGGAAAACCGGATGGCGACCAGCCGGATGTTCCCCGAGAGCTTCTCCAACGACCGCATCCACCGGCTCGCCGGTTTCTTCAGCGACTTCCGCGCCGCGCTCGACAGCCTCGCCACCGGCCCGGACGGACAGCCTCGGCGGACCGGCATCCTGACGCCCGGCCCGGCGAACGACGCCTATTTCGAGCATACCTACATCGCGCGCTACCTCGGCCTCATGCTGCTCGAAGGGGAGGACCTGACGGTTCAGAACGGACAGGCCATGGTGCGCACGATCGAGGGGCCGGAGCCCGTGGGCGCGCTGTGGCGCCGGATCGACGGACAGTTCGCCGATCCGCTCGAACTCGACCCGGACAGCCAGATCGGGACCCCCGGCCTTGTCGAAGCGGTCGCGGCCGGCAACCTCGCGCTGGCCAACGCGCTTGGCTCCGGCGTGCTGGAGACGCGGGCGATGATGGCCTTCCTGCCCCGTATTTCTCGGGTGCTGACTGGCAAGGCGCTTACCATTCCGAACATCGCGACCTGGTGGTGCGGTGGGGAGCCCGAACGCGACTACGTGCGCGCCAATGCTGCGCGGATGGTGATCGGTCCGGCGGGTGCCGTTGACCTGCCCTTCGACTGGTCATCGGCGTCGGTGGTGGCGGGAACGCTGCGCGACGGCGCGCGCGGATCGCTTGACGACCTGCTCGCCACCAAAGGCGCGACGCTCGTGGGTCAGGAAGCGGTCAACCTGTCGACCACACCCGCCTGGGTCGGAGACGGCGAGACGGGGGCCCTGCGCCCCTGCCCCATGACCGTCCGTGTTTTTGCCACGCGCACGCCTAGCGGCTGGCGTTTCATGAAGGGCGGCTATGCCCGGATCGGACCCGAGGGGGACGGCTCGGCCCTGGCCATGCAACGAGGCGGGACGGTGGCCGACGTCTGGATCAGCGCCGACGGCCCGGTCGCCCAGCCCACTCTTGCCACGACGCCCGCAGGCGGGTTCCGGCGGCAACGTTCGGGCACCCTGCCCGCGCGCGCTGCCGACAACCTCTACTGGCTGGGCCGATACGTCGAGCGGTGCGAGGATCTCATTCGCCTCGTGAGGGCCTACCACCTGCGGCTCGCGACCGTCGAAGGCCCCGGCGACCCGCGCCTCGGGCTCATCCGGTCCTACCTATCCCCCTTCGGGGTCGATACCTCCCAGGCGATGCCCCAAGCCCTGGTCGAGCGTCTGGACGCGGCGCAGGCCTGCGCTTCCAAGATCCGTGACCGGTTCTCGACCGACGGCTGGGCCGCGCTGAAGGACCTGTCGGACACGATGCGCGCTATGCAGAGCACCGCGCGCCCCGGAGACGACGCCGCCCGCGCGATGAGCGTCCTCCTGCGCAAGATCACCGGGTTCTCGGGGCTCGTTCACGAAAACATGTACCGCTTCGCGGGCTGGCGTTTCCTGTCGCTCGGGCGTGCCATCGAACGGTCGGACGGGCTGGTCGCGATGCTGGCCACCTTCACTGATGAGGGCGCCCCCCCGGGTGCGCTCGACGTGGCGGTAGAAGTGGCCGACAGCGTGATGACCCATCAGCGCCGCTATCGCATCAATTCCAACCGGGACACGGTGGTCGACCTTCTGACGCTCGACTCGGACAATCCGCGTGCGGTGTTGTTCCAGGTGGCCGAAATGGAGCGACTGGCCACAGCTTTGCCGGGCGCGACCGTGGCGGGCCGTCCGGGCCCGCTTCTCAGACTGATCCTGCCAATCAAGGCGCGCCTCGAGGTGGCCGAGCCGGCCGACATCACGCCGGAGGTCCTTGCAGGGCTGCGCGGCGACCTTGCGGCGATCTCCGACCGGATCGCACAGTCCTACCTGCGCTGACCCATGCTCTACGACGTCAAGCTCCGGATCGCCTATTCCTACACCGCCCCGTCGGACAGGACCCGGCTGGTCGTGCGGTTGCTGCCGAACACGATTCCGGCCACGCAGGACGTCGTGTCGCGTCTGCTCACCTTCGACCCGGTGCCGGCAGAGCGGCGCGAAAGGGTCGACTTCTTCGGGAATACGATGACCACGGCGGTCTGGCACCAGCCGATGAAGGCACTCACCATCGGCCTCGACGCCCGGTTCGACCGCAAGCCGGTGCGGGAGTTCCTCGACTTCTCGCCGCCCGTGGACGCGCTCGCGACCGAGATCGCCCAGCGGCGCAGCCTCGCCTCTCACGCGCCGCAGCATTTCGCCGCCGCCTCGCGCCGGGCGGGCCCCGATCCGGAGATGACCGCCTTCTCGCGTGACCGGATCGCGCCCGGCATGACGACCTTGCAGGCGATCGAGGCGATCGGGCGCGCGCTCCATACCACCATGCGCTTCGATGCTGCGGCCACGGACGTGGGCACCCCCGCGCGCGAGGCCTTCGACAAACGTCACGGCGTCTGCCAGGACTTCAGCCATGTGATGATTTCCTGCCTTCGCGGTATCGGCATTCCCGCCGGCTACGTCTCGGGCTTTCTGCGCACCCTGCCTCCGCCGGGCCAGCCCCGGCTCGAGGGGGCGGACGCCATGCATGCCTGGGTGCGCGCCTGGGCGGGCAATGAGCTTGGCTGGATCGAGTACGATCCGACCAATGCGCAATTCGCCGGCACCGACTATCTCACCGTCGCCTGGGGCCGGGACTATGACGATGTCTCACCGGTGCGCGGTGCGCTCCGCGTCGCGGGCGGGCAAGCCAGCACTCAGGCCGTGGACGTGATCCCCGTCGAGGGCTGACACCCGGGCTAGAGCGATGGCAGCCAGAGGACCAGCGCCGGGACCGCGAGCAGAAGCGCAACGTGAAACAGGTCCGCGATCACGAACGGCGTGGTACCTTTGAACATCGTCATCAAGGGGATGTCGCGGGCCACGCCGCTCAGGACGTAGACATTCATGCCCACCGGCGGCGTGATGAGAGCGATCTCGGTCATGCGCACGACGAGTACGCCGAAGAGCACCGCGTCATACCCCATGCCCGTGACGAGCGGGAAGAACAGAGGCACCGTCAGGGTCATCATCGCGGAGGCGTCGAGGATCATGCCGAGGAACAGGTAGAGCGCGAGGATGATGAGGAGCACCGCCAGCGAGGGCAGTTCAACCGCGCTGACCCAGTTGACGAGGTTCAGGGGGATTGTCGTGACGGTGATGAAGGCGTTGAACACGAGGGCGCCGAACAGGATGCCGAAGATCATGCCGGTCGTGCGCAGCGTGTCGTACACGGCGGTTTTCAGGCCCGGCAAGGTGAGTTTCCCGCGGACGCCCGAGATGACGAGCGCGCCGAAGGCCCCCATCGCGCCGGCCTCGGTCGGCGTGAACCACCCCCAGATGATGCCGCCCATCACGAAGGTGAACAGGACGATCACATCCCCGGTGCGCCGGAACCCCTCCCAGCGTTCGCGCCAGGTGTAGCGGGGGCCTGCGGGCCCGGCTTCCGGGTTGAGGCGACAGCGCAGGCCGATGACGGTGATGTAGGCCAGTGCGAGCAGGATCCCCGGAATGATACCGGCCGCGAACATGTCACCGATCGAGGTCTCGGTGAGGATGCCGTAGATGATGAACATGCCCGAGGGCGGGATGAGGCTCCCGATCGTGCCGCCCGCCGCGACCGAGCCGGAGGCGAGCGAGAGGGAGTAGCCGTGCCGGCGCATTTCCGGCAAGGCGACGAGGCCCATCGTGGCCGTTGTCGCGAGTGACGAGGCGTTGACCGAGGCGAAGCCGGCCGACGCCCCGACCGTGGCCATGGCCAGACCGCCCCGGCGGTGCCCCAGCATGCGGGCCGCGAATTCGTAGAGGTCCTTGCCGATCCCGCTGGCAAAGAGGACATGCGCCATGAAGAGAAACAGCGGCACCGTCCCGATCGCGTAGTTTGTCGCGAGGTCGAAGGCAATGACGCCGACCTTGATGACGGCGGCATGGAAGGTGATCAGGAGGCCGAAGCCCACCGCGCCGACGAGGCCCATCGCGAACCCGATCGGCATGCCGAAGGCGATGAAGAGGAACATCGAGACGATGCCCACGAGTCCTGCCATGACGGGCGTCATTTGTGCGGCTCCTGTTGAAGAATGCTCTGGAGGCCGCGCAGGACGCAGACCGCGATGGTCAGGCAGATCGCGGCCACCATGAGCCAGCGAAAGGGCGCGACCGAAATGTCGAGAATGGGCGTGACCTCACCCTGCGCGCCGCGGCGGATCGCCTCTTCGACCCCGGCATAGGCGACGAAGACCCAGAACCCGGTGCCCGCGAGCAGCATCAGCCCCTGGGACCAGCCAGCGGCCCGCATGCTGAAATTCTGGACGAGGAGGTCCACCTTGGTATGCGCCCCGTCCCAGGCCGCGAAGGCCAGGGCACAGGAGACGGCGGGGATCAGCAAGAGTTCGGCGAGAACGTAGGTGCCGGGAAACGCGATGCCCACGCCCCGGAACACGACCGTCACCACGGTCAGCGTCGTCAGCGCGAGGAGCGCCACCACACCCAGCGCGGCGGTCGCGCGGATCGCCCAGCCAAGAAGTCTCTCGACCTGCCTCATCGTCTTCACCTTTCACGGAATGCAGGGGGCGCCCGTCCGGAGCGCCCCCCGAACGGTGCTTACTCGTCGTGCGCGGCGCGGATGCGTTCGAGCACTTCCGTCCCCGGTTTGCCCATCGCGTCGAGCTCTTCGGCGACCTCGGCGATGGCGGGCGCGAATTCCTTGGAATATTCCGCCACCACCTCGTCCGAGACCTCGTTGAATTCGACGCCCTGCTCTTCGCCGTAGGCGCGGCCCTCGGCCTCGGCTTCCTGCGCGAGTTCGAGCGTGCGCAGGCTCAGCCATTCCGTGTTGTCGTCGAAGATCTGCTGAATATCTTCCGGCAGGTCCGCCCAGACGTCGCCGTTGACCGCACGCGACGGATAGGCGCCGCGCGAATGGGGCAGTTCCGAGTAGTAATCCACGACCTCGGCGAAGCTCAGCGATTTCAACGCCTCGTAGGGCGCGATGACCCCGTCGAGGACACCCTTTTCAAGCGAAGGATAGGTTTCAGTCATCGGCATCGTCACGCCTTCGGCGCCGAAGGCGGCGAGCGGCCCGATGAAATCCACCGCGGACCGGATGCGCAGCCCGCCCAGATCGTCGAGGGTCTCGACCGGCTTGTCGCGCAGCAGGAGGTGCATGGGCGTGCCGACGTTGTAGCCCACCACATGCACGCCGTTCAGTTCCTCGTCGAAGACGGGGTAATCCTCGACAAGATCCATGTAGACGTCGAGCACCTTTTCCGGGTCCGTGTAGCCGTAGAACATGCCCGGCACGAGCCGGTTCATGTCGTAGCCCGAGCGTGCGTAGATCGGCGCAATGTAGGACATATCGGCCACGCCGGCGGAGAGTTCATCCACCCCTTCGCGCGAGGTGATGAGGGACCGGCCCCAGTAGGGCGTGATGTCCACGCGCCCTTCGGACTGTTCCTCGATGCGCGCGATCCATTCAGCATCGGCGGCACCGTAGGGGTGTTCCTCGGTGTAGGGCGAGGCATAGGTCAGGTTGATGTCGGCCGCGAAGGCCGGCAGCGCCGTGAGGCAGAGCGTCACGATTGCGGTAGTTCTGAGCATTTTCGGGTCCTCCCTTTGGGTTGCATCAGTGCGGTGCCGGGGTTGTGTGCCCGGTCTGTTGCGCGGGCGAAGCCGCCAGCGCGTTTATCTGCGTCTCGGTGAGGTCGAGGCCGCGAAGGACCTCGGCGGTATGGGTGCCCGGCAGGGCTGCAGGCGCGGGCGCGGTGAAGGCGCCCAGCCGCACCGGCGGTCCGGCCTGCGTGAGCGCCCCTCCCGGCGCGTCGAGGGCGATCACCATGCCGCGTTCGCGGAAATGCGGTTCGGCGAGCGCGTCTGTCAGGCTGTTGACCGGGGCGAACTGGGTTCCCGCCGCTTCGAGATGAGCGAGCCAGTGGTCGCGGGGACGTGTCGCGAAGACGGCCTGAAGCCCCTCGCGGATCTCGGCACGGCGCCCCGGGTCGAGTTGCCACCCGGCATAGACCGGCTTTCCCATCGCCTCGCAGAACGCGGCCCAATAGCGCGGTTCCATGTCGGTCGTGACGAGCCATTCCCCATCCGCGCAACGCCAGAGCCCCATGTCCGCCCGGCGCGTACCGCGCGGCGGAATATCGGCAGGGTCCTCGTAGCGGGCGATCAGGTTCGCGAGCAGGACCAGCGAGCAGTCCGACATCGCCACGTCGACGTGCCGCCCTGCCCCGGTCGCCCGCGCTTCCATCACCGCCGCCAGCGTGGCGAACCCCGCATGTGCGCCGGTGACGACGTCCGCCGCCGCGAATCCCGGCAGGCCCGGTGCGTCCGGGTTCTCGCCCGTGCGGCTCAGGACACCCGCGAGCGCGAGCGCCACCGGATCGTGACCCGGCTTGTCGCGCAGCGGGCCGGTCTGCCCGCACAGGGTCAGCGAGGTGTAGACCAGCGCCGGGTTCTCCTCACGCAGGGCCGCGTAGCCCAAGCCCAGACTGTCCAGAACGCCCGGCCGGTAATCCTCGACCACGACGTCCACCGTGGCGGCGAGCCGGCGCAAGGTGGCTTGCGCCTCGGGATCGCCCAGATCGAGACAGATGGATTTCTTGCCCCGCGCCAGCATGTCGCGCGCCCGCTGTCGTGCGCGGCCCGCCTCGTCCAGCTTGTCCCAGCCGAACACCTTCGCCTGCTTCGCCAGCTCGCGCGGATGTTCCACCCGGATGACCTCGGCCCCCTGGTCGGCGAGCAGCCACGTGGCATAAGGCCCCGGCAGCAGACGGGAAAAGTCGAGAACGCGCAGGCCGGTGAGAGCGCTCATGCGGTCCCTCCCGGATGGACGGCAAAGAGAGGCCCCGGCACGCCGTCCGCGTCGAACACGCCCCGCGCCTTCATCTGCGGTGTCTCGGGCACTTCCGAGAGCCGGATGATCGGCGACAGGCCCCAGCCATGTTCCAGCGACCAGTCGGCCAGCGTCTTGCGGTCATGGCGGGCAAAGAACCCCTCGACGATCCCCTGCCAGCGGTCGATGACTTCCTGGTCGGTGTCGGCCACCAGTATATCGTCCCAGTTTATGTCGGCCAGCTCGCCCGCGACGCCCTCGTCCTTCATGACCCGCACGATTGCGCGCATCATACCGGGGTTGTCGATCATCGACCACGTCACGTAGCCGTCGGCACAGGGCCAGATCTGACGCACGCCGGATTTGCCGCGCACCAGCATGTTGCCCCGGCGTGTACCTATGCGGCCGGTCTGGTCGTACATGACCGCCTCGCGGTAATTCGCCAGGGCTGCGGCCTGCACCGCCGACAGCGTGATGCGCTGGCCCATGCCGGTCAGACGGCGCGCGCGCAGGCCCATGAGGGCGGCGGTCGCGGTCTGTATGCCGGTGAGGGCATAGCCCTGCTCACCCGGAAGGCGCAGCGGCGGTCGGTCGGGTTGCCCGGTCACGTGCATGAGCCCGGATTGCGCCATGAGCGTCAGGTCGGTGACCGGGCGTATGTCGTTCGGAAAGCCGGTCACGACGACATGGACCAGCTTCTCGTGCTGCGCTGCGAGGTCATCGACGCCTTCACGCGGGTCCGTGCGCCGGTCGTCGATCAGGATGTCGGCGCCTGCGAGCAGGGTCTCCAGCGGTGCGTCCGAGCGCGTCATGCCCTTGTGCCAGGCTTTTTCGCGCGGTTCGGTGAGCGGGGCCGCATCGGCGAGCACGACCTCGGCCCCAAGACGGGCAAACATGCTGCCCCCGAAATCGGCCAGGTGATCGGCCAGAACGACGACGCGGATTCCTTCGAGCAGCTTCATGCCAGCGCCCCTTTTGCGATGAGGTCCGCGACCTCGGTCTCGCTCAGCCCGATCTCGGCGAACACCTCGGCATTGTCGGCCCCGAGACAGGGCGACGGTCTGACATGCGAAGGCGTATCGGCGAACGCATATGGAGGTGCGGGCATTTTCGCGACACCGATGACCGGGTGATCCACGAGAACGAAGTGCCCGGCCGCGTTGAGCGCCGGATGCTCGGACAGCCCCTTGCCGTCGAGCACGCAGGCAGCGGGAATGCCCTTGGCCACCAAGGCGGCCTCGAGCGCATCCGCGTCCCATTCGGACGTGCGTTCGGACGGCATGCCGCCCAGAACCTCGCCCAGACCGGCGCGCTGTTCATCCGTCTCGCAGGCAATGGCGATCCAGCGGTCGTCTTTGCAGGGAAAGACGCCGTGCGGGTCCATCTCCGGGTCGGAATTGGCGGGCTTCTCGGAGGGCATCTCGGCAAACAGGTCGCCCGCAACCTGCACCATCGCTTCGATCTGACTGACGTCCACATGCACCCCCTGACCCGTCCGGTCGCGATGTTCCAGCGCGGAGAGGATCGCGACAGTCAGCATCATGGGTGCAACCACATCGCCATAGGCAAACGGCGGCATATGCGGGTCGCTGCCGGGCCAGCCGGTCATGTCGCAATGGCCGGACCATGCGGCCGCCGAGTTGCCGTATCCCCGGAACCCGGCCATAGGCCCGGTCCGCCCCGCCACTGACACGCTTGCGAGGATGATGCCGGGGCGCACCCGTTGCAGCTCCTCCCAGCCCAGGCCGATCCGGTCCATGTAGCCGGGACCGAAGTTCTCGACGACGACGTCCGCCCATGCGACGAGCCTGCGCGCGACCTCCTGCCCGCGCGGGTCGGACAGGTTGATCGTGACGCTTTTCTTCGACGTGTTCGTCTGGGCGAAAAAGACCGAGGCATCGTGGTTGCGCCGGTCACCGCCCGCGAAAGGCGGCGACCGACGTCCGAGGTCAAGGCGGTGGGAGGACTCCACCTTGACGACCGTGGCCCCGTTGTCGGCGAGGTCCTTGGTGGCGCGCGGACCGGCACCAACCCATGAGAAATCCGCCACTTTCAATCCGTCCAGCGCACCCATCATCCGGCCTCCAGTTCGTCGAGCGCGGCGCGCACCCGCGCCTCCATCTTTTCGCGGTCCCAATCACGCGGGTCGACCATGTCCGAGTGGATCTCGACCACGGTCACGCCGGCCTCCCGCAGCGCGTTGCGCGCGAAATAGGAGCCATAGCCGGAGAAGCGGTCGTGTTCGGGCACGAGCATGACGGCGACGTCGATGCGCCAGCGCTTTGCTTCCTTCACTAGCCACTCATTGACCCAGGGCGGCTGATGCAGCTGTTCGTTCATCGCCGAGACGCGCGCGGCAAGGGCACGCAGCGGATCGCCGTGATCCGCGCGAATGTAGCCGTCGGCGGCGAAAGGCACATACATCGACCAGGCGAAGACCGCGCCGTGCGAGTCCTCGAATGCGCTGTAGAAAGACGTGTCGAACCAGAGGCCGGCCCCGATCCACATCATCCGGATGCGCTCGTCCTCGCAAACCGCCGTGCCTTGCGAGATGCGTTCACTCACCTCGTCGCGGAAGGCGCGCACATGTGACAGCGCCCAGTCCGAGCCCCGATGCCATTGCGGGATCATGACGTTGGGCATCTGTTCGGAAATGCTCATGGGGGATTTGTCGGCCGCGGCCAGCATGTCCGCGACCTCGTCCACCACCCGCTCCTGCGCGTCGATGCGGGCCATGTATTCGGCGAAACCGTCGTGGTCGAAGGCACGTCCCGTCATGCGTTCGAGCGCTTCGATCAGCCCCTCCATCTCGTCGACCATGAGGTCGAGCCGTGGGGTGCCGTACAGTTCCTCCCAGTCCGAGCGGGCTTTCACCCACCAGTCCGGGGCGGGGTCGGGCGTGGCCGGTGCCGACAGGATATGCAGATCGGCCCCGGTAAGCTCGGCCCACCGCTGAAAGATGCGGGGATGCTCATCCGAGCTGGCCCGCGCGCACAGGAGCGCGGGGGACGGAAGCCCGCCCCAGGGCTGCAGGTCGAAGTCCCCCTCCATCTGCGCAACCAGCGGCAAGCTGGAGTAGCGCGGCAGATGGGCGTGGAATCCCAACTCCTCCATCCGGTCGAAATAGCGCGGCGCGAGTTGCTTGGCCGCGATCACGGCCGACCACCACTGGTTCGTCACCATCGGCACGTCCATGAAGTGAAACAACTCGTGCGGCGTATCCGCGTTGACGAAGGCATAATCGGCGCCGTCCGTGATTTGGCGGCGCAGGCCCTTGAGCCAGTCGCGCTGGTAGGCGGCGGCGGTGGCGGCACAGGTCATGTCAGCGCCTCCTCGATTTTCGTTCTGGCCGCGTCCTCCCAGGCCGCATCCGGGCGGAAAGGACGAAAGCCGAGGTTCAGAAACCGGGACCCGCGTGCCTCGACGGTCTGACGCAGGAGCGGAAGCTCCCACCCGAAGCAGTCGTCGTTCGCATCGAGGCTCGCGATGACCAGGTCGGCTCCCGCCGTTTCCTCCTGCAGGACGCGGGTGTAGCGATCCGGCGGCACGGCGCGCGGCGAAAGCGGGTCGAGGACGATCTCGCGCAGGAGGTCTGTCGTGTCCGCCCCCTGTGGTGGGGTGCGCCCGTAGTCCTGAAGGTCCGCGCGTACCCGGCCCAGACCCTCGCACAGTCCGTGAAGCACGGGAATGTCGCAGGCGCTGCCGACCAGGACAATCTCGGGCCCGGAGGCCGCCGCGTCGGACTCCGGCGCGTTCGCAAGCAGACCGACATGATCGCTGGGCGCCATCCACCGGCCCGCGTTGCGCGCCACGAAGGCCTCCGCACCACCGCCGGGCAGAGCCGCTAGCGCCTCGGCGCAGCGCACTTCGGCGGTGACGGCGTCGGCCAGGCGGTCGGGGTCGAGCGCCGATCCGAAAACCTCTGCGAGCTGCGTGGTCAGCCGTTCGAGCTCGCGCCCGTTGAACCGCGCCGCCGGGGCGCTGTCGGTATGAAGCAGGTTCCACAAGTGAAACCGCGGCCCGCGATCCGGCAGTGCCCCCTGCCGCCGCAATTCGGTGGCGTACTGGTAGGCCGCGAGCCCCGCGACATCGTCGCGCGCGAAGATAAGGAGTGCGAAATCGTCGAAAGCGCCAGCAGCGAACCGATGCAGGAAACGGGCGGTGAACGAGTCGAGAAAGGGTTCCGCAACCGCCGCGACCGAGGTGTGTTGGGGACCGTCGCTCGCATCGCTCAGCGGCGGTGCCTTGACGTCCACGCAAAGCCCGCCGAAGGCCGCGACGAGCGCGCGCGGCACGCCTTCCCCGAAGGTGCCCACGAGCGGGCGCCCTGCCGCGTCGCAACCATCCGCGCGTCGTTCGAATGCCTGTTGCATGTCGGTGTGAACCGGCACTGCGCCCTCCCCTGCGTTGTTCGCCGTCTATTTGGTTACATTTGGAAACCTTTTCTCGATTCTGTCAACAGCCGAGTTTGACAACATGCAGCGGAGCGCCTAGCGAAGAGCCTGGTATTGCGAGGGCGGTCAGGATGAAAACAACACGCGAAACGCCGTCCGGCCTGTCCTTTGGCCGCCTCTCCGAGGACATCGCCTTTCTCACCCGGATCCTGCGCACGAAGATACAGGAGCGAAACTCGGGCTTCTTTGCGGCGCACGACGTGGCGGGCGGCGAGGTCGCGGTGCTCAATCTGATCCACACGAACCCTGGCCTGACCCAGAAGGACCTGTCCCACATGGTCGTTCTGCGAAAGTCCGCGTTGACGAAACTGATCAACGAGATGGAACGCTCGGGCCTGATCGAGCGGCGCAAGGAAGGATCGGACAAGCGTCTGAACGCGCTCTACCTCACCCGGGAGGGGACGGCCCGCCTCGCCCCCATGCAGAGCGACATGACGGCGCTTCAGGAAGAACTTCTTGCGCCGCTGTCGCCCGCCGAACGCGCGATCCTGTTCGAACTCCTGTGGAAATTGATCGACGATCCCTCGGTCGGCAACTCGGGCGGGCCGGGCCAAACGTCTTGACAGGCGACGCCATTAGGTTTCCATTGGAAACTAATTCACAGAAAGTCCTACGATTCCATCGCGGGACGGATCTGTCAGGCGAAAGGGGGAGGACCAGTCATGGCGAAACCGCTCGAAGGCATCCGGGTCGCTGATTTCAGTCACGTGATCGCCGGGCCGCTTGCGACACAGTTCCTCAATCTTCTCGGCGCCGAGGTCATCAAGGTCGAGCCACCGGCTGGCGATCCGATGCGTAATTACACGCGCCATGCGGACCGGCGCGGAATGGCAGAGCCCTTCATCGGCGCGAACGCCGGGAAGAAATCCGTTGTCCTCGACCTGAAGAGCGAAGATGGGCGACAAGCGGCCCTGGACCTCGTGGCAAGCGCCGACGTGGTCGTGGAAAACTTCCGCCCGGGGGTCGCGGAGCGGCTCGGCCTCGGGCCGGAAGCGCTCACCACGGCCCACCCTGCCCTGATCTACTGTTCCGTGTCCGGGTTCGGACAGGACGGGCCATTGCGTGACTTTCCCGCAATCGACCAGGTGATCCAGAGCGTGTCCGGGCTGATGCTTTTGTCCGGACACGAAGGCGAGCCGGCCGAACGCATCGGCTTTCCCATCGTGGACACCTATTCCGCCCTCCTCTCGGCCTTTGCCATCCTTTCGGCCGTGGTCCAGCGCGAACGCGACCCGGAGCGGCGTGGACAGATCGTCGACGTGTCGATGCTGGACGCCACGATGGTGATGATGAGTTCGGTTGTCGTGCCGATGATGCTGTCGGGCGATGCCCCTAAACGCGCCGGCAACCGGGGCTTCTCGGGCGCACCGACCGCCGACACCTTCGCGACAGCGGAGGGGGAGATAACCATAGGAGCCGTTCAACAGGTGCAGGTGGAACGGCTGTTCCGCACGCTTGGATGCGCCGATCTGCTCGATGACCCAAGGTTCGCGACGCCGGATGCGCGGATGGCGAACGATGCGGCGCTGCAAGCCGTGATGACGGAGCATTTCGCGCGGCGCACCGCGCTGGAATGGGAGGCCGACCTTGCGGCGGCCGGCGTCCCGGCGGGAAAGGTGCGGCCGATCACCGACACCATGGAACTCGACCAACTCAAGGAGCGCGACCTTTTCCTCGATCTCGCGGACGGGTCACGGATCCTGAACGCGGGGTTCAGGTTCGCCCATGACGGGCCGGGCGTCGATGCGCCGGCGCCCGCGCTGGGAGCGGATACGGACGCGGTGTTGCGGCGGTTGAAGCAATCCACCTGACAAAGCGCTTGGGCGGATCCCGTCCGCTTCCCAGCCGTGGGCTGCGCGGCGAACAGTCAACGCCCGTGTTCTGCATCGCGTCAAACGGGATCCCGGTCCGTCAGCTGTTCGGACAGTCGCGCGAGGAGCGGATGTGGAAACGTCCGGGGCGCGGTCACGGCATAGAAGCTTTCGATGACATCGAGTTCGAATGGCGCTGTCGCAAGCATCCCCTGTGCCAGTTCGTCCGCCAATACCACGGCCGGGGTGACCGCCAGGCCAAGGCCCTCGCGCGCGAGGAGGCGGACCATCGCCATGTCGTCGACTGTCGCCGCGATCCTCGGCGTAACGCCCAGGCGCGCGACGAGGCTGTCGAACCCCGTGCGGATTGAGCTCTCGGTCGGCAGGATCACGGGTTCTGCGCGCAGCAGATCCGCAAGAGTCTCATGCGCGAGCCGGTCCGGCAGACCGTGAAGGCCCACCGACTGTTCGGCGATCCGGTGCGCGACCAGGTCCGGAAACGTGTCGCGTGGTGGCGGATCCGTCAGCAAGACCACGTCCAGAGACAGGTTTTCCAGCGCGCGCAGCAGGGTCTGGCTGCTGCCGGACGACAGGAACAGGTCGAAGTCCTCCGAGAGGGCGGGACGCAGGAAGCGCAGCTGAAAGTTCCGTGACAGGGTGGACAAGGCGCCGACGCGCAGGGGTGGCTTCGCATCCCCGCCCATCGAGAGCGTGGCGACGAGGTCGTCCCCGACATCGAAGATGCGCTCTGCGTGGTCGAGGGCGATCTGGCCCGCTTCCGTCAATGCCATCGACCGCCCGGTGCGCTCGAACAGCGCGTGACCCAACCGCTCCTCCAGTTGTCGGATCTGGGTCGAGAGCGCCGATTGCGACACGTTCAACCGGGACGCCGCGCGGGTCAGGTTCCCTTCTAGGGCGACCTCCTGGAAGTACCGGAGGTGATGGTAGTTGAGACGCATACCGTTCACTTTATTGGAACGATTTCTTCCAAACAATGAATTTTTATTAATTCACGAGGTTCACTAGGTCCAGCGGAGATCCAATCCCGGAGGTCTCCGATGAACATCTTGCTCCTGTTCGCCCCGCTCGTCCTTGCCGTCGCAGCCCTTGCAATGTTCCTGCGCCCCCCGCCACGCGCGCATTCGCGTCTGCGGATACCCGAGATCGCGGCCCTCGCCGCATTGGGTATCGGCGTGCTCGCGGCCATCCACCTTGTTGTCTCGGGCCCGTCGACGAGCCCGCTTTTCGGGTTTGCCTCGATCGGTCTGTCGGCGCGGGTCGACATCGTCAGCGTTGCGATGACGCTCACGGTCGCTTTCGTCGGCTGGGTTGTCCTGCGCTTCTCGCGCGTGGCGCTGGACGGCGAGGCGCGCCAATCGGCCTTCATGGGATGGATGGCGGCGACGATAGCCTGCGTTCTGCTCCTGGTGGCCGCGGGCAACGTGGTGCAGCTCGCGATGGCTTTTGTCGCGACCGGTGTCACGCTGCATCGCCTGCTCCTGTTCTACCCCGAGCGTGCTGGCGCGCGCCGGGCCGCCCGGAAGAAGGCCCTGAGCGGCATCTTCGCGAGTGCGGCCCTGCTCGCCGCCGCCGGCCTCCTGATCGCGGGTTTCGGCACCTCTGACATCGCGACGATCAACGTGGCGGCGCAGGCTGAGACGACCTTCGACCTCGTCTGGCTGGCGGCCCTGCTTCTGGCGGTCGCGGCGGTCTTCAAGTCCGCGCTCGTGCCCACGCAGGGATGGCTGACCGAGGTGATGGAGGCGCCGACGCCCGTCTCCGCGCTCCTGCATGCGGGCGTGGTCAATGCTGGCGGATTCCTCCTCATCCGGTTCGCCGACGTGATGATCGCCGCGCCGGGTGTTCTCGCACTACTGGCGCTCGTGGGCGGGTTCAGTGCATTGATCGGTGCGGCCGTGGCGCTGACCCAGCCCGCCGTGAAGACCGCGCTGGCATGGTCGACGTCAGCCCAGATGGGATTCATGGTTCTGCAGTGCGGGCTCGCGCTTTTCCCGTTGGCGCTGCTGCATATCGTGGCGCATTCGCTCTACAAGGCGCATGCCTTCCTCGCGTCGGGAGACGCGGTGCGCGAGGTGGCCAAGATCAGGCGGCCTGGACCGGTCGCGGTGCCCAACCTCAAGGCCGTCCTGCGCTCCTTCGGCCTCGCGTTCGCCCTCTATGTGCTGGTCGGGTTGCTCTTTGCGATCGGCTCCAAGCCGCCGCAGACGGTCGCCCTTGGCGGTATCCTGATCTTCGGCGTGGTCTACCTGATTGCACAAGGGCTTGCCGACCTCGCTCCGCGCGCCCTCACCTGGCGCACGGTCGCGCTCTCGGTTGCCGCGACCGTCGCCTACTTCGCCCTCCAGCATGGCGCGACCTGGGCATCGG
This sequence comes from Maritimibacter sp., assembly GCA_964230745.1. Taxonomy (GTDB): domain Bacteria; phylum Pseudomonadota; class Alphaproteobacteria; order Rhodobacterales; family Rhodobacteraceae; genus Maritimibacter. The sequence continues at coordinate 20,733 of CAXRHZ010000035.1, read as the reverse complement.
CGGGCACATTGCCGCCGCCGCCCCAGCCCGACGGGCTGATGTGGGCCACCATTGTGCTGGCTGTCGTGAGTTTCGCCTTCGCGGCTGTCGCGCAGACCACGTTCCCGCTCTGGGCGGGGCATCCGGCCACGGCCGGCCTGCGTGTCCATCTGATGAACGGCCTCTATCTCAACGCGGTTTCGGATCGGCTTTCGGGCCGCTGGACCTCCAACAAGGGAGCGACCCAATGAACTCACACATGACCTGGTCCGGAACGACCCTCGAGCTATTCGCCGCTGCGCAGGACGCCATGGGTCAGATACCTCCGGCCTTTCCGCTCGACGCGACGGTTGCGGCAAATCCCTGGCTCGGCCAGACCAGCGTGGATCGCACGGTTGCGGCCGCCCGCATGGCCCGCATCGGCGCCGGCCGAATGTTCCTTCGGCGCGAAACCGTGTCTAAGATGATCGAAACGGGAGAGATCACGATCTCCGACCTTTCGGAAGTCGCGGCGGCGAGAGGGTTGAACCCGGCTGACCTGACCAGAGCCGCGAGGGAGAAGGCCGCGGAGATCGCCGTCCTCCCCACCGTCGCAGACCTCGCGCAACGCAAGGACGGGGTCGACTGGCCCGCCCTTGTCGAGGAGCGTGTCGGACACTGGGCAGCCGCGCAGTTCGATCGGGGACAAGCGTTCTGGCCGGCGCCGACGGCAGGCGCGTGGATGTCCTGGCGGGCCTATGCCAGCCGTGACCTGACCCCGGATATCGCAGGCCTTTCCGGTTTCTCGGCGCGGGTGCAGGCGATGCCCACGGATGCGCGCAGCGCCTTTGCCATCGCCTGCGCCGAACTGAAACTCTCCGCTGAAGCGGCCCCGCTCTATTTCCACCGTCTGCTCGTGACCCTTTCGGGCTGGGCGCAGTTCGCCCGCCACCTGTCCTGGACCGCCGAGCGCGATGGCGGCCAAGACGATACGTTGTTCGTGCTTCTGACCATCCGGCTGGTGTGGGAGGTTGCTCTGCTGAAGCAGATCGGCGCCACCGGGGCCGGTGAATGGGAGCAGGCCAAAGACGACTATGCGCGGCCGGTCGAACCCACGCACGAGCTGACGCTCGACGCGGCACTTCAGGACGCAGTCGATCGAAGCGCGGAGCGTGGCCTCGCCGTTGCGCTCGACGGAGGCGCCGTCGGCAGCGACACGGGGCGGCCCGCCATACAGGCCGCGTTCTGCATCGACGTGCGGTCCGAACGCCTGCGCCGCGCGTTGGAGTCGGTCGAGCCGGAGCTTCGCACCATCGGTTTCGCCGGCTTCTTCGGCCTGCCGATCCGGCACCGTGCCCATGCCTCCGACATCGTCGAGGCGCGCGCGCCGGTGCTTCTTTCACCCGGTATCGAGAGCCACGCGGCCGGAGACGCCGAGGCCGATACTCGTGAGCGCGTGCGCCTGCGGACTATCCGCGCCTGGGGCCGCTTCAAACGCGCGGCGGTCTCCGCCTTCGCCTTCGTCGAAGCGGCGGGACCCCTCTATATCGGCAAGCTGCTGCGCGACGGACTCGGGTTTGCCGGGTCGTCTCCGAACGACGCGCATCCTGTCCTCGACATGCCGCTGGCAGAGCGGATCGAGGCGGCGCGGGGCGTCCTGCGGTCCATGTCCCTGACGGACGGGTTCGCCAGGCTGGTGCTTGTCTGCGGCCACGGGGCCGGCGTCACCAACGTGCCTCATGCCAGTGCGCTGCAATGCGGGGCCTGCGGCGGCCACGCAGGCGACGTGAACGCGCGCCTTCTCGCCGCGCTCCTGAACGACAAGGCGGTCCGCGAGGGCCTCGCCGCCGAAGGGATTTCGATCCCCTCCGACACATGGTTCATCGCGGGACTGCACGATACCGTCTCGGACAAGGTACGACTCTTCGATGACGCGGCCCCCGCGAGCCACGCGAGGGAGATCGCGCAACTCACCGGCGCTCTCGTGAAGGCGGCCACGCTGACACGGACGGACCGCGCCCGCGCATTGCCTCGGGGGACCGAAGGCACGCTGGCACGGCGCGGCCGCGACTGGTCCGAAATCAGGCCCGAATGGGGACTGGCCGGGTGCAGCGGCTTCGTCGCGGCGCCGCGTGCGCGGACGGTCGGGCGCGATCTCGGCGGGCAGGTCTTCCTGCATGACTACGATTGGCGTCAGGACGAGGATGCGAGAACGCTCGAACTCATCCTGAGTGCGCCTGTGGTGGTCGCAAGCTGGATTGCCCTGCAATACCACGGATCGTCGGTCGCCCCGGAGGTCTTCGGTGCAGGCAACAAGCTCTTGCACAACGTCGTGGGCGGTATCGGCGTGTTCGAGGGCAACGGCGGAGCACTTCGCGTCGGGTTGCCCTGGCAATCGGTACATGACGGCGACACCTTGCGGCACGTGCCGAGCCGGCTCGTGGTTGCGGTCGAGGCCCCGGAAGAGATGATCTCGCGCGTTCTCGACCGCCAGCCCGGCGTCAGGGCGCTTTTCGACAACGGCTGGCTGACTCTTGTGGCGCTGGACAACGCAGGAGCCTTCGGTCGTCGCTACGAGAACGGCAGGTGGATGGAGCGCGCGGCCGTCGCGCCGCGCACCCTGTCCGCTGCCTGAGACCCGGCACGACGGCGGGGACCGGGACCTTGCTTCCGGTCCCCGCCACACGGATCGCCATCGGCAGCCTCGCGCCGCCGCGACACACATCGGGTTTCTACAGGCCCCCGTCCGTGCGATCCTGCGTTTGACCCTTCCGGTTTGGAAATACGTGCCATGTACGACATCGACTGGAGCGACATCCACGACGACGAAGAGCTTCGGTCGGCCATGAAGGGTGTCCTCGACGAGCTGGGAATGTCGGCGGGGGCGTTTTCCTATTCGCCCATCAGCATCCTGCCCGGCGGTCAGCCCGGCGTCATCCATTACGGCCTTGGGGTCAATCTGGACGAGGAGCTGGTGCAGAACTGGTACCAGTTCAACAAACAACAACACTCGATCAATCAGAAGTTCGACCCTGTGCGACGGATCATGTCGCAACGGCTCTTGCCGCAGCGGATCAGGATGGCGGACCTTCTCGACGACCGGAAAGCGACGCGCAACGTGGCCGCAGCCAACTGGGTTCGCACGCTCATGGAGGCGGGGGTCCGGGAAACCTTCCACGTGCCCGTCTTCACGAGCCGTTGCGAGTACTGGACCTTCGCCGGTCTCAGGTTTTTCGACAACCCGCGCGAAGACGACCTTTCCGAGAGCGAATATGCCTACCTGGCTTGGGCGGCGAAACGGCTGGTCTGGACCTGTATCGATCGCCTTCACTGGCGCGAAGCCGCGTTCGACGCGCAGGACGTCCCGATCACGCCGCGCGAACAGGACTGCCTGTTCTGGACGGCCCAGGGCCAGACCGCCGAGGATATCGCGGCGCTCCTCGACGTCAGCACCGAGACGGTCCGCAAGCACCTCAAGAACGTGTCGCGCAAGCTGGATGCCCGCAACAAGACCCATGCCGTCGTGCTCGCCCACCGGCTTGGAATACTTCCGCTGAACTGACCCATCCGACGACGTATGGAAGGCGCATCGGGATACCCCTTTTTGGTAATTGTGGATGGAAGAGAATACGGGTCATAAGGATCCGTCGACGGCCCGAAAACGACAAGAATGAAGTGCGGCCCCGACGCGTAGCTTTCCGATTGCATCCGGTACTTATCGCGACGTTCGCCGTCGCCAGACGCTCATGCAGGCGCACCCTTCCCGAACCAAACCCTCCCGCGTTTGACCCCGGAAGCTGGTGGCTTGCCAGGAAAAGCAGCCAACGACTTGACGACAGATTACACCATCATCGGTTTCGTTCCATCCGCACGCGATCGTGACCGCCTCTTGCCCGCCATCTCGAAAGAGGTCCCGGTGTCGAGGCTCCACACCTCCTGGCCGGATTTCATGGCGGACCTGGCGCTACAGGACTACGACATATGCCTTGTGTCCGTGGACACGTCGGCCCATGAAAATTCCGACCTGGTCGCCAGACTTCGCAACGTCACGGGGGCCGGCATCATCGCCCTGACGAAAAGCGACGCGCTCATCGATGTGATCCTGTGCCTCGAAATGGGGGCGGACGATTGCATGTCGGATCCTGTGAACGGCCGCGAACTTGCCGCCCGGATCAAGGCGGTCCTGCGTCGCACGCGGGCCATGTCGCAGACGCCCGAACAGGTCCGGGACGATGCGCTGCGGGACATGGTCTTCACGAAGCATTTCCGCGTCGACCAGTCGAGCCGGGCAGTCTATGGGCCGGACGGCGCGCTGATCGAGCTTACACCACTCGAGTTCGACCTGCTCCTGATCCTGCTGTCCCTCGCGAACCAGGTCGTTGCACGGTCCACGATCATGGCACGTCTGCGCGGCCCCAATTGGTGTGCGCATGACCGTGCGGTCGACGGGCTGGTGAGCCGGTTGCGAGGCAAGCTGTTTGACGGCAGCGCCGGACGCGAGGTCATCAAGACCGTGCGGGGGCGTGGCTACATGTTACGTGATCTCGACATCTCGGCTCTCCCCGGAAAGGTCGAAGCCGCCGCCACTTCCATCTGCCAGTATTGCATGCGCGACCTCACACCGTGATGTTTCGCTCCTCGGCGGGCTGGAGCGGCGCGCGGCGCGAGCGCCGGAAGCCGTCCACGACGCGCAGGTAGGACAACAGGTGTTTGGAAGTCGTTCCGAACACGCGCATCACCTCCTCTTCTGACCGGAAGTCGGGCAGGATCAGCGGATCGCCCTCGTTCCAGTCGGCGGGCGTGGCCGTCAGCGTTTCCTCGCAGACCTGGAGGGCTTCGAAGACCCTGAGAGTCTCTTCGACGTTGCGCCCGATATGTATCGGGTATTCGAAGATCATGCGGATCCGCATTTGCGGGTCGAGGATGAATGACTTGCGGATCGGGAACCCTTCAGCCTCCCGGGCGTGGCACGCACCGAAGAGGTCGAGCAGGTCGCCGCTCTCGTCCTGCCCCGTCGGGAACCACACGTCGTGCCCATAGAGTTCCTCGACCTCACGGTGCCAAAGCTGCTGATCCTCGATGCTCGAGCCGGAAAGACCGAGTGCCTTAACGCCCAGATCGGCGAAGTCCTTTCCGTTCGCCGCGATGGAGCCAAGCTCGGTCGTGCAGACCGGCGTTCGGGCGGCCGGGTGCGAGAACAGGTATGTCCAGTTTCCCTCGGCCCAATCCCAGAACTCGATCGGGCCATGCGTCGACACAAGATGAAAGTTCGGAAAGATGTCACCGATCTCCGGAAGCCAGCGCACTTTGCGCCTGTAGGTGTTCGGCAACTTCATGATGCTGCCATCCCAAAACCGTGGAGCGAAGAACTGAATCGTCATGTTTACCACCTCTGTCCTGCTGCAAGCGATCCGGCACGTCTCGGCTGATGCCGTCTGTGCCTACGATCTATGCAACCAATTGGGGAAAGAGTTTGGCGGTAAGTTTCCCTTAGTTGTTTAAAACGTCCGAAATCTTGCAGAACAAGTCGGAAATAAGGCGCTCAAGCGCTAATTTAACGATCAATTACAAACATTTGACCGCAAGACAGGGCTTGGGTCGAATCGGCACGAGCCGCGCTCAAACGCCGTATTTGACCATGGGCTGCAACAGGATGAGCGCCCCGGCCAACGTCGAGCAGGTAACCTGCCCGAAGGGCTGCCACCCCAACTGGATATGATCGTTCACCTGTTTTGAAAGCCGGTTGTGGACCTCGTCTGCATCCGTTTCGCGGTAGAGGGCAGAAACGACCGTGTATTCGGTAATCTTGTTCATAACGCTTCCTCCCAAAAGCTCTGCATGTTTCACGGTAGCCAGTCCCGCACGCGATGGAAACCTTGGGAGACCGTGCCCCTTGTTCCCGGCCCTTATCCGCGGCGCAGCAGGAACGCGAGGACGTCGGAACGATAGAGCATCCCGGCCACCACGGGGCCATCGAGGACCGGAAAGACACGATGGGGATGGGCCAGAAACATCTGTGCGGCGGCGATCACTTCCGCATCTATCCTGATCGTGCGGACCTCGGCCGTCATATGGTCGGCGACGGTTCCGGTCCACTCGCGATGGTAGCTGGCCTGAAGCACAGCGGGAAAACAGTCTTTCTGCGACAAGAGTCCGGCAAGGTGCCCGTCGTCATCGGTCACGGGCGCCGCCGCGGCACCGCAATTGACGAGGAAGGCCGTCGCGCGCCGGATAGGCATGTCCGGGGACAGGTCGGGGGCGTCCGTGCGAATGATCTCGCGGATGCCATAGGCGCTCATGGCGTGTCCTCGCCGGTCTGCTTGCGCCTCAGCGGGCAGTCCGCGCAGCGCGCCTTGGCGATCCCGTCGGCGGCACCGCAACTCGTCTTCACGGGTGCCCGGCCGAGGAGCAGTCCCGCGCCCAGCCCCGCGGCGGCCAGCCCCATGATGCCTATCGCAAAAAGGACTTCTGTCATCGCGGTGCCCTCCTCACAGCACGAACTCCTGGATCGGCCCGGTTTCGATCCGGCGCAGCCCGGCCCCGGTCTCGACCAGGAACAGCGCCGCCACGCCCTGCGTCGCGGCGAGGTCCGGCCCGGCCTCGGCCCCCGCAGCACACAGCGCGGTCGCCCAACCGTCGGCGGTCATCGCATCGGGCGCCACCACCGTCACGGACCGGAGCGCGCCCGCCATCGGCTCGTCAGTTCGGGGGTCGATGATGTGGCTGTAGAGGCGTCCGTTCAGATTGTAGCTCTGCTGCCAGACGCCCGAGGTCGCCACCGCCGCGCCGCCGGGAAGCCGAAGCGCCGGGGCGGGTGCTGGCCCCTCCACGCCCACGCGCCAGTCTCGGCCCGCCGGATGGCGGCCTTGCGCGAGGAACTCGCCCCCGAGTTCGAAAAGAAAGTCGCGAAGCCCGAACTCCGCAGCCAACGCCCCTGCCCGGTCCAGCGCCCAGCCCTTGGCGATCCCGCAAAGGTCGAGGGTCAGGTCGTCGCGCATCTTGGCGACCGCGCCCGCTTCGGCGGAGAGTCCGCGCCAGTCAGGATGCCCGCCCGCTGTGAGGGGGCCGAAGCCCCAGCGCGCCACGAGGGGTCCGACGGTCGGGTCGAAGGCGCCTTCGCTCTTGCGAGCCAGGTCAAGCGCCTCGGCGCTCACCCGGGACAGGTCGGCGTGGTGAACGGAACCGGCCCCTGCCATGTTGAAGCGGGACACGACGCTGTCAGCACGCCACGGGGAGAACACAGCATCGACCGCGCCGAAAACACGCTCGATCTCTTGGCCGAGGCGCTCCAGTGGGTGCCCGGTGGGGGCCGCAAGTCGCCAACTCGTCCCGAAGGCGCGGCCGGAGACGTTCGCCATCCCGGCTGCGACTGTTGCGCCCGGAAAAAGCGCGGCGCCGGCAAGAAGGCCGAGCGCGCCGCGACGGGTCATCTCGGGGATCGTTCGCATCGGTCAGGCTCCGAAATCGTCGTAGAAGATGGAAGCGGGTTCCACGCCAAGGCGCTCCAGCGTTGCGAGCACCGCCGAGATCATCACCGGCGGGCCGCAGAGATAGTATTCGCATTCCTCCGGGGCGTCGTGGCGCGAGAGCGTGGAGAACAGCGTTTCATGGATGAACCCGGTCGCGCCGGTCCAGCGGTCGCCCGGCGCGGGGTCCGACAGCGCGGGCGTCCAGCTGAAATTCTCATGCGCCGCGGCGAGCGCTTCGAATTCCTCGGCATAGAACAAGTCGGCCCGGCTGCGCGACCCGTAGAAATAGCGGATCCGGCGGGTGGTACCGCGCCCGAGCTGCTGGTGGATCATGGCACGCAGGGGCGCCATGCCGACACCGCCGCCCACGAACACCATCTCCCGCCCGGTTTCCTGCACATGAAACTCGCCGAAGGGACCGGACAAGGTGATCGGATCGCCCGGCGCGACGCTGAAGAGCCATGAAGAGACCACACCCGGCGGGATCGTGTCCTCCTCTCCCGCAGGCGGCACGGCGAGGCGGATGTTGAACACGGCGCGGCCCGTGTCCTCGGGCCGGTTGGCCAGCGAATAGGCGCGGGTGACCTCCGCATCCGAACGCGCGGTCAGAGTCCGCCACCCGGAGGTGCGCCAAGCGTCCGCGAAGGCCTCCGGCACATCCACGCTGGCGAAGTCGAGGGCATAGGGCGGCGCGGTGATCTGCATGAAATCCCCGGCGCGGAACTCCGCCATCTCGCCCGCCGGCAGGTCCACGACGATCTCGCGGATCAGCGGGGCCAGCATGCGGACCGAGGCCACGGAGCAGGTGAACCCACCCCCGGCCGTCAGGATATCGTCGGGCACGGCCACGGCACAGTCGCCTCGCAGGCGGGTCTGGCAGGCGAGCCGCACATGCGCGCGGCGCTCGCCCGGGGCCAGCACCCCGCGTTCCGTCGCCTGCGGCTCTCCCGCGCCCGCGCCGGTCACGGTCACGCGGCAGAGCCCGCAGGTCCCCGACCCGCCACAGGCCGCCGGGATCAGCACGCCGCCCTTGTGCAGCACGCCGAGCAAGGCGTCGCCGCGCTGCGCCTCCAGGTGCACCGTGCCGTTCACCGCCACGTCCAGCGCAACGCTGGGCACCAGCACACGCCGGAGCGCGACCAACCCGAAGGCGAGCCCCACCACGAGGACCATGATGGTCAGGCTTCCCATCAGCACCTCGGTCATGACGCCGCCGCCATCTGCGAGAACGCCGCGAAGCCGAGCGACATGAGGCCGGTCAGCACGAACCCGATCCCGAGGCCGCGCAATCCGGCCGGCAGGTTGGCATAGGCGAGCCGCGACCGGATCGCCCCGAGCATCACGACGGCCACGGCGAATCCGACCCCGCTCCCCAACCCGAAGACCGTGGACTCGACGAGCGAATAACTGCGCTCGACCATGAACAGGCTGCCTGCGAGAATGGCGCATTGCACCGTCAGAAGGGGAAGGAACACCCCGAAGGCTGCGTGAATCGCCGGAAAGAACCGGTCGAGCACCATCTCGAGCACCTGCACCGCTGCCGCGATCACGCCGATGAAGGCGATGAGGGCGAGGTAGGACAGGTCGAGTTCCGGCATACCGGCCCAGCTCCACGCCCCCGGTGCGAGGACGTAGGCGTAAATCAACTGGTTGAGGGGCACCGTGACCCCCAGTACCGCGGTCATCGCCACGCCGAGGCCCAGCGCGGCGTCGGGCCGTTTGGACAGCGCGAGGAAGGTGCATAGCCCGAGGAACAGGATCAGAGGCATGTTGTCGACGAAGGCCGCGGTCAGGAAAAGCGTCCAAAGCTCGGTCATTCCGCCGCCTCCATCCGGCCCGGGGGCACATGTTCGGGCGCTTCGGCCTGCTCGGGGAGCCAACTGCGGATCGCCCAGACGAGAAGGCCGAGAATGAAGAAGGCGGAGGGCGCCAACAGCATCAGGCTCAACGGTGTGAACCAGCCGCCAGCATCCGCGAGCGGCAGGACCGCGAAGCCGAAGAGCTCCCCCTTGCCGAAGAGTTCCCTCAGCCCGCCCACGATCATGAGCACCAGCGAGTAACCCAGGCCGTTTCCGAAAGCATCCAGCATGGATGGCAGCGGACGGTGATGGCGGGCATAGGCCTCGGTCCGGCCGAGGACGAGGCAATTGGTGGTGATCAGCCCGACATAGACCGACAGCGCCCGGCTGATCTCGGCGAAATACGCCTGCAACACCTGGTCGATAACGATGACGAGCGAGGCGACGATCACGATCTGGACGATCAGACGGATACTGTCGGGGATGTGACGCCGGATCGTGCTGATGATCCCGGCGGCCAGCGTGAGAACGACAGTCAGCGACACGGCCATCGTCAGGGCCGTCGCCATCGTCGTGGTGACCGCGAGGGCCGAGCAGATGCCGAGGATCTGCAATGTCACCGGGTTCTGCCGGATCAGCGGCTCGGTCAGCACGCGCCAGACGTCGGGTCCTTTCGCCATGCTCAGAACTCTCCGCGCCGGATTGCGTCGAGGAAGGGGCCGTACCCGTCCGGGCCGAGCCAGAAGCGCACCATGTTGGTGACGCCGCGCCCCGTGCGCGTCGCCCCGGTGATCCCGTCGACCTCGTGCACGCCCGAGGCGGGGCCTTGTGCCACGCGGAACCGCATCTCGCCGGCCTCGTCGCGCAGGAGGGTGCCGGGAAAGCTGGCTTGCCACGCGGCCTCCTCGATCCGTCCGCCCAAGCCCGGCGTTTCGCCATGCCGGGTGACGGCGAGCCCGGCGATCGTATTGGTGTCGCCGCGCAACGCCATGATCGCGTCGATCCGTCCGCCGTAGCCCTGGCCAGAAAGCGGCAGCAGGATGAGCGAGACCTCCTCGCCCTCGCGCAGCAGGAAGACCTGCGCGAAGTTCGGACGCAGGCCGAGGCCCGCGAGGTCGGCAGCGGGGTCGAGGTCGGTCCAGTTATCGGTGTCCGAAAGCGCGCTCTCGAGCGTGGCGGGCGTGACCTCCTGCGCCGCACGTCCGCTGGCGAGGTCGATCACGACCGTGGACAGTTCGCCACCCGACTGCTCCAACAGATCGGCCATGCCGGGGATACCGCGCACCAACGCCTCGATCCGCGCATGTTCTTCGGCGGCGCGGTTCGCGGCCTGGATCGGGCGCAGCATCACGGTCGCGCCGCTGACCAGTGCTGCGCAGGCCGCCGAGACGAGGAAGGCGACGAGGATGGTCTTGGCGCGGCTTTCGTTCGGCAAGGCGAGGATGCGGCGCCAGAGTGTCTTGTCAGGTTCGGCCATGACGCCTCCTTCTGCGGGACACCCAGAGCTGGATGGCGATGTCATCGAGGAGCGGGGCCGCGAGCGAGGCGAGGAGCGCGCTCGCGACGGTGATCTGGACTGCGGCCGCACCGCTCCATCCGGCGGCGAAAAAGACGACGAACAGCGCGTAGAGCGTGCCGTTCAGAACGCGGCCAAGGCCGGTGGCCGCGCTGGTCACCGGGTCGGCGACGAGGAGGACGAGCCCGATCCCGGCGGCAAACAGCACCGGCTCCGGCAGAAAGCCCAGCATCAGCGCGCCTGCCGCGACGGCTGCCGCGGAGAGCAGGAGGGCGAGCGGCATGATCCCCAGGGTCGCGCCGAGCGCCGCCGCCGGGATCGCGGCCCATGCGATGGGCGCGTCGAAGCCGGGCCAGGGCGCGGCGGGGAAGCCGAAGCCGAGAAACGCAAGGGCCACGGTCGCGGGGTTGACCACGTTGCGCCCCCAGCCGCCGAAGACCAGTTCGCCCATCACGACGCCGAAACTGATACCGAGCGCGAGGCGGAAGACTCCAAGCTCTTCGGGCGCCAGCATGGCGATGGCGAGCCCGGTGATGAGCGCCGAAAGCGACGGCGGCTGCGCCCGCACCAGCATGAAGACGAGGTGCCAGATACCGATGATAATGACGGCGAAGATCAGGTTCACGAGACCCGCGAGTCCGTTCGTCCAGAGCCAGAACACCGCCAGCGGCATCAGCGCCGCCAACGTCAGGGCCGCGACCGTCTCGCGTGTCCACAGACCCCGGGTCACGCTGCATTCTCCGTCTCGATGCGGTCCAGAAGGGCGCGGAGCTGACGCTGAAGGTCCCCACCCGCGCCCAGAACGTAATCGACGAGGGCCACGTCTTCTTCGAGCAGCGAGAGGAGCCCGAGCCGCATTGCCGCCTCTTCGTCCCCCGCGCCCAGCGCGCGCAGGAACGGCACGGCCGGCAGTGCGGCGGCGAAGGCCTGCGTCAGCGCCGCGGTCGGGATGATCGGCCGGGGAAAGGCGCTCGCGGTGAGGGCCCCGACCAACCAGTGCGGCCTGGCACGCGGCTCTGCGCGCGGGATCACGGTGACCTGCCTGTCGCGCGGTGCGAGCCAGCGCGCGCGCCGTCTGCCAAGCAGCCCGCCCGCCATGACACTGTGCGGTCCGGGCGCGACTGCGCCCTGGATCAGCTGCCGCACATCCGCGCCCGCGGTCGTACGCACCAACCGCGCTTCCGTAAGGGCGTCTCCCGCGATCCGGACATGGCGGGTCATCGGAAGCCTGCCGGTTTTCAGAAAGTCCCCGAGGTGAGCGACGTCTTCAGCATGCAGGTCCCAGACCGGCGCGTCGAGCGCGGCGGGGAAGGCCCCGTGCAGGCAGATGCCCGGGCTGGCCTGCGGATGGCGCGGCCCGGTCGCGAGCCACGCGATCCGGTCTTCGACCCGCATGATCCGGGGCGTGGGCAGGCCGTCGGGCCAGGAGACCAGGACCGGGCCATCGGTCAACCGCGTCAGCGCCTCGAGACCCCGGGCGAAGGCCTCGTGCCGACCCTCGAGGACAAGCTGCGGGTCCGGGGCGAAGGGGCGCGTGTCGCTGGCCGTGACGAGGATCGCGGCGGGCACCTCGTCCACGCCCGGCATCCCGCCGAAGGGCCTGCGCCCGATCCATGGCCAGACCCCGGCCCCCTGCAGAAGCCTGCGCAGCCCCGCCGTCGTCTGGGCAATCGACAGGTCGTGTCGTTCCACGTCCTCTCCGTCGGACCCGGTGTCCCGAAAGAGAACGATCTCGTTCAGGATGCGCCCCGGAGCGAGGTCGATCCGCGCGACCTGCCCCCCTATAGGCGCAACCAGGCACACGGCCGGCGCATGGCGCAGGCAAGCCACCGGCGCACCCGCATGGACCCGCTCGCCCTCCGTGACCAGCGGCGTGATGTGCAGCTTCGCCCCATGCGGCGGCAGGACTGCCACTTCTTCAGTGACGACCTCGCTCACCCCTGCCGCCAGCGGCGGCGAGGCAAAGTCCGGGTTCAGACCTGCGCGCAGTCGCAGTGTTCTCATGCCGTCCTCGACCCTTCTGGTCAGCTGAAGCGCTCTCACCCCGCGGGGCTCCGAGGCCGAAGCGTAGCAAGTCGACCGGCCGCCAAATATGAGCCAGATCAAAGTGCGGCGCCGGATGACCCATCATACTCCGCCCATTGACCCAGCTTCATCGACCTGTTCCCGAGAGGAGACCGATCGTGCCAATTCTTGTTCACCGCTTTGTTCGCCCGCTGTTCGTCAGCGTGACACTCGCCCTGGCGTCTGCCGGTTTCGCGGCCCTCGCCCAGAGTGCCGACGCCGTCGACGACGCAACCGAAGAGGTCGTACCCTTCGCCCTGCCCCAGGCCGGCCCTTTCAAACCGGCCGACATCGATATCGAGAACGACGAGGCGATCACGAACTGGTTCCGCTCGGCGCATGCAAATGCTGCGGCCGAGGCGTTCCGCCACTGGGACGATGATGGTGAGATTCAACCCGCCTGCGCCACCTGCCACTCCGGCGAGGGCTTTCGCGATTTCCACGGGCTCGACGGCACGCCCGCGGGCGTGGTCGACGGCCCGATCAATACCGGCGGCGTGGTCGATTGCGGTACCTGCCACAATGCGGGCCTCGCCCAGATCGAGGAGGTGACGCTTCCGAGCGGTGTGGTCCATCCGGTCACCGGGGTCGAGGCCTCTTGCCTGACCTGTCACCAGGGGCGTGCCGCCGGTGCCACCGTTTCCGGAGCCACCGCCGGGATGGCCGTCGACGAGCCCAGTGGCGAACTCCGCTTCATCAACCCGCACTATGCCACCGCAGCGGCAACTTGGCTCGGCGGCTATGGCGCGGCGGGCTACCATTACGATGGCAAGGATTACTCGGGCCGTTTCTTCCATGCCCGCCCTGTCGCCAGCTGCAACTCCTGCCACGAGCCACACACGCTCGAGGTCGAGTTCGAGCCCTGCCTGACCTGTCACGAGGCCAATGCTCCGGACGAGATCCGCATCGCCCGCCAAAGCTATGATGGCAGCGGCAATACCGGCGTGGGGATCGTCTCAGATATCGAGGCCAACGCGCGTTTGCTGCTGGACCTGATCGAGGATTACACCGACGAAGTTGTGGGCGCGCCGGTGATCTACGATGGCAACCGATACCCGTATTTCTTCGCCGATGCCAACGGCGACGGCGAGATCGACATGAACGCCGAAGGGCGGCCCGTTCCCTACGCCTCCTGGACGCCGCGCAGCCTGCGCACGGCCTTCAACTGGAAACTCGTGACAGCGGACCCCGGCAACTTCGCCCACAATCCAGCCTATTCCCTCGAACTGCTCTACGACTCGATCGAGGACCTGGGCGGGCCGCTCGGCATCGACATGGAAGAACTGGACCTGCTGCGCTAGGCGCCGGACCTTGGACCATGCGATCCTCTTTATTGCGTTCGGCGCATTGTTCATGGGCGGGCTGGCGGCCGAGCACATCGGTCGCCTGACCCGGTTGCCGCGCGTCACCATTCTGCTTCTCGTCGGAATCGCTGTCGGTCAATCGGGACTCGATCTGGTTCCGCCCGAAGCCCGCGCTTGGTTCGAACCGATGACCGTCGCGTCGCTGACGATGGTAGCGTTCCTGCTCGGCGCCGACCTGACGCGGGACAACCTAGCGCGCCACGGGCGCGCGATCCTCGCCATTTCCCTCGCCATCGTGCTGGGCACCACGGTGATCGTTTGGGCCGGCCTTGTCGCGGTCGGAATGGACTCTGGGGTTGCGCTTTTATTCGGCGCCATCGCGACCGCGACCGCTCCACCGGCGGTCGCCGACGTGATCCGGCAGACGGGCATTCAGAACGGCTTCACCGAGACACTGACGGGAATCGTCGCGATCGACGACGTCTGGGGCGTGATGGTGTTCAGCCTCTGCCTCGCCCTCGTCGCGCCTTCTGCTGATTGGGCCGGGCCCGCCATCACGGCGTTGCACGATATCGGCGGCGCGGTTCTCCTGGGCGTGCTCATCGGGGCGCCGTCAGCCTATCTGACCGGGCGATTGAAGCCTGGAGAACCTCAGATGATCGAGGCCCTGGGCGTGGTGTTCCTGACCGCGGGCCTTGCACTCTGGCTCGAGGTCTCCTTCCTGATCGCGGGCATGACAGCGGGCGCGATAATCGCGAATTTTGCACGTCACCACGACTACGCTTTCAACGAAACCGAGCGGGTCGAACTCCCGTTTCTTCTGCTCTTCTTCCTGCTTGCGGGTGCGACTCTCGAAATCGGAGCGCTCGTCTCGGTGGCGGGATGGGCCGCGGCATATGTCGTGCTGCGAATCCTCGCTCGTATCGTGAGCGGCTGGCTCGGCGCGGTTGCCGGCGGCGTTCCAATGCCGGAGCGCCCGCTCTACGGCCCCGCGCTCATGCCCCAGGCAGGCGTGGCGGTGGGCATGGCGCTGGTCGCAACCGAGGTCATGCCAGGGCAGGAGGCACTGATCGTGCCCGTCATCATCGCCTCCAGCGTCGTCTTTGACATCTTCGGACCGCCCGTGACGGCTTTCGCGGTGCGCCGCGCCTCAGAAAAGGCGCCGGACACGATCCGCCACGACTGAGTGGCGCGCATCGACACCGTCACGTCCGGAAATGAGGAACTGGCGCACCCGATAGGATTCGAACCTATGGCCTCTGCCTTCGGAGGGCAGCGCGTCACTGTTTGCGGCCGATAGTGAACCTTGGGAAGTCACCGAAGCCTGAGGCGAAAAACTGCAAGAATACAGCTTGTTACACTCAGGATGCTATGCCAGCGCCGCCAATCTGTCAACGAGACTTGAGGTACCCCTTGTCACACTCGTTGTGACCGTGGTGTGACAGACCCGGGGCCACGGGGGAACTCCGCGCGCCCGGGCATATAGATGGGGCCTCGAAAAAATCTGTCGGAAAATTACGCGCCGGCTATGACCTGCCCATCCGCATGAGCGCGTTGACCCAATGCGCCTTGCCGGCTCATATGGTCCGGCACAGGGGACGGCAGGCAAGATTTGACGCAGGACATTGAGCAGTTCATCGAGCGGTGGCGGGCCAGCGGCGGGAGCGAGCGGGCGAACTTCCAGCGTTTTGCCGACGATCTGACCAAGCTACTTGGCGTAGAGCAGCCCAAGGTAGCCTCCAGCGACGACCAGAACGACGACTACCGGTTTGAACGCCCGGTCAAGTTCGGTCCGACCTCCCGCCAGAACAAGGGGTTCATCGACCTCTACAAGCGCGGTTCCTTCGTGATGGAGGGCAAGCAGGGCGCGGACACGAGCACCACTGAACCGAACCAGACCTCTCTTGCGCTGGACCCGCAGCCCACGACCGTCCGCACCGGCCACGGTGTACGCGGCACCCGCAAGTGGGACGACTTCATGCTCAAGGCCCGTGGACAGGCCGACCGCTATGCACGCGCCATCGCGAGGGAGGACGGCTGGCCGCCATTCCTCCTCGTGGTGGACGTGGGGCATGTCATCGAAGTCTATGCCGACTTCTCCGGCCAAGGTCAGGGCTACAACCAATTCCCGGACGGCAACCGCTACCGCATCACGCTGGACGACCTGAGAGATCAGGACGTTCGCGACCGCTTAAGTGCGGTATGGGACGACCCCATGTCACTGGACCCGTCCTTGGTGTCGGCTCAGGTCACACGGGACATCGCCGCGCACCTTGCTGAACTCGGAAAGAGTTTTGAGGGACAGGGGCACTCCACGGAGGCGGTCGCGCGGTTCCTCATGCGATGCCTGTTCTCCATGTTCGCGGAGGATGTGGACCTGATACCACGCGGCAGCTTCACGGAGTTGCTCATCAAGTTACGGGGACACCCGGAGCATGCAGAACCATCGCTCAAGGGCCTGTGGGAGGTAATGAACACCGGCGGCTTCTCGCAGGTGCTCATGCAGGACCTCAAACGCTTCAACGGCGGGCTGTTCCGGGACGCGGACGCCCTCCCACTAAACGAGCTACAGTTGGGCCTGCTGATCGAGGCCGCAGAGGCAGACTGGAAACAGGTCGAGCCCGCCATCTTCGGCACCCTGCTGGAACGCGCACTCGACAAGAAGCAGCGGCACAAGCTGGGGGCGCACTACACGCCCCGCTCCTATGTAGAGCGACTGGTCACGCCCACCATCATTGAACCTCTCAGGGAGGACTGGAGGGACGTTCAGACCGCAGTTCAGCGCCTGACCGAGGACGGCAAGGAGGACGAGGCCCGGAAGCTGGTACACGGCTTCCACCGCAAGCTATGCGAAACCCGGGTGCTCGATCCGGCCTGTGGGTCGGGGAACTTCCTGTACGTCGCGCTGGAGATGATGAAGCGGCTGGAGGGCGAGGTGACGGCTCTCTTGGCCGAACTGGGCGAGGATCAGGGCGCTCTGGGTCTCTCTGGCATGACGGTGGACCCGCACCAGTTCCTCGGGATCGAACTGAACCCGTGGGCCGCGAACGTGGCAGAGCTGGTGCTGTGGATCGGCTACCTCCAGTGGCACTTCCGGACACACGGCAGCGCCTCGCCTTCCGAGCCTGTGCTCCGCGACTTCCACAACATCGAACACCGGGATGCCGTGCTGGAGTGGCAGGATCGCGTGCCGCGTCTGGACGATCAGGGCCAGCCTGTGACGCGCTGGGACGGCGTGACGACCATGCGCCATACCGTGACGGGTGAGGAGGTGCCGGACCCGTTCGCGCGTGTGCAGGTCTACGACTATATCAAGCCCAAAGCGACCACATGGCCCGAGGCAGAGTTCATCGTCGGCAACCCGCCGTTCATCGGGGCCAGCCGCCTGCGCGAGAGCCTCGGGGATGGATATGCCGAGGCGCTCTGGAAAGCCTACCCGAAGATGCCGCAGAGCGCCGACCTCGTGATGTACTGGTGGGAGAAGGCCGCGCTGCTGGCACGTGGATACAACGCCAAGACCGGTAAAGGTGTGCGCCGGTTCGGCTTCATCACCACGAACTCGCTGCGCCAGACATTCAACCGCCGGGTGCTTGAGCCGCACCTGAGCGACGCCAGGAAGCCGTTGTCACTCTTGTTCGCGATCCCGGACCACCCTTGGGTCGATACGCTGTACGGTGCCGCTGTGCGGATTGCCATGACCGTCGCTGGGGCTAGCAACCGTCTTGGGCGCCTTGTCACAGTGGTCGCAGAAAGCAAGGAGCGGACCGAGGCTGACGGACGTTCTGTAATTTTGAGGATGGACGGCGGGAAGGTGTACTCAAATCTGACGATTGGGGCGGATCTTCTCAGCACTGTGCCGATGATGGCAAATGCAGGCCTTTGCTCCAGAGGCGTCGCCTTACATGGCATGGGGTTCCTTATCACTGAGAGGACTGCCGAAAACCTGGGGCTCGGGGAAAGGCCAGGATTGGAGGCTCACGTCTTCGACTACTTTAACGGCCGGGACGTTATGGCGGTGTCTCGTCAACTAAAGGTCATTGACCTCTATCCGTTATCGCAGGAACGAGTGAAAAGTCTCTTCCCAGAGGTCTTCCAGTACATCCAAGATAAAGTGAAGCCAGAGCGCGACCTCAACCGTGAAGAATTCCGCCGCAAGAACTGGCAGTGGTTCGGAAGAACGAATGAAACCTACCGGAGGGCTGTCGAAGGATTGCCTCGCTTCATCGGTACTGTCGAAACGTCAAGGCACAGAGTGTTCCGCTTCTTTGACAGCAGCGTGCGGGCAGACAACAAGCTGGTCGCTGTTGGCAGCGACAGCGCTGCTCTACTCGCAGTTCTGTCTGGCTATGTGCATTGTCTGTGGGCACTGAGAGTTGGAAGCTGGCTTGGTGTCGGCAATGATCCGGTATACGTGAAGTCTCGGTGTTTCGACGCATTCCCGTTCCCCGATATGTCCGAGCCCGCTCGGTCCGAACTAGCGGCGCTAGGTGAACAACTCGATGCGCACCGCAAGGCACAACAGGCCGCGCACCCCAAGCTTACCCTGACCCAGATGTACAACGTGCTGGAGACACTCCGTTCAGGCGAGCCCATCGACGGCAAGGACCGGGAGATCTACGACCAAGGGCTCGTCGGTATCCTCCGCGACCTCCACGACCAGATCGACGCCGCCGTGGCCGAAGCCTATGGCTGGCCCGCCGACCTCTCCGACGACGACATCCTGTTCCGCCTCGTCGCCCTGAACAAGGAACGCGCAGAGGAAGAGGCCCAAGGGCGCGTCCGCTGGCTCCGCCCCGACTTCCAGAACCCGGACGGCAAGACCGCCGCCAAGGGCAAGAATGCCGAGATGGACCTCGGCCCGGCTGCGCTGGTCGAGAAGGCCCCGTGGCCCAAGACCCTCCCCGATCAGATCGCCGCCGTCAGAGAGGCGCTGGAGGACGCCGGAGAGGCCACCCCTGAGCAGATCGCCCGAAAGTTCGTCCGCGCCCGCACCACGAGTGTCCAGCCCCTCCTAGAGAGCCTCGCGGCCCTCGGGCAGGCGGTTGAGACAGGCGACGGCACGTACACGACCTGACGCGAACAGAGGAGTTCGAGGACATGACAACCGTCTGGGGCATCCACATGCCGGAGGAACTCGGAGCAGACGCGATTGAGAAAAGCCAAGTGTCGATTGGCTGGGCCGAAGTCGGGGACATCAGCAAGCTGCCTGCCGATAGAGAGGCCATCAAGGCGGCCATTGCACGCGCCTACCCCGACAAGAAGCAAGGAGCCATTCCGGTAGAGGCTGGAGTGCTTTACCGGTTTGTCCATGGCATCGGGACGGGCGACTACGTCATCTACCCTTCCAAGCACGACCGCATGGTGAACATCGGCAAGTTCACGGGCGATATGGTATACGAACCTTTGTCCGCTGATGACATCGACCCCAAGCCGAACTCCCGCAAGGTTACTTGGCTCGGACACTTCCCCCGTAGCGACTTCAGTCAATCGGCCCTGTACGAGATCGGCTCGTTCCTGACCCTGTTCAAGGTGAAGAACCACGCCTCAGAGTTCTTGGCCAAGGTCGATCCAACCGTATCCCCGAGTGAGGACGAAGACCAAGACCTCACGCCGGATGATGACAGCGTGTCCAGCACGGTTACGCGACAGGCCGAAGAGACTGCCCAGGACTTTGTCATCAAGCGCATCCACACCCAGCTCTCCGGCCATGACTTCGAGTGGTTCGTGGCACACCTTCTGGAGTGCATGGGCTACACCACACGCGTGACACAGAAGTCAGGAGATGGCGGCATTGATGTAATCGCGCACAACGACAAGCTGGGGTTCGAGCCGCCGATCATCAAAGTTCAGTGCAAGAGGACGACCAACCAGATCAGCGAGACCCAGATACGGGAGTTGCTGGGCACACTGGTGGAAGGAGAGTACGGCTTGTTCGTTACCCTTGGGGCCTATGACCGAAAGGCCAGACTTTCTGAGCGCAACCTGTCGAAGTTGAGGTTGATCGATGGCGAGCAGTTGTTTGAGCTGGTCGTCAAGCACTACGCACAACTGTCCCCCAGATACCGAACCATGATACCTCTGAGGCAGATCTATGTTCCGGACCTGCATTCGACCGTTTCGGCGTGAATAGGAGAATCCGGGCAGTGTTTTACCTAGACCAAATGCGCGACGATGCTCACGGCTTTAACTCGCTGTCCAAGGCAAACGAGTGGACGCCCTGGTTGCACGCGACTGTTCCGAGCGGCTGGAGCTCAGAGGTCAAGTCCCGACTGGTCTCCAACCTGAAACACACACTTGTTGGCCTTGAGATGAAGGCAGGTCTTATCCTGCCTCAGCAAGCCACACGCCGGACACGACAGCCCTCCTTATTGTTCGAGCCCTACTTCCAAGTAATGACTTTCGAGTTTTGTGTTGGCACTTTCTCGGTGTGCGAAGGGCTGGGTTCAGCACTGCACCTCGCAGCGACAGGGGGCGATCCGGAACTGTCCGTCGTCAGGTGATTTGGAACACGAGCGCCTGATCTCGAACGGAGGGTCTGGCTCGATGGGGTTTCAGTCTATGCCGCTGTCTGGCGGTGCAGCAAGCGGCGCTTCTCGATGGTCCTTGCTTTGATCTCCTTTCGT
>CAXRHZ010000034.1:0-124426 GCA_964230745.1 Maritimibacter sp. | reverse complement strand
CGGGCTGAAGCCCGGCCTACCCTGCCGCCCGTAGGCCGGGCTTCAGCCCGGCATCACCGAAGCAAAGGAGCACAACATGCCCCTCTTCAGACACGAAAACCGCCAACGCTCCGAGCGCTCCAAACGCATCTATGCGCTGTTCGAGATCGTCTATACCTGCGTCGATTTCATTGCTGCAGCGACCTTTCTCGTTGGCTCGTTCCTCTTCTTCTCGGAGAAGACGCAGACAGCCGGGACGTGGCTTTTCGTGGTCGGGTCCTTCTGCTTCGCCGTGAAACCGACCCTGCGCCTTGCGCGGGAAATCAAGCTCTACCGGCTCGGGGACGACGACGACCTCGTGAAACGGCTGGAAGGCTGACCATGACCGACGAGACGGAAGACCTGAACCAGACCTATCCCGGTGCGGGCAACTTCACCTTCGGGGATAGCGAGGCACTTTGTAACGACCTGCTCGCCCTCGTGCGGTCGGGGAAGAAACGCGCGACGTGCGAGCGGCTGTCGGAATTCGAGGCCGACCCCGCCGCGCGCCCCAAGGTCGGCCGCTGCGACATCGCGATGAACTGGGACGGCACCCCCGCCCTCGTCATCCGCACGGTGCGGGTGGACGAGGTGGCGTTCAAGGACGTGACCGAGGAAATGGCGCTTGCCGAAGGCGAGAACGACGACCTCGCGGGCTGGCGCGCGGACCACGAGGCCTATTTCACCCGTAACGGCGGGTTCGACCCGAACATGATGCTGCTCTTCGAGCACTTCGAACTGGTAGAGGATCTGGCAGACCGCTAGGCGGTGCCGAGAGAGGACAAGACGATGAAATTCACACTTTCCTGGCTGAAAGATCACCTCGACACCACCGCCTCGGTGGACGAGATCGCGGAAACACTGACCGACCTCGGGCTCGAGATCGAAGAGGTCATCAATCCCGCCGACCGGCTCGGCGCCTTCACGCTCGCCAAGGTGAAACAGGCCGAGCAGCACCCCGACGCCGATCGGCTGCGTGTCTGCACCGTCGAGACGGACGAGGGGGACAAGCAGATCGTCTGCGGTGCGCCCAACGCGCGTGAGGGCATCACCGTCGTGCTCGCCAAGCCCGGCGATTACGTCCCCGGCATCGACGTGACGCTGTCGGTAGGCAAGATCCGCGGCGTCGAAAGCCACGGCATGATGGCCTCCGAGCGCGAGTTGGAACTCAGCGACGAACACACCGGCATCATCGAGCTGCCGTCGGGCGAAGTGGGCCAGAAATTCGTCGACTGGCTGGCCGCCAACGATCCGGCCAAGGTCGACCCCGTGTTCGACATCGCGATCACGCCGAACCGCCCCGATGCGCTCGGCGTGCGCGGCGTCGCGCGTGACCTTGCCGCGCGCGGTCTGGGCACGCTCAAGCCCGCGCCGGAGGCAAACGTGCCCGGCACGTTCAAAAGCCCGATCAACGTGACCATCGACGGCGATACGGCGGGCGATGACGGCTGCTACATCTTCCAGGGTCGCCTCATCAAGGGCGTGAAGAACGGCCCCTCGCCCGCATGGCTGCAGGACCGGCTCAAGGCCATCGGCCTGCGCCCGATCTCGGCGCTGGTCGATATCACCAACTTCTTCACCTACGACCAGAACCGCCCGCTGCACGTCTTCGATGCCGACAAGGTCCAGGGCGACCTGCGCATTCACAAGACGACCGGGGGCGAGCAGCTTCTGGCGCTGGACGAAAAGACCTACACCTTCGAGCCGGGTATGGTCGTCATCTCCGACGACCGCGGCGTCGAGAGCGTCGCGGGCATCATGGGCGGCGAAGAATCCGGCTGCACCGAGGACACCGTGAACGTGTTTCTCGAAGCTGCCGTGTGGGAGCCGATCCAGATCGCGCGCACGGGCCGCGCGCTCAAGATCAACTCGGATGCCCGCTATCGCAACGAACGCGGCATCGACCCGGCGTTCAACCCCCTGGCGATCGAACTGGCAACGCAGATGATCCTCGACTTTTGCGGCGGGGAAGCATCCGAAGTTGTGACCGCGGGCCAGGTCCCGAACACCGACCGCGCCTACAAGCTCGACACCGACCGCTGTTCTTCGCTGGTCGGCATGGACATCCCGGCCGAAACGCAGCGCGCCTCGCTGGAGGCGCTCGGGTTCCGGATGGAGGGCGACATGGCCCACGTGCCGTCCTGGCGGCCCGATGTGCTGGGCGAAGCCGATCTGGTCGAGGAAGTGGCCCGCATCGCGTCGCTCACCAAGCTGGTGGGCAAGCCGATGTCGCGCGCCTCGTCGGGCGTGCCCAAGCCCGTGCTGACCCCGATGCAGGTGCGCGAGAACACGGCGCGGCGCACGGCGGCGGCTTTGGGCTACAACGAATGCGTGACCTACAGCTTCATCGACGCGAAATCGGCGGAGCTGTTCTCAGGCGGTGAGGACGCGACCAAGCTCGACAACCCGATATCGTCCGAGATGAGCCACATGCGCCCCGACCTCCTGCCGGGACTTTTGCAGGCCTCCGCCCGCAACCAGGCGCGCGGGTTCATGGACCTCGCCTTGTTCGAGGTCGGCGCGATCTGGCACGGCGGTGAGCCGGAGGAGCAGCGCCTCGCCATCTCCGGCGTGCTCATCGGCGCGACCGGGCCCAAGGACGTGCACGGTGCGTCGCGCGGGGTCGACACCTACGACGCCAAGGCCGACGCCGAGGCGATCCTCGCAGCGATGGGCGCCCCCGCGAAGGTGCAGATCCTGCGCGGGGCCGAGGGCTGGTGGCATCCGGGGCGCCACGGCAAGATCTGCCTGGGCCCGAAAAAGGTGCTCGGCGTCTTCGGCGAATTGCACCCCAAGGTGCTGGCCGAGATGGACGTGAAGGGGCCGGCGGTCGCCTTCACCCTCTACCCCGAGGAAATCCCGCTGCCGCGCAAATCGAACGCGACGAGACCCGCTCTGACGATTTCGGACCTGCAGCCGGTCGAGCGTGACTTCGCGTTCGTCGTGGATGCCGATGTGGAAGCGCTGACGCTGGTCAACGCCGCGGCCGGCGCAGACAAGGCGCTGATCGAAGACGTGCGCGTGTTCGACCAATTCACCGGCGGAAAGCTGGGTGAGGCGGGGCAGAAATCCATCGCAATCACAGTGCGGATGCAGCCCACTGACGCCACGCTGACCGAGAAGGAGATCGAGGCGGTGGCCGCCAAGATCGTGGAGAAGGTCGGCAAGGCCACCGGCGGCACGCTGCGCGGCTGAACGCGGCTGCTTACATATGAGTGGGGTCGAACGGGCAAGCCCGTCCGACCCGCCGGGGGACGCTGTCCCCCGGACCCCCTGAGGTTTCTTGAAACAGAGAAGAGGCGGGCGGTGGTTCGGCTCTGACCCTCGAAGAAGGACGCGACAATGACTCTGAATGTCTATCTCTCCGGCGAAATCCACACAGACTGGCGCGAGCAGATCATCGAAGGTTCGCAGGGGATCGACGTGACCTTTGCCGCCCCTGTCACAGACCACGCGGCTTCGGACGATTGCGGCGTGGCCATCATGGGTGAAGAGTCGGACAAGTTCTGGCACGACCACAAGGGCGCCAAGCTGAACGCGATCCGCACCCGCAAGGGGATCGAGGAGGCCGACGTCGTGGTCGTACGCTTTGGCGACAAGTACAAGCAGTGGAACGCGGCGTTCGACGCGGGCATGGCGGCCGCTCTTGGCAAGTCGCTGGTGATCCTGCAACCGCCGGAGCATGACCATGCGTTGAAAGAGGTCGACGCGGCGGCCCTTGCCGTGACCCGCACCCCGGACGAGGTCGTGCATATCCTGCGCTACGTGCTGACCGGCGCGCTGCCGGGCTGACCACGAAAAAAGGGCACCCGGAATCCGGGTGCCCTTCGACAGACCCTCGCGGGTCCGGCTTTCCAGCCTCTTAGTTCACGTTGATGTCCGCGCTGGTGTCCGTCTCGGCCTCGGCCGACGCGGTATCACCGTCCTGCGACATGTTGTCCGACGCCATGTTGTTCAGGTCATCGACCTGACCGTCTTCGCCGAACTCTTCGTTGGCAACGGTACCGTCATCGATCACCGAATTGATCGTCTGCGCTTCGCGCGCTTCGGCGATCACGACCATGCCGTCACCGTCCATGTCATAGGTTTCGAGGGCGACGAGCGCATTGTCTTGGCCGAAGGCCGACTGGAGTTCGCTCATTTCAAGAACGCCATCACCGTTCACGTCGATGTCGGCGAAGCCCATGGTTTGAGCGGAAGCCATCCCGCCGGTCAGGGCGACGCCCAGCGCGAGCGGTGCGGCTGCAAAAATGGTCGTGCGTTTCATGATCGTTTCCTTTCATGTGTTGCTGGGGGTCGTTGCCCCCTCGCCGCACCAACGTGTCCCTTGCCAGAATGTTTCTTCGCGAGTCTCACGGGTTCCTGATCGAGCAGAAAACCGCGGCTCGGCAAGGCTTTGGGCGGCTGCGCTGGCGACGACTCGAACTCGATCGACATTCGATTCGGTCGCCCCGAAGGTTCATTTTGGCATCATTGGGCTGGCCCGCCATTGCGGCGGCGCATACTGTCACATTCGGTTCGTGGGACAGGATTCAGAGATGACGCTTAAAGCTAGAGCAAAGAGAATGGTTAATGGCTGGTTTCCTCAGCGCAGGATTCGTTTGGCCAACGAAGCCAATCAGCGTCTCAGAGGATTAGACGCCAGTATCCCGCAACACCTTCTGGACGATGCAGTCTTGCTGACGGACCGGCGCGAACTCCTCCGCCGCATGCCCAAGGGTGGTGTCGTTGCCGAGATCGGCGTTGCCCAAGGCCAGTATTCCTCCGAAGTCCTCGAGGAATGCGAACCGTCAAAGTATTATTTGATCGACGCATGGCACATGGCTTTGCCCCAGTATGGCGAAAGAGCATTTCGGGAGGTTCAAGACCTTTTCTCTGACCAGATTGCAACGGGGCAAGTCACGCTGATGCGCGGGTGGTCCTGGGACAAGGTTGCCGAACTGGAGGACGCGAGTCTCGATTGGGCGTACCTTGATGCCGGGCACGGCTATGACGACGTTTCCCGCGACATCGAAGCGCTCCAATCGAAAATTCGTCCCGGAGGCTTTCTGTGCGGACACGACTACGTGAAATGGACGCGCAATAGCGCGCGGTTCGGGGTCGTGGAAGCCGTGAATATGCATTCAAGAAAAATGCACTGGCCGTTTGCCTATATAACGATGGACCACAACACGAACGCCAGCTTCGCGCTTCGCAAACCCGAGCGTTGAAACGAATCGCAAGTCCCGTTCGGTGTGTGTTGGGGCCAGTCAGCCCACAAAACACCCCGGTCTGAGGGACCACGAACATGATGCAGGAACCGGTTCGGGTTTCCGGGCGTTTTCTTCCTGAACCGCACCCGACTCGTATGGGTGTTTGACACGGAGACAAACATGTTCGAACTCACAGGCCTTTTCGGCATCATTCTACTGGCGCTCGACATCTGGGCGCTCATTTCAATCTTCTCGTCCGGTGCATCCACCGGCGCGAAAGTCCTCTGGGCCCTGCTCGTCATCGTGTTGCCGCTGCTCGGCTTCATCATCTGGCTCATCGCCGGTCCCAAGTCGAACCGCGCGACGGTCTGACCCGGCCTACAACGAATGCAAGAGCCCCGGCGCCCGCCAGCGCCGGGGCTTTTTTCGGTCGACTTCCGCTTTCCCACGACGCCATGTTAGGCTTGGGTGGCAGGGTTTCGGTCCTGCCTGTTTGCGGAGACCAGTGGGACCATGTTTCAACAGTTCAGAGATTTCATCGCGCGCGGCAACGTCATGGATATGGCCGTGGGCATCATCGTTGGCGCTGCCTTCACAGCCATCGTGAATTCGCTCGTCGCCGACCTCATCAACCCGATCATCGGCCTTTTCACCGGCGGGATCGACTTCACGAACAACTACGCGGTTCTGTCCGGCGAGGTACCGGCCGGCGCGTCGCTCGAGGCCGCGCGGGAGGCTGGCGCTTCCGTGTTCGCCTACGGCTCGTTCATCATGGCCGTGATCAACTTCCTCATCATCGCCTTCGTGGTCTTCCTGCTCGTGCGGCAGGTGAACCGGATCAAGGATGCCGCCGAGAAGCCGGAAGAGGAAAGCGCGCCGCAGGATCCGCCGACGCCGCCGGAAATTCAGCTCCTCACCGAAATTCGCGACGCCCTCAAGAACTGACGGTGCGTTCCACGGGTAGCGGGGTCCGCCCGGCGCGGGCCCCGTTCTCTTTCCGCCACCCTCACCCAAGCTCAAGAACGGACAAGACAAGATGGAAGAACAGATCGCCACGTGGCTCGAACAGTTCGGGGCGCTGATCCCCTACCTCCTGGACGGGTTCAAAGCCCTCGTGATCCTCATTGTCGGCTGGATCCTGGCCGCTGCAATCAGCCGGATGGTGAAACGGCGGGTCGACGCTTCAAAACGCATCGACAAGACGATCGGATCCTTCCTGTCCTCGATCGTGCGCTGGGTCCTTCTCGCGGTCGTCGGGATCACCGTGCTCAACATCTTCGGGATCGAGGCCACGTCGCTCGTCGCGATGTTAGGCGCCGCAACGCTCGCCATCGGTCTCGCCCTGCAGGGCACGCTGTCCGACATCGCCGCCGGTTTCATGATCATTCTGTTCCGCCCTTACCGCAGCGGACAGTACATTTCGATCGACGGCACGTCGGGAACGGTAAACGAGGTGAACCTGTTCTTCACCGAGCTCGCCACGCCTGACAACGTCCAGATCATCGTGCCCAACGGAAAGGCCTGGGGCGCGATCATCACCAACTGGTCGCACCACGAAACGCGCCGGGTCGATATCGTGATGGGCATCGACTATTCCGACGACATCGACAAGGCGCTCTCGGTCATGCTGGACATGGCCCGCGCCGATCAGCGCGTCCATGACGACCCGGAGCCCTGGGCGCGGGTGACGAACCTGGGCGACAGCTCGGTCGATCTGACCATGCGCATGTGGGCCGACAGCGCCGACTATTGGGACCTCAAGTGGGAGTTTACCAAGGGGCTTAAGGAGGCGTTCGACGCTGCCGGCCTGTCGATCCCCTTCCCGCATCGCACGCTCTACGTGAAAAGCGACGAGGGCGACGCCGTCACGATCGCGCGTCCTTCTGACGGATCGTGAGCGGAGCGATCCGTGTTATGCTCCTGACACCAAAGGACGGGAGGGCAACATGGATCGCAGGCTTTTCATCGGCGCCACCGTGGCCGCGGCCGTATTCGCGGGCGCGGCGCGGGCAGAACGGTTGGTCGTGAACTCCCCGGGCGACGGGTTCCTCAACCTGCGCACCGGGCCGGGATCGGATTTCGACATCATCCGGCGCATGACCCACGGCACCACGGTAGAGACGCTGGAGCGGGCCGGAAACTGGGTCCGGGTGCGCCATCAGAGCGGCGCGGTCGGCTGGGCCTATGCCGCCTACCTCGCGCGCCCGGCGGCGAGCAACCGGCGCTACATCTATTCCCCCGGCGACGGTTTCTTGAACCTGCGCACGGGCCCCGGAACGCAGTTCGACATCCTCCGGCGGATGTACAACGGCGAGGCGGTGACGATCCACGAACGCGCCGGAAGCTGGGTGCGCGTGCAACACGAAAGCGGCGCGGTCGGCTGGGCATCGGAGAAATTCCTGCGTCGCTGATTTCCGCCCATTTGGTCGTTGACACGCCCCGCCCCGGCGGCTATCTGCCCCTTCGTGTGAATGGCGTGGTAGCTCAGCCGGTTAGAGCACAGCACTCATAATGCTGGGGTCGGCGGTTCAAGTCCGCCCCACGCTACCATTCACCTCCATGGCACCTTTCGGCGCATAGCGGACGGTCTGTCCTGCCGGGCAGCCGCCCCTTGGACGCGGTACAGGATCCTGCGCCGGAATGATCCCTGTGTCGGAGCGCGTTTCAGACCAAGTCCTGCGAGGCCTGCCGACGGATGGCACGGACACGACTGGCCGCCGCGGTGATCTGCGTTTCGGTCAATTCACCTCGGGCGATGGCCTCCCGGATCCAGCGAACAGCGCGCTCTGGCAACAAGGGGTCGTAGCCAAACGGATTCTTGATCATGATCAGGTCATTTCCGGCGGCGAGTGCCTCCACGACAGCCTCTTTCCGGCTCATGAGATGCCTGAGCGCGTCCATGTCGACATCGTCGGTGATCACGACACCCTGGTATCCGAGCTTCTGCCGCAGAGATGGATGCCGCTGAACGGCGGGCTACGGAAACCGGATGCCAAAACCACGGGCTGCCAGGAGCATCTTCTGAACAGCAAATCGCAGATAGCTGAGCGGCTGTCGTCCGGATCCATACCGCGCCCTCGATTTGCGTTCGGTCTTCGCGGGTCTGACTCTGTGCGATATCCAAAAAGGGGCAATCGAAAACGGCTGCCACACCGTCGCGTGGCAGCCGACCCGAAGCGCACGAACATTTCGGCGTGAAGGGGTGCCCCGAGGGGCACCCCTTCGGTCCGTTTTGCTCACCCACGGATCGCTAGGGTGGGCGAGACGACATCGATCTCCAGCGCGCGGCCGACGGCGTAGTTCGTGAGCTTGCCGGCATGGACGTTCAGCCCGCCGAGCAGCCCTTCGTCGGCCTCCATCGCAGCGCGCCAGCCTTGGTCGGCGAGACGCAGCATGTAAGGCAGCGTCGCGTT
Source organism: Maritimibacter sp. (assembly GCA_964230745.1). Classification (GTDB taxonomy): domain Bacteria; phylum Pseudomonadota; class Alphaproteobacteria; order Rhodobacterales; family Rhodobacteraceae; genus Maritimibacter. Next base: position 115,803 of record CAXRHZ010000034.1, on the reverse strand, counting down.
ACCGAGCGCGAGGGTCGAGGTCCGCGCGACCGCCCCGGGCATGTTCGCCACGCAGTAATGCATGATCCCGTCCACCTCGTAGATCGGATCCTGGTGCGTGGTAGCCTTGGACGTCTCGAAGCAGCCGCCCTGGTCGATGGCCACGTCAACCAGCGCCGCGCCAGGCTTCAACTCCGACAACTGCGCCCGGCTGATGAGCTTGGGCGCCGCCGCGCCGGGGATGAGGACCGCGCCGATAACCATGTCAGCCTCGGCCACGAGCTCGGCCGTGAGAGCTTGAGAGGCATAGGCGGTCTTGAACTCGCTCCGGAACATGTCGTCGAGCTGGCGCAGACGCGGGAGCGACATATCGAGCACGGTGACATCCGCGCCCATGCCGGATGCGACACGCGCCGCCTGGGTCCCCACGACACCGCCACCGATGACGACGACTTTCGCCGGCGACACGCCCGGAACGCCACCCATGAGCACGCCGCGTCCGCCGTTAGCCTTCTGAAGCGTCCATGCGCCGACCTGAGGCGCAAGCTTGCCTGCGACCTCAGACATCGGCGCCAGAAGCGGCAGACGCCCGTCGCGGTCGGTCACCGTCTCATAGGCGATGGCGGTCGCACCGCTGTCCAGGAGGTCGCGGGTCTGGTCCGGATCGGGTGCAAGATGGAGGTAGGTGAAGAGCACCTGACCTTCGCGCAACTGCTTGCGTTCCACGGCCTGGGGCTCCTTGACCTTTACGACCATCTCCGCGCGCGCGAAAATTTCGTCGGCCGTGTCGACGATCCCGGCCCCGATTGCGCGGTAGCTTTCGTCGGTGAAGCCGGAACCTTCGCCGGCCTCCGACTCGACAATGACGTCATGACCGTGGGCGATGGCCTCGGCCGCCGCCGCGGGCGTGAGGCCCACGCGGAATTCCTGCGGTTTGATCTCTTTCGGGCAACCAATCAGCATTGCGTGATCTCCTTCCTTTCCTCGACCCTACGTCGGCGCGCCCGCAATCCGATTGAAAAATCTCCGTGCAAATCTTTCAATCTTCGAATAATATTCTTCCTCATAGCTTTATCTCGGGCAGGATATTCGATGGAATCGGAATTGGACGACATGGACCGCCGCATCCTTCACGTGTTGCAACGCAAGGGTCGGATTTCCAATGCGGATCTCGCCGACCGCGTCCACCTCTCGGCCTCGGCCTGTCATCGGCGTGTCCAGCGGCTCGAGAAGGATGGATACATTCGCGATTACGTCGCGCTCCTCGCCGCGCGGCGCATCGGTTATCCGACGATGGTGTTCGTCGAAATCTCCCTTTCCGGGCAGGCGGACGAGCTTCTCGAAGCATTCGAGCGCGAAGTGGCGTTGGTGCCGGAAGTGCTTGAATGTCACCTTATGGCAGGGTCGGCCGACTACATCCTCAAGGTCGTCGCCCGCGACACGGACGATTTTGCCCGGCTCCACCGCCAGAAACTCGCCAGACTGCCGGGCGTTCAGGGCATGCAGTCGAGCTTTGCGCTGCGCACAGTATTCAAGACGACCGCCCTTCCGACCTAGGCGGGCGCCATGACGGGCGAGGGGCGTTCCCGGATGGGCAAGTGCAGGATGGCCGAAAGCGCCCCGACGCCCACCCCGACCCACCAGACCATCGTGTAGTCGCCGGTGATGTCGTAGAACCGCCCGCCCAGCCAGACGCCGAGAAAGCTGCCAAGCTGGTGCGAGAAGAAGACGATCCCGTAAAGCGTGCCCATGTAGCGCAGCCCGTAGAGATGCGCGACGAGACCGGAGGTCAGAGGCACGGTGGCGAGCCAGAGGCTCCCCATCGTGATCGAGAAGACGACGACGGACAACGGCGTTATCGGTAGCATGATGAAGACGGCGGCGAACAGGGTGCGCAAAGTGTAGATGCCGACCAGCACGTATTTCTTCTGCACGCGGCCGCCGAGCCAGCCCGCGAAGAGCGTCCCCGCGATGTTGGCAGCGCCGACCAGCGCCATGGCAAAGGCCCCGAGTGCCGAGGTCGTGTTGATCCCCACGCTTGCGAGCAGCCCGCCCGGGTCGATGGCCCCGCACATCTCGGTCACGAAGGCCGGGAAATGCGCGGTCATGAAGCCCAACTGGTAGCCGCAGGAGAAAAAACCGAGGAAGATCAGAGTGTAGGACGGATCCCGCATCGCGCGGCGGAGCACTGTCCCGAGGCTCTCGACAATTTCGGTCCGGCTCGCCACCGGCGCGCGCATCATCGGCAGGACGGCAAGGATGGCGAGGATCGCGGCAGCGAAGATGAGGAATACCGTCTGCCACGGCATGATACCCAGGAGCCACTCGGCCACGGGAGGTCCGAACATCTGGCCCGAGGACCCCACAGCCGTCGCAACCGCGAGGGCGAGCGAGCGCTGCTCATCCGATGACGCGCGCCCCACCACGGCGAGGATCACGCCGAACCCAGTGCCCGCGACACCGAAGCCGATCACGAATTCGAGGATATTGTGCGCGCCCGGCGTCACGGCGAAGGACGAGCCGATGAGCCCGGCGGCATAAAGCAATGCGCCGAAAACGATGGCCTTGCGGTCCCCAACCTTCTCGGCGATCGCGCCAAAGATGGGCTGGCCGATGCCCCAGGCGAGGTTCTGCATCGCGATCGCGAAGCTGAACTCCGCACGGGGCCAGCCGAACTCCGTCGCGATCGGAATCTGGAAGACGCCGAAGCTCGCGCGGATCGCGAAGCTGACCATCAGGACGAGGCACCCGGCAATCAGGACCGGGGTGAACAGGCGCGGCTGCGACATGGGGAACCCTCCGTTGCAGCGATAGACACCCCATCCCTCGCCCCGCGTCAAACGCGAATTCTTGATGCGCCGTATCACCTTTCCCTATCCGGCCCGGCGGGCTAGACGAAGGGGATGAGCGAGACCCTCCAAGATATCTATGCTGCGCGAGTCGCCGACGGGACGCTTACGCCCGACCCGGCCCAGGAAGAGGCGCTGCCGCTGCTCGAGGACCTGCGCGCCCACCTGGTCGCGGGGAAGGAAAAGAAGCGCGGGCTGCTGGGCGGGCTCTTTCACAAGCCGGAAGACGTGCCGGGCGGGCTTTACCTCTGGGGCGGCGTCGGACGCGGGAAATCCATGCTCATGGACCTGTTCGTGGCGCATCTGCCGATCCAGCAGAAACGCCGCGTCCATTTCCACGCCTTCATGCAGGAGGTGCAGGAGGGCTTGCACGCCGCGCGCAAGTCGGGTGAGAGCGACGCCATCGCACCTGTCGCCGCGCGCATCGCCAAAGACCTCCGCGTGCTCGCGCTGGACGAGATGCAGATCACTGATATCGCCGACGCGATGGTGGTCGGGCGCCTGTTCGAGATCCTGATGCGCGAGAACGTGGTGATCGTGACGACCTCGAACCGCGTGCCGGACGACCTCTACAAGGATGGATTGAACCGACAACTCTTCCTGCCCTTCATCGACCTCATCAAGGATCGCCTCGTCGTCCACGAGCTTGCGAGTCACAAGGACTACCGGCAGGACCGGCTGAAAGGCGGCGACGTCTATTTCACGCCCGCGAACGCGGAAGCGCGCCAGGTCATCGATAAAGTGTGGGAGGACCTGACCGGGGGCGGGGCGGCGGAGCCTTTGATCCTCAACGTCAAGAACCGCGAAGTGGAAATCCCCGCCTACCGCAATGGAGTGGGTCGCGCGAAATTCCACGAACTCTGCGGACGCATGCTCGGCCCGGCCGACTATCTCGCCATCGCGGATGCGCTCAAGGTTCTGGTGCTCGAGGATATCCCGGCGCTTTCCCGGCAGAACTTCAACGAGGCCAAGCGCTTCGTCACGCTGATCGACGCGATTTACGAGGCGCATGTGCGACTGGTGGCGAGTGCTGCGGCAGAGCCTGAATTCCTCTACCTCGAAGGCGAAGGCAGCTTCGAATTCGAGCGAACGGCAAGCCGCCTGCGCGAAATGCAGGACAAGGACTGGGGACGCTGAGGTCGCCCGAAAACGGCTGTCAGCGCGGCAGGAGCGCCACCGGCGCGTCCGGGTCCCGCGCGAAATCGAGGGGCGCCTTGTCCATCGCGGCGGTCGAGCGCTTGAACTCGTAGCGCATGAGGGGGCCATCCTCCTCGGAGGCCACGATCAGGCACTGGTAGAGGTGATTGGGACCAGCATATAGATCGACAAGCCCACGCAGCTTGGGCGCGTCCGCGACGTCGAGCGCGAAGCCCCCCTCGCGAAACTCCAGTACCGGGAACATTTCTTCCCCGACAGCGACGCGCATATGCGCCGCCTTGCGCGCCTTCTTCGTCTGCGCAGCGGCGAGTTCTTCGCGAAGATTCTCGGGCAGTTGGTCCATATCACCCTCCTAGACAGGAAAACCATGCCAGCAGGATGGTTCGCGTCAAGACAACTGATCGTTGACTATGTCTGTTCCACTCACGTGTTGTTTTCTTCCACCAGGTCCACGCCGACCACCGGACGCAGAACATGCGGTCGCGTAGGGTCGTAAAGCGCGGAATCCTTGAACGCGCGCACCTTGCCAAGCGCGGGGCCGACGAGGATGAGCGCGGTGCGTGTGATCTTCTCCGCCCTGACCTTGAGCCGGATGTCCGAAAGCGTCCCTCGGATCATCATTTCGTCGGGCCAGCCGACGCGGTAGGCGACCACGACTGGGCAGTCCGCGCCATAATGCGGGGTCAGCACCCGCTCGATCTCGCGCATGTTGCGCACGCCCAGGTGGATCGCGAGGGTCGCGCCGGTCCGCGCGAAATTTTCCAGCGTCTCGCCCTCGGGCATCGCGGTAGACTGCATGGAAACGCGCGTAAGAACAATGCTTTGCGCGATCTCAGGAATCGTGAGCTCCTGCCCCAGCGCCGCCGCGGCGGCGGCGTAGGCGGGCACTCCGGGCACGATCTGGTAGTCGATGCCGGCGTCCACCAGCCGGCGGATCTGTTCGGCAATCGCGCCGTAGAGCGAGGGGTCGCCGGAATGAACCCTTGCGACATCCTCACCCCTTTCGTGAGCCGCGACGATCTCGGCATGGGTTTGATCCAGCGTCATCGGCGCGGTGTCCATGACACGTGCGCCCTCGGGCGCGCAGGCCACGACTTCGGGAGGCACCAGCGATCCGGCGTAGAGGCAGACCGGGCATTCGCCGATGATACGCTGCGCCTTGAGCGTGAGCAGTTCAGGGTCGCCCGGCCCTGCCCCGATGAAATAGACCGTCATAGCGTGTCCTCCGTTTCCAGGTGGCGGTTGCCCACGTCCCGCAGGTCGCCGTCGATTCGCCGTGCATAGCCGCGCGGCGTGAACATGCGCGGCCCTTCGCCAAGGTCGGCGAGGCGTGAATTCGAGGAGCCGACGAGAACCACTGTCAGCATATCGACTTCGTCCACGTCCAGGTCGGCCAACCTACGGTAGCGTATGTTTTCCTCCGGCCGCCCCAGGGACGAGGCGAGCAGGACGGGCGTTTCGGCGGGACGGTGGGCGAGCAGGATGTCGCGCGCCTCGGCAAGAAGCGTTCGCCTGCGCCGCGACACGGGGTTGTAGAAGGCGATGACGAAATCGCCCTCCGCCGCCGCGTGAAGTCGCTTCACGATGTCTTGGCGCGGCGTCAGCAGGTCGGACAAGGAAATGGCGCAGAAGTCATGGCCCAGCGGCGCCCCGGCGCGTGCCGCGGCCGCTTGCAGGGCCGAAACACCTGGCGTCGAGATCACTTCGACCCGCCGCGCCGCTTCCGACACGCCGCCCTCGCCCGCGCCACGGTCGAGCAGTTCGAACACGAGCGCCCCCATCGCGTAGATACCCGCGTCTCCGGAACAGATGAGCGCAACGTTCTTGCCCTGCCCGGCCTGTTCCAGCGCGTAGCGGCAGCGGTCCTCCTCGCCCCCGAGCGGGAAGTCCGAGCGTGTCTTGCCGGCGGCCAGCGGCCCGAGCAGGTCGATGTAGAGACCGTAGCCGACGAGTTCCTCGGCCTGCTGGATCAGGCGCGAGGCTTCCGGCGTGCGCCACGTCGCCTGACCGGGGCCGATACCGATGATCGAAAGCCGGCCACGCGCGCGGCCCGCCGGCTCGGTAATCGGCACGGGGGCTTTCGCGAGCGCGCAGGTGGTGTTGGCCGTCTTGCGCTTGGTGACCGCGAGCGTGGCATCCGCCCCCGCGCAGGCCAGCGCAGCCCCTTCGGCGACGCCGTGACACCCGACTTCGGCAAAGACCACGTCGGACGGGTTGGCGAGGCGGGGCGTCATCGCTTCCAGCTCTTCCGCCGTGAACAGGCGCAACGCCACGCCAAGGTCACGGGCGAGCGCGTTCATCGCCGGTTCGTCGCCCTTCAGGTCGAGCGTCGCCACCGCCGCGACGGCACCCGGAGCGATCCCGGCCTCCGCCAGCATCGTATCGACCGAAGCGCGCAGTTCCGCGGGATCGGCCCCGCGCGCGCAACCTACCCCCAACACGAAGGACTGCGGGTTATAGACGAGGCGCTCTGGTCCGCCCGACATCGGCGCCTCGGTCACGACGAGCTCCACGCCACCATTCGGGTCCGTCGAGATGTCGAAGATCGGATCCCCGACCACCCTGGCCCCCGCCCCGGACAGGAGCGCGGCCATCGCCGTCTTCGCGTCCCCGGAATTTGCGAGGCGGTAGCCCGCCGGCGGCACGTCCAGAGCAACGCCCAGCGCCACGTCGCCCGCCGTGGTAACGGCAGCCTTCGCCTCCAGCCCCGCCGCGATCTCACTCGCCAGCCGGTTCGCGCCGCGGTGGCCGCCGAGGAGCGGGATCACCACGCTGCCGTCGTCGGACACCGCGATCACCGGCGGTTCACTGCGCTTGTCGGCAAGGATCGGCGCCACTGCGCGGATCAGGATACCTGCCGCGCAGACCCCCACGACCGGCGTGCCCGCCGCGAAAAGGTCGCGGGCATGGTCGAGCGCATTGGGGAAGAACGCGTCCGCCGCGTCCACCCGGCCCGCGCGGCCATGCACATCGGCACCAAGGAGCGCGGCGACGCGGTGCGCGACCGCTTCGCCGGATCGGTTGAGACAAAGAACGACAGGTTTCACAGCCACGGATCGGAGCCTTTCGTGACGAGGATCAGGGAGAAATAGGGGGCCGGGTTAGGCGCCTGCGCCAACGGCAGGATGCGCTCGGCGTCCAGCGTCGCCCGCTCGATATAGACGGCCCGCTCTGCCAGACCCAGGCGGTCGAGCACGTCGCGGATACGTCCCAGGTGGCGGCCCACCTTCATGATGACCACCGCCTCCGCCTCCCCGATCCGCGCGGCGAGCTCGGCGCTGTCGATCGGGCCGGGGAGCACCGTCAGAACCTCGTTTCGCGCGACCAGCGGGCGCAGGGACCGCGCGGTCGCCGCCGAGACCGAGGTGATGCCGGGGATGACCGTCACGGGGAAGCGGTCCGACAGCCGGGAATGGAGGTACATGAAGGAGCCGTAGAAGAACGGATCGCCTTCGCAGAGCACCGCCACATCGCGCCCCGCCGCGAGCACCTCGGCGATCCGTTCGGCACCCGCGTCATAAGCCGCCTGTGCGGGTTCCCGCGCCTTAGTCATCGGCACTTCGATCACGATTTCATGCGCGTCCGGGCGGATCAGATCCGCCGCGATGGAGCGGGCGAAACTGTCGGTGTCGGGCAGCGCAGGGTAGGCCACGACTTCGGCCGCGCCGATGGTGCGCGCTGCCCGGAGCGTCATCAGGTCGGGATCGCCCGGCCCGAGGCCAACGCCGATGAGCGTGCCCGTCATCGTTTCACGAGGCTCCATTGCGTCACGGTCATCGCGGAGCGCCAGCCGCGCATCGCGCCCAAGGGTTCGGCCCGGTCGACCGCGATCCGGGTCAGTTCGCCGCCATGCCGGGAATGCAGGTCGTTCAGCAGCCCCTCGCTCTCCAGCGTCACGGCGTTGACCACGAACCGGCCCAGCGGGCGCAGCATGTCCCAGGCGGTGCGGAACGTCTCCTCGCTCATCCCGCCGCCGACGAAGATCGCGTCGGGACGTTCGAGACCGTGGAGCACCATCGGCGCCTCGCCCTCGACAAGGTCGAGCCGCGGCGCACCGAGCGCGAGCGCGTTGGCGGCGGCCATGGCGCGACGATCGCCGCGCGGTTCGATCCCGATGGCGCGGGCATAGCGGGCCGCGCGCATCCACTCGATCGCGACCGAGCCGGACCCGCAGCCGATGTCCCACAGGAGCGCGCCGCGCATCGGCATCAGCTTGGCCACCGTGATCGCGCGCACCTCGCGCTTGGTCATGGTGCCGTCGGATTCGAACAGCTCGTCGGCCAGCCCCGGGACACGCGGCACGAGCGCGGCGTCCGGTGCCGCCACGCATTCGACCGCAAGCGTGTTGAACGCAGGCACCTCGTGTGACCAGGCTTCGGCGATCCCGTCGAAGCGTTTCTCGTCCTTGCCGCCCATGCTCGCGAGCACGGTCATGGGCGACTTGCCGAAACCGCGCTCGGTCAGGAACCGCGCGATCTGCGCCGGTGTATCCTCACCGGTCGTGAGGATGAGGAGCCGGGCGTCGGGCTGGATGAAGGCGATCATCTGCTCGACGGGACGCCCATGAACCGTGAGCGTTTCGAGGTCCGCCATGCTCCACCCCATCCGCGCGCTGGCGAGCTGGAAGGCCGAAAGCTGCGGATGATAGGTGATCTCGTCCGCCGGGATCGCCCGCCCGATCCGCGCGCCGACCGAGAACCAGAGCGGGTCGCCGGTGGCCAGCACGACCACGCGCTTGCCCTTGTAGGACAAGAGCTGGTCGATCAGCGCATCGAAGGGCGACGGCCATGCGACGCGTTCCGCGGTGATACCATCCGCAAGCGTATGGTGACGGTCGCCGCCTACGATGATCTCGGCGGATTCGACCACCGCGCGGGTGGCGGGGGTCAGCCCTTCGAGCCCGTCCTCGCCGATCCCGACGATGTGGAGCCAGCGCCCGCTCATTGCAGCCGCTCCGGCAAGCCGGCGGCGAGCGCGTTGACCGCGGCCGAGGCGATCGCCGATCCGCCGCGCCGTCCGCGCAGGGCGACGAAGTCGCAGCCGCGCGGGTTGCCCGCGAGTTCCGCCTTGCTCTCGGCCGCGCCAACGAAGCCGACCGGGAAGCCGAGGATCAATGCGGGTTTCGGCGCGCCCTGGTCGAGCAGTTCGAGGAGATGGAAGAGCGCGGTCGGCGCGTTGCCGACGGCGACCACGGCGCCCTCGAGCCGGTCGGCCCAGAGTTCGACGGCGGCGGCGCTGCGCGTGTTGCCGATCTCGCGCGCCCGGTCCGGCACGCTGTCATCGTTGAGCGTCACGACGACTTCGTTCGCGGCGGGCAGGTAACGACGAATGATGCCCGCGCCGACCATCTCGCAGTCGCACAGGACCGGCGCACCTGCGGCCAGGGCCGCTTGGCCCGCCGCGAAGGCACGCTCGGAATAAGCCAGCCGGTCGGCGACCTCGACCATGCCGCAGGCATGGATGATGCGCGTGGCGAGCTGGGCCATGCCGGCGTCGAACCGGTCCAGCCGCGCCTCCTTCTCGACCGTCGCGAAGCTCTGGCGATAGATCGCGGCCGGGTCACGCTCGTAGCGCAGGGGGGGACGCCCGGTCATTTGCTCCGCGCCGACTCGGGGCCGTGCGGATGCTTGGCGTGGGGATACTGGGCGTGGTGATGGTGGTGGTGACCATGATCGTGGTCGTGATCATGGTGATGGTGGTGGTGATGGTCGTGCAGGTGCAGGCGGCATTCCCCGGTGCAGAACGTATCGCAGTAGGAGCAGTCCTCGACCCGCGACCCGGGGGCTTGCGCGCCCTGCCCCTCGACATGGTGGTGGTGGCTTTCTTGCACCGCGCCCACCTCGGCCTCGAACCCCAGCACCTCGACCCGGTACTTGCACATCACGCAGGTCGGCGGCGGGGTGACGGAGTACGCGGGATGCCCAGCGCGGTCCTCGGGCTTGATGTGGGCGTGGCCGCCGGAGGACAGCGACAGGACCTGTTCGCGGTAAGGACAAGTACCGCAGTTTGGCGGCGGCACGGTGCCCAGTTGCTCGGTCACACGCTCCGCGAAGGTTTCGAGCACCTTTTCATGGTCGTTGAGGTAGCCCGCCTTGACGAACTGGATGTCCGGATGCGCCTCGGCGACACGGTCAGTGAAACCATAGATGCGGTCGATGAGGATGCCGGTGAACAGGAAGTATGGGAAAACGACGATGCGCTTGTAACCCAGCTTGGCGGCGTGTTGCAGGCACGGCTCGACAAGCGGGAAGGTCACGCCGGAATAACCGACTTCGAGCCAGCCGAACCCCATACCTTCCTGCAAAAGCCGCGCGATCTTGGCCACGTTGGCGTTGGCGTCCGGGTCGGACGCGCCGCGCCCGATCACGACGAGGCAGGTTTCCTCCAGCGCGACCTCGCCATATTCGGCATTGGCAGCGGCGACCGCGTCGCGCACCCGCGCGCCGGCGGCCGCGACCATCTTGGGGTCGACGCCCAGCTCGCGCCCGTAAGACACCTGGATGCCATGTTCGGCGGCGTAGGTGTTGAGCACGGTAGGAATGTCGTTCTTGGAATGCATCGCGGCGAAGAGCATCCCCGGCACCGCGAGGATGCGGTCGCACCCCGCCTCGCGCAGGTTGTCGAGCCCGGCGCGGATCACCGGGTTCGCGAATTCGAGATAGCCGTAGTCGACCATCCAGTCGTCCGGGAAATAGGCGGGCAGCTTCTCCGCCAGCACCTTGAACTCGTCGACGGCGGCCTGGCTGCGGGAGCCGTGGCCACAGATCATCACGCCGGTTCTGGACATCTCACGCCTCCTGCGTTTCGGCGTCGGATGCCTCATCGGCCTCGTCCGAGGCCTCTTCGTCCCGGCGCCCGCGCAGCGCACCCCAGATGGCGACCCCGATAGCCACGCCGATGGCGACCCCGGCGGCCCAGTGGTCGTGACCCGCGGCGTCGGCGAGGTGACCGGGATGGGCCAGGGCCATGCCGGGCATGAGGGCGATCAGGGCGAACAGGCGAAACATCGGCATGGTCCTTTTGTCTTCCGGGCGCGGAGAGGCCATGCGTCATCGACCGACGACACCGCCTCCCGATCCCCGATCTGGGTCGATCTTTCGGCGGACAACCTCTCCGGCCCCTCTTGGGGCATCGTCGCGGGACTCACTACAGGAAAGGCGACCTTCGCTCAATCGAAAGCGTCTTGTGTGCGCTGATGCACGAGCTTTGCGCCAACTGAACCGTTTCGCACAGAGCTGCGTTTCCTCTACAATCGACGAAACGAATGGAGGCTCCGATGGGTCATCTCGACAACGGCAAATGGATTCCCGGCCAGATCGGCCGGTCGCAGTCCGGAAAATTCGTGCGCAGCGAGACGAAGTTCCGCAACTGGGTCACGCCCGACGGTGCCCCTGGCCCGACCGGCGAGGGCGGGTTCAAGGCCGAGTCGGGGCGCTACCACTTGTACGTCTCCTTTGCCTGCCCCTGGGCGCACCGCACCCTGATCTTCCGCACACTCAAGGGGTTGGTGGATCACATCGACGTCTCGGTCGTGCACCCCGACATGCTCGACGACGGCTGGACCTTCGACACCGATTTCGTGGGCGCGACCGGCGACACGCTGATGGGCAAAAGCTTCTTGCGCGACGTCTATACCGAAGCAAATCCGGAGATTTCCGGCCGCGTGACCGTGCCGATCCTGTGGGACAAGAAGCGGCACACCATCGTGTCCAACGAAAGCGCCGAGATCATTCGCATGTTCAACTCGGCCTTCGACGGCATCACCGGCGACACGCAGGATTTCAACCCCGCCGACATGCAGGACGAGATCGAGGCGGTGAACGCCCGCGTCTACGACACGGTGAACAACGGCGTCTACAAGTCGGGCTTCGCCACCTCCCAGGGTGCCTACGACGAGGCGGTCGGAGCGCTGTTCGAGTCCCTCGACTGGCTCGAGGATCTGCTCACCCACCGCCGCTACCTCGCCGGTGACCGGGTGACCGAGGCGGACTGGCGCCTGCTCCCGACGCTTTTGCGTTTCGACCCGGTCTACCACGGCCACTTCAAGTGCAACCGCAATCGGCTGGTCGATTTCCCGAACCTCTGGGCCTATGCGCGCGAGCTCTACCAGTGGCCGGGCGTGGCCAATACGGTGCATCCGGATCATTACGTCCGGCATTACCACTACAGTCACGAATCGATTAACCCGCACCGGATCATCCCGGTCGGACCGGTCATCGACTGGGACGCCCCGCACGGGCGCGACAAGGTGGCACCGGTCGCGAAATCCGCCTGACATGGCTTGAGAAACCGCGTTCGTACCTCATATCTTGAGGTATGAACGTGGTCTTCATCATCATTATCGGGGCTGCGGCCGGGTTCGTCGCAACCCGGCTGATGAAGGTCGAGACGGATATCCTCACCACCGTGGCCATCGGCGTGATCGGGGCACTGATCGGCGGCCTGGTCCTGCGCATCATCGTGACGGTGGGCAGCGTCGCTTTCGGCTTCCTCGGGGCGGTCGCCGGGGCCGCCTTTCTCATCTGGTTCTGGCAGACCTACGTCAGAAAGTGACTACTTGAACGGGGCCATGCCCGCGCGGGCAAGCTCGTCGGCCTTTTCGTTCTCTGCATGACCCGCGTGGCCCTTGATCCACTTCCACTCGACCTCGTGACGCGCCTGCGCCTCGTCGAGCCGTTGCCAGAGTTCCGCGTTCTTCACGGGCTTCTTGGCCGCGGTCTTCCACCCGTTTCGTTTCCAGCCGTGAATCCAGCCGGTCACCCCGTTCTTCACGTAGGCCGAGTCTGTGACGATGGTGATCTGAGAGGGCCGCTCCAGCGTCTCCAGCGCCATGATCGCGGCCATCAGCTCCATCCGGTTGTTGGTCGTCGCCGCCTCGCCACCCTGAAGCTCGCGCTCCTTCACGACCCTGTCGCCGTCCTTGGCCTGAAGCAGGACGCCCCAGCCGCCCGGGCCGGGGTTGCCGGAACAGGCCCCGTCGGTATGCGCGACAAGGTCAACCATGCGCCTGGATCCAGATCCACGGGCTTTCCTCGCCCGACAACCCCGTGCCGGTGCCTCGGAACCGCGCGGTCGGCGTGAACCCTGTCATGGTCAGGTGGCGCACCAGATCGTCCTCGTCATAGTAGGTGTAGAACCGGCCGAGCCGGTCGCGGCCCTCCCCTTCGCCCAGTTTCATGCCCAGATGCAAGAGCCCGCCGGGCCTGAGCGCACGGGCGAGCGCCATGAGGTGGAACGGAAACGCCGCGCGCGGGGCGTGGAGGAGCGAGAAGTTGGCCCAGATCCCGTCGTAGATGTCGGTCCCGCCGATCTCGTCGAACCGCGCCTGCCGCGCCGTGCCCCCCGCCTCGCAGGCGACCGCGACCATCTGCGCGCTGGCATCCACCGCGTCGACCGTGAGTCCGGCCTCCATCATCGCCTGCGCATCCAGTCCCGGTCCGCAGCCGAAGTCGAGCACGTGGCCCGGACGCGGCATCGCGGCGATGAAGGTGTCGAGCCCCGGCGTGGCCCATGCCGAAACCATGCGCGCGTAGTCCGCCGAGCGCGCATCATAGACCGCGAGCGTTTCCGGATCGGCACTCACGCGAAATGGCCGAGGACGAGGCAGGGCACGACGACCGCCGTCAGCATGACGCGCAGGCGCGGCCACCATTGCGGGGCAAGGCCTGCGCGGGTCGCGGCAAGGTCGATGGGGATGAGCACGAGGAACCCGGCGGCCAGCGTCAGCAGCGCGTATTCCCCGAAGGCGAAGAAGAACGCCCAGAGCGCCGGGATCACCGAGAGCACGTAGAGGAGGCGTGCCGTCCGGCCCGTGGCCCGTGTGGCGAAGCCCCAGATGACGCCGGACATGAACGCGAGGATGATCATGCCGTAATCGGCGAGCACCCCGAACCCCACGAAATAGTCGCTCATCTCCGGGACCGGCACGAAGCTGGTCACGAGTCCCCAGACAAACGGGATCAGCCCGGCAAGGCCGAGCAGAAGCGGCGTGCGGGGGATGGCGCTCATGCAGGTTCGCGCAGGACGCGCGGCACCTTGAACTCCACGTTCTCAGTCGCCGTCTCGACGGTCTCGACGGTCACGTCATAGCGCGCGCGGAACGCCTCGATCACCTCGTCCACCAGCACCTCGGGCGCGCTCGCCCCGGCGGTCAGCCCGATCGACCGGGCGCCTTCCAGCGCACGCCAGTCGATCTCGTCCGCGCGGCCCAAGAGCTGGGCATAATCACAGCCACGCGCCCGGGCGACTTCCACGAGCCTGCGGGAATTCGAAGAGTTCGGAGCCCCTATCACCAGGAGCGCGTCGGCGTGCGGCGCGATGGCCTTCACGGCCTCTTGGCGGTTGGTGGTGGCGTAGCAGATGTCTTCCTTGTGCGGGCCGATGATGTTGGGAAACTTCGCCTTCAGCGCGGCCACGATTCCCGCCGTGTCGTCGACGGACAGCGTGGTCTGCGTGATGAAGGCCAGCCGGTCGGGATCGCGCGGCTCAAGCGTGGCCACGTCCGCCTCGGTCTCCACGAGCAGGACCTCACCCTCCGGGAGCTGACCCATCGTGCCGATGGTTTCCGGATGCCCGGCATGGCCGATCATGACCATCTGGAGGCCGTTGGCGTGATGCCGCTCTGCCTCGATATGCACCTTGGACACCAACGGACAGGTCGCGTCGACATAGACCATCTGCCGCCGCTCTGCCTCGGCCGGCACCGCCTTGGCGACGCCGTGGGCCGAGAAGATCACGGGACGGTCGGTCGGCGCCTCGTCCAGTTCCTCGACGAAGACCGCGCCCTTTTCGCGCAGGCTGTCGACGACGAACTTGTTGTGAACGATCTCGTGCCGGACATAGATCGGCGCGCCCCATTTCTCGATCGCCATTTCCACGATCTTGATCGCACGGTCGACGCCCGCGCAGAACCCGCGCGGCGCGGCGAGGATGAGGGTCAGGGGTGGCTTGGTCATGGCGCGTGCTCCTTGAGGCACACCTAATGTTCAGGTGCCGCGAGGTCCAGTGCCGCGGCCCCGCGGAAACGGCTCCGTGAAACGGCAAACGCCCGGCGGGTTCCCCGGCCGGGCGTCTCGTTCTCGCTCTTTGACGCCTCAGGCGTCCGCGTCTTCCTCGGAGAGGCTGCGATCTTCTCGCGGCTCGCGCGGCGGACGCCCGATCACTTCCTTGAGGTCGTCGAGTTCGATGAAGTTGTCGGCCTGGCGGCGCAGTTCATCGGCGATCATCGGCGGCTGGCTGCGGATGGTGGACACCACCGACACCCGGACGCCTTTGCGCTGTAGACCCTCGACGAGCGGGCGGAAATCGCCGTCGCCGGAGAACAGCACGATATGATCGACGAACGGCGCGATCTCCATGGCATCGACCGTCAGCTCGATATCCATGTTGCCCTTCACCTTGCGCCGTCCCATCGAGTCGGTGAACTCCTTCGCGGGCTTCGTCACCATGGTGAAGCCGTTGTAGTGGAGCCAGTCGACCAGCGGACGGATCGGCGAGTAGTCGTCGTTTTCGAGAAGCGCGGTGTAGTAGAACGCGCGCAGGAGCTTGCCGCGGCGCATGAATTCCTGCCGCAGAAGCTTGTAGTCGATGTCGAATCCGAGCGACTTTGCCGCTGCATAGAGATTCGAACCATCAATGAAGAGCGCGAGGCGCTCATCCTTGTAGAACATTATCGATCCTTCCGAATTCTGTTCGCCGACCGGGCCGTGAGTGGTAGGGGAAAAAATGGCTGCGGCGAATTCGCGACAACATAGGGATTGGCTGGAATGACGCAACCGAATGGCGAAGGGTTCCCCGGGGGTAACGCCCTCGTTTGCCTGGGAAGCAACGCAACGTCACACGCCGGCGGTCCCGTCGACACGCTGCGCGCCGCGCTCGCGTGGCTCGACACGGGTCCATTCAGGGTTGCTGCACTCAGCCGCTTCTTCGTGTCTCCTTTCGTACCCGCCGGGTCCGAGCCGGACGTTGTGAATGCCGTGGCGGCACTTTCTACCGATTTGAAACCAAAAGAAATACTAACAAGACTTCACGAGATCGAGGCCGAATTTGACCGACAACGCACGCAACGCTGGACCTCGCGCACGCTCGACCTCGACCTTATCGCTGTTGGCGACTCTATCCTGCCCGACCAGTCCACGCTTCGTGAATGGGTCGATCTGCCGGCGGACAGGCAAAAATCCGCCGCGCCGGATGCGCTCATCCTGCCGCACCCGCGGATGCAGGACCGGGCCTTCGTTCTCGTGCCCATGGCCGACATCGCCCCGGACTGGCGTCATCCGCTGCTCGGAAAGTCGGTTGAAGAGTTGCTGGCGGAACTGCCGGAGGCCGAAGTCGCCCCCGTGCGCGCTCTTCCCGAGAACGCCACATAGCGGCAAACCCAACGAAACATGGCGGTTCTCCCACCGAATCCGCTTGTGTTCGGCGCGCATCCCTCCTACATAGCCCTTTCACATCCGCGAATTGAATGGAGTCTTTCTATGGCCCGCGTGACGGTTGAAGATTGCGTTGACAAAGTCCCGAACAGGTTCGACCTGGTGATGCTCGCCGCCCATCGGGCCCGCGAAATCTCCGCCGGCGGGCCCATCACCGTGGACCGCGACAATGACAAGAACCCCGTCGTGGCGCTGCGCGAGATCGCGGAAGAGACCCAGACTGCGGACGACCTCACCGAACGGATGATCGAGTCGAACCAGACGCAGATCGAGGTCGACGAGCCGGAAGACGACCAGATGGCGCTGCTCATGGGTCAGGAGACGCCGGACAAGCCGGACGACGACGACATGACGGACGAGAAACTCCTGCGCGCGCTGATGGAGGCCCAGGGCCAAGGCTGACCCTGAGACCGCACCTGCATGACCGAGCTGAACCCTGAAGAGCTTGTCGCGCAGGTCCGCGCCTACAACCCGAAAAGCAATTCGGACCTCATTCGCGCCGCCTTCGACTATGGCCGGCGCATGCATGAGGGACAGATGCGCCATTCGGGCGAACCGTATTTCACCCACCCCGTCGCCGTGGCGCATATCCTCGCCGAGCAAAAGCTCGACGATGCTACGATCATCACCGCGCTTCTGCACGACACGATCGAGGACACCGGGTCAACCTACAAGGAAATCTCGGCCCAGTTCGGGTCCGACGTCGCCGAGCTGGTCGACGGCGTCACCAAGCTGACCAACCTGCAGCTATCCTCGACCGAGACGAAGCAGGCCGAGAACTTCCGCAAGCTGTTCATGGCGATGTCCAAGGACCTGCGGGTGATCCTCGTCAAGCTGGCCGACCGCCTGCACAACATGCGCACGATCCGGGCCATGCGGCTCGAAAAACAGGTGCAGAAAAGCCGCGAGACGATGGACATCTTCGCGCCGCTCGCCGGCCGCATGGGGATGCAGTGGATGCGCGAGGAACTCGAAGACCTTGCCTTCCATGTCTTGAATCCCGATGCCCGCGCCTCGATCATCCGGCGCTTCGTCCACCTGCAAAAGGAATCGGGCGACGTCATCAACAAAATTACCAAGGACATCCGCAAAGAGCTCGATGCCGTCGGCATCGAGGCGGAAGTCTTCGGACGCGCCAAAAAGCCCTATTCGATCTGGCGCAAGATGCAGGAAAAGGACCAGTCCTTCTCGCGCCTCTCGGATACCTACGGCTTCCGCGTCATCACCGGGAGCGAGGCGGATTGCTATGCCGTCCTGGGCGCCGTCCACCAGCGCTGGCGCGCAGTTCCCGGGCGGTTCAAGGACTACATCAGCCAGCCGAAGTCCAACGGGTACCGCTCGATCCACACGACCGTCTCGGGCCGCGACGGCAAGCGGGTGGAGATCCAGATCCGCACCCGCCAGATGCACGAGGTCGCCGAGGCGGGCGTCGCCGCCCATTGGTCCTACCGCGACGGTGTACGTGCCGAGAACCCCTTCGCCGTCGATCCCGCCAAGTGGATCGCGACACTCACCGAGCGGTTCGAGAACGCCGAGGATCACGACGAGTTTCTCGAGAACGTGAAGCTCGAGATGTATCAGGACCAGGTGTTCTGTTTCACGCCCAAGGGCGAGGTGGTGAAACTGCCGCGCGGGGCCACGCCGCTCGATTTCGCTTATGCGATTCACACCCGCATCGGCGACAGCTGCGTGGGCGCACGGGTCGACAATATCCGCGTGCCGCTCTGGACCCGGATCAAGAACGGCCAGTCGGTCGAGATCATCACGGCCGAAGGCCAGTCGCCTCAGGGCACCTGGCTCGACATCGTCGTGACGGGCCGGGCCAAATCCGCCATCCGCCGCCGCCTGCGCGAAGAGGACCGGGAACGCTACATCAAGCTCGGGCGCGAACTCGCCCGCGTGGCCTTCGACCATGTGGGGCGCAAGGCCACGGACAAGGCGCTCGCCACCGCCGCACGGCAACTGAGCCTCAGCGGCCCCGACGACCTCCTGGCGAGGCTGGGCTCTGCCGACCTTGCCGCGCGAGACGTGGTCGCGATTCTCTATCCGAACGCGCAGGATGGCGGGAGCAAGATCGAGCCCGAGCGCGCCGTCATCGGTCTCGAGCCCGGGCAGAGGTTCACCATCGCCAAGTGCTGTCAGCCGGTGCCGGGCGAACGCATCGTCGGCATTACCTACCGCGGTAAGGGCGTGGTCGTACACTCCATCGACTGTCACGCGCTCGAGGCGCTGGACGGCGACAGTTCACGCTGGGTCGACGTCCACTGGCACTCCGGCCAGCACCCGGCGATCCATACCGTGACCCTCGACATCGTGATCGCGAACGGCCCCGGCGTGCTCGGTCGCATATGCACGTTGATCGGCGAGCAGAAGGCCAATCTCTCGGACCTGCATTTCGCGGACCGGAAGCCGGACTATTTCCGAATCCGCGTCGATGCGGATTTGCGCGATGTCGAACACCTGCATGCCGTCATGCTCGTGCTCGAGGCGGAAACGGACGTCGCCGAGATCCGCAGACACAGGGACCTGAGCCGCGCGCCATAGGGAAAGGGGGCCGAGCGATGTTCAAGCGCAAGCCGCGCTCCTACCTGCGCACGGTAACCGAATTCTTCTACCCGCGCGGCGGATGGTATCGCGCGACGCGCTACGTCATCTATCGCCTGCGGCGTCTGCCCGACCCGGCGCACCGCATTTCGCGCGGGATCGCGGCGGGGGTTCTGGTCAGCTTCACTCCGCTCTTCGGCCTGCACTTTCTGACGGCCGCCCTTCTCGCATGGATCGTGCGGGGCAACCTCCTCGCCGCCGTGCTTGCGACCTTCGTCGGCAACCCGATCACTTTCCCTTTCATCGCGGGGATGAGCATGAGGCTCGGCAACCGCATCCTGGACAACCCGGTGGGCGACATGCGCCTGCCGCAGGTGGTCGACGCCTTCGCCAATGCCTCCGGGGAGATCTGGCACAACTTCCTCGCCGCCTTCACGCCGCGCGTCGCCCACTGGGACGGGCTCGAACTTTTCCTGGACCGGGTGTTCCTGCCGTACCTCGTCGGTGGCCTGCTCCCCGGACTTGGCGCCGCGATGATCGCTTACGGGTTGTCGCGCCCCGTCATCACCGCGTATCAGAAACGGCGCGTGAAGCAGCTTCGCAAGAGATACGAAAAGCGCATGGCGGAGCGGACCCGGACCCGCAAGGAGGGCGAGACATGAGCGGCAAGCTGCGCCTCGGCGTGAACATCGACCACGTGGCCACGGTGCGCAACGCACGCGGCTCTGCCTATCCCGATCCCGTCCGCGCAGCCAAGCTGGCCGAGGAGGCCGGGGCGGACGGCATCACCGCCCACCTGCGCGAGGATCGCCGTCACATCGGCGACGACGACATCGAACGCCTGGTCGTGGAGCTGTCGGTGCCGCTCAACTTCGAAATGGCCGCGACCGAGGAAATGCAGGCCATCGCCCTGCGCCACAAGCCGCACGCGGTCTGCATCGTGCCGGAGAAGCGCGAAGAACGGACCACGGAGGGCGGGCTGGAGGTGGCCAAGGACGAAAACCGCCTCGCCCATTTCATCGCGCCGCTGGCCGATGCGGGCTGCCGCGTGTCGATCTTCATCTCCGCCGATCGGCCCCAGATCGAGGCGGCGAACCGGATCGGAGCGGCCGTGGTGGAACTCCACACGGGCGCCTATTGCGACTTCCACGCCGAGGGGAAATTCGACGAGCGGGACGCCGAACTCGAACGGCTGCGCAACATGGCCACCTTCGCCCATTCGCTCGGGCTGGAGGTTCATGCTGGTCACGGCCTTACCTACGACACGGTCGGTCCGGTCGCGGCCTTTCCCGAGGTGATGGAGCTCAACATCGGTCACTTCCTGATCGGGGAGGCGATCTTTCGCGGTCTGCCCGACAGCATCGCCGAAATGCGCCGCCTGATGGACGCGGCGCGGGCATGACCCTCGCCGAGCTTCTCCCGATCATCGCCGTCTGGATCGTGGCGGTCGGATCACCCGGCCCCGCGAACCTCACGCTCATCTCCACCGCTCTCGGCTCAGGCCGCCGGGCCGCCCTCGGCGTCGCCTCCGGTATCATCACCGGTTCGATCACCTGGGCGACAGCGGCGGGCCTCGGCCTCGGCGCGATCATGCTCGCCCACGCCTGGACGGTCGAGGTTCTGCGCTACCTCGGTGCGGCCTATCTCATGTACCTCGCCATCCGCTCGGCCCGCGCGGCCTTCCGGTCCAAGCATCACGAAATCGAACCGACGCGCGGGGACATCGGTTTTCGCAAGGGATACCTCAAGGGCGCGGCGGTCCACCTCACGAACCCCAAGGCGATCTTCTTCTGGGGCTCGCTCTTCGCCGTCGTCGTGTCACCCGACGCTCCGGCCCGCGACCTGCTAACCGTCGGCCTTGCCTGTATCGCGACCTCGATCACGGTCGTCTTCGCCTATGCGTTCCTGTTCTCGACCCGGCGCGCTGCCGCGGCCTACCTGAAACTGCAGCGCGTGTTCGACGGGCTGTTCGCCGCGCTCTTCGGCGGGGCCGCCCTCAGCATCCTGACCATGAGGTTCGCATGATCCGCGCCGCAACAACCGCCCTCGCGCTCCTCGCAACGCCCGCCGCCGCACAGGTGACGGTGGAAGACTGCGACTGGCGGGCGAGCGCGCAGTCCGTCGCGGAACCGTGGGAGGAAAACACCCGCACCTTCGCCAACGGCGACGTGCGGCTGGCCAGGCTCGACGTGGGCGAACCGGCCTTCGGCGGCTTCTTCCTGCTGTTGCTGTCGCCGCCGCGCGATGAACTGGGCTTTCGCCAGTGCCGCGTCCTGACCTACCCCGAGACGAGCGGGTTCGCGGGCATCGACATGTCCGCGCTGGAGGCCGGTTACGACCCGTCCGTCGGCCTCATGTTCACGCTGCCCGTAAAGGTCTACGTGGCCAGCGACGCGGTCGAGGGGCACTCGGCCCTGCTCCGCTTCTCGCTTAACCAGGCCACCGGCGCGATCACGCCGCGCCTGTCGCTCACCCCGAACTGAGGGAACCTCGCGCCCGCCCGCCGGTTGGATAACGGTGAACGAGGAGCGCGAGATGAAAGACCGGAGCGAAGGCGCGAGCGAAACCGAAATCGCCGTGATGAACGACCTGATCGACCGGGCGCTGGACGAGGCGCAGGACGACGGCAAGGCCGGGATCGCAGCGGCGGTCATGCGGGGCGACACCGTGCTGGCCCGCGGCCTGAACGAGGTGCACCTGCACCATGACCCGACGCGCCATGCCGAGGTCGTCGCAATGTCCGCCGCCACCCGCGCACTTTCGGACCCGGATCTCTCCGGCTGCACGCTTCTCACCACGCTTCAGCCCTGCGAGATGTGCCTCTCCGCGATGCGCTTTGCGGGTATCCGGCGCGTGATCTACGCCGGGCAGAAACCCAACGTCTTCATTCCGAAATACTTCGCCTTTCCCGACATCGACATCGACCGGTTCGATGCAGCTGACCCGGACGGGTTCACGGCGATCGGCGGCGTCTGCGAGCACCGGGTGGTGCATCTCTACGCCACCGGCGACGACTGACGCTCAAGCGAGCGCGATGCCATCCGCCGCGAGCTCCTCTTTCATCCATCGGGTGAAATATCGCTGCGCCGCGCCGATACTGCGCCCCTCGGCGGATATGAGCCAGTAGCTCTGCCCCGTCGGCTCCCGCCGGTCGAAGGGCGCGACCACGCGACCCGAAGAGAGGGCGTGAAGGTCCAGCGTTTCCCAGGCGAGGAAAACCCCCGCGCCGCTTGCTGCCGCGTCGAAGCAGAGGCTCCCGTCGGAGAACTCTGGCCCCGGGCCGAGGATGTCCTCGCTCAACCCTTCCGGGGCGAGCCACGTCTGCCACGACACGTCCGTGTTGGTGTCGCGCACGATCGGCACATTGGCGAGGTCCGCCGGCACCGCGAGCCGCGACGCCATCTCGGGCGAACAGACCGGCATCACCCGGTGATCGAACAGCTTTTCCGTCCGCACGTCCGGATATGGCCCCGTGCCGATCCTCAGGCAGAGGTCGACGTCCGATGTGTTCGGGTCGACAAGCCCCACGGCACTGTCGATCCGCACCTTCACATCCGGATGGCGCGCGGAAAACCGGGGAAGTCGCCAGACAAGCCACCGCGCTGCAAAGATCGGCGCGACCGAGACGACGAGCGTATCGCGCCGGTCCCGCGTCGCCTCGCCCACCGCCACCGAAAGCTGCGCGAAGCCGGCGGTGAGCGGACCCAGCATAGCCGCCCCGGCCGCCGTGGGCGTCATCCCCGCCCGGCTCCGGGTAAAAAGCACGACGTCCAGTGCCGCCTCCGCCTTGGCGATCCGCTGGCTCACCGCACCGATGGAAACGCCCAGCTCCTCCGCCGCCCGGGCGAGGGATCCGAGCCGCCCCACGGCCTCGACGGCGCGCAGGCCGGACAGGTGAACACGATCCAGGGCACTCATGCAGGTTTTCTAAACGATAATTCAGATCACCTCCATGTTTTACTGCGCGCGAACCGGGCACCATCCTCACAGACGAAAGGAACTCCGATGCCCTACCTCCTCCCCGCGATCCTGCGCACCCGCCCGATCCGCCGCCGCCAGCCGGCCGACCCGCTCGACCACCCGGCGCTGCACGACCTGCCGCCCGCCGCGCTTGCCGACCTGCCCCGCGCCCGCAATCCCTCTTGACGACGCCGCGCCAACGGGCGAACCGGAGGCATGATCCTCGGCATCGGCACCGACCTCGCGAATATCGACCGGATCGCCGGCGTACTGGAACGCCACGGCGACCGGTTCCGCGACCGTGTCTTCACCGATACCGAACGGATGAAGGCCGAGCGGCGCAAGGACGAGGCGGGCACCTATGCGAAACGCTGGGCCGCCAAGGAGGCCTGCTCCAAGGCGCTCGGCACCGGCCTGCGTATGGGGATCGCGTGGAAAGACATGTCGGTCTCGAACCTGAAGACCGGCCAGCCCGTCATGCACTTGACCGGCTGGGCCGCCGAACGGCTCGCCGCGATGACGCCGAAAGGGCACGAGGCCATCGTCCACGTAACGCTCACCGACGACCATCCCTGGGCGCAGGCCTTCGTCCTGATCGAAGCCCGCCCGATTGCTTGACTCGCCTGTCGGACCCGCCCATGTAGCGCGGGTAGCAGTCGGAGACAGGGGCACATGGCGGCAGAGAAAAAAGACGGGATCATGGAAACCGTCAAGACGGTATTCTGGGCGCTTCTGATCGCGGGCGTCTTTCGGACCCTGTTCTTTCAGCCCTTCTGGATCCCGACCGGTTCGATGAAGGACACGTTGCTGATCGGCGACTTCCTCTTCGTCAACAAGATGGCCTACGGTTATTCGCAGTATTCCTGTCCCTTCGCGATGTGCCCGATCTCGGGCCGCATCCTCGCCTCGGAACCTGAGATGGGCGACGTCGTGGTGTTCCGCCACCCGACGCTGGGCACCGATTACGTCAAGCGCCTGATCGGCAAGCCCGGCGACAAGATCCAGATTCAGGATGGCGTGCTGTCCATCAACGGCGAAGAGGCGACGCTCGTACGCGACGGCACGTTCGAGGAGATCTATCGTTCGCAGGGCCGCTTCGGCACCTTCCCGCTGTGCTCCAATGGCCCGGTGGGCCAAGGCGGCACCTGCGTGAAGGAGAAGTATATCGAGACGCTGCCCAACGGCGTGCAGCACTCGGTCCTCAACGTGGGCGACGGGCGGCTCGACGATACCAACGTGTTCACCGTGCCCGAGGGCCATTACTTCTTCATGGGTGACAACCGTGACAACTCCACCGACAGCCGCGTAAGCCAGCGCGCGAACGGCGTCGGCTTCGTGTCCGAGGAATACCTGCTGGGCCGGGTGGACCGCGTGATCTTCTCGGCGGCGGGCAAACGCCTCCTGTTCTTCTGGACGTGGCGGGGCGACCGGTTCTTCAAGAAGATCGAATGAAGTTGTCGGCCGACCTCACCGCCTTCGCCAAGCGGATCGGGCACGATTTCGCCAAACCCGAACTCCTGATCCGGGCACTGACCCACGGGTCGATCTCGTCGGAGACGCGGCCTGACAACCAGCGGCTGGAATTCTTGGGCGACCGGGTGCTGGGCCTCGTGATGGCCGAAGCGATGCTCGCCGCGGACAAGGACGCGAGCGAGGGCCAGCTCGCCCCCCGCTTCAATGCCCTCGTGCGCAAGGAAACCTGCGCCGATGTAGCCCGCGAGGTCGACCTCGGCGACGTCCTCAAACTCGGCCGGTCCGAGATGATGTCGGGCGGACGGCGCAAACAAGCGCTGCTCGGCGACGCGATGGAGGCGGTGATCGCCGCCGTCTACCTCGACGCCGGGTTCGAGGCCGCGCGCGACCTCATCACCCGCCTCTGGGGCGACCGGATCGAAACCGTCGAGGAAGACGCGCGCGACGCCAAGACGGCGCTCCAGGAATGGGCGCAGGCCCGGCGGATGCAGCCCCCGGCCTACACCGAGACCGCCCGTGACGGCCCCGACCACGCCCCGCGCTTCACGATCGAGGCCCGGCTGGACAACGGCGAGGCCGCCACCGCCACGGCCCCCTCCAAACGCGCCGCCGAACAGGCCGCCGCCCGCGCGCTGCTGGACCGGCTGGAGCGCTGATCCGCTTCTTCGTTTCGGAAGTACTTCGGGGATAGGCGGGTTTGCGCCCTGCAAACCCGGCGCAATGGGCAGCGCCCCTTGTCGGGCGCGAGGCCCCTGCGGGGACTCACGCCTTGTAAAGCGCGCGCGCAAGCGCACCGTTTGCCGGCGCCCGCCTTTCCCCCGACCCGCCGCTGGTCTATGACGGGCCGACCGTCCCCGGCGATGAAGGCGCACCATGTCCCCCAACCTGCGCGGCTCCCTGTTCATGGTCCTGTCCATGTGCGCCTTCGCGGGCGAGGATGCGTTCCTGAAATACGCCTTTAGCGAGATTCCGCGCGGCATGGCCTTCACCGCTTTCGGGCTCATCGCGCTGACGATCTGCGCCCTGCTGTCTCTGCGCGCGGGCGAGGCGGTGTTTCCCCGCGCCTTCCTGTCGCGCGGCCTCCTGCTCCGCTCGGCCATCGAGCTGATCGGCCGCCTGTTTTTCACGCTGTCGCTGGCCTTCGTCTCGCTCTCGCTGACCTCGACGATCCTTCAGGCCACGCCGCTCGTCGTCACGCTGGGCGCGGCGCTCCTGTTCGCCGAGAAGGTCGGGCCGCGACGGTGGATCGCCATGCTGATCGGCTTCGCGGGTGTCCTCCTGATCCTGCGCCCGACACCCGGCATGTTCGACCCACTCGTCATTTTGCCGGTGATCGGGATGCTGGGCTTCGCGGGCCGGGACCTCGCCACGCGCGCCAGCCCGCCGCATGTCTCCGGGCGTCAGCTCGGCACGCTCGGCTTCATCGTCGTCACCGCCGCCGGCCTCGTGATGTGGGCCTTCGACCCGCGCCTGCCCATGGCCCCCGCGCCTGCGGCCTGGGGCGCCGTGGTCGTCGCGGGGATCTTCGGCACGGTGGCCTACAACTCCCTCACCATCGCGATGCGCTCAGGCGAAATCTCGGTCGTCGCGCCGTTTCGCTACACCCGCCTTCTCGTGGCGCTGGTCATTGCCTATGTGGCATTCGGAGAACGCCCGGACGCCCTCACCCTGATCGGTGGCGCGCTGATCGTCGCCACGGGAATCTTCACACTCGTCCGCTCCGGCAGAAAGGCCGCCCCAGCCCCATGACCGACCAGAACCCGCTCCAGCGTTTCGACATGGACCGCGAGGATATCGACCGCCTGATGCGCGCCTTCTACGCCCGGATTCGCCGGCACGAGGTGCTGGGCCCGATCTTCGCCCGCGCGGTCTCGCCCGAGGACGGCCCCGAATGGCGCGCGCACGAGGACAAGATCGCGAGCTTCTGGCGCAACGCGATCCTGATGGACCGGGAGTACCGGGGCAGCCCGATGCAGGCCCATGTCACCAACGGCGAGGTGCGGCCCGAGCATTTCCCGATGTGGCTTGAGGTGTTCCACGAAACCGCCCGCGACGTGCTCCCGCCCGAAAAGGCGGCCAGCATGTCGGCGCTGGCCGAACGCATCGGCCGCGGGTTGCGCTGGGGGCTGGAATCCGTGCTGGAGCGCGAGGCGGACGCGGGTCCGCCCAAGCTGCGCTAGGTCCGGTAGAGCCGGACCGGCGGCTTTTCGGCGCGCGCGATCTCGCCCTTGAACTCGAGGTCGAGCTGCACGCATTTGAGCCACCAGCCCGACTTGGCCCCGCCCGGAAACAGGTCCTGGTCAAGCAGCGGCTTCAGCGCTTCCTGCGCATCGGACACCTTCATGCCGGGCGCCTCATCCGGGAGCACCTGCATCAGCGCCTGTTTCATGTCCTCGTACTTCACCCGGTCCACCCGCGTGATGTGGTCCGGCGCGTTGACGTTGCGCACCTCGATCTTGTCGTCACTCATCCCGTCCGCTCCTCCGCCCAGTCGATTTTCGGCACGCGGAACCCCATCGCGATCCACGCGCCCATCAAGCGTAGCATGAATTCGGGCGTATGTGTTTTCGGGTTCGGCACATCGCGCGGCAGCACGACGCTGTCCGGCAGGTCCTTGGTCATGGTCCGGCAGGTGAGCGGCCCGCGCGCCGCCTCGGGCAGGCGCGCTGCGTAGATGCTTAGCCAATGACCCTTCTCGAACTCGAGGTACATGGGCGCGCCGCAGCATGTGGCCACGACCCGTCGGGTATCGCTCTCGGGGGGCAGACGCCGCGCCTCGAGATGGCCCGCACCGGAAGCGAGCCGTACCCGGTCCTTGCGAACCACGACATAGGGTGTCGTGGCATGCTCCGTCAGAACGCCGCCGAATTCGCGCCCCGCCGTCTGGCAGGACGTGCACCCGCATTCGGTGATCATGATCGGACCGCCCGTGATCTCGATCCGAACGGTGCCGCAGGTGCAGGTGGCGTCTGGCATGGGTCTCTCCCGATTCCTTAATCAAACCATACCGTCTAGTTTGATTAACGCAACCACCGGGTATAGAATCGCGCCATGACCGCGACACGCCGCACGAAATCACGGGAAAAGATCCTCACCGCCGCCGAAGGTCTGTTCCTCGCCGGCGGCTATCACGGCACGGCGATGGACGCCGTGACCGAGGCGGCTGGCGTGTCCAAGCAGACCGTCTATGCGCATTTCCCGTCGAAGGAGGCGCTTTTTCGCGCGGTGATCGCCCACATGACCGGCGGCGCGGTGGCCGCGCACCGGGCGCGGGTCGGCGACTTCGCGGGCGACGTGCCGGTCGCGCGGTTCCTGGAGGACTACGCGCGCGAGCAACTCGCCATCGTGCTCACCCCCCGCCTCATGGCGCTGCGGCGGCTCGTGATCGGCGAGGCGAACCGGTTTCCCGACATCGGTCGCCACCTGTTCGACACCGGCCCCGGCGCCTCGCTCGACCGACTCACCCGCGTGATGGAGGGGTATGCCGCGCAGGGATCCCTGAACGTGCCCGACCCGCGCGAGGCGGCGAAGCTCTTCAACTGGATGGTGATGGGCGGCCCGACGGCCGAGATCATGCACATGGGCGACGATGCAATCCCCGGTCAGGACTGGTGCCGCGCCCATGCCGCCGAATGTACGCGCGTGTTCCTTGCCGCCTACGCCCCCTAGCGCGGGACGCAGAAAGGGGCTATGGCCTCGCCATGACCACACGTGCCGGATTTGTCGCCCTCATCGGCGAGCCCAACGCGGGCAAATCGACCCTGACGAATTACCTCGTCGGGGCGAAGGTTTCGATCGTGACCCACAAGGTCCAGACGACGCGCGCGCGCATTCGCGGCGTGGCGCTGGAGGGGGACAGCCAGATCGTTCTCGTAGACACGCCCGGCCTGTTCAAACCACGCCGCCGGCTCGACCGTGCCATGGTCGCGGCTGCCTGGGGCGGGGCGGCGGATGCGGACGTGATCGTGCTGTTGATCGAGGCGCATCGCGGCGTGACCAAGGGGGTCGAGGCGATCCTCGACAACCTCAGGGACGTGGCGGGCAAGCGCCCCGTCGCACTCGCGATCAACAAGATCGACAAGGTGAAATCAGACGTCCTCCTCGGCCTCACGCAGGAGATGAACGCGCGCTTCGACTTCACCGAGACCTTCATGATCTCGGCGGAAAAGGGGTACGGCGTCGACGACCAGCGCAAGTGGCTCGCCGAGCGGATGCCGGAGAGTCCCTGGCTCTACCCCGAAGACCAGATCGCCGACCTGCCGATGCGCATGATCGCCGCCGAGATGACGCGCGAGAAGCTGACTCTCCGGCTGCATCAGGAACTGCCATACCAGCTCACGGTCGAGACCGAGAACTGGGAGGAGCGGCCCGACGGATCCGCCCGCGTGGATCAGCTGATCTACGTCGCCCGTGACGGGCACAAGGGCATCGTGCTGGGCAAGAAGGGCGAGACGATCAAGGCGGTGAGCCAGGCGGCGCGCGCCGAGCTCGAGGAATTCCTCGGTCGCAAGATCCACCTGTTCCTGCAGGTGAAGGTCCGGCCCAACTGGCTCGAGGAATCCGAGCGTTACTCCGAGATGGGGCTCGATTTCAAAGACGGGAACGGATGAGCCGGCTCGCAACCGGGATCTGGGTCTCCGCCTACCTCGCCCGGCTCCAGGCCGAGGGCATCTCCACCTACGTGGTCGCCAAGGGGGACGCCACCGCCGGCGCCGTGCTCGTCAAACTCGCCACGATGGACGGCAAGGCGCAGGCATTTCAGCGCTCCGTCGACCTGATGACCGGCGCCCGGACGTGGATGACGCTTGCGGAAGGGGGCGAGGCCGAGGTGGATGCGAGTATCGCCAAACAGCGCAGCTTCGATCCGGACCTCTGGGTGATTGAGGTCGAGGATGCGCGGGGCCGCCACATGCTCGACGAACCCGGATTCGACTGACTCTCAGGCTGCGCCGCGGGTCAACGTGGCCAGGGTCTGGCCGCTATGCCCGGCGCGCTCCAATGCGTCGCATTCATCATGCACGATCTCGACCCGGATGTTGCTCGCCGTCTCGAGCACCTGGTCGAGAAGGCGCACGCGAACGAACGAGTCCGGATCGGAGACGAGGATGATGCTTTTCACGGGTTCCTTGAACAGGCTGAGCGCCCGCATGAGACCGATGACACCGCTGACCACTTCGCCGAAGCGCACCCTCGTGGTGGTCACACCGCGCGCGTCGGTGATCATCGTATGCGTAGGGTCGAAATCCGGCGCGCGCACGTAGTCGAGAAAAGCCTGCCGCGCCTCGCGCGCATCAACCTCTCCGTCAAACCGGAAGAACGCTGTGCGCCGTTCAGGCATGATCTTGATGGCGTAGGGCACGGCTGGCCTCTGGCTATCGGCGCTATCAGTCTATCACGGAAACTGGTTAACAGTGTTCACGATTTTGGACGACCCGGGGCGCGCGCAGGACGCCCCGGGTCCCCGCTTTATTCGGCCGCGTCAACCGCCCAGCCGCCGATGGCCTTCACTTCGGTGAAGTCCTCGATGCCCCAGACACCGGCCTCGCGCCCATTGCCCGACTGCTTCATGCCGCCGAAGGGCGCGCCCGCGCCGCGCGGTGTGCCATTCATCTCGACCATGCCGGAGCGCAGGCGCAGCGCCACGCGGTTCGCCTTGGCCCCGTCCTGTGTCTGGACGTAGTTGGTCAGGCCGTAAACCGTGTCATTGGCGATCTCGACCGCCTCGTCCTCGGTGTCGAACGGGATCATGGTGAGCACCGGGCCGAAGATCTCCTCGCGCGCGATGGTCATGTCGTTGGTCACGTCGGCAAAGACCGTGGGCTTCACGTAGTAGCCGCGGTTCATGCCATCGGGGCGACCCGGCCCGCCTGCAATCAGCCGCGCGCCTTCGTCGATGCCGGTCTGGATCAGACCCTGGATCTTGTTCCACTGGGCCTCGTTCACGACGGGGCCGATATGACGCCCCTCCTCGTGCGGGTCCCCCACCGCGACCTTTTCGGCCGCAGCCGCCGCCGTCTCGACCGCCTGGTCGTAAATCGCGCGCTCGACGAGCATCCGCGAGGGCGCGTTACAGCTTTGCCCGGTGTTGTTCATCATCTGCATGACGCCCCGCTTTACCGCCTTCTCGTCGGCATCGGCGAAGACGATGTTCGCACCCTTGCCGCCAAGCTCGAGGTGCACCTTCTTGAGCGATTCCGCCGCGCTCTTGGAGATCGCGATGCCTGCCCGGGTCGAGCCGGTGAAGCTCACCATGTCCACGTCCGGATGCGCGGTCATGGCGCTCCCGGTCACGGCGCCGTCGCCGTTGACGAGGTTGAACACACCCTTGGGCAGACCGGCCTCGTGCAGGCATTCGGCAAAGATCATCGCGTCGAGCGGGCTTTCCTCGGAGGGCTTGAGCACCATCGTGTTGCCCGCGATGGCCGCCGCGATCACCTTCAGGCTGATCTGGTTCATCG
The DNA here is from genome assembly GCA_964230745.1 of Maritimibacter sp. GTDB lineage: Bacteria > Pseudomonadota > Alphaproteobacteria > Rhodobacterales > Rhodobacteraceae > Maritimibacter. The sequence continues at coordinate 84,951 of CAXRHZ010000034.1, read as the reverse complement.
GCCAGTTCCACGGGGTGATGAGCGCACAGACGCCCACCGGCTCGTGCACGATCATCGTGTCCGGCGCGTGCTCGCCCAGCGGCTTGATCCAGTCGAAGCTCTTTGCTGCCTTCACGAAGGCTTTAGTATGCGCATAGCCCGCGCCCCACTGCGCGCTCCGCGACAGGTCGAGCGGGGCACCCATTTCCATCGTGATCGCCTGCGCGATGTCCTCGGAGCGGGACTTGTAGATCTCCATGAACTTTTCGATCAGCGCGATGCGCTCCTCGACCGGCGTCGCCATCCAGCCGGGGAAGGCCGCCTTGGCCGCCGCCACCGCCTTGTCCACGTCCGCAGCGCTGCCCAGCGAGATGACCGCGCAGGCCTCCTCGGTCGACGGGTCGATCACCTCGTGGTCGCGCGCCTCGGTCGGGGCGACCCATTCACCATTGATGTAAAAGTCACGTTTCTCGAGCATGGAAGCCTCCGGTTTCAGGTTCGCGCGCACTCTGTCACCGCCCCGCGACGGGGGCAAGCAGGCCTGCATCTGTCGCTGCGTCATAGCGCTTGGGACAATGACCCACGAAACATCTCGATTCAGGACGGACAATCTGCCACAACCCCTTCAAGCGAAACGCGGATAACTTACGTCTGTAGCAGAACGGATTTTTTGCAGAGAGGAGACCGAAATGGGCCTGCGCATCAACGATGAAATCCCGAACCTGACCGTCACCACTGACCAGGGCGAAATCACCCTGCATGACTGGATCGGCGACAGCTACGCGATCCTGTTCTCGCACCCCAAGGATTTCACGCCCGTCTGCACCACCGAGTTCGGCGCGGTCGCGCAATTGTCCGATGAATGGGACAAGCGCGGCGTCAAGGTGCTCGGCATCTCGGTCGACGGCGTCGAGGACCACAAGAAGTGGAAGGGCGACATCGAAAAGGTTTCCGGTTCGAAAGCCGGCTTCCCGATCGTGGCCGATGACGGGCTGGAAATGGCGAAAGCCTTCGACATGCTGCCCGCCGACGCCTACCTCCCCGATGGCCGCACGCCTGCGGACAGCGCCACCGTGCGATCGGTCTTCATCATCGGTCCGGACAAGAAGCTGCGCCTGACCATGACATACCCGATGACTGTGGGTCGCAACTTCGCCGAGGTTCTGCGCGCGCTCGACGGCGTGATGAAAACGGACGGCGCGCCGCTCGCCACCCCGGCGAACTGGGTGCCCGGTGACGACGTGATCGTGGCGCTCTCTGTGTCCGACGACGACGCCAAGGCCAAGTACGGCGAGGTGGACATGAAACTGCCGTACCTGCGGACCGTCAAGGACCCGGCCTGAGCCACGGCCTGAAACGACTGAAAGCCCCGGCCCTGTGCCGGGGTTTTTTCCTTGCGCCGATTTCGAGTCGCCGGTTGTAACGGGCAGTTGACCGATCTCGTCCCCGCCCTCCGCGCATTCGGGGTTACGCTTGCGGGTGTCGCGATACGGATGGCGTGGCCCTCGCCCACGCAAGCCTATGGACACAGGCGGGTCCGGCGCAGATGGTCCGCGCATGACGCTCACCTTTGCCCGCCTGCCCGAGATTGACCCGGATCTCATCACCGCGCACATGCGTGACCGCCGGCTGCGCGCCCACATGCCGCTCCTGCCGGACGACTGGGACGACGCCGCGACACGTGCCTTCGTCGAGGCGAAGGAAAAAACGTGGGAGTTGGACGGTCTGGGCCACTGGGCGTTCGTGGAGGACGGCACGTACATCGGCTGGGGCGGGTTCCAGAAAGAGGGCGCGGAATGGGACTTCGGCCTCGTCCTGCAGCCGGACCATTTCGGTGCCGGTCACCGGATCGCACGCGCCTGCCTCGCCCGCGCCGCCGCCGATCCGCGCATTCCCTTCGTCACCTTCCTCCTGCCGCCGAGCCGAACCCGGCTGGCCGCATTGCGCAGGCTCGGCGCTCGGGAATTGCCGGACGTGACCTATGCGGGCGAAACCTTCCGCAAGTTCCGGCTCGACACGCCCGGCTAACCTGCCGCCCAGCCTGACGCCGCCACGCCCGCATCGCCGGGAAATGTCATGAGATTCGTCCCGGGCATCCACGGCCCGACCGCGTTCACCATCGCCTGCACCCATTCCTTGTCCGACACGAAGGCGATGCGCCCGATCCGTCCGAGCTTGCCGAGGAGTTTCAGCTCGAGACCCATGTCCTCCTCGATCGCATCGCCCGTAACGTCGTGCCAGCGCGTGAGGTCGGCGACGATCCCGATTTCCTGCTCACGCGCGAACGCCTCCTCCACCGCGGATTTCAGCGCCGCAACATCCTCGCCCGTGACCGTGTCGATCAGGTGAAATGTCAGCGTGGTGCCGGTCTGTCGGATCTCGATCATATGCGCCTCCTTTCCCGCCCAACGCAGACCCGCCGATCCGGGTTCGCCACGCGACAGAGCATTTCCCTTCGCCCGCGCGATGGCATACTGCATCCCCATGACCGACCTCGATTTCTTCGCCGTCTGCCCGCCGGGGCTGGAGCCGCAACTGGCCGCGGAATGCGCGGCCCTCGGCTTCAAGCGCGGCAAGCCCGAGCCGGGCGGCATCACGCTCAAGGGCGACTGGTCCGAGGTCTGGCGGGCCAACCTCGAACTGCGCGGGGCGACGCGGGTGCTCGTCCGTCTGGGCAGTTTCCCGGCCTTCCACCTCGCCCAGCTCGACAAGCGCGCGCACAAGTTTCCCTGGCGCGCGACGTTGGAGCCGCATGTGCCCGTGCGGGTCGAGGTCGCGACCAACCGCAAGTCCAAGATCTACCATGCCGGCGCGGCCGCAGAACGGATCGAACGGGCCGTGAGCGCGGTGATGGACGCACCCGTGACGCCCGACGCCGAGGTCGCGATCAAGGCACGGATCGACAACAACCTCGTCACGATCAGCGTGGATACGTCGGGCGAGAGCCTGCACAAACGCGGCCACAAGATCGCCACGGGCAAGGCCCCGATCCGCGAAACCCTTGCCGCCCTCCTATTGCGCGCTTGTGGCTACGACGGGCGCGAAACCGTCGTCGACCCGATGTGCGGCTCCGGCACCTTCCTGCTGGAAGCTGCCGAAATCGCCGCCGACTTGCAGCCGGGTCGCGACCGGTCCTTTGCTTTTGAAAAGCTGGCGACCTTCGACCCGGATGGCTTCGCCACCCTTGTGCGGTCCGGCTCCGGCCCCGTGCCCGCCCAGCGCTTTTATGGCTATGACCGCGATCAGGGCGCGGTCGACGGTGCGCGCCGCAATGCGGAAGCGGCGGGAGTCGACGGCCTGTGCGCCTTTGCCTGTCAGCCGCTGTCGGAGCTCACCGCGCCGGACGGCCCCCCGGGCCTCGTCATCCTGAACCCGCCCTACGGCACGCGCATCGGCAACAAGGGCCAGCTCTACGCGCTCTACGGAACCCTGGGGCGCGTCATGGCGGAACGGCTCCGCGGCTGGCGGCTGGGCATCGTGACCTCGGATGGGGCGCTGGCCCATGCTACGGGTTTCGACCTCACCTCGGGCCCCGTCATCGACAACGGCGGGATCAAGGTGAAGCTCTACCAGGCGACGCTCACTCCGCCATGATCGACGTGATCTGCGGCAGCACTGCCTGCTGCGCGGACTGGATCATCGGGGCGAGCGCGGCGGAGTAGCGAGTGGAGAAACCGGGCATCTTGGTCATTACAGCCGCGCCGTGTTCGGAGCGGTAGAAATCGACCAGCGCTGCGAGTTCCTCGGCGCTGAACGCCCCCGCCATCGTCTCCACCATCATTGCACGCATCCTGGGCCGCATCGCCTCCATCTCGCCCGCGAGCAAGGCGCCGATCCGGTCGAGCTGGTCGTTCGTGATTTCGACCTCGGGCGGCACGCCAAGGCGGAACTGGTTGGACAGCCAGAGGGGCGAGAAGATGTCGTCCCACATCGCCTGCACCTCCGGCAGATCGGCATAGGTCTCGGCCAGGTCGCGCACGTCCTGCGCGCGGCCGGGCGCGGTGGCGAGGATGAGGGCAAGGGTCAGGGCGGCAAATCGCATGGGGGCCTCCGGTGTCTTTGCCCCACCCTGCCCGACCGACCGCGTGCCGCCAAGGGTTGCCTCCCGCCGCGCCCCGTCGCACCTTGCGGGCGAGACAGGAGGGACACATGGTTCGCATCTGCATGGCCGGGGCCACCGGCCTGTCCGGCGGGACGATCGCGGCGGCCCTGGCAGAGGACCCGCGATTCGACCTCGTCGCCTGCGTCGCACGCTCCAGCGCCGGGAAGACGGTGCATGGCGCGCCCTGCCATGGCAGCGTCGCCGAGGCGCTCGGCGCGGCCGATTTCGACGTCTTGATCGACTACACTCATCCCGATGCGATCCTCGACCATACGCTCGCGACCATCGCGGCCGGGCGGCGCGTGGTCGTCGGCACGTCCGGCCTGACCGCCGCCGAATACGCCGACATCGACGCAGCCGCGCGCGCGGCGGGCGTCGGGGTCATCGCCTCCGGAAACTTCTCCCTCACCGCCGCGCTGATGACTCGCTTCTCGATCATGGCCGCCGAATACCTCGACTGGTTCGAGATCATCGACTACTCGCGCCCGAAGAAGACCGACGCCCCCACCGGCACGGCGCGCGAACTGGCCGAACGCATGGGCCAGGTCAAGAAACCTGCGTTCGAAGTCGACCCGGCCACCGTGAAAGGTGAACCGGGCCTGCGCGGCGGCACGGTGAACGGGGTTCAGGTCCACTCGATCCGGATGCCCAGCTATTCCGCCACCGTGACCAGTACCTTCGCCGCAGGCAATTCCCGGCTCACGATCACCCATGACGCCGACAGCCACTCCGCCGACATTCTCGTCCCCGGCACGCTGCTTGCAGCCGAGAAGGTGATGGAAACCACCGGCCTCCTGCGCGGGCTCGACAATCTGCTCTAGGCCGCGCGTTAACCGTCTCACAGGAAATCGGCAGACTTCCGCACCCGTAAACCGCACCTTAACCCCGTGGGCGCTACACCCTTACCCGGGTGAAAATAGAGGTGTGGTGGGATGAGCGCGCAAACTAACGCGCCCATCATCATCAAGAAGGTCAAGAAGGGTGGTGGCGAGGGTCACCACGGTGGCGCGTGGAAGGTCGCATACGCGGACTTCGTCACGGCCATGATGGCCTTCTTCATGTTGATGTGGCTGCTCAACGCGACGACGGAAAAACAACGCAAGGGGATCGCGGACTACTTCAGCCCGACAATCCCGGTGAACCGGGTGTCCGGCGGCGGTCAGGATGCCTTCGGTGGCGACAGCGTCTTCACCGAGGAAAGCCTCGCTCAGACCGGCCAGGGCGGCCTTCCCAGCACTGCCGAGGATGCCTCGTCCGAGGCGCCGGACGGGGGCGAAGGCGAGGGTAACGAGGTCGACGAGGCCGCCGAAGCCAAGGCTCTCGAGGAAATTGAGGAGGTGCTGACGGGCCGCTCCGGCGAGAGCATGACCTCCGACCTTCTACAACGCCATATCGTGACGGAACTGACCGACGAAGGGCTCGTGATCGAACTGTTCGACCTGGACGGCGAACCGCTCTTCGACGCGGGAACGGCCGAGCCGACCGCGGTGATGGTCGAGCTTGTGGGAGTCATGGCGCGGGTCTTCGACCTTGTGCGCAACGGGGTCGCGATCGAGGGGCACACCCGCGCGGAACCGGTCGTCCTCGCCCACAACACCGTGTGGGAGATGTCCGGCGCGCGCGCCGACCGCATTCGCGAGCTTCTGGCCGACCAAGGGCTCGATCCGCGCCGCGTGCAGCGCGTCACCGGCCATGCCGACCGCCAGCCTGCGGCGCGCAACCCGATGGCGCTGCGAAACAACCGGATCGAACTGATCCTGCTCCGGACCAAGAGATGACAGGAAAAACGCGCTGCATTTTAGCCGTTAAGGCGCCCTTAAGCGCCCCGCCGTTAGGACGGTGGGCGATAGGGCTGCATCAGAAAGGCGCACCATGACAATCTCCTCATCGCTGAGTGCCGGCGTCGCCGGGCTGAACGCGAATGCCACGCGTCTGTCCACCATCTCGGACAACATCGCGAACTCCGCGACCTTCGGCTACAAGCGGGCTACAGCGGATTTCGAAAGCCTCGTAATCGGCGGCGTGGCTGGGGCGGGCACCTATTCCGCGGGCGGCGTGCGGGCCACGACCCAGCGCCTGATCGACGAGAACGGACCGCTGATCTCGACCTCGAACCCGCTCGACGTAGCCATCTCCGGGCGCGGCATGTTGCCGGTGACGCAGGAGGCCTATCTCGAATACTCGGGCGAGGACCGCCCGATGCTCACGACGACCACGGGGTCCTTCCGCACCGACGAGGAGGGCGTGTTGAAAACCGAGACCGGACTCGTGCTCCTGGGCTGGCCCGCCGATGCCGACGGCCAAGTCGGCACATTTCCACGCGATACGGTCACCGCGCTCGAACCCGTGGTCGTTCAGGTGAACCAGCAGGCGGGCGACCCGACGACCCGAATGAACCTCGGCGTCAACCTCCCGGCCACCAACACCGAATACGGCGCGGCGGGCGACACGCTTCCGCTCTCCATCGAGTATTTCGGCAACCTCGGCACGTCCGAATCCCTCGATGTGGATTTCGCGCCGACCGTGCCCACGACGCTCGGCGATCCCCCGTCGAACACCTGGACGATGACAATCCGCGACAGTGCATCGAACGGGGCGGTGATCGGGCAGTATACGCTCGAATTCGATGACAGCCGCGCAAACGGCGGCACCCTGGAAAATGTCTCCGTCGTCTCGGGCGGTGCCTATGACGGAACCGAGGGCACGATCGACCTGACCGTCGCGGGCGGTCCGCTGGAACTCACCATCGGCCGGATCGGCGACCCAAACGGTCTGACACAGTTGTCCGACAGCTTTGCTCCCGTTTCGATCACCAAGGACGGCTCGCCGGTCGGCAACCTTACATCAGTCGAGATCGACGTTAACGGGTATATCACGGCAACCTACGACACCGGGTTTACCCGCACGATCTACCAGGTGCCGCTCGTGGACGTGCCCAATCCAAACGGCCTGATCTCGCACTCGAACCAAACCTACCAGGTCTCACCCCAATCCGGATCCTTCTTTCTTTGGGACGCAGGCGATGGCCCAACCGGCGAACTCATCGGCTTCACACGTGAGGGGTCGACCACGGATGTCGCAGGCGAACTCACCAACCTGATCCAGACACAACGCGCTTATTCGTCCAACGCCAAGGTCATTCAGACGGTGGACGAGATGCTGCAGGAGACGACGAACATCAAACGGTAACGACGGGTGGGGACCTGAAGGAGACCAGTCATGAGCATCTCGGGATCGCTCGCAAATGCGCTTTCGGGCCTCACCGCGCAATCGCGCGCCGCAGAACTCGTATCGTCCAACGTCGCGAACGCGACGACCGAAGGCTATGCCCGACGCGACCTCGTCCTCACACCGCGCTACATGGGCGGCGGGCCTGCAGGGGTTGGCGTTGTGGGCGTGCGACGGGACGTGGACATGGTCACAGTCCAGAACCGCCGCCTCGCCGATGCCGCGGTGGGTCACGATTCCACGTTGTCGGAATTCTACGACCAACTCGAACAGGTCCTCGGCACACCGGACCAGGCCGGCTCGCTCTCCGGCGTGATGGACACGTTCGAAACCGCCCTGATCGAGGCGGCCTCACGCCCCGACAGCGAAGCCCGGCTCGCCGCCGTGCAGAGCGCCGCCTCGTCCATCGCGTCACGGCTCAACGATGCTTCGGACCGCGTGCAGGGCTTGCGTATGAGCGCGGACCAGAAGATCGGCATGACGGTCGACACCCTGAACGATGGGCTCGGACAGGTCGAACAGCTGAACTACAAGATCAAGGAGGCGACCGCCCGCGGTCAGGATGCTTCCGCACTGATGGATATCCGCCAGCAGACCATCGACAGCATTTCACAGATCGTGCCGATGCGGCAGGTGGAGCGCGACCACGGTACGGTCGCGCTTTTCACCACTGGCGGTGCGATCCTACTCGATGGACGCGCGGCAGAGGTGGACTATCAGACCGTTGGCGTGATCGTGCCTGAAATGTCCCTCGCGAGCGGCGCCTTGTCCGGGCTGTCGATCAACGGCAATTCCATCGACGTCGCTGGACCATACAGCCCGGTGCGCGACGGATCCCTTCAGGCCCTTTTCGAGGTGCGTGACGAACGGACGGTAGCTGCTCAGGCCCGACTGGATGCTGTGGCACGCGACGTCGTGGAGCGCTTCCAGGATCCGTCCGTGGATACGACCAGGGCCACTGGCGACCCGGGCCTGTTCACGGATGACGGGTCTGCCTTTGCCGCGGCCGACGAACTCGGTCTCTCCGCGCGCATCGCCGTGAACGGCGCAAGCGACCCGCGTCAAGGCGGCGCGCTTTGGCGTATCCGCGACGGTCTGGGGGCCGTTGCACCCGGCGACGTGGGGAACTCCGGCCTGATCCGCGACCTCAGCGCCGCGCTGACGAACAGCCGCACACCGGTATCCGGCGACTTCCTCGGTGCGGCCCGGTCGGCATCAGGCCTCGCCGCCGACCTTCTGTCGCTCACCCATGCCGAACACGCCCGGATCGAATCCTCGCTCTCCTACAACGCCGCCGAGGCGGATGCGCTCAAAACACAGGAATTGGCGGATGGTGTCGATACCGATCAGGAGATGCAGAAACTTATGCAGATCGAGCAAGCCTATGCTGCGAATGCGAAGGTGATCCAGACCGTCGGCGATCTCCTCGACACGCTCATGAGGTTGTAAAGAATGACAAACTTGTCCATCGGAGATCTGGCAAACACATTTCAGTTGCGCCGTTTCACCAGTGAAAGCAAATCCGAGCTCGCAAGGCTGGCAAAGGAACTCACGACCGGGCTCAAAGCCGACCTCGGCGCCGCCGTCGCCGGGGACTTCGGGCCGTTCGCCGGAATCGAACGAAGCCTGCGTGCGAACGAGGCCTACAAGACCGCCAACAACGAAGCGACGAGCATGTTCGCGGGTGCGCAAATCGCCCTTGAAAGCGTACAGTCGATCACACGAGACCTGTCCCCTGCCCTGCTCACGGCTGCGAGCGCCCGTGATCGGACTTTGGTCACGACGACGGCCGTGGACGCGCGCCAGAAATTCGATGCGGTCGTTTCGCGATTCAACACGCAGATCGCCGATCGCGCAGTGTTTTCCGGGAGCGCGACCGATGCGACGGCCCTTGCCAGCGCTCCAGAAATGATGGTCGGCATTTTGGCGTCGGTCTCCGGCCTGACTTCGGCGGACGATATCGAGGCGGCGGTTGATACATGGTTCGACGATCCCGGCGGCGGCTTCGCGGCATCTGGTTACGGCGGCGCGTCCACCGACATGGGGCCGATGATCGTCGCGGAAGGCGAGACGGTCGAAATGACCGTGCGCGCGGATGACCAGGTCGTGCGCGACACGCTGAAGGGTTTCGCCCTTGCAACGCTCGTCGCCGAGGGTATCCTCGATGGCGACGTCGAAGGCCAGGCAGACCTGCTCGAACGCGCGGCCATGCGCCTCGTGGCCGCTGACGGCGACGTCACGACTCTGCGTGCATCGATCGGCACCGCGGAGCAACGGGTCGAAGAGGCGCAGGCGCGCAACGCTGCGCAAGCTTCGGCCTATGAACTTGCCCGTGGCGAACTGGTCAATGCTGATCCGTATGAAACAGCGACCATGCTTGAGTCGGTCTACGCGCAGATCGAGACCCTTTATACCGTCACCGCGCGCCTCTCTGCCCTCAGATTTTCGGATTACATGCGATGAAGCTCCTGGTCACCCTCCTCGCACTCCTTGTCGTCGGCGTGCCCCCGGCCTCTGCGAACACGATCCGCATCAAGGACCTTGTGGAATTCGACGGCGTCCGCGGCAACGACCTGGTGGGCTACGGTCTCGTGGTCGGCCTGAACGGCACGGGGGACGGCCTTCGCAACGCGCCATTCACGGAAGACATCATGGCCAACATCCTCGAGCGTCTCGGAGTGAACGTGACTGGAGAGCAGTTCAGGCCAAAGAACGTCGCCGCCGTATTCGTGACCGCTGAACTCCCGCCGTTCGCGAGAGCCGGATCGACCATCGATATAACCGTATCGGCGATCGGGGACGCCTCCAGCCTGCTCGGCGGCACCCTGATCATGACGCCTCTGAACGCTGCCGACGGGGAGATCTACGCCGTGGCACAGGGCACCGTGATCGCGGGCGGCGCCGCCGCCGAAGGCGATGGGGCCGAGGTGGTGCAAGGTGTCCCGACGGCCGGCATCATACCGTCCGGCGCCCGCGTGGAACGAGAAATCGAATTCGACTTCACTCAGCTCAAGTCGATCCGACTGGCTCTCAGGACACCCGATTTCACGACCGCGCGCCGCATCGAGCAGGCGATAAATCAGCGATATGGAAAAGTGGTCAGCCGCATGCTCGACAGTGGTACGGTCGTATTCGACATTTCTTCGGCAGGCGACATTTCCCCCGCGCACGCGGTCGGCCGGGTCGAAAACCTGACCGTCGAACCGGAGCGCAAGGCGCGGGTCGTCGTGGATCAGAGATCGGGGACCATTGTCATGGGCGAAGAGGTGCGTATCAGCCGCGTGGCAGTTTCGCAAGGCAACCTGACGCTCCGAATCGAAGAATCGCCCTTGGTCATGCAACCGAGCCCGTTCAGCGACGGGGAGGCCATCGTCGTGCCGCGCACGAATGCCGCGATCGAAGAAGAGGAAGGGACGGGGCTCGCGGAAATACCAGAAGGCACGTCGTTGTCGGAGGTCATCGCGGGCCTGAATGCCCTGGGCGTGGCGCCCCGGGACATGATCGACATCCTTAAAAGTATTAAGGCCGCGGGCGCATTACATGCGGAGTTCGTGGTCAGGTAGGAATTAAGGTGCTTCGAATGCCTGCCAAAAACGACAAGATCGAACGCGGCCTTTGAGGCCGGGCAAAGCGTATCGCGTCTTGAGGGGAACCGGTTCCCCGACAACAGCTCCGGGGCAGTTTGGCCCATTTCGCCGTCAGAAGTAACTGCGTACCAGGGCGCCAGAGATCAGGGCCCAGCCATCCGCGACCACGAAGAACGCCAGCTTGAATGGCAGCGAAACGATGGCGGGCGGCACCATCATCATGCCCATCGACATGAGGACGGCAGCTACCACGAGGTCGATGATGAGAAATGGCAGAAAGATCAGAAAACCGATCTGAAACGCCAGGGCGATCTCGGACAGAAGGAAGGACGGCACGAGGATCGACAGCGATGCCCCCGGTCCCGGTTCGGCAACCTCGGATGTCGCCCGCAGAGCGGCCAGTGTTTCGAATGTCTCGGGGTCGATCCTGCCGGCCATGAATACGCGGAACGGCTCGAGCGCGGCAGTGAACGCGGGCTCCAACGCCAATTCACCTGCCGAATACGGCGCGCCACCACGCGCCCAGGCCTCCGTCAGAACCGGATCCATCACGAACCAGGAGAGAAAAAGCGCCAAAGAAACGATAAGCATGTTCGGCGGCGACTGCTGCAACCCGATTGCTTGGCGGAGGATGGACAGAACCGTCACGATGAATGGAAAACACGTCACCATGATCGCGAGCCCGGGCACGACACTAAGCAGCGTGATGAGGACGATCAACTGAACCGAGCGGGTCGCGAGCGTTCCGTCGTCGTCAAAAGAGATCGAGATGTCCTGCCCCAACCCGACCGTTGGGATAACGGTGAAGATGACGGTTAGGGACGCTAGGCACGCGGCGATTGCAAATGGCTTCGGCATCCGGTTCAGAGTCCGGATTTGAGGTCCGCGACCTCGGTCAACCTGACCGCCAAACGCCCGGCCGGGTCGCCTTCGATCTCTTCCAACTCACCGCGCGCGATAAGCTTGTCACCGATGAAGAGCTCCACCGGATCGTCCACGCGTTTGTCGAGAGGAAGCACGGCATCCGGCTTGAGGCGCAAAAGGTCGCGCACAAGCGGCCGGGCCTGCCCCACCGAAACGGTGACCTCGATCGGGACTTGGGTGAATGGGTTTTGCGCCACCCCATGCTCTGGCGCTTTTGAGGCATCATCCATTTTCGAATGCCCTTTCGTTCAATTGATACAAACCCTGAATGGCTGACCCGATCCGGTCCACGGCCTGCGACATGTCGATGCGGCGCTCGAACTTGCCGGAGCGGAGATACACCTGCCCCTCGGCCAATGTCGCCTCTTCGACAATTTTGAATGGCACGGATGTCGCCGAAGAAAGCATCTCCTGGAGGACCTCACGGCTGTCCGGTGTCACAACCACCTCGATGGGCGAATCCGCTGCATCAGCCGCAAGTGGCATGAGCTCTTCGACAATCGTCTGCCCGATCGTTTCCGAAACCAGGCGCGGTAGAACTTTCTCCACCATGCCGTTCAGCAATGGTTCCAAAGCCTGCATCACGTGCGCCCGGGCCTCGTGAAACGTGAACCCGAGATCCTGAAGATTGCGCGCGAACTCGGCCCCGATACGGCTCCGATCTTCCGCTTCGGACCGCACTGCATCGTCCCATCCGGCACGGTAGCCGGCCTCGTAACCGGCAAGTCTTGCTTCCTCCGTATCGACCTCATCGCGCTGTGACCCGCCCTCGGAGACGGGACCCGCCTGTGATGGGTCGGCCTGCGGTTCCGGATGTGGCGCGTCACCGAAATCTTCCAACGTGAAGCGTGCCATCACGCATTCTCCTCGGCGTCGTCTTCCATCCAACCGCGTAGGATTTCGACCGTTTCAGCCTGCCGTTCTTCGATCAGCCGCCGCAGCCGGTCCACCGGGTCGACCTCCCCCAGGGCTGGCAGCCCGGCGTCGTCACCGAAGTCGAAATCCGACACCACCGCCAATTCGGGGCCATCGAAAGCGCCATCTTCGATTTCCCCATCCAGCGCTGGCAAGCCGGCGTCCTGGGAATCCCCCTCCGGCTGAGGAAGCGCCTCGACCGCGGTGTCCGCACGCGCGAGCAAGGCCGGACGGATGACGAAAAGTCCGAGGACCAGCGCCACGACCGAAAGCACGAGCAGCTTCAAAAGCGCCATCGCGTCCAAACCGAGCCGGGAAAGAAGGCCGGGTGACGCCTCGGTGCCTGCCGGCAGGATCGGTTCGAATTCCATGGTCTTGATGGTGATGGTATCGCCGCGTGCTTCGTCGAAACCGACGGCACCCGCGACAAGGTCGCGAAGGGCTTCGAGCTCTGCGTCACTCCTCGGGGACCACACGGGCTCGCCGGCGGCATCCACTTCGCGGATACCGTCGACCAGAACTGCGACCGTCAGCCTACGCACAGTACCGGGTCCCCTGCTGACCTCTCGCATCGTTTCCGACACTTCATAGTTAATGCGTTCACGGGTTTCCGAAGCGTTGGATGCAGAGGTCGCCTCCCCCCCGGACGCATCGCCGTTGGGCAGGTTCGATGCGACCGTGACCCCCGCGTTCCCGCTTTCGTTGGCAGAATTCGCGGTTTCCGTGGTGTCGGTCGAAATCGCGACCCGGCCTTCCGGGTCGATCAGACGCTCGCGGATCGTTTCGTTCTCCTGCGCCGTGTCGATCGCAACCTCGACGATTGCGTTGCCGTAGCCGACGCGCGCCTCGAGCAGCCGTTCAACGGACGTCTTCAACGCCTCAGCCCGGTCGATCGCATCCACCGACCCTGTGTCATCCGCGCCCTGGATCAGGCCCCCGCGGGCGTCGATGACCGACACGTCATCCGGGGAGAGACTCGGAACAGCGGAGGAAACGAGAAATTTCAATGCCTTGGCGTGCGAAGCGCTGAGCGTACCGTCTGCCGTGGATACCGCGACCGATGCTGTCGGCGCTCCACGCGGACGCAGACCTTGCGCACCGGGCGTCGCAATGTGGACTCGCGCGGATTTAATATGCGGTGCCGACATGATCGTGCGCGCAAGCTCGCCCTCCTTCGCGCGCCAGTATGCGGCATCGAACATCTGGGACGTCGTGCCGAAACCCGACAGGCCATCGAGGAGTTCGTAGCCCTTGGCGGAGTTCGCGGGCAGGCCCTCTGCCGCGAGTGTCATGCGCAATCCGTCCCTTGCGGCCGAATCGACATATATGCCCCCGCCCCGGATTTCGTGCGCCACACCCTGCGCCTCAAGGGCAGAGACGACTTCGCCGGCCGGTCCCGGCTCAAGCCCCGCGTACAACAATGCCATGTTTGGCTGAGACGCCATGCTGGCAAGGCCCAGCACCGCCGCGAAGACAGCCGCGGTCGCCCCAGCGACGAGTATTCTGCGACGCGTATCGAGCGCCGCCCAGACAGAGGAGAGTTGTTCCAAGGTCGACTCCATTCCACGGGCACTTCTGCCCCCGCACGGACCACCTTGGACGAATGCACTTAACAATCGGTTAGCCCCTGCCGGTCTATACACGATTCGAATTGAAGGGCCGGAGCAGATGGCAGAACAGGATCAGACCGGGCGTGACGGCGACGACGCCGCGCCCGCGAAAAAAGGGAAGAAGGGCTTTCTGATTGGCGCCTTGCTCGCGCTCGCGCTTGGTGGCGGCGGATTCTTCGCCGTCTACTCAGGTATGATTCTGGGCGACGAATATGCCGAAAAGGATGACACGCCCGGCAAACCCGTGGCCGATCTTGCGCCCGTGGCCTTCGTGCCTCTCGAACCATTGGTGATTTCGCTAGGTCGCATGACCGAGAACCGGCACTTGCGGTTTCAGGCACAGCTCGAAGTAGACCCGAAGCACCTCGACGACGTGACGACGCTCGTGCCCCGCGTGATGGATGTGCTCAACTCCTACCTTCGCGCGGTATCCGTCGCCGATCTGGAGAACCCCGCGGCGCTCGTGAGTTTGCGGGCCCAAATGCTCCGCCGTGTGCAACTCGTCACCGGGGAAGGGCGCGTGCGCGACCTCCTCGTGATGGAATTCGTGCTGAACTGACGCGGAAAGGACCCGATATGCCGTTTCAGATCGACTGGTTGCTGCTCGCCGGCATCGCCGCGGATGCCCTACTGGCGCTCGGGGCTGTCGGCGCCGCGTTCTATTGCATCGTGCTGGCGCGACGGCTCAAGCGATTCAACAATCTCGAGAACGGGGTCGGGGGCGCCGTTGCCGTTCTCTCGGCCCAGGTCGACGACATGACCAGGACCCTAGATCAGGCCCGGAAGGCTGCCGCGAGCAGTTCGTCGACACTGACCGCCCTGACCGAACGCGCGGAAGACAGCGCTCGGAAGCTCGAACTGATGATGGCGTCCCTGCACGATCTGCCGGACCCGCCGCCGAGCAGCCCGGTGGAAACGGCACAGGATGCCGAATGGGAACGCACAACTGCTTCGCCATCGTTTGGTGACACAGCTGAGGACGACCGCGCACCCCTGTTTTCCAGCAAGCGGCACGCCGTGCCTGGAGGGAAAGCATGACCGGCGAGACAAAGCGCTCCGCGGGCAAGACGCGACGGCGCACTGGACGCGGGATTCTGTGGGTGATCGCGTTCAGTCTCTTCGCCTCCGCAATCCTGCGCCTTGGCGGAGAAACCGGACACGCCATCGCGAACGGGCTTTCCAGCTCCGATGCCGGGACCCCGCAGGAATGCACGCCCGACCCGGACATCGCATCCGTCCTCGCGCTCCTGCAGGAACGCGAGGCCGATCTGGCCGCGCGTGAAGCCGCGCTGGACGAGCGAGCGCAAGCGATCTCGGTCGCAGAAGCACAAGTGCGCAAGAATCTCGATGCCTTGAAGGCAGCAGAAGACGAGCTTGAACGCATGATCGCCCTTTCGGCGGAAGCCGCGGAAGACGACCTGAGCCAGCTGACCTCGGTCTACGAGAACATGAAGCCAAAACAGGCCGCTCAGGTGTTCGCCGCGATGGATCCGGAGTTCGCGGCAGGCTTCCTGTCGCGCATGCGGACAGATGCAGCGGCGCAAATCATGGCCGGCCTCGATCCGGAAACCGCATATGCGATTTCGGTGCTTCTCGCCGGACGGAATGCGACCGCGCCCACCGAATGATCGACGCGCGATGGCGAAGTATTAACCCACCTCTGCGATACCAGGCCAAGACAACCGTTTTTCTGGGAGAAATCAGACATGATCGGCTTCGTCGGGATCGGCATGATCTTCGTAATGGTGTTCGGCGGCTACCTCGCCGCCGGCGGCAAGATGGGGATCATCCTGAAATCGCTGCCGTTCGAATTCACCATGATCGGCGGCGCGGCGGCGGGGGCATTCATAATTTCCAACGACATGGCCGCCATCAAGCACACGATGAAGGACATCGGAAAGGTCTTCAAGGGACCGAAGTGGAAGCCACAGGATTACAAGGATTTGTTGTGCCTGCTGTTCGAACTCATCCGGCAGGCGCGACAGAATGCCGTCGCCCTCGAGGAGCACATCGAGGCGCCGGCTGAGAGCCCTATCTTTCAGAAATATCCGGCCATACTCGCCGATCGGGAAGCGATCGACCTTATTTGCGACACCCTTCGATCGGCCTCGATGAATTACGACGACCCGCACCAGGTCGAGGAGGTGCTGGAGAAACGCATGGAAGCCAACCTCCACCACGCCCAGCATTCCAGTCACGCGTTGCAAGCCGTCGCCGACGGCCTTCCGGCCCTTGGGATCGTCGCGGCCGTTCTGGGGGTGATCAAGACCATGGGATCGATCGACCAGCCCCCGGAAATCCTCGGCAAGCTGATCGGCGGCGCCCTGGTCGGGACGTTCCTCGGCGTTTTCCTCGCCTATGGCCTGGTCGGCCCGTTCGCAGCAAAAGTAAAGACCGTGGTGGAAGAGGACGCGCATTTCTACCAGCTGATCCGGGAGGTTCTGGTGGCGAACCTCCACAACCACTCGACGAACATCTGCATCGAGGTCGGGCGCCAGAACACGCCGAGTCATATCAGGCCGAGCTTCGCCGATCTCGAAGACGCGTTGAAAGAGGTCAAGAACGCTGCATGAAGCTCCTTTTCCTATTGCTTCTGGTACTATCGCCTTGTGTTGCGGTGGCCCAGGCCGTCTCGGTCACATCGGGTGAACACCCGACATTCACGAGGCTCGTCCTCGCAGTCGGCACGGATGCACAGTGGAATGTGCGCCGTGTCGAAGGCGGCGTCGAATTCCGGCTCGAGAACGCGGTGCGCGGCTACGATCTGGACCGTGCGTTCGACCTGATCCCTAGAAACCGCATCAGACGGATCGAGGATCGAGGAGAGGGTCACTTGTTCGTAGCGTTCGAGTGCGACTGCCACGCGGGGCCGTTTGACGTGGGCGGCGGGTATGTCGCGCTCGACATCCATGACGGCCCTGCCCCACCCGAATTCGCGGCGTTCAACCGACCGCTCTCGAAACCTGCAGAGCCGCGGGTCGTCCTCGGTGAGTCCGCGGCGCCGAACGCGATCCCTTCGTCGGGCGTTGTACGCCATTCACGGCCTGGCCCACGTCTCGTCTTGCCGATCCTGCCCGACCGGCCGGATGTCACGACCGCCATGCAAGCTCCGAATGCAACTGCCATACGCACTCCAGAAAAAGCTCCGTTCGAGGCGACTGCCGAACTCCCAGCCATCGTCGAACCGGCACCGCCGGAGCCAAGGTCGACCCGCGCCCGTGACACGGAATCGGCGCTTCTGGACCAGATATCGCGCGCAGCGTCGCAGGGCCTTCTGGAAGCGGATCTCCCTTCGCCAAATGAGCAAACTCCTTCGCCCCCCCCGCAGCCGTCTCCTGATCCTCCGCTTGCTCCGGTGCGAGAGGGCGGTCACGTCAGCATCATCACCAGTGTCGATGACGCAACGCGAGAGGCCGAAACGTCGCGAACTGATGACGGCAACTCGTGTTACCCGGACCGCTATTTCCAGGTTTCCGACTGGGGCGCTCCACTCACGAACGGCGCCGACATCGGCCGCTTCAGGTCCGATATCATCGGGGAATTCGACGAAGCGGACGGAGCCGGCGTCACTGCACTCGTCCGTCACTACATCTATATCACCTTCGGCGCGGAGGCATTGGTCGTTCTGGAACGCTACGCGGACGACATCGAACGGCCCGACATCCTCACGTTCATGGCTGAAATCATGGACGACGGCCGGGCGCGTGCCGCAGTTGAAGTCATTCCCCAGATGGCGTGCGACGGGCTCGTTTCGCTCTGGGCCGCGGCGGCGCAACCAGCACTCTACAAGTACCAGACGATCAATGGCGAAGCGATCCGGCGGACTTTTCTAGAACTTCCGCCGCACCTGCGCCGCCACCTTGGTCCGACCCTCGCGGCGAAATTCCTCGCGCTCGGGGATACTGTGACGGCAGACACGCTGCAATCAGCAACTGCCAGGGTCTTTGAGACGCCGACCGCGAACCTCGGCCTGCTGGAGGCGCGTCGGGATCTTGCGGACGGGCGACCGGACGCCGCGCAATCCAAACTGGATGACATTTTGCCAAGGGCGGACGATCTGCTACCCGACGCCCTGATCGAACGTGTCGAGGCGGCACTTGCCCATGGCGACCCGGTGCCCGACGACTTGATCCGGCTCGTCGAAAGCGTGGGGTTTGAACACCGGGGAACCGAAACTGGCGCGGCCCTCGCCCTCGCCGAGATCCGAGCCCTTGCCTCCGCCGCAAGATATGCGGAAGCGTTTCAAAGGCTTGAGGGAGCCCGAAGTGATGGCACAGCGACGGGCAAGGTCGCCATCGACCTCAGTCGTGAGGTATTCGCGCTCCTTGTAATCGATCCGTCCGACGAGGAGTTCCTGTCGCGCGCCGTGTCGAGGATTGATGAAGCCGCGACTCTTCCGGCTAAGCTGCGACGCGCCATTGCGCGCCGTTTTCTTGACCTGGGGTTTCCCGCCCCGGCGCGCAGCGTGCTTGACGGAGCCGGTGCGCTGCCGGAGGCTGAAGACCGCATGATTTACGCGCGCATCGCACTGGCACAATCCAAACCCAACGTCGCCGTCGGGTACCTGGCCGGACTCGGCTCACGAGAGGCTATGAACCTGCGCGCCGCGGCCATGTCGATGGCGCGCGACCATGCCGGCGCACGGGCGATCTACGAGGCGTTGGGAGACGAGGAAGAAGCGATAAGACAAGCTTGGCTGGGAGCAGATTGGGAGCAGATCACGCAGGCGGATGACCCGCAGTTCGGTCCTGCCGGGAACCTCATGACAACTCTGGAGACTTCAGCGGCGAGCGCGTCCGCCCCGCCGCTCGCACGCAGCGAGACGTTGATCGAGGCGAGCCGTTTGACGCGGACCACGCTCGAAACTCTGCTCGCGACCCTCGGGGACCCGCCGGAAGGGGCCGCGCCGCAAGACCCCTGAGCGCGCGAGGAATCCGTCCGACACTTACGGTTTATCAACTCTCGGCACGTACTCTTTCCTCAACCTGCAAGAACTGCGGTGGAGGATGGAATGTTCGGAACATGCCCGGCGGTCGCATGCGCGACGCCATTCGGCGGCATCTCGCGGCTCATGGCCGTTGCCCTGTTGGCGATGACCCCGCAGGCGGGGCGCGCGGCCGCCGATCCGTCAGCCATATGCGAACGTGCCGCCGCGACCGTCGCACGTGAAAGCGGTGTGCCGGTGGCAGTGCTGAGAGCCATCACGCTTACCGAGACTGGCCGCTACAGGAACGGGACCACGCGCCCCTGGCCATGGACCGTCAATATGGAAGGCAAAGGCGTCTGGTTCGAAACCGCGGACGACGCGCGCGCCTACGCGTATGAGCATTACAAGCGCGGGGCGCGCAGCTTTGACGTCGGCTGCTTTCAACTTAACTACAAATGGCACCACGAAGGCTTTTCCTCGCTCGAGGAAATGTTCGATCCCATCGCGGGCGGGCGATATGCCGCCGACTTTCTCAACCGGCTCTACGCGGAAAAGGGCGATTGGACGAAAGCCGCCGGGGCCTATCACTCACGCACGCCCGAACATGCCGACCGCTATATCGGCCACTTTGCCGAACATCTGGCGAATGTGGCGGATGCGCCGCTCCCCGCGCCACTCGACCCGATCCTCGCCACCGGAACATCCGAGACGGGTGAGACCGCAATCCCATCACGGGTCAACACGTTCCCGCTGCTCAAGGCGGGCGCGGGTTCGCGAACGCCAGGCTCGCTCGTCCCGCTTGAGCATACCGACGCCACACGGCTGATCGACTTCAATGGCGCTGGTTGAAGCAACGGCCCCGACACGGGGGATAGGACTCGCGAAGGTCTTTCAGCCGACCATTCTGCTGGCGATGGCATTGATGGCGGTCATCGTCATGATGATCCTTCCGATGCCGGCCTGGGTGCTGGACGTCGGTCTCGCCGCGTCCTTTTCCCTCGCGATCCTGATGTTCACGGTCACGCTTTTCATCGAGCGGCCGCTCGATTTCTCGTCATTCCCGACCGTCCTGCTCGCGTCGCTCATGCTGCGCCTCTCGCTGAACGTGTCATCGACCAAGCTCATCATCGGCAACGGGCATACCGGCACGGGAGCGGCCGGAAACGTGATCGAAGGGTTCGCGAGCTTCGTCATGTCCGGGAGCATCTTTCTCGGCCTCGTCGTTTTCGGCGTGCTTCTCATCGTGAACTTCATGGTCATCACGAAGGGCGCGGCCCGTATGGCCGAGGTGGGCGCCCGCTTCGCCCTGGACGGAATGCCCGGCAAACAGCTCGCGATCGACGCCGATGTCTCCTCGGGCGCCATCGGCCATGAAGAAGCAAAGGCGCGGCGGGAACTCGAACAACAGGAAACCACGTTCTTCGGGTCGCTCGACGGCGCGTCGAAATTCGTCAAGGGCGACGCCATTGCCGGGCTCCTCATCACGCTGCTCAACCTCGTCATGGGCCTCGTCATCGGCGTGGCACTTCACGACATGGAGCTCGGCCGAGCCTTCGAAACCTATGCCATCCTGACCGTCGGCGACGGGCTCGTCAGCCAGATCCCTGCCGTCATCATTTCGATCGCGTCGGCCCTCCTGCTTTCGCGCGGCGGCATTACGGGGTCCACCGACCTCGCGCTGTTCGCCCAGCTCGGCCGGTATCCTGCCGCCCTCGGTACGGTCTCGGTGCTGCTTGCGCTTTTCGCACTTGTGCCGGGTCTTCCCTTCCTGCCCTTCGTCACCGGAGCGGTGGCACTGGGCGTTGCGAGTTGGCGCGGCGCGGTTCGACTCCGGCAGGAAAAGCAGGTTGCGCAGGCTGAGGACATTGCGGCGGACCCGGCCCCGCGCAAGGACTCGCTCGGAGATGTGCTCGACCTCGACGACATTCACGTCGAGTTCGCCTCGGACCTCGTCACCATGGTGCTCGACCCGTCGACGGGGCTCGACGCGCGCATCGCCAACATGCGCAATCATGTCGCCGCCAGTTACGGACTGATCCTGCCCGAGATCCGCCTGACCGACGACGCGAGTCTGCCGACCGGCCACTATGTGATCCGGGTCCAGGGGGTCGAACAGGCGCGCGACGTGCTCTTTCCCGGTCGGGCTCTGGCGATCCTGTCGGGGCACGAGGCGGACCTGCCGCCCGGCGATGCGGTCAGCGAACCGGTCTACGGCGCCCCCGCGCGGTGGATCGCGACCGAGGCGCAGGAAGACGTTGCGATGCAGGGGGCAACGGTCGTGGCCCCTACCGAAGTCCTCGCGACCCACCTGCTGGAGGTCATGAAACGCAACTTCGCCCGCCTGCTGACGCTCAAGGGGCTGCGCCTCCTTCTCGCCGAGTTTACCAACCTGTCCGACCCCGTGCGGGCCGAGGCGAACCAACGGCTCCTCGATGAGCTCATCCCGGACAAGGTTCCCGTCGACCTGCTGCTTTCGGTGCTGCGATTGCTGCTCGAGGAACGCGTATCCATCCGCAATCTGCCGCTCATACTCGAGGCGACGGCGGAGGGGCGCACGGCCCTGCCGACACCCGAAGCGATCTGTGAGCACGTCCGTCAGCGCCTGGGCTTTCAGCTCGTCGCAGAGGTGAAGCGGGAAGACGGCACACTCCCGCTTGTTCAGCTTGCCCCGGAATGGGAGGAGGCGTTCCTTACCTACCAGATGGAGGGTGAGCGGGGCAGCGACATCGCCCTGCCGCCCGAACAATTCAACAGGCTCGCCTCCGGGCTGGCCGAACGAATCGCGCAGGCCGGCGAAAGGGGGATCTACCCTGCGGTCGTGACATCGGCCCGGCGAAGGCGGTTCCTTCGCACCGTCCTGACCGCCAAAGGGCTGTCCACGCCGGTCTTTTCGTTCGACGAGATCGGGACCGACGCGCGCCCGTCCCTGGTCGGGATGGTGCAGGCATGACCGGCGACCTCTCGGCGCTGCTTGAGTTCGGGGAGACCCTGTTGCTCGTGACCATTGCGACTTTCTTGCGCGTGGGCGCCGCGG
Organism: Maritimibacter sp.; assembly: GCA_964230745.1. Taxonomy (GTDB): domain Bacteria; phylum Pseudomonadota; class Alphaproteobacteria; order Rhodobacterales; family Rhodobacteraceae; genus Maritimibacter. The sequence goes on along the minus strand of CAXRHZ010000034.1, from coordinate 62,645 downwards.
CCGCACTCCTTCCGGCTTTCGGCGAGCGGCTTGTCCCGGCCCGCGTGCGGCTCGGGATAGCGGTTGCGTTCACGGCAGTGGTCGCCCCCGCGGCCCGGCCGCACTACGCGCAGATCGTGGCCGAGGGGGGGCTGCCCCTCTGGCTCGGTGCAGAGGTGCTGGCCGGGCTCGCCATCGGGATCAGTATCCGGCTCTTCGTCATGGCGCTCGAGATCGCCGGAACGATCGCAGCGCAGTCTACCTCGCTGTCGCAGATCTTTGGCAATGCCGCCGTCGAGCCCCTGCCCGCGATGGGCCATATCCTCGTGCTCGGCGGGCTCGCCATCGCCGTGATGTTCAACCTGCACGTCCGTATCGCCGAGGTCCTGATCGGGTCCTACGCCGTGTTTCCGCCCGGCCGCCTGCCGGGTGCCGAGCCGATCATGACATGGGGGGTCAGCTGGATCGGGCGCGCCTTCGCGCTCGCCTTCACACTGGCGGCGCCCTTCGTGATCGCCTCCCTCATCTACAATGTTGCGCTCGGCGTCATAAACCGCGCGATGCCGCAACTCATGGTCGCCTTCGTCGGGGCGCCGGCAATCACGGCCGGCGGGCTCATCCTTCTCGCGCTCGCCGCGCCGCTGATGCTGGAAACCTGGCGCGCCGCGTTTCTCGCCTTTCTCGACGCCCCGTTCGGAGCCCCGTGATGGCGGACGAGACGGACGCCGCCGAAAAAGAACACGAGCCGACGCAGAAGAAGCTCGACGATGCCCGCAAGAAGGGCGAGATCGCGCGTTCGACCGACATGAACACGGCCGTCGCCTATTTCGGTCTGCTCATCGCGGGAACGGCGATCGGCGCCGCATCATTGCGCGACCTTGGCGCTTCGCTCGCCGGGCTGCTCGGGCGCGCGGACCCGCTGTCCCGCGACGCGTTCTCCGGTGGCGGGAGGCCGTTTCTCGGAACGATCCTGGGCGAAGTGGCGCTTGGCGTCGCCCCACTCTTTGCCGTGCCCGCGATCGCCGTCCTCGTGACCATCGTGGCGCAGCGGGCCTTTGTCGTCGCGCCCGAGAAGCTGACACCGAAACTCTCGCGCATCTCGCCCGTCGCCAATGCCAAGAACAAGTTCGGACGCGCAGGGCTGTTCGAATTCGCGAAGAGTTTTACCAAGCTTACGATCTACTCCCTGGTCCTGGGACTTTTCCTGTGGCGGCGGCTGCCCGAAATGGTGAGCACGATCGGCCTCACCCCGGGCATTGCAACGACGATGTTGCTCGGCCTCTGTCTCGACTTCCTGCTCATCGTTCTCGTGATCGCCGGCGTGATCGGGGGGATCGATCTGACCTGGCAAAAGCAGGAACACATGCGAAAGAACCGCATGTCGCGCAAGGAGGTGATGGACGAATCCAAGCAGAACGAGGGCGACCCGCATCTGAAACAGGCCCGGCGACAACGCGGCTACGATATCGCGATGAACCGGATGCTGTCCGACGTGCCTGATGCCGACGTGGTCGTCGTGAACCCCACACATTACGCGGTCGCGCTGAAATGGTCGCGCCTGCCGGGGGCCGCCCCGGTGTGCGTGGCGAAAGGGATCGACGAAGTTGCGGCGCGCATCCGAGAAGCCGCGCAGGAGGCAGGGGTTCCGATACACCGCGACCCGCCCACGGCCCGCGCGATACACGCGACCGTCGACATCGGCGAGGAGATCCGGGCGGAGCAATACCAAGCTGCTGCGGTCGCCATCCGGTTTGCCGAGGAAATCCGGCGCAAGGCACGGGCACGCGGATGAACACGGACTCGCTCGCAGGAATGGAGGACCTCGCGCGCATGATGCTCGACCGGGAACTCGCCGCGTTGCGGTCAGTCTCAACACGGGTCAGCGTGATCGAAAAGAGGATCGCAGAACTCGACGCAGAAAAATCACGGGCGATGGCCGCTGCATCGGGTGGAGGGGTCTCCAACCAGCTTGGACGCTGGCTTGCCTGGCAGCGACGCCGACGTATCGCGTTGGGGCGAGACCTCGCGGGACTAATGGCCGATCTGGAGCAACAGCGGGCGGCGGCGACCCGCGCATTCGGGCGCGCCCAGGCGCTGGAAGGCCTGGGCCGATTGCAAGAGGCAGAAGACCGGCAGGCGGCGCAAAGGCGGGTGAACGAGGGCCGTTAACCCTCGTCAGGTATCCTGCCGGGCGATGTCCGTGATAAGAACGTCCACCACGATGGGGCCGAGAAGACCGCGCGCGACCTCGGTCAGGGCCGTTCGCAGCGTCTGCATCGTCGGACCCGCGGTAAAGGCCCCATCGAAGCCGCCCGCATTCGCATGATCGAAGAGCACCTGGAGGAAGGCGTCGCGCAGCTTGGGCTCGCGCTGATAAACCCCTTCGCGGCTGCCCTGCTCGACCTCCACCGAGATCGCCATGACGACGAGTGCCGACACGCTCCCGCTGTCCATGACGGGAATGACGAACTGGTTGTTGATCTTCACGAACTCGGTGGAGGGGTCTTCCTCCGCCTGGGCAGCCTCCCCGGCATCGACCGGCACCGGCTGGGAGCCATCGCCGCACGGGTCGATGACCACGGCCGCCTCCGGCTCGGGGCGCAGTGCCAGACCGGCACCCACGCCGCCGCCGAGGCCGATCACGGCGAGGAGAACGGGGAGAAGCTTGCCCATCTGACCGGCTTCAGAACGGCATCAGGATATCGGTCACCTGCTGACCGATGCGTGGCTGCTGAACATCCGTGATCTGCCCACGACCGCCGTAGGAAATGCGCGCGGAGGCGATCTTGTCATACGCGATCTCGTTCTGGCGCGATATGTCCTCGGGGCGCACATAGCCGGTGACGAGGAGTTCGCGGAGTTCGTAGTTCACGCGCACCTCCTGTTGCCCCTGGATTTGCAGCACGCCGTTGGGCAGTTGCCCGATCACCGTGGCCGCGACCCTGAGCGTGAGTTTCTCGTTGCGCCGGATCGACCCGTCTCCGGCAGAGGCGGAGGACGAATTGGTCGAGATGTTGGGGTTGATCCCCGTCTGCCGGAACGGCTCGCCTTCAAGCACGCCAAGGTAACTCTCGACCGACATGCTCTCGGACCCGGACCGGCCGCGCTCGGAGGAGTTGGAGAACTCCGCCTCGTCGTCGATCTCGATCACAACGGTCAGGATGTCGCCCGTCTTCTGGGCCCGACGGTCCCCCAGCAGCGAGTGCTGATTGCCGGACCAGAGCGAGGCATTGTCCGCGTCCCGACGGGCCGGCAGGTCGGTCGGAAGCGCGGCAACGGTCATCGCATGCATCTCGGCTGTTGCTGATACCGGGGTGAGGTCGGGCGTCTGCCCGATCTTTTCCACCCGGTCGCAGGCGACGAGAGCCACGAGGGCGGCTGGCGTGATTGCGGCGAGGAATCGCATTTGTTTCATCCTTGTCAGTTCGTCATGTTCGATGAGGAATACCCGCCGCCCGGCGGGGCGACCGTCACGGTCCCGTCCTCGCGCACGCGGCCGGTGATGACCGCATGGGACGCGAGGTTCATGACACGCAGCATGTCGCCGACGCCCGCGCGGCCCAGCGCACGGCCCTCGGCCATGATCCGCATGGCCCCGCTGTCGTAGATCAGCGGGACCACCTGGTTGCGGTCGATGATTGCGGGCGGTCCGAGATCCTCGATCCTCACCGGTCGACCCGCGTAGAGAACGACGCGCGACTCGAGGCCGAGCACTTCGTCCAGTGTGCGGTAGGTGCCCGTGACCTCGCCCGCCGTAAGCGTCACATCGCCCGGACTGATGATCGACTGCGCCCGCAGTGTGCGCGCCGCGACCACGGTATCGGCCAGCGCCGGGGTGGCGCAAAGTAACGTGAGGATCATGAGCGCAGTCCGCATCACCGCACCTGTGTCGTCGCGCTGAGCATCTGGTCCGCCGCCGTGATCACCTTGGAATTAAGCTCGTATCCGCGTTGCGCCTCGATCAGTTCGGTGATCTCGCGAACAGCATCGACGGAGCTTTGTTCGAGGTAACCTTGCCGGACAGTTCCCAGCCCCTCGTCGCCCGGTTCCCCGACAAGTGGAGGACCGGAAGCTTCGGTTTCAAGAAAGTTGTTCGATCCGATAGCCTCGAGCCCCTTGTCGTTGGTGAACTGCGCCAGCGTGAACTGGCCCAGCAGCTGCGCCTCGACCTGGTTGTCGAAATAGGCATAGACCTCGCCGTCGGCGTTGATCGAGACCGACCGTGCCTCGGGCGGAATGGTGATCTCCGGCACGACAGGAAATCCGTCCGACGTCACGATGAGTCCGTCGCCGGTAAGCTTCAGCCCCCCGTCCCGGGTGTAGGCCGGCGCGCCCGAAGGCAGCGTCAATTCAAGGTAGCCCTTGCCTTCAATCGCGATGTCGAGCTCGCCGTTCGTCTGCACCAGCGCGCCCTGCTGCATCATCATCGTCACGGCGGCAGGACGCACTCCGAGGCCGAGCTGAACCCCGGTGGGCAGCACTGTGCCGTCCGTCGCATTGATCGTGCCGGGCCGCGTCATCTGCTGGTAGTGCAGGTCGGCGAATTCGGCGCGGCGGGCGTTGTAGCCGGTCGTGGACATGTTCGCCAGGTTGTTGGAAATCGTCTCGACCCGCATTTGCTGGGCCAGCATCCCCGTGGCAGCGATCTTGAGCGCGCGCATCGTCTACTCCTTTCACCCGCCGAGCGTGCGAAGCACGCCGCGGATTCGTTCGTCCTCGCGTTCGAGGAAGGCCTGCCCCTGCTCATAGGCGCGCTGGATCTCGATCATCCGTGCGATCTCGCCCACCGCATCGACGTTGGAATTCTCGAGAAAGCCCTGAAGGATGACCGCCCCTTCGATCACCGGAACGGTGCCGCCCGGCACCTCGAAGCGAACGCCGTCACGGTGACGGATGTCGGTCGGATCGGCGGGCAGGAAGAGGCCGAGCCCCCCGACCGGAGTGCCATCGGCCGATATCGTCCCATCCGCCGCTACGGCAATCTGCGCCGCATCCGGCGGCACGAAGATCGGTGCGGCTCCCCCGTCTAGAAGCCGGTATCCGTCCGGCGTGACCAGCTCCCCCGCCTGGTTCGGCGTGAAGCTGCCTGCCCGCGTAAGCATCGGGCCCATCGGGCCCTCAACCATGAAGAAACCTTCGCCTTCGATGGCGAAATCGAAGCTGCCGCCGGTCTGGGTCAACGGCCCCTGCACCATCCGCGTGTCACGCACGTTCGCGGTGGCCATGGACAATGAGGGATCGTCGGCACCGAGCGCCGCGACGAATTCGGAAAAGATCACGCCCTCGCGTCGGTATCCGGTGGTCGAGGCGTTCGCGACGTTGTTGGCGACCGCCTGCATCTCGGCCAGAAGGCCGGACTGGCGGGTCAGCGTGGTGTAGCCGGCATTGTCCATCTCACCCTCCAGCGATCAGCGGCACGATGGTGGACTGGAAGAAGCTCACGAGCGTGGCGGACATGAAGCTCATCGACACCCAGAAGACTGCGAGAATCGCCGCGAGCTTGGGCACGAAGGTGAGCGTCATTTCCTGAATGGACGTCAACGCCTGGAAAAGCCCCACCGCCACGCCGGACACCAGCGCCACGGCAAGGATCGGCGCCGATACGATCACCGCGTTCCAGAGGCCCGCGCGCATTGTGTCGAAGAAGATGGCCTCCCCCGTCATACCGGCATCCTCAGGATTTCCTGGTAAGCCTCGACCACCTTGTTGCGCACCGTCACGGCCGTCTCGACCGCCAGTTCGGTCTGGGCGAGGGCCTGGACAAGCGCATGGGGATCGGCCTTGCCGGTCATCGCGTCGAGCGCCGTCTGCTCGCCATTGCGTACGGTCTGTTCCAGGGTTTCGGCGACCTTGGCAAAGGACCCCGTGTCCTTGGCCGCCGCCCCGCCCGGTTCGGGCTTCGGCTGTGTCGCCGGGCGGGTAGAGATGTAGCCCTGCGTCGCAAGTGCTGATTTCAAGTCCATTCTGGACCCTCCTAACGCCGGAGAAGATCGAGCAGGCCCTTGGACATCTGGCGGGCCTGATCGAACATCTTGAGGTTCGCCTCGTAGCTGCGCTGCGCTTCGCGCGCGTCAGCGATCTCGACCACCAGATCGACATTCGAGCCGTCGTAGTAGCCGGTGGGATCCGCCATTGGGTGCGACGGATCGTAGATCCTCGGCAGAACGCCGGGATCGAGCCGCACCGGGCCGGTTTCGACCAACCCGGTGTGGCGGCCGCCTTCGACCAGTTCCTCGAAAGCGACGGATTTGCGCCGGTAGCCCGGCGTATCCGTGTTGGCGATGTTCTCGGAAACGAAGCGCAGGCGCTCGGCCTGGGCCTGCATCCCGGAAGCCGCAGCGAGTTTCGACAGGGCGAGATCGGACATCCTTACCGCCCCCCGTTCGCCGAAGTGCGCACGATGTTGAGCGCGGATTTGTAGATCGCGAGCGCCCGGTCATGTCTTCCTTTCGCCTCGGACGCTTCCATCATCTGCTGCTCGAGCGATACGGAATTGCCATTCGGCGAGGTCGCGCCACTGGGCGTGCTGTTGACGAGCGACAGGTCCAACGAGGACGATTCCGGGGCACCGGAAAAATGACCCGGCCGGGTTGCGCGCATCGCACCCTCAGTGCCAGCGCGATAGCTCTGTTCAAAAGGCGCAACGTCGCGGGCGCGATAACCGGGGGTGTCCGCGTTTGCTATATTCTCGGCGATGGCTGCCTGCCGCGCCGCGGAATGCACCGCGAGACCCTGCGCCATCCGGAAGATTTCCAGTTTGTCGAACATCGGGGCTTCTCCCTCGATCTGCTTAAACCCCGGCTTAACGGTGATTCCTTTAGAAACGGTTTTCAGGAATGCAGAAACGGGATCGCAGAATGCCCCACATCGGCTTTGAACACCTGGACGCCGAAGTTCGCGCGCTTCGTCGGGCACATGACATCGGGAACGTGGACCAAATCGGTCGCGGGACGATCGAGGTGTCGGGTCTGTCCCACGTGGCAGCTCAGGGCGACATGGTCGAGATCGACACGCCGGGGCAGGAGGTGCGGCGCGGCGAGGTGCTGGGCCTCGCGCGCGACCGTGTGACCGTGCTGCCCGACGGGGACATCGACGGGTTGCAGATCGGGGCGCGCGTGATCCTTGTCGGACAAAGCCGGATCGCGCCCGACGGGAGCTGGATCGGGCGCGTGATGGACCCTTTCGGACGCGCGCTCGATGGCCGTCCGATCTTTCGCGGCGCCACGCCCCGCGCCCTTCGCGGGACGCCGCCGAACCCGACCGAACGCCGCGTGCTTGGTTCCCGGCTCGAAACGGGTCTGCGGGTCTTCAACACGCTCCTGCCCATCGTGCGCGGCCAGCGGGTCGGGCTTTTCGCCGGTTCGGGTGTGGGCAAGTCCACCCTTCTGGCAAAGCTGGCGCGCGGGATCCATGCGGACATCGTGGTCATCGCACTGATCGGCGAGCGGGGTCGCGAAGTGCGCGAGTTCGTTGAGCGGGTCCTGGGCGACGAAGGCATGAAGCGGGCCGTGGTGGTCGCAGCCACCTCCGACATGTCCCCGCTTGCGCGGCGGCGCTGCGCCAACACGGCAATGGCGGTCGCGGAACATTTCCGGGACCTGGGGCACCACGTGTTATTTCTTGCCGACAGCGTGACCCGTTTCGCCGAAGCGCATCGCGAAATTGCGCTCTCGGCGGGGGAGGCCTCGTCCCTGCGGGGCTACCCGCCCTCGACCGCGCATCAGATCACGGCACTGTGTGAACGCGCGGGGCCGGGTGCCGCGACGGCCGGCGACATAACGGCCGTCTTCTCGGTCCTCGTCGCTGGGTCCGACATGGAAGAGCCCGTTGCCGATATCCTGCGCGGCGTGCTTGACGGCCATGTCGTTCTGGACCGGCGCATCGCCGAGCGCGGGCGTTTTCCGGCGATCGACCTGTTGCGCTCGGTCTCCCGCGCGCTTCCCGGCTGCGCGAGCGATGCCGAGAACACTTTGATCTCGGCCGCTCGACAGAGGCTTGGAACATACGACCGATCCGCGATGATGATCCAGGCAGGCCTTTATGCTCAGGGAAGCGACCCTGAACTCGATGCGGCCATCGAGGCGTTTCCCAGGCTCGACGCGTTCCTCGCCGAAGATGAGCGCGAGGATCTGGGCGCAAGTTTTCGTGCCCTGGCCGGGTGCCTCACGACGAAAGAAACGGATGCAGGGAAATGACCCACGCCCTTGCGTGATGCTAACCGCCCGACTGAAGGAGGGACAACGCGATCCGACCGGGGCTCATCACGTCCTGCGAAGCAGCAATCTGGGAGCGGACGAGAAACAGTCGGTTCAGTTCCTCCATCCGGTCCGGGTCGGCAAACTGACTTACCTCGCCGTCGCCAAACACCGAAGTAGCCTTGCTTCGGAACTCCTCCACCTGCCGGTCGATGTAGAGGGCTGCGAATTCCGGCGGCAATCCGAGGGCGGTTTCGAATACCCGGCGCAAAGGTTCGTTCCCCATGACGCTGAACCAGCGTCCGTCGTCCGTTGTGGCGCTGTCCATGATCTGGCCGAGATCACGTTCCAGCCCGAGCGCAAGGCGCATACTGGAGTCCTGTGCCCCTACAGCGACTTCGAACTGCCGTGTTCGGTAGTTCTCGACGATTCCGTCGGCAAAACCGGAAAGCTGCGTGTTGGGTGTGCCAAGGTCAAAACCGAAGGCTTCTGCGAGGGCCAGGTATCTCTTGTCGACCATCCGGTTGGCGAAACTGTCCGGGTCCAGCGATCCTTCGTCGAGAACCTTTTGAACATAGGCCTTGTTAGGCAGGTCCTCATCCAGTCCGAAGGCTCCGAGGGCCACCTTCAAGAGGCGGTAATCCTTGACGAGGTCCTCGGCACTCTGCACGTTCGCAATGTTCTGCGCGAAATACTCGGTCTCCCGCTGGATCGTGGGAGAGCGCTCGAAAGCGGATTGCTGCGCCTCGCGTGTACGGTCGAGGAAAGCCCAACCGGCCGTGCCGCCAAACGGAATGACCGGTTGAAAGCTCACCCGTCTGTCCCGGCCGCCATCAAGCGCGCCTCGCGCGGGAGAAGTGTCCGCAAGGCCTTCAGCGCCTGGTAGAACTGGCCGTCCTGAATGGCACCCGTCGCCTGGGCCATCTGCGTCCGGCTGTCGTGATCGGTCAGGACCTGGCTCAATTGCTCGATCCCGCGCAGGAGTTGCAGCCGGGCCTCGTCAGGATCTGCATCGCCGGAAAGCACGAGTTGGGCAATGTAACACACCCGGCGCACCGGCGTGTTCACCTCTTCAGGATGGATCGCGTCGCGCAGGCGCAGGATGTTGGCCCCGGGGGTGACAATGGACAAACGCGTCCGGCGGTCGCCGTTCTCGATCACCGCGCCGTTCACGAGGACCCGTTCCCCGGGGCCGAGTTTCAGGACGAGACCGCTCATGCGGCCTGCTCCTGCATCCGCAAACCGCGCATCACCGCCATATTCACTTCGAGCAGCACCGCAACGTCCTCCTCATGTCTGAGCACCTTTCGGGAATGTTGAGCGGTGAACTCCGCGAGATAGAAAATCCGCGCCCGGAGGTCCTCTGGCAGGGCGTTCTCGCGTTCCGCGACGTCCGCGGCGAGGAACGTCCAGAGCTGGCGATTGACGTGGAGAGCCTCGGCGAGGCGCGCAAAACCCGCCGCCCCGAGGTCGGCGGCGCTCTTCATCCGTCGTGTCACGCGGGCGAATGCCTCGTACTCGGTGCCGCGCGGCGTGCGGATTGGTGCTTGGTTGGCGGTGTAGGCCGTTTTGGCCATATTCATTGCGTTCACGGGAAATTCCTTCCGGGCGCGTGTGGATCACGGGCGTGATGCGAGGGGCCCTTTTGGCCCCCCGCTCGGCTGTCCTTAACGGAAAAGCGACAGGATGTTCTGCGGCGCCTGGTTGGCGATCGAAAGCGCCTGAGTGCCAAGCTGCTGCTGAACCTGAAGCGCCTGCAGCCGGGCCGATGCGGCTTCCATGTCCGCGTCCACCATCGAGCCGATACCCGCCTTGAGCGAATCTGTCAGCTTGCCGATGAACTCGCTCTGCGTCTCGATCCGGCCGGCGGCCGAGCCAAAGGCGGCTGCGGCATCGATCGAATTGTCGATCAGCGTCTCGATATTGCCGAGCGCGGCAGAAGCACCGGCATCCGTGGTGACATCGATGTTGTCGAGCCCGAACATGCCGCCGGTCGCCGTGCCGCCGTCTTCGCCGTTCACGGCAAGTGCCATGGTCGCGCCTGCGGTTGCATCGGTGCCATCGTAGTCGACCTGAACGGTCCAGGCACCAGTGCTTTCGTTCTGCACCACGTTGGTGGTCACGCCGGTTTCGCCACCACCGTCGACGGCAGCCTTGAGGCCCTTGGCCACGTCCTCCATCGTCTCGCCTTTGCCGGCAACGTAATCATAGTTGTTGCCGTTCACCGAGATCCGGTAGCTGTCGCCGTCGTTGACCTGTGCGACCGTGGACATCGCGATGTCTTCGGCACGGTAGACCATGGTGGCAGACCCTGCACCGGCGGCGGCCGAGGCATCCTCGCTCGAATCGCCGGCGTTGGCGATCGCGACCGTGTTCGCACCGTTGGTGTCCCAGGTCACCGCCGAACTGTCGAAGGAGTTCGTATTGGTAAGGGTGAGACCCCCCGACCCGTCGGACGCGGCCGAGACTCCGGTCAGGCCCAGCGCATTGATCGAATCCGCAAGGTTATCGACGGTGGTGCCCACATCGGTGTCCCACGCCTCGCTGAACGAGTTGCCGCCTATGGCGAAATCGACGGCATCCGTAGCCGAACCCGCGAAGGTCAGGACGAGGTCATGCGCCGCCGCCGAACTGTCGATCGTCGAGTTCGTCGACAGGATGTCAATGTTGCCGCTCAGGTCCGTTCCGCCGTTGCCGTAGACGCCCGCGTCGGTCGACAGATCCTGGCGCGAAATCGTGATGTTCGACGCGGACACCGTGCCGTCGGACGCCCGGTCGAGCGAGGAGAGCACGTTCACGTCCTCGGTCCCCTGAACCATGTTCAGACCGTTGAACTGGGCCGCTCCGACCACCGACGAGATCTGGTCGCGAAGCGCAACGATATCGGACTGGATCTTGTCGCGGTCGACATTCTCCTCCTGCGCCGCGACGATCTTGCCCTTCATGTCCGTGAGAAGGTCGGCCACGGTTTCCGAGGCCTGCCGGGCCACCGCCACGGTGGATTCCCCGAGCGAAAGCGAGTCCGAGATCGCCGTGAAGCCGTTCACGTCGGCCTCCATGACCTTGGAGATCGCCCAGACGGCCGAGTTGTCCTTCGCGGTCGCCACCGATTTGCCGGTCGAAATTTCGGACTGCGTGGATTCGAGGTTGGAATTGATGGATTTCAGCGTCTGGAGCGCGACCATCGCGCTCGAATTGGTCAGAATGCTGGACATAGATAGTTCCTTCAGTCGTTCGGCGCAGATTTCACGCCGGGTTAGAGGTCCGCCCGCTCAGGGCGGGTTCCAGAGTCATTCTGACCTCTGCGGACGTCGGTTTCCCGGTCCGCGCCACCCCCTCAGGATGCGAGTTGCAAACTGAGGCAGAGTGCTAAAAGAACGGTGAACACATCTTTGGTGATTGCGTCGGATTTTAGGCGAAAGCTGGGAATTGCACGGGCGCGCTACGCGCGCCGGTTGAAATCCGTGGGCTTGCGCCCCACGGGCGCACGATGGCCGTCGCTACCATATGTCTTGTGCGTTTCCGGGGCGGTCGCGAGCGTATCCAATTGGTCCCGGACGGCCCGGAAACCCCGCGCAGATGCTTCGAGCAGCGCGTTGTTTCGGTCGGCTTTTGCCTTCAGCCCAGCGAGCGCACCGCGCCGGAACGGACCCTTGGCAAGCCGCTTCATAAGCCGTTCTTTTTCGTGAGAAAGTCGGGCGACACCGTCGATGTCACCGCGCAGGATCAGTTTCTTTTCCCGGTCGAGAAGATCGGAAAGCGCCGCGCCTGCACCATGTCCGTCAAACAGCCCCATCGTCCCGCTCCTTCATCGCCTCGAAGAGGGTTTCGGACAGACCGATTCCCCCGGCCTTCACCATTTCCCTCGCCTGTTCCAGACGCAGGAACGAGGCGAATTGTTCCTCGCCGGGCCCACCGCTGAAGGCGTCCGGCATTTCGCCCAGCCCCGCCGATTTCAGCATTTCCGCCAGAAACGTGGCTTCGAGCTCCCGCGCCGCCGTTTGCAAAGCGTCATGATCCGTGCGCGCGGGGAGCGCTTGAGCGCCGGCAGTGAGGGGTGGAACTGGGGTCATCTGGTCCATCGAATTTTGTGCATTTCCGTGGAGATTGCCGGCAAGGGGTAAAGATTCGGTAATCCATTTGAGGGAAGGTGGCGGCATTCGGTGGAAGAACACCCGGAGCGACCATGAACCTGCGCATAGCTGCATTTCCGGCACCTCTCGGCGACAAGCCTCCTCCCGCGTCCGGGCGAACGCCTGAACGTGGCCAGGCGCCGTTCGCCGAAACCTTCGCGCGTAGCGAGGCTGGCAAGGGCCAAGCGCGGCCGGAAAAGGCGGAGACGGGGCGCACGTCAAACGATACCGAAAAGGACGATGCCGAAACCGGCGTCGCCGCTGCACAGCTCGGCACCGAAGCCTCCGTCCCCGCGACCCGGTCACCGGTCGAACAAGCCCCCCTGCCAACGGGCGTGGTTCGCGTGTTGCACAGGCAGGCAGGGATTTCGACGGACGTTCCCGGCAGGACCGGATTTGCCGGCCAAAACGCGGATGGCCCGCCCGAGACGCAGGTGGAGGTGGCGCCCCCCAAAGCAGGCACACAGGTGCGCGCGGAGCGGGCGGGTCGGCAGGCGCTCCGGCCTGCGTCCAGCGTCGCAGACTTGCAGGCAACGGTGGCACCCGACCCCGCAACCCCGACACGCCCACCTGGGAAGACCACAACACCTCCGCAGCCGCCAATGCAGCCAACTCCCGCGGCCGCGGATCCGCTTCCCACCCAAGCGCACGCGGAGGCCGAGCCGCCGTCCCGCCTCATGCCCACGAGCGGCACCGCCACCTCGCAACCTGTGCCGACATCCCTTCCGAGCGCCTCCCTGCCAATCCCATCGGAGAAGGTGACGGAAGCTTCCGTGGCGGCCCAGAACGGGACGGAGCCGCAGCAGAAGGGGTCGCAGGTGAACCAAGACAGGGCGCCGCCGGTTGGCGCAACCATGGCAACGAAAGCCGGGACACCTCTCTCTCCGACCCAGGATCGTCTCGCCAAGGTGGGTGACCCGAAGGAAAAGAACGCGGAAGGAGAGGCGCCAGATTCCGCCGACGCTCCGAAAGGGCCGGAGACCCCCGGCCAGTCGGCCCCCGCGATCGCCCTTTCGGCTGCGGCGCACCGAGAACCGGTGGTCGGTCCCGTGGAAACCCGGTTGCCCTCGTCGGAATTGCCCTCTGACACGCTCGTCGCCGAAGTGGCCGGAGTGGATACCCTGCGCGCGGACCGCGCCCAGGCGCCGTCTCAGAACATTGATCCCGCGCTCCTCTCTCGTCCCGATACCGCCCGGTCCGTCGCGGCCCAGATCGCCGATGTCGTCCGCGCGGGGCGCGAAGGCACGGTGGAGGTCACGCTGCGCCCCGAAGAACTCGGGCGTGTCAGCCTGTCGTTCAGCAACGACGGCGGCGCTTTGACCGTTTCTCTCACCGCCGACCGTCCGGAAACGCTGGAGCTGCTCCGCCGCAACATCGCGCTGCTGGAACAGGACCTGCGACAATTGGGCTACGCCTCGCTCGACTTCGCATTCAACGACGGGGCCGGCGGGGAGGGCCACGGCCCGGGTCGCGATCATGCTGGTCGCCCAACCGCCGACGACACCGGGCTTATGGACACGGGACCAGTCCGGCCGGAGGCGCGAGGTCTCACACCATCCGGCGGCATGGACCTCCGGCTTTGACGCGAAAGGACGCAAGATGGACGTAACCCAAACCGGAACCCGCGTCGCCTATGGCGCCTCGGCCGCCGCGCCGGAGCGCGAGACGCCCGACCCGGCCACCGTGCAGAACCCTGAAACGGGCTCGGGCACAGCCATCTCCTCGGATTTCGAGACTTTTCTCAAGATGCTCACGGTCCAGATGGAGAACCAGGACCCGCTCAACCCGATGGAAAGCAGCGACTACGCCGTGCAGCTGGCCACATTCTCAGGCGTCGAACAGCAGGTCCAGACCAACGACCTGCTCAAGGCGCTCCAGACGCAGCTCGGCGTCATGTCGATGTCCGACCTCGCCGGCTGGGTGGGGATGGAGGCGCGCGCACCGGTGGCGGCGCAGTTCGACCTTGCCCCGGTCACGGTCACGCCGAACCCGGCGCCTGGAGCCACGAAGACCTTCATGGTGGTGCGCGACGCGAGCGGGGCACAGGTCGACCGGATCGAGATCCCGGTCGGCACCGATCCTGTCGAATGGGCGGGGCTGGATACGTCGGGCAAGCTATTCCCGGAGGGCGAATACAGTTTCGTCCAGCAAAGCTACAACCAGAACAGCCTGATCTCGGAGGAGCCGATGTCGGTCTATGCGGAGGTGGTGGAGGCGCGGGTCGCCGACGGGCAGACCATCCTCACTCTGCAATCGGGCGACGAGATCCCGGCGGCCGAGGTCGAGGCGCTGCGCGCGCCAGACGGCTAGAACCGGCTGGCACATCGGCGCGCCCCGCGCTAATCCCTGCGCGACCAGACGGAGGGGCCGATGTTCACCACCACGCTGATTGCCGCGCCGGGTTCCGGCGCACTTCAACCCGCGCTCGTGGAAGCGCTGATGAGCGCGTGGGGCGGGACCGAGGCGCGCTGGCTCGCCCCGGACGAGGCGGCGGAATTCGACATGCCGGCCATCCCGGACACCCGCTGGTCGAGCTGGGAGGACCTGCAGGGCATGGGCGTTGATCTCGTCGTTCAGCCCTCCGACGGGCGGCGCAAGAAGATGCTGCTCGCCGACATGGACAGCACCATGATCCAGCAGGAGTGCATCGACGAACTGGCGGCCGAGGCCGGGGTCGGCCCACGCGTGGCCGAGATCACGGCGCGGGCCATGAACGGCGAGCTCGATTTCGAGGGCGCGCTGCGCGAACGCGTGGGTCTGCTGAAGGGACTGTCCGCCACCGTCATCGACAAGGTCCTGAACGAGCGGATCACGTTCATGCCCGGCGGCGCGGAACTCGTCGCGACGATGCGCGCGAACGGGGCCTATGCCGCGCTCGTCTCGGGCGGGTTCACCGCCTTCACGGCCCGCGTGGCCGCGGCGCTGGGCTTCGACGAGAACCGCGCCAATACGCTCGACATTGCGGACGGCACCCTGACTGGCAAGGCGGTCGAGCCGATTCTCGGACGCGCTGCCAAGGTCGCGGCGCTGGAAGAGATCGCGACGCGTCTCGGCCTACCCCACGATGCCGTCATGGCAGTGGGCGACGGCGCCAACGACCTCGGGATGCTGGAACTCGCCGGAGCGGGCGTGGCACTTCACGCGAAACCGTCGGTCGCCGCGCAATGCGACATCCGGATCAACCACGGAGACCTCACCGCGCTGCTCTATGTTCAGGGCTACGCGCAGGGCGACTTCGTTCACGCTTGATCCGCCGATTCGCAACCGGCACATCACCGCCGACGATCACGTCTCTGCCATCCATAGGAAAACGCGCGGTTTTCCGCCCACAGGGCTTCCAAAAACCGGCAAAAACCCGTTATGGTGGCGCCACATGGTTGATAAGGGCGTCCCCGCCGTGGAACACCGCACAGACGGATGGGGCGAGGGTGCCCGAGAGGCAGAGCAGCTGGAGGCTGTGTTAGACATGACATCACGTATCGCACGGGGTCTGTGCATCGCCGCGTTGTCGCTCACCGCGACCGGCGCCGCGACGGCACAGGAAAGCACCAATCGGGTGGCGGCCAACACGGACTGGAGCGTTTTCGTCGAAGGCGATCCGCAGGAGTGTTGGAGCGTCTCCAAGCCGAAGGAGACTGTGAACACGAAGGACGGACGCTCGGTCGCCGTGCGTCGCGGGGATATCCTGCTGTTCGTGTCCTATCGGTCCGGCGCCGGGACCGGGGAAGTCAGCTTCACCGGCGGCTACCCCTTCGCGGACGGCTCGACCGTGTCGCTCACGATCGGCGATGACGAATACCAGCTCTTCACCGACGGCGAATGGGCCTGGTCGGCGAGCCCCGAGGACGACCAGCGCATCATCAACTCGATGCGCAGCGGCGCCAATGCCGTGCTCGTAGGCAATTCCTCGCGCGGGACCCGGACCGAGGACACGTTCTCGCTCATGGGTTTCACCGCTGCCGTCGAGGATGCGGGCAAGCGCTGCGAATAAGCCGCCCGACCCCGGCTGACCACCGCGCCCCGGACCGGTTCCGGGGCGTTTTCTTTTGATTTCGCGCTGTGATCCCCTATATGGGGCGCAATTCCAAAGGAGCGCGCACGATGACGGCCTCGGCCCCGATCACTCAGGATGTATTGACGATTCCGCGCAAGGACGGCGTTGCGGTCGGCAAACTGAATCTTGTCGGTCTCACTCGTGACGGGCTGCGCGAGGCGTTGATCGCCGCCGGCACGCCCGAGAAGCAGGCCAAGATGCGCGTCGGCCAGGTCTGGCAGTGGATCTACCAAAAGGGCGTGCGCGACTTTGCGGACATGACGAACCTGTCCAAGGACTACCGCGCGCTTCTCGACCAGCACTTCGAGATCCGGGTGCCGGAAGTCGTGTCGCGCCAGGTCTCGACCGACGGGACGCGCAAGTACCTCGTCCGGATCGCGGGCGGGCACGAGGTCGAGGTGGTCTATATCCCCGAGGAAGACCGCGGCACGCTCTGCGTGTCATCCCAGGTCGGCTGCACCCTCACCTGCTCCTTCTGCCACACCGGCACGCAGAAACTTGTACGCAATCTCACCGCGGGCGAGATCGTGGGCCAGATCATGCTGGCGCGCGACGACCTTGAAGACTGGGTCCCGGCCGGCAAGGGCATGGGCGAACGCCCGCGCCTCGTCTCCAATATCGTCCTGATGGGGATGGGCGAGCCGCTTTACAACTTCGACTCCGTGCGCGACGCGATGAAGATCGCGATGGACAGCGAGGGGATCAGCCTCAGCCGCCGCCGCATCACGCTCTCCACCTCTGGCGTCGTGCCGGAGATCGCGCGCGCGGGTGCCGAGATCGGCTGCATGCTCGCCATCAGCTTCCACGCGACCACCGACGAGGTGCGCGACAAGCTCGTCCCGATCAACAAGAAGTGGAACATCGAGGCACTGCTTGCGGCGCTCAAGGAGTATCCCAAGCTGTCGAACTCCGAACGGATCACCTTCGAATACGTCATGCTCGACGGCGTGAACGACTCGGACGAAGACGCACGGCGGCTCATCGAGCTGATCGAGGGCATACCGGCCAAGATCAACCTAATCCCGTTCAACGAATGGCCCGGCGCGCCCTACAAGCGGTCGTCGAACAACCGCATCCGGGCCTTCGCCAACATCATCTACCAGGCCGGCTATGCCTCGCCCATCCGCACCCCGCGCGGCGAGGACATCATGGCGGCCTGTGGTCAGCTGAAGTCCGAAACGGAACGGGCGCGCAAGTCGAAGGCCGAGATCGCAAAAGAAGCGGGCCTCTGAGAGCCCCGGTTACGCGGCGGCTTTCACTCTCTGTTAAGGCTCGCCTTCCGCTCAAGGGCTTGAAGGAAAATGGTAATCTTGGGTCTCTAGGATTCTAGGATTCTAGGATTCTAGGATTCTAGGATTCTAGGATTCTAGGAAAAATGCCGCAACGCACCCGCAACGCAAGTGCCCTCTGCCGGACGTCAGGTGAATGTGCCGGTCACGCGACCGAGCAGCATGAAGGCGCGCGCAGTGCGCGTGTCGGACAACCGGGCGATCTCTTCGTCCGTTGCCGTCTCCTCGAATGCGACAAAGACCTCGTCGAACCGGCGCAGGAAATGGTGGGCCGCGTCGCGGAAGATCGCGTCGCTTTTCATTCGCCCCGCTGTCAGGGCGAGCGAGGAGCGATCCCGGATACCACCCAGCGCCGCCACTTCGCGTCCGCGCTGGCCGTTGGCGAACCGCCGCCAGATCTCCGGGCGCGCCCGGTCTGGTCGGAGGTCGTCCATGTAGATGCCGTCCTGGCTTAGAAGGGTCAGCACGTCCTGCGCCGCCTGCACCAGCCGCGCGGTCTTGCGGTCCTTGAGCGCGCGGCGCAGCGCCGCAAAGCCTTCCTCGTCCTCAGCGTTCTCGGGAAAGTGCAGCGCCCGGATCATGTCGTCCCGTTCGAGCGGGGGCGCGGTATCCGCCGCCTGCGGCTCGAGTGCGAGCGAAGGCTGTTCTTCCACCACCTGCGCCGTGGCCGGACGAAGCGTCGCAGCCTCCGCCCGAACGAGGTTTCGCGTCGTGGAAAAGGTCGTCAGCGCCTGTTCCGTCTGTTTCTGCGCCTGTTCCAGCCGGGCGATCTTCGCCTCGACCTCCGGATTGCGCTCGGCGTGATGGGCATGGGACTGGGTGAGATAACTGTGACGCATCGCGTCGATCGTCGACTGCAGCCGCACCGTCTCTTCGCGCATGATCCGGGCCGAGCGTGCGGCGGATGCGGCGAGCCAGATCACCGCCACCGGCAGGAACACCGCGAGCAGCGTCATGATGAACCCAGCCGGTCCGGGCGCGGCCACGTCGCCGCCCATGATGACGAAATAGATCGCGCAACCGGCAAGCCAGAGGCAGCACAGCGCGGCCGCCAACAGCTCCGACGGCGCCACGCCCCGCCGGGAGCGGCGTCCGAAGATTCCGAGGTCCAGCGCCTCGTCGGTCTTGTCCTGCGCCATTGCGCCCTCGACAGGTTCCGTCACTGGGTCAGATATACTCGATCTCGAGGATTTCGTAACTCTTCTCGCCCCCCGGCGTGCGAACTTCCACTGTGTCGCCCTCTTCCTTGCCGATCAGCGCGCGCGCGAGCGGCGACTTGATGTTGAGCTTGCCCTTCTCGAGGTCCGCCTCCGGCTCGCCCACGATCTGGTAGGTCTTCTCTTCGTCGGTGTCCTCGTCCACCAGCTTCACGGTCGCCGCGAACTTGACCGCGCCCGAGAGCTTGGCCGGGTCGATCACCTCGGCCAGACCGATGATCCCTTCGAGCTCCTTCACACGCCCCTCGATGAAGCTCTGCTTCTCGCGGGCCGCGTGGTACTCGGCGTTCTCGGACAGGTCGCCATGTTCGCGCGCTTCGGAAATCGCGGCAATCACGGCGGGACGTTCCACCGACTTCAGTTGCTTCAATTCTTCATTCAGCGCGGTGTAGCCCGCGCGGGTCAGCAGGATCTTTTCCATGAGTGCCTTGTGGTTTTCTGTCTCGGGTCTCACTTAATACCGGGCGGGCTGGCCGCCGGGGCCCGGAAGGCTGGTCCAACACAAAAGCAATCGCGCCTGATTTGCAACGGGATTATTGGCGCATCGCCTGCGCCGCGGCGCAGCAAATGACGCCGTGTCGCGATTGACCGGGCTGCGCACGGTCGCTACCAAGGCGCAACAAAATTTCGGGAAGGGAGCCGAAAATGGCCGAAATCGAACGCGAAGCGATGGACGTTGACGTGGTCATCGTGGGGGCCGGCCCCGCGGGCCTGTCCGCCGCCATCCGGCTCAAGCAACTGAACGAGGACCTGATGGTCGTCGTGCTGGAAAAGGGCTCCGAGGTCGGGGCGCATATCCTGTCCGGCGCCGTGCTCGACCCCTCCGGTCTCGATGCGCTCATACCGGACTGGAAGGAAAAGGGCGCCCCCGTCACCGTCCCGGTGAAAAAGGACAACTTCTACATCTTCGGCGAAGGCGGCCAGATGCGGATCCCGAACTGGGTCATGCCGCCCTTGATGAACAACCACGGCAACTACATTGTCTCCATGGGCAACGTCTGCCGCTGGCTCGCCGAACAGGCCGAAGCGCTCGGCGTCGAGGTCTATCCGGGCATGGCCTGCTCGGAACTGGTCTATGACGAGAACGGCGCGGTGAAGGGCGTCGTCGCCGGCGAATTCGGCCGCAATGCCGACGGCACCCCCGGCGAAGGCTACGAGCCGGGGATGGAACTGCACGGCAAGTACACGATCATCTCCGAGGGCGTGCGCGGCTCGCTCGCGAAAGAGATCATCGCGAAATACGACCTCGGCAAGAATTCCGACGTGCCGAAATTCGGCATCGGGCTGAAGGAGATCTGGGACGTCGATCCCGAGAACCACAACGAGGGCGAAGTCACCCACTCGCTGGGCTGGCCGCTCGGGTTCAAGAACGGCGGGGGGTCGTTCCTCTACCACATCGACAACAACCAGGTCTACGTCGGCTACATCGTCGACCTGAACTACAAGAACCCCTACCTGAACCCCTACCAGGAGTTTCAGCGGTTCAAGCATCACCCGCGGGTGAAGCAGGTGCTCGAAGGCGGCAAGCGCGTGGCCTACGGCGCGCGGGCCGTGACCAAGGGCGGGTTCCAGTCGATCCCCGACACCGCGTTTCCAGGCGGCGTGATCGCGGGCTGTTCCGCCGGTCTCGTGAACCTGCCGCGCATCAAGGGCAACCACAACGCGATGCACTCGGGCCGCCAGGCCGCCGAGGCCGCCTATGCCGCGATCGAGGCGGGACGCTCCGGCGACACGCTGACCGAGTACGACGAGGCGCTGAAGTCCGGCCCCGTCGGCAAGGACCTCAAGCGCGTGCGCAACGTCGCGCCTCTCAACGCCCGCTTCGGCCCCGCCGGCGGCATGGCGCTGGGTGGCTTCGACATGTGGTTCCAGACGCTCTTCGGCGGCTTCTCGCTGTTCGGAACGCTCAAGCACGGCAAGTCCGATCCCAAGGCGACCGAGAAGGCCTCCAAGCACAAGCCGATCGACTATCCCAAGCCCGACGGCGTTCTGTCCTTCGACCGGCTGACCAACGTGAGCTTCGCCAACACGAACCACGAGGAAAGCCAGCCCTGCCACCTCAAGCTCAAGGACGCTTCGATCCCGATCGGCGTCAACCTGCCCGAGTATGCCGAGCCCGCTCAGCGCTACTGCCCGGCCGGTGTCTACGAGGTGGTCGAGGGCGACAACGGCCCGAAGTTCCAGATCAATTTCCAGAACTGCGTCCACTGCAAGACCTGCGACATCAAGGACCCGTCCCAGAACATCAACTGGACGGTCCCGCAGGGCGGCGACGGGCCGAACTATCCCAACATGTAACCTTTGCGTCAGTGGGCCGCCCCGCGCGGCCCACGCGCATTGAACCGCCCCGGACGCAGGGTTAGGGTTGCCTCCAATCACCCAGCAGGAGAGGTGCCCCTTGCCCCGTTTGATCCGAACCGTCCGCTCCCTCGGCGCAGCCGGCCTCATGGCGCTGACCGCCGTCCCGGTGGGCGCGCAATCGACCGAAGGGTTCGTCGGCGCCTACCTCGCCGCCCGCTCCGCCGATGCCAATGCCGACTTCTCGGCCCTCGTCGAATATGGCGCCCGCGCGCTCGCGGAGCGCCCCGACAACCCGGGAATCATGGAGGGACTCCTCGTCGCCTATATCGGGCTTGGCCAGATCGACGCCGCCGTGCCGATCGCGCGCCGCCTGACCGACCTTTCGCCGGAAAACGAACTGGGCCGCATCGTCCTCTTAGGCGACGCGATGGCGAAGGAAGAATGGGCGCAGGTCGAAGAGACGATGAACTCCGGCTTCTCGGTCGGCGGCCTCATGGACCCGCTCATCCTCGCCTGGACCGCCATCGGCGACGGGCGCATGTCGCGCGCGCTGGAGATCTTCGACGAGTTGTCCGAGGACGAAGTCGCCCGCCAGATCTCGGCATTTCAGAAAGCGCAGGCGCTGGCCTATGTCGGCGACTACGAGGGGGCCGCGCGTATCATGTCGGGTGAAGAGGTGGAACTCACCCTCAACCGCTCTGGCGTCATCGCCTATGCCCAGATCCTGAGCCAGCTCGAGCGGAACGAGGACGCGATCGCGGCCATCGACGCGCAACTGCCCACCACGGGCGACGAGGAGGTGGCGGCCCTGCGCGCCCGGCTCGAAGCGGGTGAAACCATCGAATTCGACGCGATCCGCTCGCCGATGGACGGCCTCTCGGCGCTGTTTCAGAACGTGGCCGAAGTGCTCGCGAACGAAGCGAGCCCAAGCCTCGTCCTGATCTACGCGCGCCTCGCGCAGCACCTGAACCCCGACAACGTGGGCGCCGTTCTCCTGAGCGCGGCGGTGTTTGAGGATATGGGGAGCCATGAGCTCGCCGTCGAAACCTACGACCAGATCGACCCGGACAGCCGCGCCTACGTTCAGGCGATGATGGGCAAGGCGGGCGCATTGCGCCGAGCCGGTTCCGAGCAGGAGGGGATCGACACGCTCGTCGCCCTCGCCGACCGCTTCCCCGACCTCGCGCCCGTGCACGTCGCCCTCGCCGATGCCTACCGGTACGAGGAAATGTGGACGGAATCCGCCGCCGCCTACGACCGCGCCATCGATCTCTACGAGGAGGACGTGCCCGCCCAGTGGGCCGTCTACTTCGCCCGTGGCATCGCGCATGAACGCGGCGACAACTGGGACGAGGCCGAAGCCGATTTCCTCAAGGCGCTGGAGCTTCAGCCGGACCAGCCCTCGGTGCTGAACTACCTCGGCTATTCCTATGTCGAGAAGGGCGAGAACCTCGACACCGCGCTCGACATGATCCGCACCGCGGTCGACCAGCGCCCGAACGAGGGCTACATCGTCGACAGCCTCGGCTGGGTCTACTACCGCCTCGGCCGCTACGAAGAAGCCGTGCCGCAGATGGAAAAGGCCGTTTCGCTCATGCCCGTCGATCCGGTAGTGAACGACCACCTCGGCGACGTATACTGGGCCGTGGGCCGCACCCGCGAGGCGGAGTTCCAGTGGAGCCGCGCGCTCTCCTTCATCGACGACGACACCGACCTCGAAGAGGTCAAGCCGGACCGCATCCGCCGCAAGCTGGAGGTCGGGCTGGACGAGGTGCTGATCGAGGAAGGCAAGGAACCGATCCTGACCCGCAACCGCGCCGCCGCCGAGTAGGCGGCGCGCCCGCATGGTCCCCTTCGCCAAGGTCTTCGCCCCCGCGAAAGTAAACCTCACGCTGCATGTCACCGGGCAGCGCAAGGACGGCTATCACCTGCTCGACAGCCTCGTGGTCTTCGCGGACGTGGGCGACAGGGTGGCGGTGCAGCCCGCCGACGCGATGTCGCTCGACATCACAGGGCCAAGGGCCGCGGGCGTGCCGGCGGATGAGACGAACCTCGTGTGGAAGGCCGCCGCGCTGTTCGATCAGCCGGTCGCGATCACCCTGTCCAAGCACCTGCCCGCCGCAGCGGGCATTGGGGGCGGTTCGTCGGACGCTGCCGCGACCCTCCTCGCCCTCTCCGACCTGACCGGCGAGCGTCGGTTGCCGGAGGGCGTGGCCGGCCTGGGCGCCGACGTGCGCGTCTGCCTCATGCGCCAGGCCGCGCGCATGTCCGGCATCGGCGAGGTGGTGGAGCCCGTCCCGAACCTCCCGCCCCTGCACGCCGTCCTCGCCAACCCCGGCGTGGAGGTCGCGACCCCGGCGGTGTTCAAGGCGCTCGCGCAGAAGCAGAACAAGCCGATGGCGGCCAAGCTGCCCCGCTGGCAGGGTACGCGCGGCCTCATCGACTGGCTTGCCGCCCAGCGCAACGACCTCGAAGCCCCGGCGACGGACACCGCGCCCGTCATCTATGAGGTCCTGCAGGCGCTCGGCGGTCTCTCAGGCGCCCGCCTCGCCCGCATGTCCGGCTCCGGCGCCACCTGTTTCGCACTGTTCGAAAGCCGTGACGCGGCCGAGGTCGCCGCCGCCGCCCTCGCCTCCGATCATCCGGATTGGTGGGTCACGCCCACCAGCCTCACTTGATCTCCATCAGCACCTTGTTCGCCGTTCCGTAGTGGCCGAGCCCTGCATGCTCGTGCAACTCCGGCGCCTGACCCAGTCGACTGGCAAGCGCGCGGATCATCGCGGGCGGCACCCAGGAATCCGCCGCTCCCATGTGGATCACCGTCGGCACCGCAACGCGCGGCAGAACATCCGACCAGTCGGACACGTATGCGGTCAGCTCCTCGCGGTAGGCCGCCCGCGCGTCCAGAAGCGCCGAGCGCCACGCGACGATGAGACCGTCCATGATGTCGGGATCGACGAGCAGCGCCTTGTCATGCACCGGCGCCCCCCTAAACAGGCTCTCCAGGAACGACTGCGGCATGAGCCGGATCGCGCTGGCCTGACCGTAAACGAAGGACTTGAAGCGCATCCCGCCCCGGATCGCCGCCTCGAACACCGGCCGCCCGGCCATCTCCGGCAGGAAATCACCCAACGTGAGCGGCGCGGCTGGCGCGATCAGCACGAGTTCCGTCACGAGCTCCGGGTGATCAGCCGCGATCCGAAGCGCGGACATGGCACCGAGGGAGAAGGCGACGACTCGCTGCGGCCCGTCCGCGCGCATCTGGTCCACCACGCCTTTGAGCCGCGTCTCATAGTCCTCGCCCGGCTGCGTCAACCTCTCCAGCGGCACGAGCGGCGAGCGGGGGGCGAGGCTGTCCAGCTCGGCAGGTCCCCCCGGCAACCCGTGGAGATAGACACCGTCGGTCATGTCAGTTGAGCCGCGCCACCACGTAGTCGGCGATATCGCTCAGCATGTCGCGGATCGGATCTTCGGGCAGGAGCGCCAGGGGGGCCTTGGCGCGCGCGGCCCAGTCGAGCGCAGCGGCCCGCGTCTCCTCCAGCGCACCATGCGCCGTCATGATCTCCAGCGCGCGTTCGAGGTCGCCGTCACGCTGATCGTTCTTCTCGAGCGTGCGCTTCCAGAACGCGCGTTCATCATCATCCGCGCGCGCGATGGCCTTGATGATCGGCAGGGTCAGCTTCCGCTCGCGGAAATCGTCGCCGATGTTCTTGCCCGTCGCGTCGCCGCCCCAGAAGTCGAGCAGGTCGTCGACCACCTGAAACGCGATGCCCAGCGCGTCGCCGTAGTCGTGCAACGCCTTGATCCGCTCCTCGCTTACACCGGCGAGGATGCCGCCCACTTCGGTCGCGGCGGCGAACAGCGCGGCGGTCTTGCCCCGCACCACCTTGAAATACGTTTCTTCGCTCGTGGACAGGTCCTGCGCCGCCGTCAGCTGCAGAACCTCGCCCTCGGTGATCGTGGCCGACGCGTTGGACAGCACCTGCAGCACGCGCAGCGAATCTGCCTCGGTCATGAGCTGGAACGACCGCGCGAACAGGTAGTCGCCCACCAGCACGCTCGACTTGTTGTCCCACAACAGGTTCGCCGTGGGCCGACCGCGCCGCTGCGCGCTCTCGTCCACCACGTCGTCATGCAGAAGCGTCGCCGTATGGATGAACTCCACCGCCGTCGCGAGATGCACGTGATACGGCCCGTCGTAGCCGCACAGACGCGCCGCGGCGAGCGTGAGCATCGGGCGCAAGCGCTTGCCCCCGGCTTCGACGAGATGCGCGGTCACCTCCGGAATACGCGGCGCGTGCTCCGACGACATGCGGGCGCGAATCATCTCGTCGACACCAGCGAGGTCGTCCTCGAGATGGGCGGCGAGACGTTCGTGAGGCTTGTGCGCCTTGCGGTCCAACACGTTCATTCTTTCCTCAACCTCGTCCGCGTCGTTCCACGAATGGCTCGACAAGCCGCGGATTAAGGTCCTAAGTCCCAATCATGAAAGAGCTTCTCCGCACCACAGACCCGACGATCATCGCGTTTTCGGAGGCCCTTCTATCGGGCGAAGGTATACCGTCGTTTCCGATGGACGTCCATATGAGCACCCTAGAGGGATCAATAGGTATTTTACCTCGCCGCCTTATGGTCCGGTCCGAAGATCATGCGCGCGCCTGCCGCGTATTGACCGAGAACGGGATCGATATCGAGGAGACGTGAGTATGGGATTTGCCCGGAACCTGGTGACCGAGGACAAGTTTCTCGGTGGGCAGCTTGTGTTGATGCAGCCCCGCGACGGCTACCGCGCGGGGGTCGACCCCGTGTTTCTGGCGGCCTCCGTGGCCGCGCATGAGGGCGAGAGCGTGCTCGACCTCGGTTGCGGGGCCGGTGCTGCGGCACTGTGTCTCGGCGCTCGGGTGCCCGGCCTGCGCCTCGTGGGGGTCGAGCGCCAGGCGGAATATGCCGACCTCGCGCGCAAGAATGCCTTTGACAACGACATCGACATGGATGTGGTGGAGGCCGACCTTGCCGACCTTCCCGCCGAGGTGAAGGACGAGAGCTTCGATCACGTCATCATGAACCCGCCTTACCATCTGCGTGACCGCTCGACGGAATCCGACGACGCGGGGCGCGCGGCAGCGTTGTTCGAGGATACGCCGCTCGCCACCTGGATCGACGTCGCCACCCGGCGGCTCAAGCATCGCGGCTACCTCACCATCATCCAGAAGGCGGAGCGTCTGCCGGAGATTCTGGGCGGCATGGACGACCGGCTGGGCAGCGTCCTGGTCAAGCCGCTCCTGCCGCGCGACGGACGTGCCGCTGTGCTGGTGCTGGTGCAGGCACGTAAGGGCGGGCGCGGCGCCTTCCGCCTCGCCGCGCCCCTGATCCTGCACGACGGTGCCGAGCATGTGGGTGACTCGGAAAGCTACCGGCGGGAAGTGTCCGCGATCCTGCGCGACGGCGCCGCGCTCCCGCTCTGGTAGGCTTTCGTCAACGGCGTTGTAATAATCGGCCAACTCGAAAGCTGTATTTTTGGCATTTGTTTGCCGTGAGGCAGCTTTTTGAAACGATTTCGTGACAGAGTCCGACATCTATGCTCCAATTTGAGCACCATTTCACCTACAGGAGGACCCCATGGATTTGAGTGCACGCTTGAAGGAACTCCGTCGAAAACATGAAGCCCTGTCGATGCAGGTCGAAGCTGCGCAGCGCAGCCCCGGCACGCCCGACACGGAAATCATGTCCCTCAAGAAGCAGAAGCTCATGCTCAAGGACGAGATTCAACGACTCGCCATGCACTGAGCGCGGCACTCAGCCCGACCGGCGCCTGCCGGCCCGGGCCGCAAGATACGCACCAAACGTGATGAGGATTGCCGCGAGGATCAGCACTGGGCTGGCCTCGGCGATTCCGAACGCGATCAACACGAAGGTGGACAGGAGCGGCGCGGCGTAACTCGCCGTGCCGAGAAGCTGGATGTTTCCCCGCTTCACGCCGACGTCCCAAGTATAGAACGCGAGCCCGACGGGCCCGAGGCCAAGACCTATGGCCGAGGCCCAGCCGAGCGCACTCTCCGGCCACACCGTGTCCTCCACCGCCAGGTGGGCGGCGGCGGAGAGGATTGCCGTGGCCACGCAAAACACCGCCACCGTATCCGTCGGCATCGCGCCCAGTCGCCGTGAGAGGACCGAGTAGCTCGACCACGTCAGGGCGCAGAATACCGCGAAAACGTATCCCGGCAGCGCCTCCAAACTGAAGCCGTCCGACCCTCGCGTGATGAGCAGGGCCGCCCCGGCGAAACTCACGAAGGCGCCGAGGATATGGCCCGCGCGCAGCCGCTCCCCCGGCAACAGTCCCGAGAAAAGCACGATCAAGAG
The DNA here is from genome assembly GCA_964230745.1 of Maritimibacter sp. Classification (GTDB taxonomy): domain Bacteria; phylum Pseudomonadota; class Alphaproteobacteria; order Rhodobacterales; family Rhodobacteraceae; genus Maritimibacter. Next base: position 35,117 of record CAXRHZ010000034.1, on the reverse strand, counting down.
CGGCCAGAGATAGGCGATCAACCCGGCTTCCGCCGCCGGTGCGAGCCGCAGCGCGCTGAAATACAGGAAGTGGTAGCCGAAGAGCCCCACGGTCCCGAAGGCATAAACATGCCACGGCACCGCCCGAAGCCGCGCCCAGCCCCCCGTCATACCGACCCAGACGAGCCCGATGGCCCCGCCGATGGCAAACGCGATGGCGTTGAGCAGGAGCGGCGGCACGGGGGCCGAGCCCACCGTGAACAGCGCCAGCAGCGCCCAGAGCAGGACAGCGGTGAATCCGATCAGTGTGGCGCGCGTTTCCGTCATGCGGCCTGATGGCATGAAAAAACCGGCCCCGAAAGGCCGGTTCTTCCCTCCTCCCAGTGTGGGCGCGTCAGACGAAGAACTGCGCGCCGTTCGCGGAGATCGTGGAGCCGTTGATGAAGCCCGCGTCTTCCGACGCGAGGAACACCACGCAGCGCGCGATCTCTTCCGGTTCGCCGAACCGCCCGGCGGGGATCTGGGCGACCACCTTTTCCTGGGCCGATTCCGGCATCGCCTTGACCATTTCGGTGGCGATGTAGCCCGGGCAGATCGCGTTGGCGGTGATGCCGTTGCGCGCGCCTTCCTGGGCCAGCGATTTCACGATACCGAGGTCCCCCGCCTTGGTCGCGGCATAGTTCACCTGCCCGAACTGACCCTTCTGGCCGTTGATCGAGCTGATGACGATGACGCGCCCGAACTTGCGCTCGCGCATCCCCGGCCAGAGCGGGTGAACGGTGTTGAACACGCCGGTCAGGTTGGTGTCGATCACCTGCGTCCACTGCTCCGGCGTCATCTTGTGGAACGGCGCGTCGCGGGTGATGCCCGCGTTGGCCACGACGACGTCGATGGGGCCGAGGTCGGCCTCGACCTTCTCCAGACCGGCTTTCGATTCTTCGTAATCGGCCACGTTCCACTTGTAGGTCTTGATGCCGGTCTCTTCGGTGAAGGCGGCCGCCTTCTCGTCATTGCCGGCATAGGTCGCCGCGACCTCGTACCCTTCGGCTTTCAATGCCTTGGAGATCGCTTCACCGATCCCGCGCGATCCACCTGTCACCAATGCAACTCGTCCCATGAAGTCTCCTCCAATTGTCATTTCGGTTAGGTAACTCTGTTACTCAATACACCCAACATGCGCAACAATATTACTCAACTCTGCGCCAGAAACTTTTCCGCATCCGCCTCGCCAAGGTCCCAGGTATCCCGCAGTTTCTGCGGGTCTGTGAAGTCGATCTTGTCCGCCGGCGTCTCGTCACCCGGCCAGACATAGACCCGGCCATGCACGTCCGGCAGCGTCGTGTAAGGCCGTGTGAGCAGCACCAGCGTCTCGCCCTCGTTCGGCTCCGGCATCGGCGCCTGATCGGCCATGCCGCCATCCACCACACGCTTGCCGTCCCACAGGGGCGGTTCGAAGACCGGTGGAATGACCGCCGCGGCATTCACCAGTTCCACCAGTTTGCCCGCCCGCGCCGCTTCGTTCGCATCCACAAGATTGGCGGACAGGCCCATCTTTTCGGCCCAATCGAAGTGCGGCGATTCGATCGTGTGGAGCTCCGCCTCATATGCCAGAGCCAGCGCCGTGCCTGTCATCGTGGGAAGACCCGTTTCCGGCGGGTGCCCGATCAGGATCTGGAACTGCGGCCCCTCGGCAATCGCTTTCGACGAGGTTTCGTCGATGACCCTGTCGACGACCGAACAATAGAGTGTCTGATGCGGCGTGATCCCGTCATCGTTGGCAGCGAAAAGGTCGATGTTCGTGTCGCGTTTCTCGAACGCGTCGCACATCTCGTCCAGCAGCATGCGGTCGCGTCCCGCGAGCCAGGCCGCCCCCGCCAACGCGCCCCCGCTGACGCCCGTCACCCGGTCGGGTCGGAAATCATAGCCGCCTGCGGCGAGCCGGGCCATGAAACCGCCCTGCCAGAAACAGCGAAGGCCGCCGCCGGAAAAGACGATTTGCGCGGGATCTGCGGGTATGCGTGCCATGATACGAAAACGGGCCCCTCAGGGCCCGGTTCCATGTTCGCTGTCTCAGGGACGTTCGAGGCACATGGCGACGCCCATGCCGCCCCCGATGCAGAGCGTGGCGAGGCCTTTCTTCGCCCCTCGCCGCTTCATCTCGAAAAGCAGCGTGTTGAGGATGCGGGCCCCGGACGCGCCGATCGGGTGGCCGATGGCGATGGCGCCGCCGTTCACGTTCACGATGTCCGGGTCCCACTCCATGTCCTTGTTCACCGCGCAGGCCTGCGCGGCGAAGGCTTCGTTGGCTTCCACGAGGTCGAGGTCCGAGGCCTTCCAGCCAGCCTTGTCGAGCGCCTTGCGGCTCGCGTAGATCGGGCCCACGCCCATGATCGAGGGGTCCAGCCCCGCCGTGGCGTAAGAGGCGATGCGCGCCAGCGGCTCGAGCCCGCGCTTCTCGGCCTCCTCCGCCGACATGACCAGCACGCCGGCCGCACCGTCGTTGATCCCCGAGGCGTTCGCGGCGGTCACCGTGCCGTCCTTTGTAAAGGCCGGGCGCAGTTTCTGCATCGCGTCCATCGTCGCGCCGTGACGGATGTACTCGTCATCCTCGACCACCGTCTCGCCCTTGCGGGTCTTCACGGTGAAGGGCACGATCTCGTCCTTGAACTTGCCGGCTTTCTGCGCAGCCTCGGCCTTGTTCTGGCTGGCCACGGCGAACTCATCCTGGCTGTCGCGGGTGATCTGCCATTTCTCTGCGACGTTCTCGGCGGTCTGGCCCATGTGGTAGCCGTTGAAGGCGTCCCAGAGACCGTCCTTGATCATCGAGTCGATGAACTTCATGTCGCCCATCTTGTGGCCCGCGCGAAGGTGCGCGACATGGGGGCTCAGCGACATGTTCTCCTGCCCACCCGCGGCGATGATCGACGCGTCGCCGAGTTGCACGTGTTGGGCCGCGAGCGCCACGGCGCGAAGGCCGGAGCCGCAGACCTGGTTGATGCCCCAGGCGGCGGATTCGATCGGCAGGCCCGCGTTCACATGGGCCTGACGCGCCGGGTTCTGCCCCTGCCCGCCGGTGAGGACCTGACCGAGGATCGTCTCGTCCACCTCGCTCTTGTCAATCCCGGCCCGCTCGACCAGCGCCGAAAGAACGGTCGCGCCAAGGTCATGCGCGGGGGTGTTGGCGAACGAGCCATTGAAGCTGCCGACCGGCGTGCGCGCAGCCGAAACGATCACGACATTCGTCATAGTATGTCCTCTCCGTGTCGGTTCCGCCGGGGCGGCGGAACGAGTCCGGCAGATGCGATCGCGGGGGACCCCGCGCGATTCCAATCCCGGCATCTGCGCCGGGGTCAGGAGTATGCCGCAATGCAGAACGAATCAAGGTTGGAGTGGACGTCGCGTCAGGCCCGGCGCTTTTGTCCCACCCCGGCCTGCTTCCACCAGGGCCGCACCGTGGGCGCCCCGAAGAAGAATCCCTGGAGGAAATCGCAACCCGCATCGGCCATGAACTGCGCGTCCTCCAGCGACTCGACGCTTTCCGCCACAGTCATCATGTCGAAGTGGCGCGCGACCGACAGCATCGCCTGAGCGATCACCTGGTTGTCCGGGTTGTCCGCGATACCGCGAATGAACTCTCCATCCAGCTTGAGGATGTCGAAGTAGAAATCGCGCAGGTAGCGAAATGCCGTGTATCCCGCCCCGAAATCGTCCAGCGCGAAGGAAATCCCTTCGGACTGCATCTCGCTCATGAAGATCTGCACGAGATCGGGCATGACGATCGCCGTGCGTTCCGTGATCTCGAGGATGAGACGTTCTCCGAGGGTCGGATTCCTTTCGAGCCCCTGCCGCAGCACGGTCTTCCAGCGCGCGTAACCGATGGAGCGGGCCGACATGTTGATCGACAGCCTGAGCGACGGCGCATCCTCGAGTGCGGCGAGACCCATTTCCAGCGCAAGGCAGTCAAGCACGCGACCGATTTCCTGGTCCTCGACCACGTCAATGAAATCGCGCGCCGGGATGATGCGCCCGGTATGGTCGAGCACGCGGATCAGACCTTCGTGAAACGCGATCGTGTCGGGCGCCTGCGCCCGCATCACGGGTTGAAAGGCCAGCATCACCTGTTTCGCCTGCACGGCGCGGCGCACCATTGCCAGGGTATCGCGATCCCGCTGCTGGATCGCGATGGTGAGGGGACTGGACAGGACCACCTCGGGCTCAGCCGGGTCGAGCGGGAAATCGGAGCGCATCTTCACCTCGTACGCCAATGCCTCGCCACCATTGCGCCCGACCTGCTAAAAAGCCGTAAAATTCAGGATTCGAGGTAAACCGCGATGGGCGAGAGGTGCAGTTGGTGCGGGAGCGATCCGCTCTATGTCGCCTATCACGACACCGAATGGGGCGTGCCGGAATACGACGGGCGCGCGCTGTGGGAAAAACTCATATTGGACGGGTTTCAGGCCGGTTTGTCCTGGATCACGATCCTGCGCAAACGCGAGAACTTCCGCGAGGCTTTCGCAGGGTTCGACCCGGCCGTCATCGCGCACTGGGGCGAGCCGGAGGTCGCGCAGCTGTTAACCAACGAAGGCATCATACGCCACCGCGGCAAGATCGAGGCGACCATCGGCAACGCGCAGGCTTATCTCGACATGGGCGGGGCCGATGCCTTCTCGGATCGGATGTGGGGCTACGTGGGCGGCGAACCGCTCGTGAACCACTTCGAGACGATCGGAGAGGTGCCGCCCAAGACGCCCCTGTCGGAGCAGGTGTCGAAGGACCTGAAAAAGTCCGGGTTCCGGTTCTGCGGCCCGACGATCGTATACGCCTGGATGGAAGCCTGCGGGCTCGTGAACGATCACATCGTCGGCTGTCCCGCGCGCCGCGTGTGAGGAGTCCCGGAACAGAGACGATCAGAAGCTGGCTTCGGGTTTGAAATCCTCGGGAATGGACTCGCGCCCGTCGAGGACGAGGTCGGCCATGACCTGCCCCACCATCGGCGCGATGCCGAAGCCGATCTTGAACCCGCCGTTCGCGATGTAATGCCCGGGGCGAGCGGGCCAGGCGCCCAGCATCGGCGCACGCGTCCGGGCCCGCGGGCGCAGACCGGCCCAGCGTTCGATCACCTCGGCCCCGGCGAGCGCCGGAACGGCGGCACGGGCGCGGGCGAGCACCGCGTCGAGCTGTTCGTCGGTCGTGTCAGGCGCGGCGAATTCACGCTCCGTGGTCGACCCGATGGCGGTTGTCCCATCGGCGTGCGGGACCACGTGCACCGTGTCCGCGAAGATCTGCGGCAGGTCGCGTGCGTCGAAGGCAAGGCGCGCGGACTGGCCCTTGACCGCCACACCGACCATGCGCGCCCGTTCGGCCGACAGCGCCTCGAGCCCCGCCGCGCCTGTCGCCCAGACCACCGCCCCCTCGTCCTGCGCCTCGGTGGCCAGCGTGCCGCCCAGCGCCTGCACGGCTGCGGCGAGGGAGGCGCAGGCGTGGCGCGGGAAGATCCGGGCGGTCAGCGTGTCGCGAATGACGAGGCCGGTGGGAGAGGCGGGCGCCCACTCGGCGGGGGCCGCGATCACCTCCCACGCATAGCGACCTTCCCACAACGTGCGCGCCGTTTCCGCCCGCGCCTCGGCCAGCGTCCGGGCATGATCGTCCGCGACGGGCTGCAACCGCCCGGTGCGCGCAAAGCTCGAGGGCACGCCGCCCGCCGCCTCCACGTCGCGCCAGAACGCCTCGCCCATGTCGAGGGCCGCGAACTGGAACGCCTTCTTCGCATTCCAGTTCTCCGGCACATGCGGCGCGAGGGCGCCGACCACGCCGCCGGAGGCCCCGCCGCCCACGCCCGCGGGATCGACGACACGGACCCGCGCGCCCTTCAGCGCGCAGGCATAGGCGACCGAGAGGCCGAAGGCCCCTGCCCCGCGCACGGTCACGTCCACCATTGCCAAGCTCACGTCCCTCCGTCATGCATCGGGGGCGGACACTAGGGGATCGGCACGCGATGAGCCAGAGAGCGGAACTGGAGTGGCGGGACGGAAACCTGCCGGTCTCGACCCGCTTCGACGATCCCTATTTCTCGATCACCGACGGGCTGGCCGAAACCCGGCACGTCTTTCTGGCCGGAAACGGCCTCCCCGAACGGTGCGTCACGGGGTTTCATGTGGCGGAACTGGGGTTCGGCACGGGCCTGAACATGCTCGCAATGGTTCTGGCCCTGCGCGAGAGCAACATCCCGATCCGCTTCACCTCGTTCGAGGCGTTCCCGATGCGGGGAGACGACATCGCCCGCGCGCTCGACGCCTTTCCCGAGGCGCGCGCGGTGGCCGACCCGTTCCTCGCCGTCTGGGACACGGGCATCCGATTCTTCACGGTCGGCCCGGTCACAGTCGAAGTGATCGAGGGCGACGCGCGTGAGACGCTTCCGGAATGGCGCGGCATGGCGGACGCATGGTTCCTCGACGGCTTTTCGCCCGCCAAGAACCCGGAACTCTGGTCGCCCGAGCTCATGGCCGAGGTCGGGCGCCACACCGCCCCGGGCGGCACGGCGGCGACATACACCGCGGCGGGCTTCGTGCGCCGGGGGCTCGCCGACGCCGGGTTCGAGGTGACGCGCCAGCCCGGCTTCGGCCACAAGCGGCACATGACGACGGCACGGAAGGCGGGCTGATGGAGCAGCAGAACAACCGGCTCGGCATCGCGCTCATGATCGGCGCGGTCTTCGTTTTCGCGGTGCAGGACGGCGTCTCGCGCCTGCTGGCGGACAAGTACAATGTCTATCTCATCGTGATGATCCGCTACTGGTTCTTCGCGCTTTTCGTCACGGTCATCGCGGCCCGCACCGCTGGCGGACTGCGACGGGCCGCGCAAACCACGCAACCGCTTCTCCAGACGTTTCGCGGCATCATCCTCGTGGTCGAGGTGCTGGTCACGATCTATGCCTTCGTGGTGCTGGGCCTCATCCCGACCCACGCGCTCTTCGCCTCCTACCCGCTGATGATCGCCGCGCTGTCCGGCCCGGTGCTTGGCGAAAAAGTGGGTCCGCGACGCTGGGCGGCCATCGCGGTGGGCTTCATCGGGATCCTCATCATCCTGCGACCGGGCTTCGCCGTCTTCGCGCCCGAGGCGCTGATCGCGCTCGCCGCCGCGTTCCTCTTCGCGGTCTACGGCCTCGCCACGCGCTATGCCGCCCGCCGCGACAGCGCCGCCACCTCGTTCTTCTGGACCGGCACCACCGGGGCGGTGGCCGTGACCATCATCGGCGCGTTCTACTGGGAGCCGCTGGCGCGCCCCGACTGGGTCTGGATGGGGATGCTCTGCGTCACCGGTGCGCTCGGGCACTTCCTGCTCATCAAGTGCTACGAACAGGCAGAGGCGAGCGCGGTGCAGCCCTTCGCCTACTTCCAGCTCGTCTTCGTCTCGATCATCGCGATCACCTTCTTCGGCGAGTCGATCGAGTGGAACGTGGCGCTGGGCGCGGTGATCGTGGTGGGCGCCGGGCTGTTCACGGCATGGCGCGAACGCCAGCGCGGGCGGCGCCCTAGCGGCGCTTCAACAGTTCGGTGAATTCGAGCGGCCCGACCTCGCCCGTCAGCCGCGCCTCGTAGATCGGCAGCGTTTCTGTCACCCGCATCACGTAGTTCTGCGTCTCGTCGAACGGGATCATCTCGATCCAGTCGATCACGTCCACGTCCGCATCGCGCGGGTCGCCCCGCTCCTCGGACCAGCGATAGGCCCGGCCGAGGCCCGCGTTGTAGGCGACCGAGATCAGGACCGGGTTGTTCCCGAACCGCTCTTGCAGCCAAGCGAGGTACTCCGACCCCAGCCGCGCGTTGTATTCCATGTCGGTTGTCAGCTTGGCCGGCTCGTAGTCGATGCCCAGCCGCCCCGCCATGTCCCGCGCGGTCCCGGGCATGAGCTGCATGAGACCGAGCGCCCCGGCATGGGACCGGACGGTGTGGTTGAACTCGCTCTCACGCCGGGCGATCGCCATTTCCAGCGCGCGGGGCACCGAGGCATGGCCGCTGCCGATGTCGGGCGTTGGGAAATACGCGCGTTCCAGAACCTTGTCGAAATTGACCGAATGCTTGGCGATCTTGAGCATGACATAGGGCAGCTCCACGCTCTCGGCCCAGTCCGCCAGCTGCCCCGTCTCGGTCCGGTCGAGCCGTTCCGACAGGTGCACGACGAAGCGCTGCGTGAGGTAGTATTCGTCCAGTGCGGCGGTCAGCCGCGCAGCCTCCATGATCGGGGTGCCCCAGAAACTCGCGCTCTCGTAATCCGGGAATTCCTCGGTCCCGGCGAGCTTGGGGTCCATCGGCACGCCCGCCTTCTCGGCTGCGAGCAGGCCGTAGAACGCGGTCTGATGCCGGCCGCCGAAGGCGTAGGCCTCCTGCGCCTCATCCTCGCGCCCCAGCGCTTCAAGCGCCCGCCCTTCCCAGTATCCCGCGCGGCCGAGGCTGATCGGCGTGTCCACGGTAGACCGGAAATTGCGGAAATGGGTGACCGCGGTCTCCGCGTCGTCGAGCATCCGAAGCGCCACGAACCCGGCGATCCACTCGTTGTCCTCGCGGTCCCAGACGGCTTCCTCGATGAAATGGTTGGCGGCGAGATCATAGGCCACCTGCGCCTCGCCCTCGCGCATCTTCTCACGGGCGAACCGGCGACGTTCGTCACCCCACATCAGCGGGCGACCAAGGCGTTCGGCGGACTCGGACCTCTCCAGCACCATCTCGATCGCATCGTCGATCCGGCCCTTGCGCAACCGCCAGAGCATCCGCTCGTAGGCAAGGCCGGGATCGTCGGCAAGCGCGTCGGGCACCTTTTCGATCATCGCGTCCACGCCGGCCTCGGTCTCGCGCAGCCCGATGCGGGCGCGGGCGAGGATCTGTTCGTCCGTCGAGACGCGCGGCATGTGCCGCTCCGCCTGGCTCGTTCGCCCGGCCCAGAGCAAGCTGTCCATCCGCTCCCAGTGGTAATCCGCGAGCGTCTTGGGCCAGTCGTGCATGAACTGGTCCTCTTCGCCCTGCGACAGCGACATGGTGGTCCAGGCCCGGCGCGCCTCGGCCATCGCCGCGTCGCGCGACCCGCTTTCCCACAACGCGCGGGCATACCGGATCGACCCGGTGCCGGTCTGCGGCTCGTAATTCTCGAAGAACCGCAGCACGTCGGCCAGAAGCGCGTCGGAGGGAATGTTGCGCTCGGTCCGCTCGCGCAGCAGGTCCTCGCCCGGCCAGTTCGGATGGCGTTCGAGAAAGGCGAGCGTTTCCTCGAAACTGCCCACCCCGGCCCGCAGGCGGTTCCACTGAATGATGTCGCGCGGCAGGTCGCCGGGCGCCCCCGCGGCCGCGAGCGCCTCGTCCCACTTGCCGTCACGCATGAGCTCCAGCCCCTCCTCCAGCGCCTCGACATCGGCCGTTTCCTGCGCAGAGGCAGGCGCGGCGGCGACGATGAGGACCAGGAACAAGCGGCGGAAAAGGCGGGCGAAATCGGCGGCACGTCTCAACATGCCCGCATTCCTATTACGGATGGGCACGCTCGCAACACACATTCTTGGCATTTACCGTCATCGCGGCTAGTTTCCGCCGCGTTTGCACCGGGCCGACTCGCGGCCCCCGTGCCCATGCCATGAAAGCAACAGGAGCGTGACATGCTGAAAGGTTCGATTCCGGCCCTTGTGACGCCGTTCAAGGACGGCAAGGTGGATGTCGATGCGCTCAAACGGCTCGTGGACTGGCACATCGAACAGGGCTCCCACGGCCTCGTCCCCGTCGGCACGACCGGCGAAAGCCCCACGCTTTTGCACGAAGAGCACCAGATGGTCGTCGAGGAGGTCGTGAAGGCCGTCGACGGGCGGATCAAGGTGATCGCTGGCACCGGGTCCAACAACACGGTCGAGGCGCTGCATTTCACCGAGCACGCCAAGCGGGTCGGCGCGGATGCGGCCCTCGTCGTGACGCCCTACTACAACAAGCCGACGCAGAATGGCCTGCTGGCCCATTTCCTCGCCATCGCCGAGGTCGGGCTGCCGATCATCATCTACAACATCCCCGGCCGCTCGGCCGTGGACATGGCACCCGCCACGATGGCGGAACTCGCCAAGCACGAGATGATCGTGGGCGTGAAGGACGCGACCGGCGACCTCGCCCGCGTCGCCTGGCAGCGCGAGATGTGCGGCACCGACTTCATCCAGCTCTCGGGCGAGGACGCGACCGCCGTGGGCTTCAACGCCATGGGCGGCGTCGGCTGCATCTCGGTCACCGCCAACGTCGCGCCCAAGCTCTGCGCCGAAATGCAGAACGCCACCCTCGCGGGCGACTATGCCACCGCGCTCGAGATCTCCGACCGGCTCATGCCGCTCCACCGCGCCGTGTTCATGGAACCCGGTGTGGCAGGTGCGAAATACGGCATGTCCAAACTTGGCCTTATCGAGGAGGAGGTGCGCCTCCCCCTCATGGCCCTCTCGGATGAGACCCGCGCGGCGATGGACAGTGCGATGCGCCACGCGGGCCTGCTCAACTGAGCCTTTCACGTGGCGTCCGGGTGACCTATATGGGGTCACCATGGCCAAGACCGACGAGAACAAGAACTACAAGGTAATCGCCGAGAACCGGAAGGCGCGGCACGACTACGCGATCGAGGACGATCTCGAAGTCGGTATCGTGCTGGAAGGGTCCGAGGTGAAGAGCCTGCGGGTGAACTCCGCCAACATCGCGGAGAGCTACGCCGAGGTGAAGGACGGCGAGCTATGGCTCGTGAACGGCTACATTGCTCCCTATGAACAGGCCAAGACCTTCGGACATGAGGAGCGGCGCCGGCGCAAGCTCCTGTGTAACAAGCGCGAACTCGCCCGTTTGTGGAACGACACGCAGCGCAAGGGCATGACGATCGTGCCGTTGGTGCTCTACTTCAATCATCGCGGCATCGCGAAAATGAAGGTCGGCATCGCGAAGGGCAAGAAGGTCCATGACAAGCGCGCGGACAAGGCCAAGAAGGACTGGAACCGTCAGAAACAGCGCCTGCTCAAACAGCAGGGCTGAGGCGGCCCTTCTGGCCGCAGGTCACGCAAGCGCGGTTCAGCGCTTCGGCGCGACCGGCACCCAGATCTCGTAAAGCATCTTGCCGGGTTCCGGGCTCGCGTCGTCAGGATAGCATTCGAAGACCGCTCCTTCGCGCTGAACCCAGTCCGCCTTGGGCAACCAGTCGTTGAACACGGCGTCGAACCGCGCGGGCAGTTCCGACATCGCGGTGCGCTGCGAAAAGACGGCATACTCGCCGCCGACGAGGTGCATTTCGCACGTGCCTTCGGGCAGGTCCTCGGCCTCCTCCACCTCGATTCCGACACCATACCGGAACGCTCCGTCCGCAGTCGCATCCATCGAAATGCCATAGAGCACGTCGGACACCTTGTGCTTGATCCCGTCCTTCAGCGCGAAGAACTTTTCGTAAAGCGCCGGGATCGTCTCGCGCGTGTCCATCGTGTAATCGCCGGCGAGCCCGATGATGAGTTTCTCGCGGCTCTCGACGATCGCGGCGTTCGGCAATGTGACCATGGGGACCTCCTGTGCGGGGGACGGTAGCGCGGGCGGTCCCGGACCGAAACCCCTACTCCGCAGGTTCCCACAATTCGACCGGGTTACCCTCCGGATCGTGGATTCGGGCGAAGCGTCCGACCCCGCCCATCTCCTCCTCGTGGCTGATTTTCACCCCCGCCTCCCGCAGCACCGCGAGCATTCCGGCAAGGTCGTCGACCCGGAAATTCAGCATGAATTGCTGGCTCTCGCGTCCGAAATAATCGGTGTCCTCGGCAAAGGGGGCAAAGACGGTGGGCCCGGCATCCTGCATCCAGGGCGTGTCGGTGGCGTCGTCGGGTGTCAGGTCGATTCCCAAGTGCTCCCGATACCACTGGGCCAGCGCCGCCGGGTCGCGCGACCGAAAGAACACCCCGCCGATTCCCGTGACCTTCGGCATGTTTGCGCTCCCACTCCGAATTGACCCCGCGCCATGCTATCACATTTCTCCGAAACGCGGCGTCGCCACGCAACTTTTGGTCGCTTTGGCATTGTGACACCCCCGAAAACCCCGCTACACCATGCTCCAGCAACGGCCCCGCGGGGGCGCAAAGGGAGAGAACGCTCATGAAGGTGTTGGTGCCTGTAAAGCGCGTGATCGACTACAACGTGAAGGCGAAGGTTAAGTCCGACGGCTCCGGTGTCGATCTTGCGAACGTGAAGATGTCGATGAACCCGTTCGACGAGATTGCCGTGGAAGAGGCGATCCGGTTGAAGGAAGCGGGTACGGCCGAGGAAGTGGTCGTGGTGTCGATCGGCGTGAAACAGGCGCAGGAGACCCTGCGCACGGCGCTCGCGATGGGCGCGGACCGCGCGATCCTCGTGGTCGCGGCCGATGACGTCCACACCGACATCGAGCCGCTCGCGGTCGCCAAGATCCTCAAGGCGGTGATCGACGAGGAGCAGCCCAGGCTGGTTCTCGCTGGCAAGCAGGCGATCGACAACGACATGAACGCGACCGGCCAGATGCTCGCCGCGCTTCTGGGCTGGGGCCAGGCGACCTTCGCCTCGGAACTCAGCATCGACGGCGACGCGGCCACCGTGACGCGCGAAGTCGATGGCGGTCTGCAGACGATCAAGGTGGGCCTGCCCGCCATCGTCACCGCCGACCTGCGCCTGAACGAGCCGCGCTATGCCTCGCTGCCCAACATCATGAAGGCCAAGAAGAAGCCCCTGGACGAGAAGACGGCCGACGACTACGGCGTCGACGTCTCCCCGCGCCTCGAGGTGGTCAAGACCGCCGAGCCGCCGGTGCGCAGCGCGGGCATCAAGGTCGAGAGCGTCGATGAGCTCGTGTCGAAACTCAAAGAGAAGGGGGTCGTGTAATGGCCGTTCTGCTTCTTGCCGAAGTCAATTCGGGCGAACTGGCGCTGGACGCCACCGCGAAAGCCGTCTCCGCCGCCAAGGAATTGGGCGACGTGACCGTGCTCTGCGCCGGGGCCTCCGCCGCTGCTGCCGGTGAAGCCGCGTCGAAGATCGACGGCGTAGCCAAGGTGCTGGTGGCCGAGGGCGACTCGCTGGGCCACCGCCTCGCCGAGGCGACCGCGGACCTCATCGTCTCGCTCGCCGGTGACTACAGCCACATCTGCGCGCCTGCGACGACGGACGCGAAGAACATCATGCCGCGCGTCGCCGCGCTTCTCGATGTGATGGTGATTTCCGATGCCTCCGCGGTTGTGGATGCCGACACGTTCGAGCGCCCGGTCTATGCCGGCAATGCCGTTCAGACCGTAAAGTCGAAAGATGAAAAGAAGGTTATCACCTTCCGGACCTCGACCTTCGACGCGGCCGGCGACGGTGGCTCGGCTTCGGTCGAAACCATCGAGGCGCCCTCCGCCTCGGGCCTGTCCGAATGGGTCGAGGACAAGGTGGCCGAAAGCGACCGTCCGGAACTCACCTCGGCGGGCATCGTCGTGTCGGGCGGGCGCGGCGTCGGCTCGGAAGAGGACTTCGCGTTGATCGAAAAACTGGCCGACAAGCTGGGCGCCGCCGTCGGCGCCTCGCGCGCCGCGGTCGACTCGGGCTTCGCGCCGAACGACTGGCAGGTCGGCCAGACCGGCAAGGTCGTGGCCCCGGAACTCTACGTCGCCGTCGGCATCTCGGGGGCGATCCAGCACCTCGCGGGCATGAAGGACTCCAAGATCATCGTCGCGATCAACAAGGACGAAGAGGCCCCGATCTTCCAGGTGGCCGACTACGGCCTCGTGGGCGACCTCTTCACCGTCGTCCCGGAGTTGATCGAGAAGCTCTGAGCCGCACGATCGTATGTACGCCGTGTGCACATCGTGTGTACGCCCTGTGCATCGTCAAAGAAGGCCCGCCAACAGGCGGGCCTTCGGTCGTTCAGGGGTCAGATCAGCCGCCTCAGCGTAGCATCGAGCGCTGAAGCCGCATGAGCATGGGCCGTCGTGCCCAGCATGCCACGGGCGGCAGGCGCCTCGAACTCCGTGAACGCAAGGCCTTGAAACCCCTCATCGATCTCCTGCCGTGCGGCCACGACTTCGATGATCTCCTCCACGAACGGGGAAACGGCGTCGAGCATGTCACGGTCGACGAAAAGCGGGTCGGTGCCCTCGGCCGTATCGGTTTCCGGATGCTCCGGGTCATGATCGGACAGCCACAACAGGACCACCCGCGACTCGATCCGCGATACCAACGTCTTCATCCGCGCAACCCACGCCTCCCGCAGCTCCTGTTCCACCATCGCGAACTTCTCCGGCGACGTGGTTTTCAGGGCGCACAGGAGGTGCCGCGTGAAGTTGAACTCGGTGAAATCAACCTCGCGGTAGATCGTTTTCAGCAGGTTGGACGCCCGCAGGAACCGGTCGTTGCGCCGGGGATGCACGGCGTAGAACCGGTTCGACATGTTTTGCGCCCCCGCGATCTGGATCACGGTCACCTCGGCCCCGGAACAGATCTCTGTTACCGTGCGATCATGTGAGAAGACGTCGATCCCGGCATTCACGCACCCAAGGTTGACCACCGGCATGTCGAGTGCGCTCTCGGTAAGCGCCGGATAGGGCAGTTCCATGAACTTCCCGTAAGTCTCGGTTCCGCCGAGCATCGCCACGTAGGGTGCGGTCAGCTTGCGCTTCGGACCGCGGAACAACAGCTTGGAATTCCCGTAGCGACACGGGGCATAATCCAGGGCACCTTCGCCCAGGTTTTCATAGGTCATACCACCCACTCCATCTTTTCACCCGAGACCCACATTCTCAGGAAACCCTTGAAAATGTTTAAACGATCCATGGTCACTCGAACCGATATTGCGGGACAGGGTTAACCCCGGGGTCTTGCCCCTCTGGCGCACCCGCGCATATGGTCCACGAGGACATCGGAAAGGTCGGCAATGGCAATCGAGACGGTAGGCGTGATCGGCGCCGGGCAAATGGGCAACGGGATCGCGCATGTCATGGCGCTGGCAGGCTACGATGTCCTGCTCACGGATATCAGCCAGGAGGCGCTCGACGCCGCCGTGGAGACGGTGAGGGGCAACCTCGACCGGCAGGTGTCGCGGGACAAGATCACGGCGGCCGACCGCGACGCCGCGATGGACCGGATCAAGACGACCATGACGCTCGCCGACCTCGGCGCCTCCGACCTCGTGATCGAGGCGGCGACCGAGCGCGAGACGGTCAAGCAGGCGATCTTCGAGGACCTGATCCCGCATCTGAAACCCGACACGATCCTGACCTCCAACACATCGTCGATCTCGATCACCCGGCTCGCCTCGCGCACCGACAGGCCGGAGAAGTTCATGGGGTTCCACTTCATGAACCCGGTGCCAGTCATGCAACTCGTGGAACTCATCCGGGGGATCGCCACCGATCAGGCCACTTTCGAGGCCTGCCAGGAGGTCGTCGAAAAGCTCGGCAAGACGGCGGCGAGCGCCGAGGATTTCCCGGCCTTCATCGTGAACCGCATTCTCATGCCGATGATCAACGAGGCGGTCTATACGCTTTACGAAGGCGTGGGCTCGGTGAAATCCATCGACGAGTCGATGAAGCTGGGCGCAAACCACCCGATGGGGCCGCTCGAGCTGGCCGATTTCATCGGGCTGGATACCTGCCTCGCTATCATGAACGTCCTGCACGACGGGCTGGCGGACACCAAGTACCGCCCTTGCCCGCTCCTGACAAAATACGTCGAGGCCGGGTGGCTCGGCCGCAAGGCCGGTCGCGGTTTCTACGATTACCGGGGCGAAACGCCGGTGCCGACGCGCTGAGCCTTACTCGCCGAGCGAGAGCGTATGCTCACGCAGCCACTTGATGAAGCCGCGCGGGTTCTTGCCGAGATCCGCGGTCTGCTCCTCTGTCAACGGTGCGCCGATCGTGGGCGCATGCGGCTGATTGCAGGCACGCACGATCTCGTGGATCAGGAGGCCCTGGCGCAGCGTTGCGGAGACCTTGTTCGCGATGTTGTAGGCACGGGTATTGTGACCGTGGAACTTCACGGGCACGACGGTCGCCCCGGTTTTGCGGATCAACTGCGCGGTGAAGAGGTTCCACTCCGCCTCGACGGGCGGGCCCCACCAGGTCTCTGACGCCGCGACGACGCCCGAGGGGAACACGGCGATCACGCCGCCCTTTTGCAGCCGTTCCAGCGCCTGGGCCCGCATTTCCTTGCCCTTCTGCTGCGCATCGGGATCGTGGGGAAACGGCACCGGAATGAGAAAGGAACTTGCCACCTCGTCCAGCCCGGTGAGCACCGAGCGGGTCAGGATCTGGAAGTCGGGTCGCACCCGCGAGATGATTTCGCCGAGGATCATGCCGTCGACGAGCCCGTGGGTGTGGTTGGCCACGACGACGACGGGGCCCTCTTTCGGGATGTTGTCGATCTGCGCCCGGGGCGTGCGGATCTCGATGCCCATCGCCTTCATCGCGCCGGCCCAGAAATCGATGCCGGTAGGGGCGCCCAGGCGTTCGAACTTGTTGATCATCCGGAAGATGTGAATCTTGCCGGTGAGCATTTCCATCCAGCGGATCAGACGCGCCTGGACCTTGTTGTCGAAGGTGTCGGCATAGGTCAGATCACGCTTGGAATAGGTGTGCCCGGTCGCGGGTTTCTCCGGCGAATAGGTGCCTGCGCCCTCCGACGCCTTGCGCCGGGCTGCGGGCCTGCGGGCCACATTGTTCACGGATTGATCCAAACGGGTTGCCCCCTTGTATTGTGCGACTCGCGCGACACGTGTTTCTACATGCCTTCGCCGAACTTGTCAGCCACCAGCGAATCGAGCGCTTCCATCAGCGCTTCGGCCTGTGGCCCCGAGGTCTCAACCTCGATTTCCGAACCGCGTGACGCGGCCAGCATCAGGAGGCCCATGATCGAGTCGCCTTCGGCCTCCATCCCATCCTTAGATACGCGTGCGCGGGCGTCATGGTTTTCCACGACATCCACGAATTTTGCCGAGGCCCGCGCATGCAGCCCCTTTTCGTTCACGATCTTCATCTTCCGTGCGAGCGACGTGGTCATGGATGCGTGTCCTCCGTCGTCGCACCGTCGATGGCGTCAATGTACTTGCGACCGGCGGCCAGTGCCGCCCGCGTGGCTTCCTCGACCGTTCCGTGGCGGGATTTCGCCAGTTTGACGAGCATCGGCAGGTTGGCGCCATAGAGTATCTTGCGGTTGCGGCCCGCGCAGGCCGGCAGCGACAGGTTCGACGGCGAGCCGCCGAACATGTCCACGACGACGATCACGCCGTCGCCGGTATCCACCGCATCTGCGGCGGCCATGATCTCTGTTCTCTTCCGACCACGGTCGCAGTCTGCGGCGATCCGGATAGCGCGGACCCCTTCCAGCTTGCCCACCACGTGCTCGACCGCAGACAGGTACTCACCGGCAAGGCCGCCATGCGCAACGATCACGATTCCGATCACGCGATGAACCTCGAATTTTCGTCCCTTGCCCTGA
This sequence comes from Maritimibacter sp., assembly GCA_964230745.1. Taxonomy (GTDB): domain Bacteria; phylum Pseudomonadota; class Alphaproteobacteria; order Rhodobacterales; family Rhodobacteraceae; genus Maritimibacter. The sequence goes on along the minus strand of CAXRHZ010000034.1, from coordinate 17,667 downwards.
GCGTCCTATTGCCCGTGACGCTCGAGCTCCCGGTGCCTAATTGACACCTGCCAGCCCTTGTCTGCAAGGGCCTTGGCCATAGATTCCGCAAGGGTCACCGAACGGTGACGTCCTCCGGTGCAACCGAACCCTACGGCAAGGTGGGCTTTGCCCTCCTCCGCATAGGCCGGGAGCAGGAACGTGAGCAGGTCGAGCGTCTTGTCGTGGAACGTCGTGAAACGCGGATCGCGCGCCACGTAATCGGCCACGGCCGGAGATTGTCCCGTCAGTTTACGCAGATCCGGCTCCCAATGCGGGTTGTTCAGAAAGCGCACATCGAAGACGAGGTCGAGCCCCCGGGGCACACCGCGCTTGTAGGAAAAACTCTGGACCGAAAGCGACAGCTTGGTGTCGTCCTCCGGGTCGAAGATGGCGAGGATCTCGGATTTGAGCTCGTGCGGCGACATCTCGGACGTGTCGATCAGGACGTCGGCGCGCACGCGGATCGGCTGAAGCAGCTCGGTTTCGCGCGCGATGCCGGCCTCGGGCGTCTCCTCCGGGGCAAGCGGGTGGCGACGGCGGGTTTCCGAGAACCGATTGACCAGAACGTCGGGACGGCAGTCGAGAAACAGCACCTGGATCCTGTCGGACCACCCCGCCTCACCCGCGTCGATCAGGTCGAGCACCGCGTCGGTCGAGAAATCGCGGTTGCGCACGTCGATGCCCAGCGCGATCGGGTGATCCGGCGGCGAGCCGGACAGGAGGCGCGGGATCATGCTGATGGGGAGGTTGTCGATGCTCTCGAATCCGAGATCCTCGAACACCCGGATCGCCGTGGTGCGCCCTGCCCCGGAGGGACCGGTGATGAGCACGACGCTCGGAGGTGTTTCGGTAGATTTCGCTTCGCTCATTCCACGCGTCCGCCTTTCGACAGGGCCAGAATGGACGCCGCGAAGTGCGGCGAGTCAACCCGGGCGACGGCGGGAATCCCTTGTCCCAGAACAACTTGGGTCACAGGTTCGGGATGCCGCGCCGTTTCGGTGCGGTCGAGATCGACGAGGAGGCGGACCGGGGCACGCCCGACATGCGGCACCCGCAGGAGCCCGACGCCCCACGCCTCGATCACGCCGGTCATGCGGCCTGTGCTGACGGCCCAGGGCAAGCCGTCCTCCCCCGGTTCGATCCGGGTGATGTCGTCGGAGATGAGCCGCGCGCCGAACGCGATGAGGTCGAGGGCGAGACCCGACTTGCCGCGTCCCGACGCGCCGGTGATCACGATGGCCGCACCGTCGATGGCAACGGACGTGGCGTGAAGCGTATAGGGATCGGGGCGGCGCGGGATGTTCCGGCTCACACCGGAAGGCCCACCACAAAGCGGGCGCCGAGCGGTTCCGAGGTGATATCGGCATCGGTCGGGCGGATGTTCTCCGCCCAGATGACGCCGCCATGCGCCTCGATGATCTGCTTGGAGATCGCGAGGCCGAGGCCGGAGTTGTTGCCGAACTGACCCTCGGGGCGCTCGGAATAGAAGCGATTGAAAATCTTGGTCAGCGCCTCTTCCGGGATGCCCGGGCCGGTATCCTCGACCACGACGAGCACCCGGTTGTCGCGATGACGGGCCCAGACGCGGATGGCGTCGCCTTCGTCGCAGAAGGACAGCGCGTTCGTGATGAGGTTCACGAAGACCTGCGCGAGCCTCGCCTCGAGCCCGTGAATCACGATGGGTTCGCCCGGCAGGTCGGAGATGAAGTCCACGCCTTTCCCCTCGGCCTCGTTGCCCAGGTACTCGGTCAGGTTGCGGATCATCTTGATCAGGTCGAACGCCTCTTCCTCTTCCTTGACCAGTTCGCTGTCGAGGCGGGAGGCGTTGGAGATGTCGGAGACCAGCCGGTCGAGGCGGCGCACATCGTGGTCGATCACGTCGAGGAGGCGCTCGCGCTGCTCATCCTTGCGCGCCATGCGCAATGTCCCGACGGCGGAGCGCAGCGAGGCGAGCGGGTTCTTGATCTCGTGCGCCACGTCCGCCGCGAACTGCTCGTTCGCGTCGATCCTGTCGTAAAGCGCCGAGACCATGCCGCGCAATGCCTTGGACAGGCGCCCGATTTCGTCGGGACGACCCGACAGGTCGGGGATGCGGACGCGGCCTGCATTGACGGCGGCCTGGCTGTTCTTGTCGCGACCGATCTCGGCGGCGGCGGCGAGGTCGGCCAACGGATTCGCGATGGTTGAGGCGAGCACCAGCGACAGGCCGATTGAGACGAGGATGGCGATCACGAACATCTGGAGCACCTGTTCGCGCTCCGCCCGCACCAGCGCGTCGAGCTCGCCGCCGACCGAGGCGAGCGCCACGGCGCCGCGCACGGTTCCGTCGATGGTGATCGGCGTGACAACGGTGAAACGCGTGGCCCCGGTTGCATCCTGCCCGCCCTTGATCCGGGTGTTTCCGTTGTAGACGTCCGGTAACAGTTCCTGCGCCAGCGAAACGCTGTCCACGGGCATCGGGGGTTCGGGCGATTGCGCCGCGATGAGGCCTGCGATCGCCTCCCATATCTGGCTGAGGAAATCGGTGATGATCGTCGACCGTTCGTCGGTTTCGAGGCCGACGACCGCCGGTCGATCGGATCTCGGCAGTCCCGCGTTCGTGCCGAGCACCGCGCCTTCTGCGTCAAATACGATCACGTCCCCGCTTTCGTAGACGTTCGTTTCCGCCAGCACTTGTTGAACGATCTCGGGCGTGAGCGCTTCCGTTGCGGGGACGGGCGCTGCGCCCGGGCTGTCGGGTTCCGCCTCGGTGTCGGGCGCTGGCCCCGGGGTGCCGATCGTCTGCTGCACCACGAAAACCTCGGCGAGGAGTTCGGCCGTCATGACCAACGCGCGTTCCCGCTGCGCGACGAGGCTGTCGCGCACCGGGTTGAGATAGAGAACCCCCGCGACCAGAACGACGAGGCCCAGGAGGTTGAAGGTGATGATCTTGCGGGCGAGCGGGGAGCGGTTGACCGAGATCGTGCGGCGCTTGTTGCGGGAGTCGCGCAATTCGGTGTCGACCGAGGATTGGTCTACCCAATCCTCGCCAAGCACCACATCGGCGCCGTCATGCGTACTCTCGGTATCGCGCACCACGTTCTCTCCGCCTTGACGGTGCCCCCCGTCCTAGCTTCACTCTTCGTTGTAACGGTATCCGATGCCGTACAACGTCTCAATCGCCGAGAACTCGTCATCCACTGTCCGCATCTTCTTGCGAAGCCGCTTGATGTGGCTGTCGATGGTCCTGTCGTCGACGTACACCTGGTCGTCGTAGGCCACGTCCATCAGCTGATCGCGGCTTTTCACGAACCCGGGGCGCTGCGCAAGCGCCTGGAGCAGAAGAAACTCGGTCACGGTGAGCGAGACGTCCTTGCCCTTCCAGGTCACCGCGTGGCGCAGCGGGTCCATCGACAATTGGCCACGCTGCATCACCTTGTTTTCCTCGGTGTCCGGCATCGCGACCCCTTCGATCGCGTCCTGCCGGCGCAGAAGCGCGCGGATGCGTTCGACGAGAAGGCGCTGCGAGAAGGGTTTCTTGACGTAGTCGTCCGCCCCCATGCGCAATCCCAGCACCTCGTCGATCTCGTCGTCCTTCGACGTCAGGAAGATGACGGGCATGTTGGTTTTCTGGCGAACCCGCTGAAGCAGGTCCATGCCGTCCATGCGCGGCATCTTGATGTCGAACACGGCCATGTCCGGCAGCGACTTGTTGAAAGCGTCCAGCGCCTGCTGACCGTCATTATAGGTCTCGACCTCGAAGCCCTCGGCCTCAAGCGTGATGGAGACGGACGTCAGGATATTCCTGTCGTCGTCAACCAGGGCAATCTTCGACATTTCAGATGTCCTTATGCTGCTCGTTTATGCCAATTTTTTGCACTTATAGAATCCGTTTACGCGAACGGAATCAACTCCCAAGTGCGAATCGGCCACGGGTATGCGTCTATTCAGCATCAATAGGGGTTAAATTTGGCTGATTTGTGGCGCATCGGAAAACAGCGCCCCATACGGGGGAACATGGTTGCGCAAACAGCCACGTTGCTATCGCTAACGCGGCAAAGCGCCCTGTTCCTTCACAAAAGCGACATGCTATAGCCGCTCCACGCGCTGCCCCTCCGGCAACGCGGCCAGTGGCCCTTTCGCCTATGCGAAATCGGCCCCAAGGACTATCATACAGACCGGCGGTGGGCCGGCGACAGGAGCACGCAGATGACCATTGGACGGGTGAACCCCTCGTACCGTTTGGAGGAGCAAGGCATCACGGGGCTTGGCAATGTCCATTACAACCTCATCGAGCCGGCTCTGATCGAAGAAGCCCTGAAGCGCGGCGAGGGCCACCTCGGCAAAGGCGGCACGATGCTGGTCGAGACGGGCAAGCACACGGGGCGCTCGCCCAAGGACAAGTTCGTGGTCGAGACCGAGAACGTGAAGGACACGATCTGGTGGGAGAACAACCCGCCGATGGACCCGGCGAAGTTCGACGTGCTTTACAACGACATGGTCGAGCACATGAAAGGCCGCGACTACTTCGTGCAGGACCTGTTCGGCGGCGCGGACCCGGCAAACCGGCTCGACGTGCGCGTGGTGACGGAGCTCGCCTGGCACGGCCTGTTCATCCGCCACATGCTGCGCCGTCCGGAGCGTGAAGAGCTGGACGAGTTCGTGCCCGAATTCACGATCATCAACTGCCCGAGCTTCAAGGCGACCCCGGATAAGCACGGCTGCCGGTCGGAAACCGTGATCGCCCTGAACTTCGAGAAGAAGGTCATCCTGATCGGCGGCACGGAATACGCGGGCGAGAACAAGAAATCCGTCTTCACCCTGCTGAACTACATCCTGCCGGGCCGCGGCATCATGGCGATGCACTGCTCCGCCAACCACGCGCCGGGCAACCCGGTCGACACCGCCATCTTCTTCGGCCTGTCCGGCACCGGCAAGACGACCCTGTCCGCCGATGACACCCGCGTGCTCATCGGCGACGACGAACATGGCTGGTCGGATCGCGGCACCTTCAACTTCGAGGGTGGTTGCTATGCCAAGACGATCAACCTCTCCGCCGAGGCGGAGCCGGAGATCTATGCGACCACCGAAAAATTCGGCACCGTGATCGAAAACATGGTCTTTGACGAGGACACGCTCGAACTCGACTTCGAGGACAACTCGATCACCGACAACATGCGGTGCGCCTACCCGCTCCACTACATTTCGAACGCCTCCACCTCGTCGCTGGGCGGGCATCCGAAGAACATCATCATGCTGACCTGCGACGCTTATGGCGTTCTGCCGCCGATCGCGCGGCTGACGCCCGCGCAGGCGATGTATCACTTCCTGTCGGGCTTCACCTCCAAAACCCCGGGCACCGAGGTTGGCGTGGTCGAGCCGATCCCGACTTTCTCGACCTGCTTCGGCGCGCCGTTCATGCCGCGTCGCCCGGAAGAGTACGGCAAGCTGCTTCAGGAAAAGATCGCCAAGCACGGCGCGACCTGCTGGCTCGTCAACACCGGCTGGACCGGCGGCGCCTATGGCGTGGGCTCGCGGATGCCGATCAAGGCGACCCGCACCCTTCTGGCCGCCGCGCTGGACGGGTCGCTCTCGGATGCGGAATACCGCAAGGACCCGAACTTCGGCTTCGACGTGCCGAAGGACGTGGATGGTGTCGCCGAGGTCCTGCTGGACCCGCGCCGCACCTGGGACGACAAGGCGTCCTACGATGCGCAGGCCGAGAAGCTGGTGAAGATGTTCGCCGAGAACTTCGAGCAATACCTCGAATACATCGACGAAGACGTCAAAGCCGCCGCCATCGGCTAATGCTGACCCGGCTGGTCCAGACCTTCGCGCGCCCCGCCCTTACCGGCGGGGCGTTCGCGCTTCTGGCGACCGCGGCCTTTGCGCAGGAGGGGCTGACGGTGGAGGATCCGATGGTATTCGTGGAGGCGGGCATCTTCTGCCCCCGCGAGGCGTCGGGGCGGGAAGAAGCGCCGGGGACCGAGCGCGGCTACATCGACCTGATCGACGGTGAACTCTATGCCGACTTTCACACCAACGTGGTGCCGGGCGAACTCGGCCTCGGTTTCGGCATCCGGTTCCAGTTGCAGGAGGGGATGGGGGCGCGCAACGTCGACATCGTGACGACCCACCCGCCCTTCGGCTCGCCGCCGGTGACGGTGGAGCGCTACACGACGACGGTTGACGACACGGCGCCCAACGCGTCGCTCTTCACCTTCGACTACCCCTACGAGGTCGCCATCGGCGAGTGGACCATCGCCGTGGAACTGGACGGCGAGATCGTGCTCTCGCAGACCTTCAACATCATCCCGCCGGAAGACAGCTTCATTACCGCCGATATGTGCGAGGGCCCGGCCTTGATGAGCTGACCAAAGGTCAACCCCACAGGCCGCGGCGCACGAGATTGAGGCCCGCGAGCACCAGCACGAAGAGCATCGCACGCCGGAACGTGGCCTGAGGCATCCGGTCGTGGAGCATGTAGCCGACGGCCATCCCGACGAAGGCCGGGAGGATGGCGGCGACCGACAGCGGCAAGGTATGCGCGTTCAGGACGCCGGAACGCAGGTGGGCAAGGAGCAGCGCGACCGACCCGATGCCATAGATCACGCCCTGCACCCGCATGGCCTCGGACTTCGGGGCGTCGGTGGCGGTGAGATACATGACCGTCGGCGGGCCCCAGATGCCCGACACGCCGCCAAGCGCTCCCGCGATGCCGCCGACAGCGATCTCGTCCCGCACCCGGTTCGCGGCGTTGAGCCGTAGCACCCAGCCCGACAGTTGCAGAGCGCCGAACACGACGAGAATCCCGCCGATGAGCAGGAACAGAGCCTGCGTCGGTATCACGGTCACGAGTTGCGCCGATAGCACGAGGCAAATGAGGAGCGCGGCGAGGAACAGGCGATAACGCCGCCCCGTTTCCACCGCTCCGCGCCAGCCGCCACGGAGGGACTGGCGGACGTTCGTCGCGAGCGTCGGCAGAATCAATGCTGCAAGTGCAGTCTCGGCGGGCAGGATCGATCCGAGTCCGGAAATCATGATCATCGGCATGGCGAAGCCGACGGCGCCCTTCACAAAGCCCGCGAATAGAACGATCACCGCCCCGCCGACCAGGGTCGCCGCCGGTAATTCTGCAAGGATGCCGAGCTGGTCCATGACACCTCCTACCCCGTGTCCGGTGCCCGTGCAGCCAAAATCAGCCGCGACATTTTTGATCCGGAACAAAGCTCTCGGCGAATTAATGTTGCGCTGCACCTGCAAAATACCTATCACCGACGGGACCAGAGAAAGGGAGATTCCCATGCCCAAGGACGCTGCCATGACCAAGCCGTTGCTCGACGACCTTCTCACCCTGACCGGCGAGGCGCTCGGCCCCGTCGAGGCCGTGCTGGAGAGTGCCACGGACCGCGTGCGCGAGATGGTGAGCGAGGATGGCAAGGTTTCCGCAGCCCGGCTGGAACAGGAACAGTTCGCGGCCCACGCGCTCGCGTGGCTCGCCACCTATGTCGAGGCCCTGCGCCAGATGCGGAGCTGGGCCGTCAACCTCGACGAGGCGGGCAAGCTGGGCGAGATGGAGAAACTCCTGCTCCAGATCGCATTCGGCGAATACCTCTGGCAGATCCAGGGCGGCATCCCGATGAGCCAGAACGAAACCGCCAAGCTGATCGACATGGGACTCGCCCCGCAGGACATCGGCTCGATGATGCAGCCCGCCGTGATGACGCTCGTTTCGGGAGGCAACACGCAGGCCGCGCGGATGCGGCTCGTGGAGCTGATGCAGGACAACGCGGGCCACGCGACCTTTGGCGCCTCGGGGCTCGACGAAGAACTCGAGATGATCCGCGAGCAGTTCCGGCGCTACGCGGACGAAAAGGTCACGCCCTATGCCCACGAATGGCACCTGAAAGACGACCTGATCCCGATGGAGGTGATCGAGGAGTTGGCCGAGATGGGCGTCTTCGGCCTCACCATCCCGGAAAACCTCGGCGGCCTCGGCCTGTCCAAGGCCTCGATGGTCGTCGTGTCCGAGGAGCTGTCGCGCGGCTACATCGGTGTCGGCTCATTGGGCACCCGGTCCGAGATCGCGGCCGAGTTGATCCTCGCGGGCGGGACCGACGAACAGAAATCCAACTGGCTGCCCAAGATTGCCTCGGGCGAAGTGCTTCCGACCGCCGTGTTCACCGAGCCGAACACTGGCTCCGATCTGGGCAGCTTGCGCACCCGCGCCACACGGGACGGTGACACCTACACCGTCACCGGCAACAAGACGTGGATCACCCATGCGGCGCGGGCGAGCGTCATGACGCTCTTGGCCCGCACCGATCCGTCGACGGACAACTACAAGGGCCTGTCGATGTTCCTCGCGGAAAAGGAGCCGGGGACCGACGAGAACCCGTTCCCGACCGAGGGCATGACCGGCGGCGAGATCGAGGTGCTGGGCTACCGCGGCATGAAGGAATACGAGCTTGGCTTCGACGGCTTCAAGGTGCCGGCAGCCAATCTGCTCGGCGGCGAAGAAGGTCAGGGCTTCAAGCAGCTGATGCAGACGTTTGAGTCCGCCCGCATCCAGACCGCCGCCCGCGCCATTGGCGTGGCGCAATCGGCGCTGGAGGTCGGGATGCAATATGCCGAGGACCGCAAGCAGTTCGGAAAGTCGCTCATCAACTTCCCCCGCGTTGCCGGCAAGCTCGCCATGATGGCGGTCGAGATCATGGTGGCACGCCAGCTCACCTACTTCTCGGCCTGGGAAAAGGACAACGACCGTCGCTGCGACCTCGAAGCGGGGATGGCAAAGCTTCTGGGCGCCCGCGTCGCATGGGCCTGCGCCGACAACGCGCTTCAGATCCACGGCGGCAACGGCTTCGCGCTGGAATACCAGATCAGCCGCATCCTCTGTGACGCGCGCATCCTGAACATCTTCGAGGGTGCCGCCGAGATCCAGGCGCAAGTAATCGCAAGACGGCTCCTCGGCTAACGCTATCGCGAAGGCAGTGGGGCGGCCTTTGCCTCGGCGGCACGCCGAGATCCAGGCGCAGGTCATCGCGCGGCGCATCCTGGGCTGACACGAGAAACGTGCTAGGGTCGGGCAGACCCGAAGGAGCCGATATGCCCGACCTCGAAACCAACAAGCGCAACGTCATGGAGTTCTACGCCATGATGTTCAACGAGTGCCGCCCCCGCGACGCGATTGAGCGCTACGTCGGCGCGGAATACATCCAGCACAATCCGCATGTCGCCACCGGCAAGGACGGCTTCATCGACTATTTCGAACGGATGGCGCGGGAGTATCCGGGCAAGGAGGTGATCTTCAAGGGCGCCTGGGCCGAGGGCGACCGCGTGATCCTGCATTGTCACCAGATCTGGCCCGAGGGTCTGGAGTATGCCGGGATCGACATCTTCCGGCTCGACGACCAGGGCAAGATCGTCGAGCACTGGGATGTGCTTCAGGTCCTGCCCGAGGAGAGCGCCAACCCGAACGGGATGTTCTAGTCTGCGCCGCCCGGCGCCATCTCGACCCCGATATAGTAGGGCCAGAGAAGCAGGGCGAGGATGCCCTTGAAGAACCCGAGATGCAGGAACCCGAGGGTGAAGAGCCACCCCGCGAACCACAGCATCCCGAGCGAGCTTTGAACGATCACCTTGTCTTTCGCCATCACGTCCCCCGTGTTGCCACGATCGCATCTTAACACTCCGGACCGCGAACCTGGCGATGCCAAATGTCGCGGGGCCATTGGAAAGCTGTTTCCTGTCGCGTCCGGCTGGATAGCTCACACGTCGATGTCATGCTGGTGGGGAAACCGTCCGTCAGCGACATAGACCTCTTCGTCCGGCGTCGTCTCACGCCCGAGAACGGCGTTCCGGTGGGGATGCCGTCCGAAACGGTCTATGACCGCCTTATGCCGCTGCGACTGGGCGAGGCAGAATTCGTAGGCTGGCTTGAGCGCTACGGGAGCCATTTCCAGCGTCTCGACGGCGAGGCGTTCATTGAGCGCGGCACGGCGGGCATGATCCGGCCCCTCGGCATGAACGAGCGGCAGGGCAAACAACGTGCGTTCCCACGGATGTTCCAGCGCTGCGAAATCGCCGTTGGCGATCCCGTCCTCGGCAAGCGCCAGCGCCATCGGGTCGGTCGCATAGGCGCGTGGATCGTCGCGGTAGAGAGAGCGCGGAAACTGGTCGACCACGAGGATCAGCGCCAACCGCCCCTGCGGAGTCGCGGCCCAGTCATCGAGCGCTCCCTCGGCGGCGTCGGGGACGAGTTGCGCGAACCGCTCCACGATACCGGCGTCCGCACCGCCACGCATCATCCAGCCCCAGTAGGCGAGATGCCGGTCGAGGTCGGCATCGAGTCCCTCGGGGAAGCAATAGGACAGGACGGCCTCGACGCTCATGCGACCACGTAGCTCAACGCGAGGTCGCCGATCACGGTGGTGAGTAGTCCGCTCCCGTCGCTCCGGATGAAGGCGAGGTAATCGGCGGCAGCCTCGTGATCGATGTTGTCCGCGACGATCAGGCATCCGGCGGCGAGGCGCGGGCGCAGGAGGTCGTGGACGGGCATGTACATGCTCTTCCACCCGTCCAGCACGAGCATGTCGATCGGGCCGTCGACCTGTGCGAGCGTGTCGCGCGCGTCGCCTTCGAGGAGAGTGACCGTGTCGGACACGCCCGCCTCGTCAAACGTCCGGCGCAGCGCGGCGCATTTGTCGGGATGCACCTCGGTCGTCGTCAAACGTCCGCCCTTCGCTTCGAGCGCGGCGGCGAGGTAGAGCGAACTCAGGCCATAGGAGGCCCCGAACTCGACAATGGTCCGAGCCCCGGAAGACCGGGCAAGGATGTGCAGAAGCCGGCCTTCATCGGGCGAGACGGCGAGGTAGAACTCCCCGAGGCGGACGAGGTCGCCGCCGCCCGATTTGAGCGTGGCCGGATCGGTGGTGCCGACACGCGTTTCCCACCGTTTCGCGTCCTCGGCCGCTTCGGCATGAAGCCGGTCGAGCACCTTTGCGATGCGTGGATTGATGGATGCGTCCATGTCGTGACCTCCCCGTTCTGGCGAGGTTAGTAACAGATACCGCGACGCGAAAGCCCGGTCAGACCGACACGCCCTTGAGCAGTTGATCCCGCGACACCTCGCCCTTCGGCCCGGACAGCGTGACCGCCCCCCGGCGCAACACGACAAAGCGGTCGCCCAGATCATGCGCGAAGTCGAAGAACTGCTCGACCAGCACGATGGCCATGTCGCCCTCGTCGCGCAGGAGTTTGATGACCTTGCCGATCTGCTGGATGATGTTCGGCTGAATGCCCTCGGTCGGCTCGTCGAGGAGCAGGAGCTTGGGCTTGGTGATGAGCGCGCGGGCGATGGCCAACTGCTGTTGTTGCCCGCCCGACAGGTCGCCGCCGCGCCGGTTCTGCATTTCCTTCAGCACCGGGAACAGCTCGAACATCGCCTCCGGCACCTCGTGCTCGCCCTTGGGCAGGCAGGCGAAGGCGGTTTCCATGTTCTCGCGCACGGTGAGCAGCGGAAAGATCTCGCGCCCCTGCGGGACCAGTGCGATGCCCTTCTGCGCCAGGACATGCGCAGGCAGAACGCCGAGGCTTTCGCCGTCCAGCTCCATCGTCCCGCCCGAACGATTGTGGCGCCCGCATATCGCGCGGATCAGGCTCGTCTTGCCCACCCCGTTGGTGCCCATGACGCAGGTGATCTCGCCGGTCGAGGCCTCCATGTCGATCCCGTTCAGGATCTGGGAGTGGCCGTAGTGAAGGGTGAAGTCGCGGATCGTCAGCATGTTCAGCGCCCCAGGTAAACGTCGATGACCTGCTGGTTCGCGGTCACATGGTCGAGCGTGCCTTCGGCCAGCACCGAGCCTTCGTGCAGCACCGTCACCTTGCAGTTCAGCCGCCGCACGAACTCCATGTCGTGCTCGACCACCACGACCGCGCGGGTCTTGGCGGCTTCGACGAGGATGTCGGTGGTATGCTCCCGCTCCTCCGGCGTCATGCCCGCCGCCGGTTCGTCGACCAGCAACAGGCGCGGCTCCTGTGCAAGCAGCATCCCGATCTCCAACCATTGCTTCTGGCCATGAGACAACTCCCCCGCCTTGCGCGCGAGCTCGTTCGACAACCCGATCTCGGCGGCCAGTTCGGACACCCGGTTCATGTCCGCATCCGTCGGCTTCCAGAACAGCACCGCGAAGGATTTGCGGTTGTTCTTGAGCGCCATCAGCAGGTTGTCCTCGACCGACTGATCCTCGAACACCGTGGGTTTCTGGAACTTCCGCCCGATCCCCTCCTGCGCGATCTTGGCTTCGTTCATGCCGATCAGGTTCTTGGACATGTCGCCCCAGAGCACCTTGCCCTCATCCGGTTTCGTCTTGCCCGTCACGATGTCCATGAACGTGGTCTTGCCCGCGCCGTTCGGCCCGATGATCGCCCGAAGCTCGGCGGTGCCGATATTGAACGACAGGTTGTTGATCGCGCGGAACCCGTCGAAGGTGACCGAGATCCCGTTCACTTCCAGAAGCTGGCTCATTCCCGCGCCTCCCGTTCCTGCAACGAGCCCTTGTCGGGGCCGAGGTCGGCGCCGTGGCGGTCCGGGTGGCGGCGGTGGGCGATGAGGTCGAACAGCCCGCCGATGCCCTTGGGCGCGAAGAGGGTGACGAAGACGAAGGACAGGCCCAGCAGGATCGTCCACCAGTCGACCCATTGCACCCGGTAAAAGCCGAGGTTGATGTCGGGCGCCTGACCGCCCGTGAAGAAGGTGGAGACGAGGCTCACGAACACCGCACCGATCACGGCACCATAGAGCCGCCCGCGCCCGCCGATGGCGACCCAGACGGCGAGGTAGATCGAGGCGATCGGCGCGATCTCCGCCGGATTGATGATGCCGGCCTGCGGGTAATAGAGCGCCCCGGCGATGCCCGCGATCATGGCGGTGACGGTGAAGAGGAAGAGCTTGTAGCCCTCGACCGAGTAGCCCAGGAACCGCACCCGCGCCTCGTTGTCCCGGATTCCGCGGATCACGCTGCCGAACTTGCCGGACACGATCCAGGCGGCGAAAACGTAGCCGAGGCCGAGCGCGAGCGCGGAGGCCCAGAAGAACCAGATCGACACGAAGTCCTGGCTGACTGTGACGCCCGGCAGGTTCTGAAGCCCCGAGAGGCCGTTGTTGCCGCGCAGCCCGCTGTCGTTCTGGAAGAGGTAGAGCGAGAGCGCGAGCGTCATCGCCTGCGTCAGGATCGACAGGTATACGCCCGTGACCCGGGACCGGAAGGCGAGCCAGCCGAAGACCAGCGCCAGGAGCCCCGGCACCGCGACGACGAGCACGAGTTGCAGGAACAGGCTGTCGGCGAAGGCCCAAATGAGCGGGAATTCGGATGAGCCGACCACGCCGAAAATCTGCGACCCGATCCCGTCCACCACCTCCTGCTCGGTCGGTGGAATGGCGGCGGAGGACATGGAGGAGGTCACGATCTCCTTCGTGCGCTCGTACATGAGCCACATGCCGATCATGTAGCCGCCCAGCCCGAAGAAGGCGAAGTGTCCCAATGACAGGATACCCGCATAGCCCCAGATCAGGTCCATCGCCACCGCTACGAGCGCAAGGCACAGCGTCTTGCCCAGCGTCTTGACGAAGGAGGTCGAGACGAGGCCGGCGCCAAACGCCTCGGACATGAAAGTGATCGCGATGGTGAAGATCGCGAGGATCAGCAGGAAGATCAGGATCGACGGGTTGCGGCCGATGAAGCTGCGGGTCATGGCTGCGCCTCCGGGAGGGTGCTCGCAATGCGGCGGGCTGCTGTCACCGGGCGAAGAAAGCCGGAACGGCTTGATGAGCGGAGCGTGTTGAACATGGTCAATCTCCCGCCGCGCGGCCCTTGAGGGCGATGATGCCCCTCGGCCGGAACTGGATGAAGATGATGATGAAGATGATCATGTAGGTCTGCGCCGCCAGCGTGTTGGACGGGTTGAACCACTCGATCCCCTTGTGCAGCGCGCCGATCATCCCGGCACCCAGGAGCGTGCCCCAGATATTGCCGACACCGCCGACCACGACGGTCATGAAGGACTGGACGATATAGGCCTGCCCGATCTCGGACGTGACTTGCGCGTAAAGCCCGATGGCCACCCCCGCGATCCCGGCGATGCCGGAGCCAAGCCCGAAAGTCAGCATGTTCACGCGGCCCGGGTTGATCCCCATCGCGCCCGCCATGCCAGGGTTCTGTGTCACCGCGCGGGTTTCCAGACCCAGGCGGGTACGCTTCATGATGAACAGGAAGACCGCGAGGAAGATGAGCGCGAGCACGAAGATCGCGATGCGCACGGTCGAAATCGAAACGACGTCGTTCAGAACCCATGCTCCGCCCAGCCAGTCGGGCGAGGTGAGCGGGCGGGCCTGCGTTCCGAAGATGTTCTTGGCAAGCTGTTGCAGCGCGATCGAGATGCCGAAGGTGGCGAGCAGGGTTTCCAGCGGACGGTTGTAGAGATAGCGGATCACCAGCCGCTCCATCGCCACCCCCGCCGCGAAGGTCACGGCGAAGGCCAGTGGCAGCGCGATCAGGATCGACGTCGTGTGGTTTGGCACGATCTGCTGCACCACGTAGCCGGTATAGGCCCCCATCATGATGAACTCGCCATGCGCCATGTTGATGACCCCCATCACGCCGAAGGTGATGGCGAGGCCGATGGCCGCGAGGAAATAGATGGAGGCGAGGCTGAGACTGTCGAGCCCGAGGTCGAGCATCTGGTTCAGCCCCACGTTCGTCTCGATCCGTGCAAGAGCGCGGTTCGCGGCGGCCGTCACCTCCGGGTTCGGTTCGGAATAGACGGCGGCGAAAACCTTGCCTTCGAAAGCGTCGTCGACGTCCTGTTCGGTCGCGGCGGGCGGCACGGTGCCGGCGGCTTCCAGCGCCTCGAAGGCGTCGATGCGCCGCTGCGGATCGGACAACTGCGCCACGGGCACGCCGCCCACCGCGCCGTCCACGATGTGTTCCTGAAGTACCCCGCGCAGGTCGGCGGCGGTGAGGAGCGGTTCGCCGTCGGTGAGAGCATAGGCCTCCTCACGCGGAAGCTCCTCGCTCCCGGGTGTCAGGATTTCGGCGACGTTCACGCTGTCGGGCACTTCGCCGTCGAAAGCACGAATGCGGGTCGCGACCAGCGGGTTGAGCGCGGCACGCACGTCGACGCCGAGGTCGCCGGCCATCGCCTCGATCGCGTCGATCCGCGCCTCGGGGTCGGACCCGTAGGAAATGGTGATGAGTTTCTCGAGCCGCTCCTTGCGCGCCCGGATGTCCGGGTCCTCCTCGGTTTCGATGGAGGCGCGCAAGGGCTCGAGCAGGTCCTCGTTCGCACTGCGCTCCAGCGAATTCAGCGCCTCGCGCCGTTTGGCGGGGTCGGGGTCGTTGAGCTGGAAACTGACGAGCGCGGTGCCGATCAGCCCCTGGATGCCGGAGTTCGGCTTGATCTGGTCGAGGTCGTCCTTGGGTACGGTCGCCACGACCTCGCCACTGTCGAAATCCGTGAGCGCGTAGCCGTCGTCGCCCTTCTCGGCCTTGAAGAACAGCCCGTCGGAGAGGCGCACCCACATATCGCGGGACTGCCAGGTTTCGAGGAGGAAGGGCACGCCCTCGATGCCGGAATTGGCGATCGCGTCGATGGCCGGCTGGATCGTGCGACGGGAGCTTTCGAGGATCAGGTCGGACTGCTCCTGCAGCACTTGCTGCAGCGGTCCCAGTTCTGCCCCGGCCTCGGCATCGTCCTGCGCCATGGCGGCGGCGCCCAGGCACAAAAGCGCCAGCACGACTACGAAAAGTCGCTTAAACATCGACCTCACCCCGATGGAATTGGGAGGCGGCGGGTCACACCCGCCGCCCGTTTCTTGTTGTGATTAGTAGTTCGAGGTCAGCTGGACGCAGGTCTCGGTCTCGGTGTTGTACATACCGCACTCGAGATCTTTCCAATCCGAGGTGAGCACGGCCGATTCCGGGAGGTAGTCGGTCCAGGCGTCGCCCGGCACTTCCTCGGTCTGGCTGATGATGTCGAACTGACCGTCCTCGAGGATCTCGCCGATCAGGACCGGCTTGGCGAGGTGGTGGTTCGTGCCCATCACGGCGGTGCCGCCGGTCAGGTTCGGGAACTCCTGCCCCCACATCGCTTCGCGCACGGCGTCGACCTCGGTGGTCCCGGCGTCTTCGACCGCGTTCACCCACATGTTGAAGCCGATGTAGTGGGCCTCCATCGGGTCGTTGGTGACGCGGGCGTCGTCGCCGATGAACTCGTGCCAGGCGGCGATGAATTCAGCGTTGGCCTCGGTGTCGGCGGACATGAAGTAGTTCCACGCGGCGAGGTGGCCGACGAGGTTCGAGGTGTCGAGGCCCGAGAGCTCTTCTTCACCGACCGAGAAGGCCACGACAGGGATGTCGTCGGCAGAGATACCGGCAGCGGCGAGTTCTTTGTAGAAGCCCACGTTCGCGTCGCCGTTGATGGTCGAGATCACGCCCACCGTCTTGCCGTCCGCGCCCAGCGCGACGACGTCGGCCACGATCTTGGACCAGTCTGAGTGACCGAAGGGGGTGTAGTTCACGAAGATGTCTTCTTCCGCGATACCCTTGTCCATCAGGTAGCTCTCGAGGATGTTGTTCGTCGTGCGCGGATAGACGTAGTCGGTGCCGAGCAGCGCGAACTTCTCGACGCCAAGCTCGTCGAGGAAGTAGTCGGTCGCCGGGATCGCCTGCTGGTTCGGGGCGGCACCCGTGTAAAAGACGTTCTTGGACGACTCTTCACCTTCGTACTGGACCGGGTAGAACAGCAGGCCGTTCAGTTCTTCTACTACTGGCAGAACAGACTTACGGGATACAGAAGTCCAGCAACCGAAGATCACATCAACATCTTCTTTTTCCAGCAGTTCACGGGTTTTCTCTGCAAACAAAGGCCAGTTTGACGCAGGGTCTACAACCACTGGCTCCAGTTTTTTACCCAGCAGACCGCCTTTTTTATTTTGCTCTTCGATCATCATCAGAACGGTATCTTTCAGAGTCGTCTCTGAAATGGCCATGGTGCCTGATAGAGAGTGCAATACGCCTACTTTAATGGTGTCATCTGCCGCATTAGCGATGCTTACGCCTGCCGCCATTGCAGTCATACCAATAATTTGTGACGCCTTAATCAGAGTTTTGAGACTTACTTTTTTCATAATTATTTCCTTTTTATGGTCAGGATTATGTCCGGCCTCAACTCTATAAACTGGGGGTGTGTAGAGTGGGCTGTTATAAAACCGATTCTATATGAGCAATCGTCATACCAATTTAAGGCACCGATTTAGCCTGCTGCGTCATAAAAACGCCCCATATAAATGCATATAAAGAAATAACGTGCATTTACCGCACGAATAAAGCGCACACTTCATTTATATATGATCTTTTAAAGTGCGTATTAGAAATTAGCTGGGTATATATTGATAGGAATAAAAAAGCCCAGGCGAACCTGGGCTTTCGTCATACAGTCAAAGTAAATTGACTATTAACGGTCTTCGTAGCGCTGGTGCTTGAAGAACACACCAGAGTCACCAAATACCGAAGTGGTGAACTCGGAGGTCAGAACCAACTCACCAACTTTTACAGCGTCATCACGACGTTCCTGCTGAAGACGAAGTTGCTTAGATGCCCAGACAGA
>CAXRHZ010000033.1:0-107711 GCA_964230745.1 Maritimibacter sp. | reverse complement strand
GTGTCGGGGGGCATGCCCCCAGACACGTTGCCATCCCATCAAACATCAATCATGAAGGTGCGAGACTCTACCTCTGAATGGTAACAATCAGGGGAGCACGTCACCTGCCATAGATTGTGCTGTATGTCTGGCACTATGACTGGGACCGGAATTCAAGACGAAGAAGAGTACATCAATCTGGGCCGACACGGTCCAGCCTACACCAGTGTGCCTATGAACGACTGGGACATTGATCGTGCGTCCACGCCAGTCAGTTTCCGCCCCATCAGGATCCTACAGGTCGCACTTGTCACCGCGATCTTCGTAACGATCATCTACCACGCTGCACTCCTTTGGCGCTGGTGGTCATCCGACTTTCTGCCCAACATGGACCAACTCAACCTCACCATTTGGGACGCTGTGATACTCACCGGTTGGAGTCTAGCTGGCCCGGGCGCCGCTTGTCTCGCTCTGCTGATTGTCGTGCTGGCGCTAGACCGGTTTAATTCTGCTCGCTAAAGCGCGTGGCAAAGCCTTCCATCGCCGCTATGTCAGCTTCGATTTCTTGCGTGTTTTGCATTTGACCGACCTGGCCTATCGCATTGGTTGCTGGACTTCCTGGCATTCCATCTGGCAAGAACGTGAAGTCCGGCTTAGGCATTCCATCCGCCACATCCTCTCGCTCTTCGTTCGCGCGCCGCATGTCGCGCATATGCGGCGTGCCGTCAAAGAGCGGCTGATCAAACTCGGCAGACCGGCCACCTATCCCGTCTTGAACTTGGCCACTAATGTCGCGGCCCGCTTGAACAGCATCCATCGCCTCACCATTGAAGCCGACGCCGGCGTTGGTCGTTGAGAGATCCGCAGCCGTCTCTCCAATCCGCGTCGCAACATCGCCAGTGCGGGCAGCCGCATTGTCAATCTGCCCGTAGTTGACGAGATCGTCGCCGGCGACAGAAAAGGCACTCACATCGCCAATCTGCGGCAGGTGCGGCAACTGAGCGTCCGCGAAGCCCTGCAATAACCCTTGGAGCTCAGGGCTTCGATCGCCGTTGACTATCATCTGGGTCACTTCATCTTGCCAGAACGGCTGTGAGCTATAGATGTCTCCAGCGTCATTGCGCTGGGTGCCTACAAACTGCAGGAACTGGTCTTCCAGGGGCTGAGTGAAGCTGAGATTGCCGGACTCATATTCGGCGGCCGCCGTCTGCGCCTGCTGCTGGATGGAGCGCGCTCGGCTCGCGCTCTCTTCGAACCGTTCAGCTTCGCGGAAGTGCTGCTGAGCATCCCGGGCGGTTGAATTTTGTATCCCGCCGCTTTCGGAATAGCCGGCCGACGTTGAAAAGCTGTTGAGCGTCGCCAGCGCGTCCGTCAGTTCGCGCTGCTCATCGCTCGACAAACTCTCGCGATAGTCTGAGCGGATAGTTTCGCGGTCCGCTTCTGACCAACCTGCCGATCCCCTGACTCGTGCTTCGCCAAATACAGCTCCGCCAGTACCAAAAAGCTCCATGCCTCCTGATGCTCTCGCCCCGGCGGTGATCGCACCATCAACGCCATAGTTCAATTGAGCCTGCTCTTCGACCGCCTGTGAGTAGGCCTGGTCGGCGTGTTCATTGTGACGCTGGACAATCGCTGCAGCCGCCCGCTGTTCTTGCGTTGCACTCGATCCTTCGGACAAGACGGACTGCGCCATTGATTGAACGGTCTCACGATCCGAGAACAGGACCGAAGCCCCCTCCTCTCGCGATTGCGCCGCGGACTCCGTCCAGGTCTCCGCATACTGGGCGGCTTCGCTGGCCCGTCGCTCGAACTGCGAACCGATCGCACGCGCAAACTGAGCACCCGTCCCGGTTTTGCTCAACGCACCGGTGTTGTCATAGACTTCGCGGCCGTCGGGTGTGATGGCGATATGACCCCCGCTTGCCGTGTTCATGCTTGCCGCGCCGGCCTCCAGAGAGTGGTTCATCTGGTGCTGATTGCCGAACGTCTGATTGAAGCGGTGCGTATCGTAGCCGGTCGTGCCGAGCGATAAGTTACCCGTCGTCTCGTCCCTCGCCGCATCAGAAGCGCCTGCCCTCACCGACGACAACAGGCTTTCCGACTGACTGGCGACACGGTCCACGCCCAGTGCGAGCGCGGACGCGATCACTGGGATCAGCATCGTCATGAAGCCGGCAATGGACGCGATGTCCGAATTGGCGTCGGCGATCGACTGCAGATTAAACATCGTGATCGATCCTGCATCTCCCCCGCCGGTTGGGTCGTAGGCGGCCGCCTGCGTATCGCTGACCGCGGCAACCATCATGATCTTGTTGAGAACCACAAAAAGCGGTCCCCAAGACTGCAGCATGATGAATCCGCCGAAATACGAGCGGATGAGCGATACACCCATCCCAGGCAACAACATGAAGGGGATCAAGAGCGGGAACATGCAGAAAAACATGATCTCCAGAACCACTTTCAAATACGGGATCCACTTGTGCGCCAATGCTGCATTGAACAAGTTGGTGTTGCGCGTCTGAAGCTCCGCACGCGCCAGCCCGTAACCTGAGAGCTCACCGCCAGACTCCGCCGAGAATGTCTCCACACTTTCGCGGAACGAATTGATCATCATCGCCTGGATGAAAACTTCCGAGGAAGCGCGCGCCTGGTTCATCAGCAAAGTGTGTGCGCCCGCCACTTCAGACGAGAGCAATGTTCGCGCCGCCGCATCCGCATCGTCAGGATGAAGCCGGCGAGCCAGGTAGGTCTCGCTCAAGGCCCGAGCTGCATCGGCTCCACTCGACAACTCTCCAGCAATGTATGCGCACGTCTCTATGGTCTCGGCGCCATCTGTAAGCCATGGCCCAGAGCGCGCCGGGTTCGGAGGATGGTCAACTGTGATCAGCGAGAACAGATCTTCGCTGTCGCGGATGTCTTGCAGTTCGATGTCGCCCTCGAGCAAATCGTAGAACACGCAATTGGTCAGAAAACTCTGCATGTTCTGGGCATATTCTTCGTCGATCCAACGCATCTGATTGAGCTCGCGCATCAAACGCGACCCGTAAATCATCCCGTTCTCGGAATATTTTGCGATGTCCGGATCCCCGAACACAGTTTCCATCAGGCTCGTCATACGATCGCCGGCGGTCGACGAGACCGAGAACACAAAGGCGACTGCCAGAGGAACATTCGCGACGACCGTCGGTGCGCCGCCGCCGATACGGTCGTGAATCACGACATCTGACTTAGGAACGAAGCCCACTGCCAGGATGGTCGTCGCGGTCAGGAACCAGGACAAGATCTCCTTGACCTTGTTCGTAAAAGCCACCTGGATCAGAACCATTGCCAGCCCGATCAGCAAGACAAGCCTGATAAGCGACGACACCGAATCCAGACCCGACATGATGGCAATCGCATTAAACGCCTGAACGTAGATCTCTTTGCCGCCGTAGACGTAGGCTTCCATGCTAGCCGCCTTGCAGGTTTGAGAGTGCGTCATGCATGCGACGTTCGAGACGCGCCGCCAGATGCTGCTGGATCAACTGGTAGTTCTGTACAACCTCGTATGTGTAGCCGTGCCGTTCGGCCACTTCACCTTGCCTTTCCTCCAGAGCCCGAACGGTCTCTGCGATGCCTTCGCGCCATTCGCGATAGTCTTCGCTCATCGTCTGCTGCTCGATCGTTGTGCGAGCCTGCAGGGCTTGCTCCATCGAATTGCGCAGAAACTCAGTGAGCAGCTCGATGGCAATGTATTCGGCAAGCTGAGGGGTATCGTTGACTGCCAAGGCGCCTTTATAGGCGTGATTGACAGACAGGATCCGGTAGATCGGAAGGGATGTGGCGTTCAGGAAGGCCCGCTGATCGGCGTTGAGCGGTTGATCGGCTTCGATCGAATCGAGAATCCCGTTGATGAGGTTCGACACGCGGGCAAATAGCGCTTCATCATCCGAGATGTTGGCGTTCCCGCTGGACAGGCCCAGACACTCATCGTGTTCATCGCACTCGTAGATTGGCATCGCGCCGCCGGCGAACAATGCGTCCTGCACCTCGCGATTTCGAGCCAAGGGCGGATACCACCGATATTCGGGCCCTTCGTTCGCTGTAGCGCCTTCCAGGATAACCACGGTCCCCGTCAGGCTCATGAGGAACTCGGCCGTATCTGCCGATCCAACAAAAGAGGCGTCTTCCGTCAGCGCCCGCCAGGCGATGTTGACGTTCAGTGGGATCCGCGCCTCGGTATCGCTATCCCTCGGGCCTCGCGCGCCGCCAGTTCCGCACTGGTGTCGCGCTTCGACCCAATCAGCGAACATGCCCTGCCGGGCGCCGGCGGACTGGCAGATGTGTTCGGACGCCGCGTTATGACGAGGCCACATCCCCTCGACGAGATTCTGCGCCGACTCGCATGAGTTGATATTCATGGCGTTGATTTCCTGCGCGAGCAGCTGTGCGTCTGCTACGGCATCCTCGCACATCGGGCAGAGGGTCTTCAGGGCGAGCGAGAATGCAACACCCTGGGCATTCGCGGCCAAGGCCCGTAGGTGGGCAACCAGCTGGTCAGCGTTGATGAACGAGAAGCCGCCCGTGAAGATGTCGATTCCGCCGCACCCCGACCGTATGGACGGTGCCGTCATGGACATCACCTGAAGAGTGTCCTGCGGGGCACGGTACACCAGCGAGCCGCCGGTGAAGTAGCCACCCTCCTGGCCGATATCAGCCCGCGGGCCGGTGACATTGGCATTGGCCTGTACGCCATCCCAGAAGTCATCGAGCTCGGCGGAGACTTGTGCAGATGCACCTGTCGTTACCGAAAGGCTCGCTATCGCGAGGCACGCGATGGGAAGAAGGCTGGAGGCGCTCAGACGGCGTGCCTTCGCAGTGTACCGTTGTGGTCGATTGATTTTGCCGGACATCAGAAATCCTCCCCGGGCTCACGTGTCATGGTCACAAAAATTCGCTCTGCCAGCTCCTGGCCCGAGATCAGCCCAAAGGTGATCCAGTGCGGGGTGTCCGTTTCGACATCGAGGAGAAGCACGGCGGGTACGACGGCCTGGCGGCCTTGCAGGAGGCGGCTGAACTGACCCGTATCCGGCCGGGCGTCCGGAAACGCCGGCATCGGACCGCCATCCACTGAAATCGCCCTGACCTCAACGCCAAATCGATCCGCGAATGCCCGCAGTACCGGCGAGAACCGCTGACAATACGGGCAGTCCGACCGATAGAAGTAAAAGAGTCCGTATCTGTCGGAGAGATCTTCCAGCTCGCCGGCCATTTCGTCGGATCGCTGATCGAGCCACTCGTGGCGCGCGTACTGGGCCATGGGCCGCTCAGTCGTGTAGTCCAGCGACGCGTCTGACCAAGTATTGCGCCGCCATCGGTCGGTGAACATGGCGCTGCGTTCGGTCATGTCGTACTGCAGCTGCTGATAATACAGGACGTTCTCTGGCGTCGGATTGAACGCTGCTATGAGCCGCGCTTCTTCGATCTCCTGGACGTAGGCGCGGGCCCGTTCAAGCTGCTCTTCGCGCGACGTCAGCTCTGTGGGGGTTTCAGTTGGATCCGCCGGCGCACCCTCCTCTTCTTCCGGAGCAGGCCTGGAACAATAAAACCAGTGGCCCAGCTCGCGCTCATCGCAGTAGAACCGCGATCCTGTTGCCGATGGAGCCTGGGCCTCTACGGCTCCGCAAACAGCGAGCATCGCCCCCAGACACGCCATAAAGCTCGTCAATCGCGTCATTGTCCGTCTCCACCGCCTGACATGTTCGTCGGCTCTCCTGTCGAATAGAATTGCCCCAACCGATCCTGGATCCGGGTCACCACATCCCCCTCTCCGTCCGGAGAGAAGGAATCGGTCACGTCGCCGAGCACTTCACTGAAGTCGACGTTCGACAGATCGAGCTGCGAGAATTGCTCTGGCGAAAGGCCGCCGCACTGAGGATTCCTCGGATCGCCCCAGCCCATCCCGAGCTGTTCTCGACCCTGTTCATTGATGATCCGGGCGAGCTGGCTTCCGAAGCAACAGGAGGTGCGCATGCGCTTGCGGCATCCGAACCAGCCACGCTTGGCGCAATACCAGCCGACCTCCACGCACAGGCCTTCAGCCGTGCGATGCGCGAGCTCTTGCTCCTGCTCGTTGCAGCTGCCGCCCAGCCAATCAATGGCGATGCCATCTCCACCGTTTGAGCAGCAGTTCTTCCAGATCCCGGTTTTATGGCAGCGCAGATCGTCGCCAGACATCAGGTCCAGGCTGGATCCGTCGGGCACGCTGTCATGGGCCTGGCTCAGACCGGCGAGGCGCGCGAGCGCTTCAGGCATGTTCGTCGACGGTTCGTGCTCGACCTCGATACAGTTGCCGTTCAAGCAGGAAATCTCGCGTTCACACACCTCCTGCGTGATCTCGCTTTCTGTCACCTCTTCACACTGGTAAACGCGCTCGACACTGCGGCAGTTCTCAGACGGCACTTCGTCCAGGCAGGTCTCGTGTGAGAACTCGCAATAGTCGGGTGGGTCGCAGTCCGTCAGGATCTCGCCAACGCCTTCACAGATGTAGGCAGTCTCGCGCGCCCAACATTCTTCGAACACCTCCTGCCCACCGATCAGACGAGAGCCCGCCCCCTCGGTGCAAACCGTTTCCTGCGGCTCGCAGTCAAGGTCTTCATCACTGACATCCGGACAATCGGCTTCCTGCCATTCCCCTTCCCCAACTTCAGTCACCGTGTCGTCAGGTGGGCCGGCGCCGTCGACAAGATCTTCGCACATATACTCGCGCTCTCGGCGCACGCAGCCAGCCGGCTGCGCTTGGCACTCAAAGTCCAGCCGGTTCCGGATGCAAGCGTTAGTGATCGGATCCCGCTCGAGGCACGCCGAAGCCACCTGCTGACAGGTATCAGGGATCTCGCACGTCGATACGTCGCGGTACTCGACACACTGAAACCGGCGCTCGCGCATCTGACAGCCATTTACGAACACATCGCGCTCTGGCTCGAACTGAGAAATCCAGGGATCCCGGACGGTCCCGCGCCAATCGAAATCGGTTACTGGGCGCCCATCTGCCCAGTTATCGACGCAGACCGGCTCCGGCTCCTCAACACACTGGTCATTGCCGGCCGGCGGGCAGTCGTCCGCGACCCACTCTTCATCGACGATCGTCGCACCCATATCGGATGGATCGCCGGCGCCGGGCACCTCATCTTCACACCAATAGGTGTCCTCATTGACGGCACACCCGCCGGACTGATCTTCCCCCGGGCATAGGTACTCATGTCTCTCGCGCAGGCAGCTCCCATCAAAGTCCCGTTCTAGGCACTGGCTGGCGACAAATGTACAGCCCTCGGTCGATGTGCAGCCAAACGGTTCGACTACGGCGTCACATGTGTAGTCCTGGGTCAGTTCCCAGCAGTCGGCTGTCGCAAACACGCCTGGTGCGATTTCCCGCTCCCGAGGCTCGCTATCGGTGCAATAAGGTGCGCCCGTCTTTTCGCACCGCGGCGCATTGTCGAGCTCTTCGCAACCGACCCAGTTCCAGCTTCGCTGACCTGGTCGGTAGACGATCTGGGTCGGAGCTCCAGCACCCAGCTCGCCCTCACATCGCCAGAGATCTGACCGCTCAGTACATCCCTGAGAATCGTCCCCCACAGCACACTCGTATCGGCGCTGCCACCGAACACAGTCGCCAGCACGATTGGAGGCAACACAGGTCTCCTCCTCCAGCGAACAATCGCCCAACTCGCCTTCACCCGGCGTGTCCGGGTCGTAGTCCGGATCACAAATCTGCGGGTAAAGATCACAAACATTCTGATCAGCCCTGTGATCTGGTCGGCAGTCTGTACCATCGCCATATACAATGTCCGGATGGCAGATCGTATCCTCTTGCGAAACCTGCATCTTTGCGCCGACCCGACCGCGCAGACCCGCCAAAGAAACCGTGCCGTCTGACGTAAACCAGGCAGTGTCGCCATGGATCCGCGTGGAGCCGAGTGCCGCATACTGTATTTGTGGAGCAGCCAATTCGGCATGGCTGGAACCGCCAGAAGTCCTGGCTTCGAACTCGCCACACGTGTTCACCGCTTCAGCGACTTCGCAGTCGTATGTCACCTCACGCTGGATACAATCCGACGGAACACTTGGTAGCGACAGATTGTCCGCTGAAATCCGCCAAACGCCGCCTGCGCCGAGAATCTCATTGGCGTGCCCAGAGCCTTCCGTGACTCCCTCCAAACCGAGCAGTGCCGCAAGTGCGGGATCTGCAGCGAGCTCCGCGGCCGTAATCACCGGGTTGATGCGCACAGACCCACTGCCGATGCAGCTTTCCGATACGGCGATGCACGATCCTTCCGGTCGATGGGCGATGCAGCTTTCGTTCCAGCCCCATGGCGATTGTGCCGCGACCCACATGCTCGTCGGATCGCCAGCCGCCGCAACGAGGTTCTCACATTGGAAAGTGACGCCCCGTGCATTGCATCCGCCGGAGCCATCATCAACCTGGCAGCTATAGGTGTTCAGCGTGGTTGCGCAGCTGCCATCCGCTCCATGAGCTTCGCATACGGTTGCAACAAGATCGCAAGCCGAAAATCCAGTACATGTATCAAGCGGTGTCTGTGTTTCGCAGGTATACGTGCGTTCCTGCTCCCAACAAGGCGCTGTGATCGACACACCGTCCACCGTTCGCGTCGTTGGCGTTGTATCGACACAACGTGTCGACGACAGGGTGCATCCCACGTCGCCCATGTGGGCTGTGCACGCACTTTCGTTGAAGCCCCCCTCACCTGCCGTGCGGATCTCACGCAACACCGGTCCGACGCCACTCGTCTGGTTCTCACAGCGATACTCGCCTGTGAAAACATGACAACCTCCGGACCCGTCATCGACTTCACACACATAGCGCTTCTCGGTCGATGCGCAGCTGCCGTCCGGGTAGGTTTCAGCGCAAACCTCTTCCTGATACTCGCAGCCGGCGGGAACAGCCTGACACCCATCAAACGATTCATAGGTGGTGCACTGGTAGCTGTAGTCCCACGCCCAACAATCGCGTGTTACCTGCAAGCCGTTCAGCGTCCGTGTCGCGCGTCCCTCCGTGCATACGGTGTTCGTCAATTCGCACTGCGCCTCCTCAAGCTGGGAGGCCTCAGCGGAATTGGTCAGTGTCTCAGAAGCGATGTCCCTTCGAGTGTCGATCGGCGTCCCGATCCCACCGACATAGTCCTCGCATAGGAAGTTGTGCTGATAGCGGTGGCAGCCGCCAGACGGATCAGCCTCCTCCCGGACCCATTCTTCTCGATACAGCCGGCATGTCCCGCTATTGTCGCTCCAGAGGCAGGTGCGGCTTTCGCGCGTCGCGCCGGCCGGAGGGTTGCATGTATCTACCGTCTCCTGGACATCACAGCTGTAGACGTCTTCCTCTTCCCAACAACTCCGGGTTACCGACAGCCCGTTGATGGTTCGAGTGCCGCTTCCGTCCACGCACCTCCTGGCTGTGCGCGTACAATTGCTATCATTTGCATAGCTGGCGCAGGCTGATCGATCGTACCCATCGCTGACGATGTCTCGGTGCTCCTGAACCACCGGGCCGACCAAGCCAACACGATCCTCGCAGCGGAACCGGTCAGTGAACTCATGACACCCACCCGACGGGTCTGCCTCCTCGCGAGCGTACGTCCTGTCCCACAGCCGGCATGTTCCACCGCCGTCACTCCAAACACACTCCTGGTCCTGAAGGCTGGATCCTGACGGAGGATTGCAGGTGTTGATATTCTCCCGCCGTTCGCAGGTATATGTACGTTCCTGCCGCCAACAATCCCGATAGACCTGTAGGCCATTGATCGTGCGAGTGCCGGCTCCCTCCACGCATCGCGTCGAGCTCAAACTGCACGAACCGCCGCCAAGCGCCGATGTGGTGCACGCCGAATTGTCCCAGCTCGACCCCGTGACTTCTCGGCGCACACTCGTGTGGGACAGGCCTGACACCTGGTTTTCACACCAAAACGTATGCTCGTAGCGGTGGCAGCCGCCTGACGGGTCCGGCTGCGGAACGCGGTATTCCCGCTCGGTGAGGCCACAGCTGCCGCCATCATACCGAAGGCACCGGTTCCTGACATGTTGCGCATTGCCCGGTGGACTACAGGTGTTGACCGGCGTCTCGGTTTCGCAAGCGTATGTCCGCCGCCACGCCCAGCAGTCCCGATAGACTTGCGCGCCATTGATGGTTCGGGTCTCTGCGCCTTGAACACATACACGTGCGACCTGCGTACAAGCATTGTACTGGTTGCATGAAGAGGAATTTATGCTGTCGGATGTCGCCGGCTCGATCTCGGTTCCAGTCCGTCCGCTCACCGTGGCCTGCGTGCAGATGTAGTTCTGCTTACATAACCGGAAGCCCCCACTGCCTGTGCATGATGGCCCACCATCAGCCGTGCAACCGGCTGAGATGTAAGGCCCGGAGATATTGCTAGGAACACCAGGCTCGTCCCACCGTTCCCGATAACCCAGGGATTGGTGCCGCCAACGCCGTGTGACTGTAACCTGCCGATGCTCCCAACAATTGTTGTTGGTCGTGGTCAGTTCGGTCCCGACCCGGCAGGTGTAGGTCTCGAATACACCTGGAGATTCTTGCGTGCATCGGCGCGACGCCTGAGTGCAGCCGCCAGTCGCCTGCAGCGTGTTCAGCGCGCTCGTGTCGACCCACCGGCTCCCATTCCAGTTGCTGTCCGCGCGATACTGATAGTCGGCATCGACTGTAACGACGAGCGGCCGAGAACAGGTCTCTTGCTCATCGTTGTTGCGCCAGCCAATCCGGCATTGATGATAGCTGTAAACGCCGGGCGAACCTTCCGTGCAGCGCGTGCTTTCCTGGACGCAATTGTACTGACGGAGGCGGTTGTGCTCCCAGCTCGGTACGAAGCTTGAACCATTCCAGTCGCGGGTCGCCTCGTAGGAATAATCTACGTCTACCTCGATATCGCGAGGCGCTCGGCATGTTTGCTGATTGGTCTCAATCCGATAGCCACGCTCGCACGTGTGAGTCGAATAGACGCCCGGGCTCTCCGTGACACATGACGTCGCGGTCTCTCGGCATCCCGCAAAATCGTCGAGAATGTCTTTAGCCCGGTCATCAACCCAGGTGTTCGTCCCAGTGCTGAAATCGCTATAACCAGCGAAGATGTAGTCCACGTCGACAGTGATCGCGAGACGACGCTCCAGCGTCTCGTTTTCAACGACGGCCCTCTCACCATACCTGCACGAATAGTCTTCATAGCGAGACGGCGCCGGCGTGGTGCAATTCTCGACCAGAAAGTCACACTGGCTACGAAGCGTCGAGCACCCCGCGCTGTCTTCGAAACGTTGCGTTGCTGGGTTCCAAGTCCTCTGGCAGCCGTAGACATAATCGACGTCGATCGCATGCTCGAGCGGCAACCTGCAGGACCGGCTTTCCGATCCTAACGACACACCCGTCCTGCATTGCTCTTCGACGAACACCGGCTCTCGCGGCAATTCGCAGAACTCTTCGTCCCGGCTGCAGCCTTCTGCCGCGTCAAGTGCTGTGCAAACCGGATCCGATTCCCACAACCCGGTGTCTTCGTTGAACACTTCTTCGCAGTCGTAGCGGAAATCCAAATCGACAGTGTGAAGACGATCCTGCACGCAGGTTTCTTCTTCCGAGCTGAGCGCCTCCCCGATTTCACAAATCCGGTCTTCCAGGTTCGCTTCACCTGGAGCGTCACAGGTCCACCCCTCCACCTGCTCGCAGCCGAAGACGAGCTCCTCACACAGCTCCTGATTGACGAATTCCCAGCGGTTTTCACGAACATCGTACCGCTGCCGGCACTCGTACATGTAATCACGCTCTACGGTGATGTTGAGCTGGGCGCGGCACTCCTCGGCCGATACGGTCGCGCCTGGACCTTCGTAGCAAATGAGATCCTCAAATACAGGCGGACCGTCCTCGATGCACGTCGTGTCGGTGCGCTCGCAGCCGTCTGCGAACTCAAGGGCTTCGCATTCAGGCGATAGAACCCATCGCCCATCTTCCCACCGCCGCGTGCATTCATATTCATAGTCTGCGTCAAGCTCATATCGCCGCCGCTCAACGCACACCTCGTCAGTAACGTCCGCCGTGCGCCCGTCTTCGCACGAGTACGTCGCAGGTATGGCCTCCTGCTCTTCCAAGCAGCTTTCGTCAGTCTGCTCACAGCCAGGATCGTCCTCAAGCGGCTCACAGCTGCCCGACCAATCATCGTTCGTCGTCGGCCGGTCTTCTTCGCAAGTGTAAACGTAGTCGTCGTCAGTTGGATGGACGAGGATCTCCGTGCACACCGGCTGCTCTATCTCCCGGCCATCGTCGACCGAGCAAGAGTATGTCGTCCTGTTTACAGACTCACGCGTCTCCGTTTCTGTTGTGCAGGTAGTTGGAACCGACGGATCCATATCCGTGACGTCCCAAGGATTGCCCTGGCCATCAATGAGGCCCGACACCCAATCTTCAAACCCCGGATCGCCAAACGTGTTCCCCGAAATGCCATTCATCAAATCCTGCAGTGCAGGATCTGCCAAGGCGTCGTCCAGTGCGCCGGGGTTCGCTTCAAAGTCCGCAAACTCAGGTGGCAAACCATTCGTCCCGCCCAGGTCGCTCGGATCAATATTCAGGTTGCCAAAGTCGACATTAACCCCACCGACGCTTCTGGCCGCAGCCGCTGCATCGTTGGATCTTGGATCGTCGAAATCGAAGCCTACACGCGACCCGCCTTGACCCCCTACCGTAATACCGGTGGTGGGCTGAGTGTCATCGTCATTCGATGAGCCCGCGGCCGCACCCGCCGCCGGCGGTTGTGCGGAAGCCGCTATGCCTGAACAGGCTATCAGCGCAAGGCTGAAAAAAATGCTCGATAAGGTCGTTCGGGTCACGGGGCGTCCGCCTACAGTCTATCGCTCGCCGAACTGCCGCTCGACGCGCTGTTAGAAAAGGCGGCCCGCTATATCCCCGGGGGCCAACAATCATTGTCGATATTTTGTCGAACAAAGCAACCCTGTAGCAGGTTTGCCATTCACTGCGCAGGCATTGCTGGTGCATCTTCGCCGAACAATTCCAGCGCTGCTGAAATCGATATATTTCCGCGCACAATGTCATGCCGCGGTGCCTCTACCACGCAGCCCAAGCCGCCGCAGGGCTCGACCTGGTGGTCAGCATAAACAATCGCAGGAACACGATCGATGCCGAAGGCCTGAAAGGGCCGCGGATCGATGGCCACGCCGCCGATCGTTTCTTGGTCGAAAAGCTGGATTATGCGTTCCTGCGTACGCGCGAATGAGTTCCCAACAAATCCGCGAATAACCACAACCGCGCCCACTTCGTAAGCCTCCCGAACATATCGCTGAAGTGCGTCGTCAGGCATGCCTAGCGACACAAAGACGTACACGACCGGGCCGGAGTGGTCCGGACCCATAAGGTCCTCGGGATGAAAACCCTCAACATCCAGCATGTCAGCGGCTTGACCCATGCCTTCGATGAGCCGTTCGCGTGTGACGTCCGCGATCTCGGATGCCGACTGGTTGGATCGCGCCAGGTCAAGGACTTGTCTGGCGAAGGCCTCGGCGTCTGCATCGAAGCGATCACTGTTCGACTGGAGAATGTCGCGCGTCTGCTCAGCGTCCGTTCTTTCCTGCCCCACACCGCTTCCCGCGCCGGGACCGATTGCTACGACCAGCGCCAAAACCGCACGCTTCCAGAAACCACTCCCATGAATGCGATACGCGACGTCCAGCAATGCGTTGCCAGCCAGCAGTGCAATTGCCAATGCGATCATCAAATCCGGCAAGGAACCATGAACCAGGCCGGATGCGACAAGCCCGGCAGAGGCGCCCAGGCCTAGCCAGGCCGGCAGGATCCGACCATCCACGCCAATCGCCCGGACAATATCGATCGCAAGTTTTATAGAGCGCAGCATGTTCGCTTCCTCCAAATAAGGAATCCAATGTCTTCGCCCTGCATGGGAAAGGCCCGGCCACTCTCGTAGACCGGTGTGGCCGTGCCGGCTCGCGGGCAGGTACCAGGGCCGGCCGTGTGTGCCGTCGGATTGACCAGCTGATACCGATACTGATCGCGGGGCCAAATCGGGGCCAGCTGCTTCTGGCAGATGGCGCTGGGCCCGGACGTCCGCCAAGCGAGGAGTTGGCGGTGGAGTTTGTAGGTCATCCGCTCGGCGGCGAGCGCAGCGCCCTGGATCCGCGTGACTTCTGCAGGAATGTTTCCGTTAAACGGATAGACGCTGCCATGGCAGCCGGCGCACCAGAACATCCCGGGAAAGTTTCGACCGGTTGTCGAAACGGCTGCGCAGTCTGCCGCGCAAGCCGCCTGTGCGATCGGGTTTGCGAATATGGCGGCTTCCGGATGGATCAAGAACGACAGCTCGTCATCATTCCAAAGCGGGTCCAGCTCCGACACGTACATCACGTCGAACGACGCCTGCTCCACACACGCAGCGTCGGCGAGAAGCTCAAGCCAGTAGAGCAGCGGATAAGCATACCAGTGCACGAAATATTCCGATGACTGGTTGCCGCCGCCGTTGGGACCGCCAATCCCCTTATATCCGATGTTGAATCCCGGCGAGATCGTAAGTCCGCCGATATTGACGAAGCACCACGGGTCCTTTGCAACATCAGCCAGACGAACCGGTTCCCAAAAACCAATGGCCACGCCGATGCGAATGAACGGAGGCGCTGCCATCGGACAAAGGCAAATCGGAGACGCGAAATTCTCCGTATCCGGATGACTCCCTGGGACGACTGTGAAAGCGCCCACTGTGAGCGGAAACAGGCAGTCCCAGCAGATATCGGAAATGGGGTTGACGAACCGCCCGTTGCACGTGTCCTGCGCGTCCGCTCGACCGCCACTCCAGAAAACAATCGCAGCAGCAAATGCTACCATCATGACGTGCTTGATCGTGTTCATCGCTCGACCTCGTCAGCGCGGCCGCGCCATTGAGCGGGGCCATGTTCGGTGACACGAACACGCGTGCCTTCCTGCTCGAACGACGCCGGCACCGCGCGTACACCCAGCCTCTCCACAAGAAAGCCGGTTTGATCGAAAAAGAAGCGGACCTGATGCTCGTCCATGAGCTCGAGCGGTGCGCCACGAACCAGGATGATCGAAACATTTCCGTCATCCTCTCGATACCGCTCCAACGCCCAGGCAACCTGGTCGTCGTCGTCGCCGTCGATGAACACGTATCCCCGGCGCAGGGTCATCGTTTCGAGCGGGTTCACCTGCTCACCAGCGCGCGCGAACACCACCCCGTTGTGATCGGCATAGTCCTCCGGAACCGTGACCGTCGGGTCGTAGTACCAGCTCCTGGTCTCCTCAGCGTGCTCTACGAAATCCACAGGCGCAGGACGCCGAACATTGCGCTCAACGCGCGCGGCGAACTCTTCGTTCATAGTGTCTAGGTCGCCGCTGTCTTCGGCCGCCCTCAGACGCTCCTGGATCCAAAGGAGAAGATCAGGCTCAGCGATCTCGAACGTCTCACCCATCGTGCCGAAATCATCAGCAACGCCCGGCGCGATCGAACCCGCCCAAGCAAGCGCAACGCTCGCTACTAGCCTCAAGGCACCGGTCTTTCCTAAAACCATCGTCAGTACCCCCCTTCAGCGGCGTGTAGGATCCGAGTCTCTGCAAGATCCGTCGACCTTAGAGCCCCCAGTGCTTTCGAGAGGCGATCAGACGAACGCAGCCCGCGCGGTCTCACCCTGACCAGGTCAATTCCCGCCATGTCGAACACTTCGTTGACGAACGCGTCTCGTTTGCGCGTCGCACGACGGTCATGGCTTCGATCGTCCAACTCCAGTGCGAAGGCGGTCCGGCCGGTCGGATCGATCACGACAAAATCAACGTGTTTCTGTGCAATGCGGCCCAGCGCAGCCATGCGATCTCGCTGCGACAAGAAGGCCGAGCGCACTTTGACCAGATCCGCGATCCGAACTTTTGGACAGACGTGTCCATAATGCCCGACCAGACTGACCAGCTGGTCAAAGCACGCTTTCTCAGCTGGTGACAGCAGTCCAGGACCGGCATCGTACTCGAAGCCTCCTGTCCTACGGGTTCTTATTCCGCGAACCGTCTGCCAAAGAATTGCAGCAGCGGCGGCTACTCCCAGCATTCCGATCAAGGGGGCAAGCTGTTCGAAAACCACCGTCACCCCCTACAAAATCGGATAGGCGCGGCCGACAATCCGCTCGATCGGGATCAGTCCGATCTCTTCATAGCGGCTGTCATACGAGTCGATATGCGTACCCGCGACGTAGACATATCCCTCCGGGATTACTTGTGGCGAAATCGCCACCAGGGCCCGCCCATCCTGAGAGACAGGCTTCGCCTCTCCCACGAAAACACCAGCGACATAAACCCGCCGCCCCTGCACCTCGATCCTGTCGCCAGCCACACCGACAATTCGTTTGACGAACGCACCATCGTAATAGGGGTTCTCCGGAGGATCGAACATTACCAGCTCACCGTTCCGAGGCATAACATCGGCGTCCGCCAGGAATGCCCAGTGTGGCAAGCTCTCCGTCATATTCAGCCCGAACGCCCAGCGATCGCGCGCATAGCTAAGGGCCACATAACCTGCCGCGATCACAATGACCGCATAGACCAGGCCGATCCGTTTCCAACTCAAAAACTGAGACTTCCTGGTGAAGAGCCGGTCCGTCATCTTTGTTCGCCGATGCTGGCCAGCGCACGGGCATGGATGACGTCCGTCACATCCGTCATTTCGTCCTCTCCGCCCACGACTGCGGCACTCAGAATGACAATCGTGTCGGTGTTTCGGGCGAAATCATCGGCTGCCGCATTGGCGGCGGCGAGATAGCGGGACGTCATATCCCCAAGGGCGTCGCCGCTCGCGCCGGATTCGATGGCCATGCCAGTATAAAGATTGCTCAGGCGCTCGAAGTCGACGATCACAATCTCGTCCTGTTTACGGCTGACAGCCATTTGAAGCGTCACATTCCAGACGACGATCCCCACCAGAGCCGCAGCGACACCTACCTCGATCAACATGCCGGACTTCCACCACGGCGTCGTTTGCCGCTGGGCGTCCCGTTCCCTTGCCAAGTCCAGTTCAGACATCGGGCTCCCCCTTTTCCAAACGCGATGGCCGCGCGTGCCAGCGCAGCCACGCAGAGATCAGAACAACAGCCGCGAATATCGGGCCCGCGACCCAATGAAATTGCTCGCGGGCCTCCGACGGTGCATTGGCGTAGTGTGTGAAAAAGTCGCCGGCGAGATAACTCACGAGCGGAAAGGAAAAACCCGTCAGAACAATCAACACTAGCCAGCACCATCCAAGTGCCGCCGCAACCGCATCCACGAACCAGACGGTCGTGCGAAGACTCATTCTCAGGCCCAGCAAACGGTTCATGTCGCGGCACCTCCTCTCGCCATTGCCTCTATGACATCTGCCAGCGGCCGCCCCTTCGAAACTTCGCGCTCGATCGCCGCAAACACGGCAGGTGATGACGAGAAGACCGTCGCCGAATAAGGATCTAGTACCAGTCGGCCGAGCATCCTTATTCCTGGTCCGAAGATGATGAGCTCACTGTATTCGCCAGGGCTCATTTTCAGACTCTTCACGACATGGAGGTTGCTTTCGTCGACAGCCAATCGGCGCGACGTTTTCAAACTGTCGACCTCTTCCTCGGTGATCCGCAGAAGAACCTTCCAGTCAGAATTCTCGAACGCGGCCTTCGAGGCGTCATTGACGTAGTAATCATTAACCCCTTGCGTACCGGTAATGAGCGCTCCGCCCTCTTTGCGGGCGCGCCGGGCAAAGCCTTCGATGAACTTACCCGCTGGCCCATTTCCCAGCATCTGCCAGCTTTCGTCGATCACGACCATCTTGCGTTGTTCGCGCCCGCCAATTCGCATGCGTTCAGATATCTGGAATAACAAGCACAGCACGATTATCGGCCGAAGCTCCGCTTTCGCCTCAAGATCGGACATCTCGAATACTGTGAACGGGTTTTCGAGCGACAATGTCGCTGGACCGTGGAAGAAACTTCCAAATGTCCCGCCGCGACAAAACGGGTTCATCGCCCTGGCCATCCGAACACCGAGTGCACTGCCTTCCGCTTCAAGTGCC
This sequence comes from Maritimibacter sp., assembly GCA_964230745.1. Lineage (GTDB taxonomy): Bacteria > Pseudomonadota > Alphaproteobacteria > Rhodobacterales > Rhodobacteraceae > Maritimibacter. The sequence continues at coordinate 89,628 of CAXRHZ010000033.1, read as the reverse complement.
TTTTGGACGTCCGTTACCGACCCTTCTGTACCCAGCTCGGCGAACACCTGAGAAACAACGCTGTCGATCAAACCTGTCTCTTCACGTGAAGGGCGATCGTCACCGACCGCCATAAGTGTCACGACTTGATTGATCATATTGAGCGCGGCCATGAGATCGTCGTCGCTCGGATCGCCCTCCATCGCGATCATCGAAAATGGGTTGAGCGAGACCGCTTCATCGGCTTTGAAGACGACGTGTTCGCCTCCCATGATCTTGCAGAGCCGTTCGAACGATCGACCGTCGTCGATCACCATTGCGTGGTGGCCCTGAGCCAGGCCGTCCACGACGATGCACTGCATAAACACCGACTTGCCCGAACCAGACGCGCCGACTACTGCCATGTTGTGATTGCCGTTACCTTCATTCTGAAACGGCGAGTAGAAAATCGGCTGACCAAGGCGTGTCATCAACAACGTCGCCGGCAGACCGCTCGATCGTGGCTGACCCTGCAGCGGCGCCAGCCCCGGCATCGAACGAGTCGTCGCCGTTCGCATCAGCTTGAGCTGATGCAGGTCCTTGTGAAAATTGTCACCGAAACCCATCGGAAGCGATGACAACATCACCGGCAGATGGCAGCAGTCGTTGCGTTCGAGGTCAAAGCCCCGCGTGCGATAAAGCGACCGCAACGCTCGTTCCGCTTCCTCACCGCGGCCTTCTGGCGCCTGTATCATGATGGAGTAGGAAAACTTCACCAATCGCGCGCCGTCCTGAACCTGACCGTTCACTGCAGTCCATTCGTCCGCTTTCTCGATCATGTGAGGAAACATGGACTTGAACGGAGACTTATATTGCCGAGCAGCGCGCTGCGAGCGCATCTGCGCTTCCAGTTTCGACGCTTCAGCACTGCGATAACTGATCTTGAGCGTAGACCACCACGATCCCGAAAGACGCAGCTGATCCCCCACGAAATCGCCCAGCAGTGACGCCATCAGATTCTGGGATCCGCTCTTGGGAAACCGGCTGGCGGTGAATGTGCGGATGTCCTGTCGCGTCGTGAACGGCTCACGCGCGCTCAATGGCCCATCCAGATAGTTGGCGACACCAAAATTCGTGCATTCGCTCACAAGGTGCGATCGGTAGACTTCCAGGCATGTATCCGCACGCACCATTTGATCGCACAGAAACTCTGCGGGATTGTACAGCATCGGCCGGTTTCGCGTTTCCCGCCCCATCGAGAGCCAGCCATTCACCAACGACATCAGATCAGACGCGTCCATGTTCCGACTGGCGACACCGAGCGTCTTAAGACCCATCGATACGCGCTCACGGACTTCCTTGAGCGTTTTGATTGTTTGTTCGCTGTTGCGCTTTTTCTCCATCGAGACCGAGATGAAGACCCGATAGTCCCGCGCAAAGAACGGACCCGTTTTCGAGCCGGACGACCAAATCATCCGCCGCATATTCTCGGCGCGGGCGCGCCCCATCTTCTCCATCACGCCGCCCTGCTTCACGCGCGGATAAGCCCACCGTTCCAGCAGGTCGCCGATGTATGGTGATGCATACGTACTCACCTGAACCTGAAGGTCGTCAGGGAAGCCTTCTTCGAACAGACCGCTAAGCACCGAATCCATTTGCTCTGTGCCGCCGGTGAGAGGTGACAACTCAAGCACCCAGCCGATGCTGTTCAAATTCGTGAAGATCTTGCTTGCACCGGAGTAGCCGCGATAGGGAAGGAAGCCCGCGATTTGCGCCGAGGTGCCCTTATGGCGCAGGCCATCGCTCGGCAGCGCCTGCTCGAAAAACAGCGCAGCCATGGCATCCAATGCCGCGCCCGCGCCGCTTTTCTCTAACAGTGAATCGATCCGGTCCCACGCCGATCCGGCCATGTCAGGAGTCCCCCTCCTCTACGATCGGCTCGCCCCAGGTGTCTTCGCCAACAGGCGCGAAGACCGTTGTCGGGGCGTGGTAGTGACCGTCGTCATCCACCCATGCCAACATAGAGACCCGTAATACGTGTCTGCCGTAGAAAGTCGGCCGATCGGCCCCTATTCCGCCGGCCGACAGATGAGTGCCCGAGGTAATCCTGGCCTGTCTGTCCATCCGACCCTGGTAGACATCATTCTCGTGAATCGAATGACAGGTAGACTGGCCGATGGCTCGGCAGGACCAGTCGCCGGAAACCGACGACTGGCCGGGCAGGAAGCTGCACCCACCCGTAAGGGTGAGCGCAGCCACAGCAAGAATGACGCGACCGATCATCACGACGCACTCGCCCAGGCCAGCACGGTCGCCGCGGGCGCGTAGCCGCCCTGGTAGCGGCGGCCGTCTTCGTGAACCATTGTCGGCGTGCCGCGCATCCCGAAGGATTGTGCAAACGCCGTGTTCTGTTCAACGATGCCAGCATACTCAGCATCACACTCTTCACACGGCCGGGTCACGCCGACATTGCCGCCTGCGTACATCTCGCTTGCCGCAGCTGCGCGATCATCAGCGCACAGGACGAGCCGAGCACGCTCTCCGCCGCCGCGACCGAGCCAGTCGACGAAGTATTCGCGGATCTCATAGCCTTCGATCGACGCGAACTCGGCATGTAGCCGCTGACAATAAGGACAAGTCAGATCCGCGAAAACGTGAATGACCGGAAGATCCTGTCCGCCGTTGTAGACGACAGCGTTTTCGATCGGCAGCGTCACATCGACAGTGCTGAGCTCAGGCCCGAAATCATTCTGCGGCGGCGCCGGCTGAGCGGGCTGCCGAACGGCAGTCCCAGCGCTTCCGGCAGCGGCCGCGACACGCCGTGTACCGGTCAGTGCAGCAAATCGCTCCAGTTCCTCCTGGCGCTGCGCAGTCAAGTCGATCCGCTCATGCAGGTCCAACATGGATCCTGCGAATGCGTATCGCCCCGTTCGGTCCACGTAGAGAACGGTGTCTTCGATCAACACCTCGCACACGTCACCACCGACGCCGCAATCGACACTCGTCACATTGGCGCCGGGTATCACACTGCCAATGCTGGCCCGGATATCATCGGGTGAGGCTGAATCGAGAGAGCTCACGAGGCTCCCGCCGACAAAGCCCAGGACGCCGGTTACGGCCGCCACCAGAATGGTCAGATTGCGGCCGCCAAGAAGAGGCTTGGCATTGGCCGCGGATTGGTTGTGAGTATCTTCACTCATGGCTTTCACTCCAAATTTCGCGCAGCTGCGCCCTTCATGTTCACCGGACAACCACGCCCGATAGGAACACGATCTCGACATCGATGCCGGTCGGCATCTCGATAACTGGTTGATATTGCTCGGCTCGCTCGATGTAGTATTGCGACAGTGTCGAGGCCGCGCTCTCCACACCGCCGCCGATGCTAGAGATCGCAATCTCTTCGCTGGTCGGCGGCTCGCCGCCAGTGACCGAACTCAGGCCGCCCAACGAACTCGCGCTTCCAACCCGGCTGAAAGAGGAGCCCAGGCCCTGAAGAGTGCCGGCGATCAATGCGCGCTCCGCCAGATCACCTTCGCGTGATATCACCCGCCCTCGCACACCCGCTTTGCCGGCGTGCGCCACAAAGCCTTCGACTTCGCTCTCCGTCACCCGGCCGGATCCATCGTTCAATGGACAGGTCATGCGCTGAAGTCGCACATAGACCTTCTCGGAAGACAGCTCTCCGTAGGCAGCACCATTCACGACGCATCCCGTAAGATCTGTCTCGATATGTTCATCGCCTTCGACCACCGACACCGCAGCGCCTGTAATGCGAAACATCACAGGCTTAGGATCCGCGCCGAAACTTGTGCCAGTCGCTGCATCAACCCCTACCAGGACGCGTGCAGGTGCATATGAATTCGGGGGCACATATCGCTCAGCATCCCGGATCACAGCAGGTCGGATTTCGGATGAGGCGTCGTCACCCACAGCATCAAAGCTGACAGACTGGAGCGCGCGGGAGCGGGACGTTTGTGCCGAGTCCTGCAATGCCGGTGGGCCCTCCGCGGATGACGACGCCTCAACTACGCCCGCCGGGCGGAACGGATCGTCCGACCAGGCGCGAGAAGATTGGCCGGACGGGACCGATCCGTCCGGCCCGCGGGAAGTCGGGGTTGGTGGACCAGCCTCCCGCGTTTGGCTTTCGGCACGGGCCTGCGCGAGCTGGCCTGCCAGTTCTTCGAGCATCGCGCTCGCTTCGGTCATGATTTCTTCGTTGTCGGCCTCGGCACTCGCTAGCCGCTCACGCAACTGCGCGTTTTCTGTCTCGAGAGCCGCCGTGCGCTCATCCGCGTCGTTCGCCTGATTTTCCAACCTTGCGAGGCGCTGTTCGAATATCTCGGTCAGGTCACGCTCGGCCACGGGTTGTCTCGACAACTCCGTCATCGTTTGACGCGCATCAATTGGATCTTGTTGCTCGTACGCGCGGACCGGATCTTGATCTCGCGCGAATATGATCCAGTAGCCAATTGCACCGACCATCAGTGTCGCCGCAGCTACCGTTACGATCTGCCGGCGCCGAAGGGTTTGGCTGTTCGGGTCACTCATGATCGGCACCTCTGGGCTCAATCACGATCACCCGCGCCACACCACCTGGCGACACAATGTCCAATGCGGAGGCCACCGCGACGGTGTCGCTGGTGACGAAAACCGCATGATCGATGGTTATGGCCGCGTCAGACCGGTTCTCAACCGCGAAGACATGACCTTGGTACGCCCCCTCCCCCACGACGCCCAAGCTGGTCACGTAAACCCCGCGCGCAACTTCTTCAGGCCGATCGCGTCCATCCTGCGGATCGGCTTGAAATGCATACTGGGCGAACTCGACAATGGCCGCGTCGTGTGCGGAGGCACGCCCCCCGTCTGAAGGTCTGCCACCAGGGACAACATGTTGTCCCCGAATGAAGAGCTGCGCCGCCGGCATGTCGCGGATTGTCCAGAGAATCTGGTAGGTATGGCCGCGCGCAGTGGTCACGAATGTCGAGACGACCTGGTTGGCGAGGCCTTCGGTCACAACAATGTAGAGGTCGCCAGTCCGCTCATCGCGCTCAAAATCGACGCTGGGCGCCCCCGGCCGGCCAGCTTGGGCTGCGCGAACACTCGAGACCTGATCGTCCTCAAACGCCACACGGGTTACTTCGGACAATGACAGCGTCGCCGGAATTCTTTGCCCGGAACGCGCGGTCACTCTGACCGCACCCCAGTCTCCACCGTCGATGCGGGCCTGGATCTGCGCTGGCGGTCCACCGCCGGCATCGTCCGGTCCACTCAAAGGCACCTGGCCCAAACTCACGGATCCCATGAACAGGATCGTCCCGATAATGCCCAGGGTCATACCCACAAACATGGATCGAACATCAACCATGGGACCGCTCCCGCTGGCCCCTAGGGTTCCACTCCAAATCTATCAACGTGACGCCGCCGGCATGCCGGCGCCAAACCGCGCCGTATTCGATTGCATGAACCCTGGCTCGACCCTTAAGAATCGACCCGTAGCACTTCACGATCAGGCTCGATCCGGCCTGCGTGATCTCGATACCTTCAATCCGATATTCCCTGGCATCGGTCGGCTTGGCGCATGCCGAAAACAATGGCGAAATGTCTTCCCTGGACGAAAGCTCGTCCGCGATCGCCAATGCCAAGCAATCGATCGCCTCACCGCCATAAAGTGCCCGGCTAACGGTGATCGACCGCTCAACAGCGGCCGCCTGCTCAGCGGGTGAAAACGGGCTGGTTTCCAAAACAGTCACATTCATAGCAACCTCCTGGCCGGCTTATCGGGCGCGGCTGTTTGCTCGTTCGATTTCTGAAAAATCGGCCAATCGGACCGTGAGGCCCTCCACGATCCAGCGAACAGCGAAGGTTTTCGTCTCTTCGCCGACCTGTTCGGGGCCCACATATGTCCGAAGGATCCCGGTGATCTCCGAGTACCGGTCCTCGGGATCGACATAAATGGATACGGGATGAAAGACCGTGCTCGTGCGCGTGCGCACGCGCTCCTGCCGGGCCGCATCGAGTTCGCGTTCGATCTGCGCGTAGACCGACGCATGCACCATGCGAAGAATGTTCTCTCGGAAGTATTCTGTGTTGTTCGGGTGCCGGTTCAGCATCAGCGCGGCAACGTCGCGCGTCATCGCTTCCATGTATTCAGCGGATGGCGTTCCGCTGATCATACGAAGCTCCGAGCTCAGTGTGGGAACAAGGACAACCTCACCGCGCTTCGCCATCACACTTAACGCCAAGGCGATGACGGCCACAGTCAATGCCAAGCACAGACAGGCCAGCATAGCGGTTACACGGCTGATGGACCGAACCCGACCGGTGGCTTCACCAATATCCATGGTCAGCCCACCCATTCTCGCAGCGCCGCATCTGGAGACCGACGCAGGCCGACAAATCGGGGTGGCAGCAACCAGTACATTCGACCGAACAGTCGCTGCAACGACAGACCGGCCTTTGCCTTCTGGTAGCCTTGCCAAAAAAGAAGGGCGGCAATCAGCCCGATCAGCACGTGTCCCGACAACAAACCTGTACCGAGGCAGAGGACGACTATGACGAACTCTACCGGGGTAAAAATCAGTATGCGTTCAGGCTCATCAAGGCGCTGAGGGATCAGATTGCCGCTCATGGTCACCAACCTTCCAATGCTTCCGCTTAGTGCGGCCCTTCGGCGGCCCGGGGCGGGGAATAGCGCCGCCGTGGGTGATGCCCCGTGTCGGTCTCACGAGGCATCAAGGGGAGAGCTTGCGGAGCTGCTAGACCGTCGCGGTCAGCAGACCGGACACGATGCCCGGGCCCATCGACGCAGCGAGTGCAACCGCAACCGAACCGGCCAGCAGCTGCCAGCGAAACTGGATCGCGCTTGCAACGACGCCACCGACCAGGGCGACGACAGCGATCGTCGTACCGAGCGAGCCCTCCAGCCAGCCGGTCACGCTCGTGGCGGCGGTCGAGAAGGTGGTGTCGGTACCGGCCAGCGCCGCGGCACCGGCCACCACAACGGCGGCGCCCAGCGCGGGAACCAGAGATGCGGCTTTGGCACCCCGATTGAAGAAAGGAAGATTGATTTTCATTGTGACAGCCCCACATTGATTGAAGTAACGCCCGCCCCACCAGGACGTGCGGACTTCTAGACAACCGTCGAAACAAGAAAAGCGCAACCATAGCGCCGGGTCAGATATTGACCAGCATGGGGTGAATATTAAGGAGCTTAGGACAAAATTTGACTTTGCGTGACGTAGGGCGCCTTTTGTGCAATTCCTCGTCTGAAAAAGTCGGCCGCCTGCGCGGGCCAGTCCACCGGCGTCGGAAGATCGGTCAAATTTCGACCTGCAAAAAAAATTTTCGGACAAATGCGCGCAGCCGGCCCGGCGCTAGGCAAGACTCGTTATACTGGTGGGCTGGCGGCGAAGTTCGCGCGAGGCGCGAAGGAGTGGGTCAGGTTTTGACCTCATGCTACCGGCCGATATTACACATGGGTGCACCCGTAGTAGTTGGTTGAACTGTTCTCAGAGGCGTACAGGTTGTCGCGACCATGTGATTCAGATTGTTTCGCCGATTATTGAGGCATTGTGAAAACAAATAAAATACTGAGTCAAATGAATACCTTGATTTGCGACCTTTTGGACAAGGCGAAGGGTGTATCAGGTTTTGCCCCGGTGTGATGCAGATCACGCTGCGCCATGAATTGACGGGAACAATACAAGCGAGTGTCTATCGAGTGGGGCTTGCCAAGTCACAATCTCGTGTGGATCATGTCGGCGTTACCGACTGGAGGGGTTCATGCGTGAGGGCGAAATCAAGTCCGCTGGGATGGCGGACTCCGATCAGGATTCAGACAGATTTCGGGCCGGCGCAGTCGCGTTTCTCGATGCCTACGCCGGGTTACACAAGCTAAAGTCGAGCGAGCTTGCCGACCGATTAGGTATGCCGGTTCGTCGCCTCAACCGATTAAAGTCGGGCGATACCGCTCTCAATACCACCCAAGTTGCTGAATTCAGCAGCGTGATCGGCTTAGATCCGATCTTTATGGCACTCCCAAATGCGGGGTCATACTCGCACTGGCAACTCAGCGAAATTCTGCTTGACGCACCTATGCTCGCTCGCGCCGTCGAGCAGCTTTTGAAGCTTCCGCGCGAAACACGGCGGCAAATGGCAACGCAGATCTTTGCGAATTACGATGCACACCACACGATGCGATCGCCCAGCTTCAGCTCACCACATGAGCAATTCTGATGTTCGCACTGATTGCAGACCTGTCGGAAGATTTCGTTCTCGACTTCAGTGATGACGGTGGCCCCTCCTCCCCGATGCTGCGAACCTTCTACACGTCGGCCGCGCTTCAAAACACGAGGATCATGCTGAACAAGATCCAGAGCGCTGTTGACCTGGTTATCGCATCGTGGGCTCGCGGCGATAGGTGTGCTGCTTTCGACATTCACGAGCAATCCGGACAGGCGCTCGTACAACTCGTCAACGCGTCACGCTCTCTTTACGCCATTGCGGGCAACCTGGTCTATTCGGACCAGGTGTGGCGGAATGGCCCGTGGCCTTCGTCACAAACCACCCCTCACCTTCGTGTGCTTGAACGGGCCAATCAGCAAAAAGAGCACCGCATCTTCGTTGGTGGCACCGCGCAGGCATCGCTCAGCACGCTGCTGACAGCCGGGCCGGGTGAGATCCTGGTTTGTGCCGGCTATTATGATGTGGGTACCCGATCGGGCACCAACGTCCTCAGCTTCTCCGACGAGGATCTTGACGAGGAGCTGCTCATGCAGATCCACGAAGAGGCCGCGGATGCTCTCGCGCTGTGTCATCAGCGCCTTCAGGAGCTTGAACAGCTAAAAGATATTCCCTTGACGATCGGCGACTATCAGGCCCGCTGGGAGCGTGTCTGGGACGATATCTACGCACACCACCCTGTTCCCTACGGCGTTGAGCCGGGTGGCGCGTTCCGGATAGGCGTCTCCTCCAGCGCGGCCGCCGAGTAAAGAAAAGTTTTGGTCCTTCGGTTTCGCCCCATTGGGGGGCGAAGTAAGGAGGATCCAATGCCCAAATCGACCCTTGAGAATCCCGTCAAGCTCGTTCCGCTGGACCAGTTGGTCCTGGCGGACACCAATATTCGCACCCAGTATCCAAAAGGATCTGTTGAACGCCTCGCCGACACTATCGAGAAGAAGGGTGAGCTCATTCAACTGCCCCGCGGAACCCAGAAGTCGCCGAAGCGTGTGGCAATACACGCGGGCGGCCGCCGCCTTATGGCCCTGAAGCTCCTGAAGGAAACGGGGCGGCTGCCCGATCAGCTCGCGGCCGGCATCCCGGTCATCATGACGACCGACGACCGCGCCGCGCAGATCGAGGCGTCGGTGATGGAGAATATCGAGCGAGAAAACCTCACCCCGGTGCAGGAGTTCCGCGCTTTTCAAAGCCTGGTCAACGAAGGCTTCGATAAGGTGGAAATCGCCAATCGCTTCGGGATCTCCGAACGCCTCGTTCGCCAGCGTCTGGCCCTGGCCAATGTTCATCGCGATATCGTCACTGCGTTCGAGGAGAACAAGCTGGACCTGCTGGCTCTGCAGGCCTTCACGATCGAGCCGGACCAGGAACGCCAGTTGGACTGTTTCAATGCTCTGCCTGATTGGAACCGGAGTTCGGGTTACATCCGCAGCTACCTGACCCGTGATGAGGTTTCCGCCACGTCGGCCGTTGCGAAATTCGTCGGGCTTGAGGCGTACGAAAATGCGGGCGGCGCGGTGAAGCGTGATCTGTTCGACGAGAACAACGCCTCAATCTTGAATCCGTCGCTTCTGCAGGAGCTGGCGGAGGACAAACTGGCCGAGGCCGGCAATGAGGTCGCAGCGGAGGGCTGGAAGTGGGTCGAGCCGTATATCAGCTACGATCATCAGGCACTTGAAGGCTGCGCGCGGATCTATCCCGACGACCGCGTCTTGTCTGCCGAGGAGGACGCCCGGGCCGAAGCCTTGCAGGAAGAGCTGGATCGGATTGACGAGGCGATTGGCGAACTGGAGATCTCAGAGGAACTGGACCAACAACAATCGGAGGAGCTTGATCGTCTCGGCGACAAGCGCGATGAGGTCCAGGCACATCTGAACGAACTTCTTGAGCCTGTCTTTTCTGACGACCAGCGCGCTATCGCCGGTGCCATCTTGTATATCGACCGGAACGGCTTGCGCGTCGAACGTGGCTTCGTTCGGCCGGAGGTTCGGGCTGAACATGCGGACGCCCCCTCCCCTGACGATCCGGCCGTTGCTGAGGACCTGGCCAAGCAGAAGTCGGAGGAGCTCGCTGGTTCCGTTACCGGAGATCTCAACATTGCAATGGAAGCCGGTTTGCAGCACGCGATCAGTTCCAATGCGGAAGTCGCGTTCCTGGTCTCGACGGCTTATCTGGTCGCCAAGGTGTTCCCGTCCCGCTGCAACACCGAGACCTTGTGCTATGCGACCAAGGCGCCGTTCACCCAGTCCTCATCGATCGCGGTAGGCAGCGCAGACAACCACGCGTGTGAATACGATACCTGGGATGCACGCCTCGCCGCCGAAGACGGCGACTTGATCGCGGCTTTGTCGCAATGGTCTCCGGCCGACGTGAGGGCTCTCCATGCGTTCTGCGCCGGGGCCTTGTATAGCAGGAATGCGGTTCGCCGGGTCGACAGTCCGGATAACGACCATACTGAGCTACGCACCTTGCTGAACTTTGATCCTACCAGTGTCATCACTGCGGATCATGCCATGCTCGGCCGTTTTACCAAGGTGCAGCTCGTTCGCGCTCTGGCTGAGATGGCGCCGGACGAGTCTCACTCCGTCTCCGCGGCAAAGCCTGAATTGGTGGCTGCCGCCGCGAAGAGGGCCGCTAAGCTGAATTGGCTCCCGGCGATGCTTCGGCAGGACGATGCGTTCGGCCGTCTCGTCCTCGATGACACCTCGGACCCGGCTGACCCGGCCGAGTCCGACTAGACGCCCTCTTTTGCTCTCTGAGGGCGTCCGTGCCCCCCGGCTCGCCTCCGGCCGGGGGGCATTTTGTGTTTTCATTGAAATCAGTCCAGGCTTTTCCTGTGAGCCTGATTTCCTCGCCGATCTTGGCAGAGTGCTTGTTAGCGCACAGTTAGCAACGTGTTACGTGTTAGCTAACGGTGCGCGTTGCGTGAGCGGATTGCGGACTGTGTGTAAGCTGCCAACTGTTCGCCAACGGCTCATTAAGTGTTAGCAGTCAGCACACAGTTATCGTTATATTTGCGGTTGGCGAACAATTTACGTCATATTAACCGTGCGCTATCATGCTATCAGAACGCTAACTGTCAGCGTGTCGTGTGCATAAAGCTAACAGCTTGCAAACATCGGAACGGAGCGCCCATGTCCCTCGTAATCGTCTTTGCGTCCTCAAAGGGTGGCGCAGGAAAAACGACCGCAGCAACCGTCCTGGCATCGGAACTCAGCCGGCGTGCGCCGGAGGGCATGACGGTCTCGCTGATCGATGCCGACCCGAACCAGCACAGCGCCGGCTGGGCCAAACGTGGCGATCGCCCGGCTAATCTCCGCCTGGTCGAGAACTCGAATGAAACCACCATCCTCGATGACATCGAGACCGAGAGCGAAACAAGCGGATATGTCCTGGTGGATCTGGAAGGCACCGCGTCCGCCACCGTCGCCAGTGCAATTATCCGCGCCGATTTCGTGATCACCCTGTGCCAAGGCTCGCAGGACGACGCGGATGAGGCCGCCAAGACCATCCGGCTGATCCGCAACCAGAGCCGGCTGATCAAGAACACAATTCCCTTCGCGGTTCTGTTCACCCGAACCAGTAATGCCATTGTGCCGCGGACATACCGGTACATTCGAGAACAATTCGCGGAAGCAGGCATTCCGATGTTCGATACCCAGCTGACCGACCGCGAGGCGTTCCGCGCGATGCGATCATTCGGCGGGTCTGTGCACACGCTCGATCCCGAGCAGGTGTCCGGTCTGGAGAAGGCCAAACGCAACGTCGAAGAACTCGGCAGTGAGATGCTGCGCCGCCTGCGCGACACGACCGCCCCCGCCAACAAGCAGCCGGAGGCAGCACATGACTAGATCACGCGCTCCCATCAATCTGGGCGACGACAATGACGAAGACGACATCGACATGGGGGCGCTGGCCAAAGCCTCTGCACCACGCGCCACGCCAGACCAGGCCTCGATCCGCCGCGTAGCTCAGGAGTCAGGTTTTACAAGCCGCGGTGACAAGCGCCAGCGCCGCAGGCGACGTCGCAGTCCCTACACCGTGACCTGCGGAATACGGGCCAGCGAAGACATGCGAGTGCTCTTCCAGGATCTAGCCGAACACCTCAATCTCAAAGACGCCGAGGCCTTCGAACTCGCCATTCTCGAGCTCGCCAAGGCGCACGGAACGGCGGAACATGTCGAACGGCATGCCGCCATCCTGGAACGGTATCTCTCCGCGGATTGAACGCCGGGCAAACCGATCTCCCAGCAATGACCCGTCAAAGGCTCCGGAGCACACGGCTCTGGAGCCTTTGTGTTTCACAGGGACCTGTGACGGGCCATCGCCCCGGAGAGCCTAGCGCGGCCGGGTTAGGTCCGGCCGTGTGCGCGTCAGCTGATTTCGCGCGACCCGGGTCGGAGACAGTCCAAAAAAACACCCGCATCCAGTTCGGCGATTTAAAGAAAAGGGGAGGGGACCCCCTTCGGATTATCCCGAAGGGAAGGGGCCTGACGGCCCAAAGGTCAGTTCGCTGACGCTCCTTCAGGATGCCTGCGGCCGGGAGGCGGTCGCATCCTCAACACCTTGGAGAGCATCATGGACACCAATCTCGTCATCATCACTGGCAATCTCTGCGAAGATGCCAAGATCATGCAACGCAATGATCGCAACGGCAGGTCCCAGGACTACGCCATGGTCCGCGTCGGCAACAATACCGGCGCCGGCGACTACAAGCGTACCGACTTCATGACCGTCGCCGTCTTCAATGATCACCTGGTCAAGTTGATGCGTGAACACGGCCGCAAGGGTACGAAGGTCTGCATGCAGTGCGAGCTCGCTCAACACCGTACCGGCAGTGGCCAGGAACAGCGGGACGAGCTGCGTCTTCGTATCGGCGCCCACAAAGGCGACATTCAGCTGCTGAACAGCCCGACGGCAGCGGCTGGCTCTAAGGCTCAGTCCGACCCGGAGCAGCAATACAACGATCCGGACGACGATATCCCACTCTGAGATGTAGTGTTTCCGAGCAGCGGACCGCAACCTAGCGGTCCGCCGAGCCATACCCCCCCATCATTCACATCCGTACTCTCACCAGGAGGCAAGCATGGCCTTTAATTTCGCACGCCTGAATGCCGAGCTGCGCGCTGACATGTCCCCGCAGCAGCTGGCCCGCCTTGAGGCTCTTGAAGCCCAGCAAGCTCACCGTGACGCCAACACTGTCTATGTCGACGGCGTTGAACGTTTCCACTATTCCAATGGCGCCTTCTCGTATGAGCGCATCCGCCGCGTCGGCTTCGTTGTCGAGCCGTCCCCGTTCGATCCGGCCGCTATGTGTCTGGTCTGTACGAACGGAATTACCGGTTACGAAAGCTGGGAAATCAGAGGCCTGCGCAGCGGGCTTGAGCAATTCCTTGATGCCGGCCGGACCGACTTCTACGTCTGCGGGGGGACAAATGGACGATATGCCTCGCTGACCGTGAAAATCCAGGACGTTCTTGGCCTTATCAAGGAGTGCCGCGATCTGCATTAGATCCGGTGCCGGCTCATTGGAGCCTGTTCACCGATGAGTAAGGAATCAGGCTCACCTTAAGGGTGAGCCGGCCGCCCCAACAGCCGGCACGTGACAGAACCACCCGAAAGGCCCGTTGCCACCAGCAACGGGCCTTCTCTCATTTAGCGCTTGAAGAAATCCGGCGCGATACGAGCAACCTCGCTCAGAAAACCGATCATGAAGCGGGACATGATGCCGTCTGCCAGCCAGGCGCGGGTTCTGGCATTGCCTTCGTCACCCGGATCGAGTGTCACAAACGGGTTCTCAGTCAGAAACCTCTCGCAGTGCGGCCGGATCCATGCGTCATCGACATCACGGTCCAGGTCTTCGAAGGCCGGCGCGAAAACGCGTTCCGCCGCGTCCAACGCGTCCTCCATCGTTCGGCCGAACCCATCGCCCAATGACTTCATCGACGTCAGTCCCGCCAGGTCGTTGACCGCAACAGCCATGACCTCGCGTGACACAGCGTCGTCTTTCAGCATTGCCGTGAGCAGAGCGCACGCCGCGCCGGCATAGCCGATCACGATCATGGACGAGGTGTGTACAGACACATCGTGCTTCTGCTCACGGGTATATCGCATGAGCACTGAAGTGTGCAGGAGCGATACCGACGAGATCGTCTCCAGCGCTCTGCTTGCATCATTGCGCTGGCCGTCCGGGTCCATTGTGGTCTGCGTTTGCTCGAACGTTCTAAGCCGCTCGACCGTCGCCATCAGCCGTTCCTGAACGCCAGGGGACTTCTTTTCGTATCGCCCGCCCAGTCGCGTTAGCACGTTAGCTAACTGAAGACCGTCGATCAGGTCGTCGGAGATCAGTTCCAGGCAAAGTGCGTCCATGGCCGTCTGCGCCGCCACAGCAATGGCATGTGTCTCTTCAATGCGCTGTTCCAGCCGGTCCAGTCGATCGCTCATGAACGCGGGTCTCCCGTCAAAACTGTCTCGATCATGCAACCTCAGCGGCTTTGCCGCTCAAGACAAGGGGAGGGGGGCTCGGCTTCGCCTACGCGCCGTGTCCTCGACCTGACGGTCTGCGGGCCGGGGCGCGCGAAGGACGCAGCGCCTGCGTGGCGAATAGTACAGTCGGGAAGACCAGCTCGAACATCGGTCGATCAGCTCAAACCCACCGGTCCCAAGCAGAAGCCGACCTGCACAATCGTCCATCAGACCCCTGGATAGGGCAGCACAGGCCAACCGTGGAGCATCAAGGGAAAGGAGGGGGGACATTCAGTGGAATGTCCGGAGGAAAGCGGGCTTCGCCCGAAAGACGGGTTCAGAGCCAGGCAGGACGTTCCAGCCATCAATCTTGAATGCAGGGAGCATCATCATGGATATGAACAATGTGAGCATCACCGGTCGTGTCGGCCAGGATCCCGTTATCGCCCAAACGCGCGGCGGTCACGACTACGCCCGCCTCTCGATCGCGTGCAATCTCGGCGCCGGCGAAAATCAGCAGACGCACTGGATCACTGCCTGGGTCTACAATCCCGGTCTCGTTAAAATCGTCCAGGAGCATGTCCAGAAGGGCCAACAGATCGGCCTGGACGGTCAACTGCAGGTCCAGAAGACCGAAGAGAACGGCGAGAAGCGCGAGAAGCTCCAATTCGTCCTCTCCGGCTATCGCAGCCAGATCTACCTGATGGCTCGTCCGCGCAATGCCTCGAGCGGCGCAGACGACCTCCCCGAGGGTGACGCCTAGCGTCCCCTTGCCAGGCGGTCGGGACCTTCCCCCAGCTCCCGGCCGCCACCTTCTTCCCTCCATCTCACTCGAACGCGGGGTTCCCACCTCGCGTTCTTTTTTTGCCAGGAGTTTCAAATGACCGGCACACTCATCTGGTCCGGCGAGACCCTCGATGCGCTCCGCGCCGAGGTCTCAGCCGTCAATGCCGCCAAGGAACACAAGCCATTCTGGGGCGAGGAGGTCGGGCCGGGCCTGATGCTCGTAGCCGACCAGGGCGTCTACCTGATGGGCTGGCAGGTGCGGCCTGACACGCCCGCCGGCCAGCGGGCACCTGTGGCCTTCGCCAATGGCTGTCATCCCGATGGCGATCCGGACTGGTACGACACCAAGGTTCGCATCATCGGCGGTGACGACACCGCCGAATTCCTGCCGATCGACGTCTTCAAAGATCTCGATGCCAGCGTGCGTGAGGTCCGCATCGATGTCACCAAGCGGTCATTCAATGTCCGCCTCGTCGGCCGGCGATCGCGGAGGGCGTCATGAACGCGTTTGATCACATTTCCAACGAGCTGATGGTCACCCGCATGCTCAACGACAATTTCCGCAAATACTTCGTCGGCGGCCGCATCATGGTGACCGCGTCGATCGCCGCCTGCCCGGACCTGCAGGCCAGCTTGCTGGCCATAGTCCGTGGTTATGAAAACTTCACGCCCGACACGGATGTCGATCGCGACCATTCGTTCGGGGCGTTCAAGTTCGCCGGCGACAGTTTCTATTGGAAAATCGACTATTACGATCCGACCATGGAATACGCCAGCGAGGATCCTTCCGATCAATCGATCACACGCCGAGTGCTCACCCTCATGTATGCGAGCGAATACTGATCACCCCGTGGCAGCACCCCTTAACCGGGTGTTGCCATTTGGCGCGCTATTACTATAATTGCGCCATATGGAGCCGACCATGCACATGCTGACCGAAATCGATACCGCCCGCCGGGATCACACCGGCGATCCGATCACGCCCGAAGAAGCCGCGGCCGGCTTCCGGGCTGTGTCGAACCTCTTCGTCCAATGGGGCCTGTCTGAAGCCCAGGCCGCCAACCTACTCGATATGTCCGCCACGACCTATCGCCGCTGGCGCAAGTCCGGCCCGGGCCAGATCTCGCGCGATCTTGGAATGCGACTGGGTACACTGCTCGGAATCCACAAGGCCCTGCGGATCCTCTTTCGTGAGCCCTCGCGCGGATACGACTGGATCAAGCAGCCGAACAAGGCGTTCGACGGCAAGTCCGCTCTCGACGTGATGATGAACGGTTATCTCACCGATCTCATGCGTGTGCGCAACTACCTGGATGCCGAGCGCGGCGGCTGGTGACAGACATCACCGCCGCCCCGGTCTCGCGTGTCCGCTGGTCGCGAGCCGTTCGCCTCATCCGAACCATTCATCCCCCGATCGATCTGTTCGAGGACATCGCCGACCCGGCCGATTGGCCGGGCGTCATCAGTCTGGAGCAGAAGACCAATCCACGCATCGCCCAGGCCATCGGCGCTCTGGACCTGGTACCGGTAGACCGCCGCGTGGGCGGCCCCGGCACCAGCTATCTCATGGCGCCCTTCACCCATGTGTCTCCGGACCGCGCGACCCGGTTTTCTCCGAAGGGTTTCGGCGTGCTCTATATCGCCCAGGCCTTCGAAACGGCCCTGGCCGAGACCATCCATCATTTTGAGAACTTCATGCGCCGGACGGATGAGCCGCCCAGCATCGAACAGTTCCGCGAGCTCACATTTACCATCGACACCCGGCTGCATGATATTCGCTCCGGAGACCCGGCGTGGGATCCACTCCTGCATCCCACGGACTACACTGCCAGCCAGGCAGCTGCCGACACGCTTCGCGCCAATGACGGCCAAGGGATCGTCTATCCCAGCGTGCGACATCCCGGCGGCGAATGCGCAGCCTTCTTCTACCCGGACCTGGTCAAGGTCCCGACACCGGCCGCCCATTTCGAATATCACTGGAACGGCGAGCGCGTTGACTGGGTACGCGACGGCAGGACCGTCTATCGGGTCGCCTGATATGGCCGGCCTATGCTGGATATGTCGGCTTGCGGTCCTGCGAGAAGACCTGTCCCAGCACCGCTTCAGGGACAAGCTCTTCATATTCGCCCCAGTCTACCGTCCAGTCATGCTGTGACAGCTGTGCCTGAACCGCAAACTCCATCCCCCGTTGATACTCGAACTCTTCCTCGCTGGCGCCATTGACCTTACAGAAATGGGCTCTCAGCTCGTCCATATAGTCGGCCGCCATATGGCCCTGTCCGATCAGAGCTGATGTCAGGCCCAGGTGTTTGATGCGGTCGCACCGCATACACACACCCTGAATGTCGTAGAGCTCAGCCACTGCCGGCGAGCGATCGGTGTGATAGTTCCACACCTCATCGGCTACCGCCTGCCGCTTCCCGGAAATGTCGGCGCCGCACACCTCACAGCGGTATTCACAATCCTCCAGGACAGCCTGGCGCAGCCGGTTCCACGCGGATCTCGGCAAATGACGCCGTAGGCTGACACCCCAGATCGGCGTCGGCACCATCTCAATGAATAGTATCTGATCCTGCATCGGTGCTCTCCCTGCAGGCATTATCCGCATCCGAGCGACAAAAACTGTCGCTGTCGCGACATCCAGCAGCCTATCTACCGCGCCGTCCAATGTGTGCACTCAACAAGGTGCTCGTTGCTGGTACTCGCTTCTGGGATCCGTTCTGGCGATGCTAGTGTATCCGACTCCTCACGCTCCAGAATTGCCCGCTCTCGCCGGCCGAGCTCCTCATCTGTCAAAACGCCTTCGTCGAACCTGTCGGCTTCCATCGCCCGCGCGCGCACTCGTACCGAACTCGCTGCATCGTTGATCAACCGAACCACCGCACAGGCGCGGATCTCGCCCGTCTCTGTATTCGTCTGGATGATCATGGCAGGCGTCATCACATCCGTTTCATATGTGCCGGCGTCACACCCACCAGCTGCTGTCATCGTACCCAGCGCCATCAGCCCCACCAGAGCGCGCCGTGCCTTCCTTGTTGTCATGCCTCATCCCCCTTTTGGTGCCGACCGACAATTCGAGCCTGCCCCACACCACTTTCGGCTGCAATCGTTTGCTTAGGGCCGAAAGAGTGCATCATGCCGGTCACTCAGAAATGTGCTGTTCCGGATCTGATGTCCTGGCCAGGTCGTCAGCTCTTCAAGCTGCGAAGTCGCGCGAACTGGTCGCGTATGACGGGCAGGGGAGAGGATAAAAACTTCGAACGGGTCCGGGTCAATCAACACAGCCGACAATGCTCGTACACCACCGATACCTGTGCCCGTGCGTCCTTTTGCGCTCACGATGGAAATCTATCGGGCGCGGCGGAGGGTCAACCCCTGCGGGGTTCGCCCTCGCTATGCTCGGTGACCAACCGCCTCTATCGCCCGCTCAACATGTTTCCATCGCGCAAATAGGTCGCGCGAACACAAACTCGATGGAGAGCATGACATGAACCGTTTCACCCTCACCGGCCATCTTGGCGAAGACGCCCAGATCCTCACCCGCACCACCCGAAACAATGCCGAACAGACATACGCCCGTCTCTCGCTTGCCGTGAACCGTCCGACCCCGAAAGACCAGGACAACAAGACCGACTGGTTCACCATCTGGGTCTACAACTCGAACCTGGTCGAACTGATGCAGAAGTTCGGCACCAAGGGTAAGAAACTCCTCGTGGAAGGGTCCATGGAGCGCCGCGTCATCGGCGAGGGCGACAATCGCCAGGAGATCACCACCTTCATCCTCGGCGGCTTCGGTGCTTCGATCGAGCTGATGGGAGGCGGTCAGTCGGGTAACGAGGCCTAACGGCCTCGCCCCTCGGGGCCCGGCGCGACCCCTGGCGCCGGGCTTCACTCCCGACGAACCGTTTTCACGAGAGCCTCGCTGGCGATCCCGCCACGCGAGGCTTTTCACTGGGCGCCCCGCCGGCCGACCGCCACGGCAGGACGAAAGGAAAGGGCAGGGGCCTTTTCTCCGGATAAACCGGAGGAAAAGATGCCCAACGCCCTCGCGCTCTGCGCTGCAGCCCACAGATTCAATGAAAATGCCGACTCTGGCTCGCTTTCGCGCAAATCAATTGCCAACATTATGGACGCCGAGCTCGGCTCTGCCTGGAACTGGCGCTCCGCCTACGATGCCATCGAGGCGGCCGGCGCGATGCAATTCGGCAACGTCGGCCCCGACGCTGCGCGTCTGGGGCCAAACGCCTTCTTCGACCTGGCCGGCCGGATCCAGACCTGGGCGCCAACACAAACCATCCGGACCCAGACCAGCCAGGCCCGCGAACTCTTCTCAACACCACCGATCGTCGCGGCCGCATCGGCATTGCTGCTCCAGATCTCGGCCGAGCACTCCGTGCTCGAGCCATCCGCCGGGATTGGCGGCCTGGCCGGGCCGCTCAGCGCCTTTTCCTCCAATCTCTGGCTGAACGAGCTGAACACAGAAGCCGCCCAACTCCTTCGCAAGCTGTTCCCGCATGCCACGATTTCCGCTCGCGATGCGAGCGTCATCGATGCGCTCACCGACCATGCCGACCAGCGGTTCGATCGCTGCGCGATGAACCCGCCGTTCAAACACGCCGAACCCCACTTGCGCGCCGCTTTTTCCTCCCTGCGACCCGGCGGTGCGCTCGTCGCGGTCCTTCCGGCCCGCTTCCGCGACCCCGCCCTTATCCAGCGGGTTGTCGGGCCGGAAGGCCGCATCGACCTACACTACGTGCTCAATGCGCGCCTGTTTGCCCATGCCGGCGTTTCAACAGAAACTGTCATCGCGAGGATACAGCGCGCCGTGAGCGTCGCTGACCGGATCAGCGACACCATCGACTCTGTTGCAGATCTTCGCGCCTGTGTCCTCGCTGCGCTCGACACAAGGCCACTAGCCTCCGTCGACGACAGTCGAACTCCCCAAGCTCGGACGATGCCTACTGTTGCAGCATCAGCCCAGCGGCCAGTGCCTGCAGCACCGCGCACCCGGTTCGGGTCGGGGCTTCGCCCGCCCCTGCCGGGTACGCCGGTCGCATTTGATGTTCAACAGCACCCGGACGTTCGTCCAGCCGGTCAATCGGAGATCTATGCAGCCTATCAACCGTCGCGTCTCACGATCGCGAACAGTCGGCCCCATTCATCGGAACTGGTGGAATCCGTGTCGATGGCATCGGTCCCCTTGCCGCCGCCAACTCACCATCCCGTTCTTCCAACCCGCCTGGTAACCAATGGCATCCTCTCAACGGCCCAGCTCGAAGCTGTCGTCTACGCCGGACAAGCGCACAATCGACACATTCCGGGCCGATACGCAGAGACGGAGGCCGGGCACGATTTCATCGCATCCCAAGACGGCTCACGCTACCGCTATGGCTTCTTCCTGGGCGATGCCACCGGCGTCGGCAAAGGCCGAACGATTGCCGGTATCATCATGGACAATTTGTGCCAGGGCCGCACCTGTCATCTGTGGGTCACCGAAAGCGCCGCTCTGATCGAAGACGCCCGGCGCGACTGGGTGGCCCTGGGTGGCCGCGCCTCAGACATTGTCGATCTCAAGGCCATCAGCGCCAACGTCGATATTTCCGGCCGCGACGGCATCTTCTTCGTGACCTACGCCACTCTGCGGCGGGCGCAAACTGCACAGACGCGCGCGCGGCTCGACCAGGTCCTAGAGCTACTCGGCCCCGACTTCGACGGTGTCATCACCTTCGACGAAGCTCATGCCATGGGTGCCGCGGTCGACGACGAAGGTGATATCGGAAAGATTTCCTCATCCCAGACCGGTCGCGTCGGCCTCGCCCTGCAGAACGCATTGCCGGATGCGCGCATCGTCTACGCCTCCGCAACGGGTGCCTCTCACGTCCGCAACATCGCCTATGCCACCCGTCTGGGATTGTGGGGCGGGCCCGACACCCCATTCACCTCCCGGGCAGACTGCCTCTCCAATCTCGCCTCGGGCGGGCCGGCCGCCCTCGAACTCCTCGTGCGGGAATTGAAGGGTAGGGGGCTATTCATGGCCCGCTCGCTATCGCTCGCCGGCATCGAATATGCCCCACAGCTTCATGCCTTCACCAGCGACGATGAAGCCTTGTGGAACACATGGTCTGACGTCTGGACGGTCATCCATACCAATCTGCAGTCTGCCCTGGAGACCACCGGGATCAGTCGAGACGGCAAGACTGTCGCGCGGACCGCGAAGGCGGCCGCGCTGTCCGCCTTTGAATCAACGAAGCTGCGCTTCTTCTCCCATCTGCTTCAAGCCATCCAGGCCCCATCGCTCATCGCCTCTATGGAGGACGATATCGCGCGCGGGGAGGCGCCCATTGTGCAGCTCACATCGACGAACCAGGCCGTCCTCGATCGCCGGTTACGCGCCTCAGAAGGCGCGAGTCCGGACGATCTGGACTTCACGCCGCGCGAGTACGTGATCGACTATCTCGAGCGCGCCTTCCCCACAGCACGCTTCGAGCCGATAACCGACGATACAGGCGAGGTCACCGGCGCCCGTCCCATGCGGGACACCGACGGCAATACTGTGCAATGCCCTCAAGCCGCGGCCGCCAAAGCGGCCTTGCTTGAACGGCTGCATCTCATGCCCGAATGCCTTGGTGTGCTCGATCAGCTTATGGCGCATTTCGGACCCGATCGCCTGTCTGAATGTACCGGCCGCACCCGCCGCCTTCTCTACGAGAACGGCCGGCGACACATCGATGTACGCGGTTCGAACGCCAATATGTTCGAAGCCTCCCGCTTCATGTCCGGAGCGACCGACACACTCGTTTTCTCCACGGCCGGCGGAACCGGCCGATCCTATCACGCCAGTCTCGACCACAAGAACCAGAGACGGCGTGTCCACTATCTCGCTGAAGCCGGATGGCGGGCCGACAAAGCCGTCCAAGGCCTTGGACGGTCCCACAGGACCCATCAAGCCAGCGCGCCGCGCTTCCGGGTCCTGTGTACCGACCTGGCTGGCCAGAAGCGGTTCGTGTCAACAATTTCCCAACGCCTCGAAACGCTCGGCGCCTTCACCAAGGCCGACCGCCGGTCGGCCGGTGAACAGCTCTTCTCACCGCTGGATAACCTGGAGGGCGAAATTGCCCAGCAAGCATACCACTCCTGGTGCTACATGCTCGCCGCCGGCAAAGCCGGCATCTCGCTCGACGACTTCCAGTCCCGCACCGGCCTGGCCGTCGTCTCCGATGACGGGCAGCTACTCGCCGATCGCTGCAAGATCACACGCTGGCTCAACCGGCTGCTGGCGCTGCCGGTAGCATTGCAGAATTCCATCTTCGAGGAATTTTTCTCTCTCCTGGAAGCGGCCTATGATGCCGCAGCCGAACACGGCGATCTGGATCGCGAAATCCACACGCTGAAGGCCGACAAGATCGTGCTCAAGGAGCGGCACGAATTGCCCGCCGATGAAGAAGGGTTCCTGCCTGCGTTCGTCTCGGTCTACGAGGCGACAACTTTTGCCAACACGACAGCCTATGATGCGCTGAATGTGCGGGACGACGAAATTGCCGGTCGGTATGTCCACACGGCCACCGGCAAGCCCGTTCTGGCGACCCGCCCGCGTCTGGCAGCAAGCGTTGACGGCTCACCGTATACCTTGGTCACCTGCATCACTCCGACCAGCACCTATCATCGTAGCCTGGCCGTCCTGGATCGTCCCGGGCAGTATCGACCGTGTGACGACGCCGAAAAGTTCAAAGCGCTATGGAAGGCCGCAGAGGCAGAGCCTGAAGCGCCGAGTGTCCAGCTCGTCTACGTGCTCCATGGAGCCTGTCTGCACCTGTGGCGATCCCTCTCCTCGTCAGGCGTCAAAGTGCGCCGAATTCAGCAGCAGGATGGCGCCACGATTATCGGAAGACTGCTCCAGCCGGCCCAGGCACATCAACTGGTCGAGATCCGAACGAAGGCGTCGGTGGATGTGATCGTGTCGGCCATTGCCGCGGCGGGACTGATTGGCATCCAGGTCTCCGATGGGACGTACATGACACGAACCCTGCACATGAACCGTCCGCATCTTCAGATCCACAGGTTCGATCGCGCGTCCGCGAAACTCTATACCGATCTTGGCGGGGACGTGGTGATCCACAACTATTCGCCGAAACTCCTGGTCCCGTGGTCAGAAGCAGCAAAGTTCATTGCCGGGCTTCAGGACGCCTGTCCGGGTCTGAGCTTCCAGGTCTGATACCCTCGGAGGGTTTCATTGAATCGCCTGTCGTCGGCGTTGCGCTTTATCCGTCACCTTGTCCGCCGGCGCGTATCCCAAAGCGCGAAGAATGGAAATTGGCGGGGCGCGGGGGCCGGTCAACCCCGTTCGGGGTTCCCCTCGCTTCGCTCGGTGACCAACCCCCTCAATCGCCCCACCTAAAAAATTTCCATCGCGCAAATGGGAACGCGCAGATGGAGGACAAGATGGAAAATCACGAATTCAACACCGACGGCTTTTCAACCACCCAATTCACGAATGACGACCTTCCGGAGGCAGACGCACTCGAACAGACCTTCTCTGCCATCGCCAACGAACTCGGCGACCTGATGCTCAACACGGGCCTGGAGAAAGTCCTCGAACAAGTATCCACCCGCTGGACATCCCAGCTGCACTCTCTGATCGGGTTCCACGAACGCACACGCGACGAACAGGCCCAAGAGCTCAAACAGCTGACCACGTGCCAGGACGGGTCCGAAATCCAGTCCAACAAGCTGGAGGAGCTACAAGCCTCAGTTCAGTCCGCCGACGAAGTCATCGAAGCGCTCGAAATCATGCGCGACACCATGGCATCAGCGCACCAGATGATGACCGGAAATCCCTGGACCCCGCAGTCCGGTTCGAAGAAATCTCGCGGCGCAACCACCAGCGCCATGCTGGATGCGCGCGACTACCTCGATGCCAAGGAGAAAGCCGATGCCGTCCGGAAGGCGCCCCAGGGGTTCCTCATCGCAGTCGCCGGAACGGTAAACTTCAACGACGTCAATCGAGCCTACAAGATCTTCGACAGCTGCCTGGAAAAACATCCCGACATGGTTCTCGTACACGGTGGTCATAGCCAGGGGATCGACAAGATCGCCGTCAACTGGGCGACGATGCGCAAGGTCGACATGGTGAAATGCGCACCTGATTTCAAAACGCACGGAAAGAGCCGAGCAGCCTTCATGCGCAATGACAAGATCGTCAATGAACTCCGTCCGAAGGGTGTCCTGGTCTTCATACATCCCGAAGATCGCCATGGCGTCGCCAGCAATCTCCTTCAGAAAGCGAACGAGGCTGGCATCAGCACCCGCCGCTATCTCCAGAGCGTCTAACAGGCGCTCTTGTCATTCCTGCATCCTCCTCGGCCGGGCCAAGTGCCCGGCCTTTCTTTTTGTCGGCATTGCGGATGGACCTACCGGTCCGACACCCTTTGATACTGCCTGTGGACCGCTCACCGGCTTCGCTACGCCTTACGGCTCCGCGAAGCCGGTGGTTTGCTGTCGGGCTGTGCCCGTGCTGCGACCACGATCACAGATTTCTTGAATAGATGTCCCGCCAGCCCTAGGAGAGATGATTGGATTCGACTTGCGGGGGCACAGTGCCGAGATCTGGGAACACGACACGTATCCGAGCGCCTAAAGGGCTCGGACCCGTCTTCCAGGCGCTGGAAGTTTCTCTGGCTGACGCTTTCGGCCGCGTCGCCAAACGCAGGTTCTATACCGCGCTGCTTGCCGAGTACCTTCAAGATCCACCCGCGCGCTACTGGCATCACGGAAACTCATCCGATGTCATTTTCGTCGAGATTGATCGTGTCGTTGCGAACGAAATCCGTGAGAACGCCGACGTTCCTTTGGCCTGTTTCGGCTTCAACGCCATCGACAGTTTTATAAGCGACCCGCTCATTCGCGATGCCGTCTACGTCCGTCTTCGCCGGTCGCTCAAATCCAGCGATACTGATGTTGGCGTTTTCATTGAAACGCACTTCCGATCCCACGAAATCCCCCTTAAGGGACGGCCTCGCTCGGCACGGTTGGAGCAAGACTAAGCGCCCGATCTCGGGCCAACCTTTTTGCCCTCTTTTTTCCGACGGTATTTCCGCCCGGCGACGCAGTTCCTGCGTGCCGGTTCCCATGCACGTTGACACGTTGCTGCCCCCCTTTCACCTGCGGTGAGGGTCGGGCCGGCGGAGCCCGTCCATCGCTTACGCTTGGACGTTGACTAGCGCTCTGGCTGATGGCCAGAGCGCTGACCTGTTTTCCTGACCAACGACAACCATCTGGCGTGTTCGATCCAATTCAGGCCTGGGACAACGTTGTGTCCCAGGATATCGGGGGAGAGCTTTGCTCCCCACTTCCCGTCAAACCGCATCAGCGGTTTTTGCATCACACAAGATGCACTCTGTGCCCGCTGCGGCCCCCGCCGCGGAAGATATTGTTTTTACTCGAGAAATGCCCGCTTTGGTCCTAGCACGAATGAGGTACATACCGGTACACTATTCCGCCATTCTAGAAAAGATGGCTGTAAAACAGTGCGTTAGCGGTGTTCCTCGGTGTTCCGCCGTGTTCCACTCTGTACCAATCGTGTTCCCGACTGTTCCGGCACAATATCAGCGCTCTTGTCGTCTGGTCTTGCGCCCAATGGCACTCATCAGCATAATTCGGAGGTGCCGAGTCCTGCATGCCGCTCCTTAGAGGGGTATGCAATGACCCAAAATTCAGACGATGCGGACCGGACCCATATCCGCGTCAGGGTTTCCAACGACCATCTCGAGTCCATCCGCCAACGCGTCGCAGCCGGTGAGTACCGGTCTCGAACGGATTTGATTGATAGCGCGCTGTCGATGCTTTTCGAACAGCGTCCGCTGTCCCTGACAAGTGGCAGTTCAGAAGAACTGGATGCCCTAAGCCACAATCAATCGATCAGCTTGTTTATCTCGCTCATCTTAGTGTCGCGCGTCATGACCGAGGGCGAACGCGATCATATCTGCTCAATCGCAGAAGCTGGCGCAGAATCCGGTTTTCCGCTCGCAAAAACTTTCATCGAAATGATGCAGCTCGACCGTCCTCTAGAGGCGAGGGCGGCAGAATGAAACGGCACGACACCGCTATCGGAACGAACTCCGTTCAGTCCACATTTCTGCGTGGCGGCCAGATATTCTTTCACAATGCGCGCATGTACTGGCAGCTCATATCGCGGCTGTTCATGGTGTGCATATTTCTCACCACAACCATCGCCGTGTTGATCACGTTTTCCATCACCGAGTCGTCGGACGCCCGCTTGTTCGGCTCGCGCATGATGGCGCGATACTACACCAGCACTGGCCGCGGCGATCGCGAGATGAACGTCATCGATCGCGACAATGAAATCCATCATTTCGAAGCGCGTGACGTCGTCAACAACGAGTATGTTGTCTACCACTCCGACACCTTTCAGCGTGTCCTTCTGCGGTGCCTGACCATCGCCGGGTTGTCGGGCATCCTGGCCCTTCTTTTCATGTTCTGGTGGTTCACGTCGCACGGCCGCAAGCTCGGTTCGGATCAGCATCTGCGTGGCGCACAGGTGATACCGGGCAAGGAGCTCGCGCTGCGCATTCACGCCGACAATCGTGTCATGAAGCGCAAGCGGAAGCTGAAGACCTATCGTCCGTATTCGCTGGTCGGGATCGAGTACCCGTTTCGCATGGAAACCTCTCACACTCTGCTCGCCGGAACGACCGGGTCTGGCAAAACCCAGGCGATGGCAACGCTGATCGAAGAGGTCCGGCGCCGCGGCGATCGCGCTATTTTCTACGATAAAATGCGCTCCTTCCTGCCCGTGTTTTACGATGAAGACGCAGGTGATCGTATCCTCAATCCGCTCGACTCACGGTGCGCGCGCTGGACCCCATTTTCAGACGCGCGGACCTACGAGGACTTCCTGCAAATGGCCACCGCCATGATGCCCGATCCAGCGGGCTCGGCTGACCCGTTCTGGGTCGATAGCGCTCGCGTCGTCTTTGCAGTCGCAGCGGCCAAACTCCATCGAATGGGCCGGCGCTCGACCGACGATCTCTTGTATATTTTGCTCCGTGCGCCTCTCAAGCAATTGGCAGCCTTCCTGCAGGGGACCATTGCGTCTGCCTCCGTTTCGCCCGACAGCCCCAAGACTGCCCAATCCGTGCGCGCCACGCTGGTTACTGGACTGGCGGCCCTCCAATCGATGGAGCAGGCCGCTCCGGATCGCGATCCTTTTTCCATCTATGACTGGGTCAAAAATCACGACGATAGGTCATGCCTGTTTTTGACATCGAGGTCCGACAAGCACCAATCGCTGCGCGGTCTAATTACCGTCTGGCTTGAG
Organism: Maritimibacter sp.; assembly: GCA_964230745.1. Taxonomy (GTDB): domain Bacteria; phylum Pseudomonadota; class Alphaproteobacteria; order Rhodobacterales; family Rhodobacteraceae; genus Maritimibacter. The sequence continues at coordinate 61,850 of CAXRHZ010000033.1, read as the reverse complement.
ATGGCGCTCAATGCGATCATGTCACAGGAGCGAGATCCGGATCGAACAATCTGGATCTTTGCCGACGAGCTCCCGTCACTGAACAAACTTCCATCATTGGAAAAGGGACTCGCAGAAGGCCGCCAATTCGGCGCCGCCTACGTCCTGGGCATTCAAACGCTCTCACAGCTGCAGTCCATCTATGGCCGCGATGTTGCGCACACCATTACTGGTCTGTGTCGAACCAAACTGATCCTCAATCTGGCTGACCCGGACACGGCTGAAACTGCCGCCAGGTACATCGGCCGAGCCGAGATCCAGCGCGCCCAGCGCGGCATCGGCTTTGGTGCGAGTGACGTTCGCGACGGCGTGAACTACACGCTGCAAGACAAGTTCGATCATCTCGTCCTGCCCGAACAGCTACAACGGCTCCCCGACCTCACAGGATACCTGGTCCCGGCCGCCACTTATCCGACCGGAGAGGTCACTTTCGCCTATCGGAAGCTGGAAGGCCGTACGCCCGGTTTCATCGAGCGTGACAATGATTTCGATGACATCGATTGGCACGCCATGAGCGGCGCCGAGACGCCACCCGACAAACCGTCTAGCCCATCTACGAGCGCCTTTCAGTCCCCATCCGGACCGCTGAGCGATACGCCCGTTGACAGCGCCTTTGCCCAGCGAGCCTCGGCCGAGCTCGGACTGTTTGCAGCCCTAGAAGACGATGCAACCGGTGTGCCTGAAGATGACCTCCCGGACGATCCGTCGAGCGACGACGGCGGTCTGGACGGACCGGCCCGGGAAGAAGCGCCCGGCTATGAAGAGATCGGTGCTGGTCAATCGACAGACCATCCTGACTTCACTGCCGATCCTGAAGCTGACGGGTTAGAGCAGGACGAAACGGCAGCCGGTTCTTTCACTCAATTCGACAACACGCTGTCCGGCTTCGATGCGCCAGGGCTAGAGATCGAAGATCGGTGACACCATGCTATCAGCCAGCAAGGATGCCGGCGGCAATACCGCCGAATACTACGCCGCCGACAACTACTACTCTGCCGGCGACAATCCCGCTGATAGCCAGTGGCTGGGTGAGGGCGCGCGTCGCGCCCACCTGGCCGGAGCGATTGATGCGGACAAATTCAACGAAGCCCGCGACGGACGCCTTCCCGACGGCTCAGCGGCTGCAGCGAAGGAGAATCGTGTTCCCGGTTGGGATTTCACATTCTCCGCACCAAAGTCAGTTTCTGTCGCCGCCCTGGTCGGCCGCGACCAACGGCTGATCGAAGCTCACCGATATGCCAGTCAGTCGGCCATGGCCTATGTAGAACGTCACGCCGCTACGCGGATCCGCGAAGGTAAGGAAGTGAGGCGGGAGCGAACTGGCAATCTTGTCGTCGGCCGGTTCACGCATGATACGTCCAGGGCTGGCGATCCAGCTCTGCACGATCACATGTACATCATGAACCGAACCTGGAGCGCCTCTACGAAATCGTGGCACGCGCTCGACAGTCGATCGATCTATGGGGTTAAGGAGACGGCAGGCCGGATCTACTCGTCGGTTCTGCGCCATCAGGCGAAGGAACTTGGGTATGCAGTTTCCGGCATCGATGCGAACGGCAATTTCCAGCTGACTGGCGTCAGTCAGGACCTGAGTGACCGATTCTCTAAGCGACGCGCCACCATTGTCGAAGCCCTCAAAGATACAGTCCAGACGACGACCCGGGCTGTGCGCGAACGTGTGGCGCTGATGACTCGGGGCACGAAAGATTTTTCCCTTAAAGGTTCGGCGAAAACGGATGCCTGGCGCAAGGAGGCTGCAGAGCATCTTCGCGGCCTTGACGCCACTGTCAGCCGAACCGGCGCGTTTTTGTCGCGCGCTCAGGCCCACATTGCGAAGGCCTTCAGCTCGTTGCCCTCCTCGTCGCCGGCGATAACTGACGCATTGCAGACACCATCGCGTCAGACGATTGTCGGTTCGCGGCGAGAGAGTGCCGCCAGGCAGGCCGTTCACACCGCCCTGCGGGACATGACAACACAATCTGCCGTCTTTCACGAAGCCGACCTGGTGTCGGCCGCGCTCCAAACGCCGCAAGCCGAATATGCGCATCCTGCGGACGTCATCAAACTCATCGACGAGCATCGACGGAAAGGCGCCCTGGTACTTGCCGAAAACAGTGAGCCTGGTCACTTGACTACACGCTCTGCGCTCGATCTGGAAAAGGCTCTCATAACTCGGATCTCGAACGCAGACCCGGTCTGGCGCGGTAGCGACGGGATGCAGACTGACGCCATCGCCAAAAGCCGAGGGCTTACCCGCGATCAACGACGACTGTTCGATGCCGCTCTCAACGGATCCGATCGCTACAAGGCGGTCGAAGGCGTCGCCGGCGCCGGCAAGACGTATACCCTGCGAGCCGTCGCGGCCGCGCTGGAATCGCACACCGATACGTTGAAGCTTGAAGTTTTGGCACCGCTCAACGAGCAAGTCACCGACCTGAAAGCCTCCGGCCTGGACGCGCGAACAGTATCGAGCTTCGTCCACGCACATCAGCACTTGCTCAAGGACGGAGCTCAGCCCGTCAATCGGTCCGATCGGATCCTGGCCGTCGATGAAGCCGGCCAGATCGCCAACAAGGACATGGACAAACTGACCCGGATCGCGGAGGCCGCCGGCTACGGCCGTGTTGTCCTTCTGGGCGATCCCAAACAGCATGGTGCGATCGAGGCCGGTGCGCCCCTGCCACTGGTGCTCAAAATGGCTCGCGCGGACGTGAGAATGACGTCGATCGCGCGGCAAACCGTTCCGGTGCACAAAACAGCGGCTCGGCTGGCTTCGCAGGGCTTTGTCGGCCGAGCTCTCGATGTGCTTGGACCAGCATTGAAACAAGTGCGCGAGGACACCATCGAGGAGGCCGTATTCAAGTCATGGCGGGCGCTGCCAAGCGCAAAACGACAAGACGCCCTGGTGGTCCTCTCGAACAATGCACGAAGGGCCAAGGCGGTGGAGCTCATTCGCGACGCACTCATTCATGATAAATCCCTCCCGCACGCCGAGCGGCTTGGAGACAAGGCGTTTGACGCCGAGCAGCTGCAAACCGTGCATCTGACAGATGCCCGCATCAACTCGGGCATGGGCATGGCCGCCGGCGACAGAGTGATCTTCACCCGGAACCTGCGGGGCATTGGAGTGGAAAAGAATGACGCTGCTTCGATCGTATCAGTCGATAAAAGCGGCAAGACGGCCAAGCTGAAGAAGGACGACGGCTCCACGGTCACCTACAAGTTTCCAGGTCATAAGCATCAACACGCGCATTTTCGGGTCTATCGCCCCGATCGCATCGAGATCCGAGAGAAGGATCGCATGCGTTGGACCCGCACTGACAAGGAACGTGGTTTCCATGCAGGCACCGGTTTCCAGATCAAATCCGTTGAGGCGGACCACGTCGTCATCCAGACCGGCGACAATAAGGAGCTTCGACTTGCCAAGTCCGACCCACAGCTGCGCCACATAGACTACGCCTATGCTGCCACCTCCTATGCGGCTCAGGGTAAGACGAATGCGACCGTGATCGGTGGTGTTGGCGCGGAGGATCGAAAATCCGGCACTCACCAATCGCTCTATGTCCTTCTTTCGCGGGTGGGCGCTCGCGGAGAAGATCCGTGGGAACGTCTGCAGATCATCACGAACGACAAAGACGGCCTGATCTCGCGGCTTAAAGGGGCATGGTCAAAACCCGACGCCGCCACGCTCCACGCCGTTAGTGAGAACTTCAAAGACACCATTGCAGGCAAGGCGATTGCGCCAAAGGGCCGTTCGGATGCACAATACGAACGGCGTTCGGCCGAAATGGATCGCGATTCTGGGGGCTCGCGATCCACTCCAGAAGACAAGTCACCGACCCGCGACCCCATCCAGCGGGAGCCGGATCGCATGCGATGACCGATATTGCCGTTCTGGCGGCGCTCTTTCGATCTGCCGATCGGCTGTCCAGCCGGCGTACGCTTATTTCAGAGCATGCGCTTGCGAAAACGGCCCATGATGATCTGCAGCTGGCGCGGCCGGCCGGAGACATCCAGCGCGGCATCGATACACTTGTCGAGCAACGCTTCCTCCTCGAGCCCGTCAATCACCCAGGATACTACGTTACGGACCGAGCGATTGTCTCGATGGCTGACGCCGCGCAACTCATGGCGGATCCCCAACACACAAATCCGCGCGTGACCTGGTCCGAAAGCCGCGAGATAGACCGGGACCGCTCGCACCCGCTCGCGCAGGCTCAGCGCTTCACAATTGTTGCTGCACGATCAGGCGAGGGCGCCGGCGACGTCCTGGGCCGCCTGGGTCTCGCCGATCATGTAGATATTGCCAATCACGTCCATGGAAACGACCCGGCCGACATCGCCCGGTTTCCCATCAACACGCCTCGCATGGTGTCGACCAACGCTTACGCGGGACTGGCCGGACATGCGAAGAAATCCGTAACGCCCGCCGGCGTCGGATATACTCCCAGCAGCATCGTCATAGTCTCGGATACGGCCCTGCGCACGGCACGCGATGCCTATCTCATCGCGGCCGCCAGCCGCGAGCTCGGTGCGGGCAAGGTCATTGTGATAGTAGAGCCCCACCGCACCGATGCGCTAGATCTCATGTCTGTCCATGCTGCCGTCCGCGCCGGCGTGGCGAGCGATTACAGTGCACCGGCAAGGTTCAGTCTCATCGATCGTCCGGTCTCTCTGGCGGCAGCCATAGAACCGGTGCGTGACCGCTTCGTGGAAGCACGACACGACAATGTGTCGCTGGCCGCAGCTCGATATTTCATGTCCAAATCCGAAGCATCACTAGTCGCACACGACTCCCAGATGATCCGGGATCTGAACCTGGCGTGCTGGTCTCTGGCGTATGATCCAGCCCATCAACCGAACTTCATCGAGCTCGACAGCCTTGAGCCCGTTCATCCTGACATCTACTCCGTCCGGACCGGCGCCGGCATTCGTGACGGAGATACCTTGCGTGTGGATGATCCAGGCTCAACCGATCTAGTTGCAAATTCCCGCTTCTCGGTCATGAACATCCGCCCACTCGAAAACCTGGCGATCGCCAAGAACGAGAACAACCGATATCGGCGCCTCAACCTTACCGACCTTCACGACCGCGGCGTAAGGCTGACTCTACACCGATCGACCAGGCTGAGGTTGCGCGAGGGCGAGCCCATCTCGCTCACCTTGCCGGGCCGCGGACGAAGCCGAGGACGCGTTGCGCTCGTCTCGAAATCCAGCATCGCCTTTTCAATTGCTGGGGAAGGGCACCTGCAGGTCTCGGACAACGACAATGCCTTCAAAGACGTCCGGCTTGAATACGCTTCCTCGCGTGTTTGCCCAGCGTCGCCGGCGTCAATAGTTGCCGCGCGGATTCATGACTGTACGGCGCTGGGATCCTTCACACCGGGAGCCGCCTACACTGCAGCGCGAATGGTCGAACGCGGCCGGCTTTCGGATGTCACTCTGGTGACGGAAGACACGCAGACGTTCTTCCGGCATGCTGAACACGTTCATCCTGGCGACGCTGCGGACCTTGATGCACGTGTCGAACTACTGACGGAGATGTCTCGTGGATAGCGGTCTCCTCACGCTTTTTGAGCCGGTTCGCGACCTTGTTTTGCTAATCTTGGCTGGAATCGGTGTGGCCATGCTTGCAAATCTCCTCTGGCAGAGTGTTTTTAGGAAACACGCTCCGGCTGCCGACCATATCGGTACCCTTCCCAATGCCAGTTCGCCGGCCCCAGATCAGCGGGCCAGACCGCTTGAGCGCGGGCATTGGACCCTCAACACCGGTGCTTATTGGACAAATGACGTTCAACCTTTGGCCCGCCATGTCGCTGGCCTTCTGGATCACAAGGCCTACATCTATCTCGTCGCGCCCCGCCTGTCGGATTTCCTTAGCGTAGACAAGCGCTTTGAAGGCGATCAGCGCGGTGTTGCCATGGAAACCCGTCTGCGCAGCCACCGTGCTGCGTTGGCGATCCTCGACGCTAAGACGGGTGTCCCGGTTGCCGCGTTGCTGAATGCTTCGCACAACAACGAGATCCCCATGGGGGCTTTCGAAGCGCTGCGCCTTCCCTACGTCGTGCTCGACAAAATCACTCTAGCGAATGTCAAAGAGGCGCTGGCATCGATGCGGATTGGACTTGTCGATACCGGCAAAAAACGAAAACGACCGGCCGCCATGTCGACGCAGAAGCAAATGCCGGTTCCAATTGAGAGGCCGGCGGAAGAGCCGCCAAGCCATCCCGAGCCGCCGGTGCATTCCGAACATCCGGCCGGCCCTGACAGCCCGCCAAACAGCGCTCCATCGACAGACAGCGAACCCGAGCGTCGGCCAGCGATCGCGAACTTCACCAGTCTGGCGCCGATCAGGAAGCCGTAGAAACCCTTTATCGCGTGGGGCCCCGCATCTCGGCTGGCTGATGCTGCCACGTGAAGAAGAGTGAGGGGCGTTCCTCCTGAGTGTTTCAGGAGGAAAAGATGCTCAGCGACATTCCCAGCCTCATCCATCGCGAAATCGATGCCGGCGCATTGTTCGTCGTCAATCACAGCGCGGGTAAAGACAGTCAGGCCATGGCGATCTGCCTGGCCAAATTAGTTCCTCGTCGCCAGCTCCTCGTTATCCATGCCGATTTGGGCGAGGTCGAGTGGCCGGGTAACGGCCAACATATCCGCGAGACAATCGACGGACTGCCTCTCATCGTTTGCCGAAATGAGCGCAAGACTTTTTTCGACATGGTCCGGCGACGCGGCAAATGGCCCAGCGCGGGCCAGCGCCAATGCACCAGTGATCTCAAGCGCGGGCCGATCGAGCGTGAAATCCGACGATTCCTAAAGGCGAACCCGTGCTACCACGTATAAAATCCATTTAAAACTGGCGGATTTGCCCAATTGTGCCAGAATGCGTGAGAATTCGAATACGCCAATTAGCTGTAAAGCTATGTAAACATTGTGGACGCACCGCTTTGGTGGCGGATTTGTCTAACGCCATTCTGCCGATGTACGCAGTGAGGGCGCCGCCATGGTGAAAACGAGACTTCAGAACGCAGATTACATCAGGTTTTTGTCGGATCTGGCTGAGGCTCAGCATGGCTCTAAGGAAGAGCTACTCTTGGTCGGTACTGAGAAATTTGACCTATCGCGTCGAACGATATGGCGTGACCTGAAAAATTTTCGCGGGAGAGAGGTAGCACGCCCAGCCAACCGCACTCGGTTTGAGAACGCACGAGAGTCTCTTATTGCTCAAGCGGGAGGTCGCACGGCTGAAGGCCGAGCGGGACATTCTAAAAAAAGCCGCGGCCTACTTCGCCAGGGACCCGCTGTAATGTTCGGGTTCATCGCGAAGCACCGGGGGATATGGCCGGTCAGTTGGATGTGTGGGGCGCTCGGTGTCTCTCGAAGTGGCTTCCATGCCTGGCTGACCCGACCGCCCAGAGCGCGAGCCAAGAGCGATGAAGCTCTCGGTGCCCGCGTCCGGGTCAGCTTCTTGTTGTCAGCCCGGACCTATGGCGCTCGCCGCGTCTGGCGCGACGTGCTGGCAGAGGGCATCTCGCGCGGCCTGCATCGTATCGAGCGACTGATGCGGGAACAGGCCCTGCGGGCTCGGCCTCGCCGGCGCCAGCTTCCCAAGGATAGCGGGACACGCTCGACCTCGGTGAGGAGGGGTCGGGTCAAGCACAAAGTTCGCGTAATGTTCTCAGTACAACAAGAATATTCGGCGCGCGAATTCAATGACCTGTTGCGGTGGCGGGCTCGCGCCTACTAGATCTGCTTTGGCGCCCGAGCGGGCATCGCGTGAGCCTTGCGCGAGTTGGACTGCTCTCTAATCTGGCCCGGAAATCAACCGATGTTTCAGGTAATTCTAAAGAGGGTCCCGATTATTCCGGGCGCGCCATTGACGCTCCATGACCATATATAGAAATGAAGCGGACCAAGTGATCAGCAACAGGCCGTTCAGGGCCTCGAGGCCGACAAGCAGTCTGGTATGGCCGGTAGGGATGATATCGCCGATACCGAGAGAGGTGTAGCTGACAATCGAAATGTAGAAGAAATCCAGAGCGGACCCACTGTGAACACCGGAGAAGGAGCCGATCGACAGCACGTCAGATGCCAGCCACAGGGCGCAAGCGTACAACGAAACCTGCATGGCATGCACGCCGAACAGGGCCAGCACACAATAGAGGACGCGTCGGTCAGTACGGAGCTCCGTTTCGGGACCAAGCCTGGATAGAGCATGCAGTGCATGAAAATGCATGAACGAGGTCAAGCCGACCAGTGCGAAGCCCGATACGATGGCAATCAACATTTTCCGAATTGCTCCTCCGGGCTCGCGGCTCGGCCGTGCGCCGAAAAATGAGGGCGAGCGAGCCGCGCTGCGTAATTGTCAACAAGACCAGAACCGGGACAATTACGCCATGACAACTTCGCACACTCACGCGAATGCATCGCCGGGAGCAAGCGCCGGGCACGACATGTCCGCCATGCTCGCAGCCAATGAGCGCGCGCTCAAGATCAGCTCCTGGCTGACGGGTATTTACTTCTTCATTGAACTGGGCCTTGGCTATCTGAGCGGGTCCGTGGCCGTGCTTTCGGATGCGTTTCACACGTTTTCCGCTGTGGGAGGGGTTTTGCTTGCCCTGGTCGCCGGCAGGATCGCCGCAAAAGCGGCTGATCGTTACCGTACATTCGGATCTGTTCGTGCTGAGATCATCGGCGCCCTGTTGAATGGATTATTTCTCTTCGCCATGGCGGCCTTCATTCTCTACATGGGCGTGGTCCGGCTCATGAATCCGGTTGAGGTCGAATACGGATTGATGCTGCTCGCGGCGGCCGGAGGACTGATCACGGAAGTCATTTCCTTGCGATTGCTGTTCAAGGGTCAAAGGGGAAATTTGAACATGAAGGGCGCGTTCTGGCACGTGATGCAGACCTTCGTGGGCAGTCTCATCATTATTGTCGCAGCGGTGGTCGTATATTTCACCGGTTTCGTAGCGATTGATCCCATCCTGGGCATTGCGTTCGGTCTCGTCCTGTTCTGGGCGTCGTGGAGTATCACTCGTGACGCCATCAACGTACTCATGGAAACGGTGCCTGGTGACGTCGATGTCGAGATGGTCGAGGATGCGCTCACAACTATTCCCGGGGTGCAGGAGATCCACCATGTCCATGCGTGGGCCCTGACCTCCGGAAAGACATTGTTTTCGGCCCATGTCCTGGTGGACAAGTCGGCAGATACCGAGGCCGTGCTTCACAAGGCACACACAGAGCTCAGGGAGCGGTTCGGATTCTATTTTTCCACGCTGCAAGTCGAGGCGGGGTGTCCGAATTATCATGATGCGCCGGAAATTGATTTCGCCGACCCGCGTCACTCGCGGGACGGGGGTGCAGCCAAGCCAGAAACGTAGGTGGTGGGCCTGAACGCAATGCCAAGCGCGCATCTCGATACGGCCAAAACGACAGGGTCCATCCTGATCGCGTCAATGATGGTCGGGTTGGTATGGGCCAATTCGCCCTGGCGAGAAATGTACCAATCCATTCATCACCTGCCAGTTCACATCCGGTTCGGACCATTCGGGCTTGATCGGCCGTTGGTGTGGTGGATCAATGAAGGCCTGATGGTCCCGTTCTTCCTGCTGGTCGGTCTGGAAATCAAGCGAGAGGTCTTGTCTGGACGCCTATCGTCATGGCGCCTGGTCACAGTGCCGGCCGTGGCTGCGCTCGCCGGAATGATTTTTCCAGCAGCTATCTATCTCGTCGTGGCAGGCGCAGACCCGGTGCAGCGAGCTGGATGGGCGATTCCCACAGCGACGGATATCGTTCTCGTTCTCGGTTTGTTAGCTTTCCTGGGCGACCGCGTATCGATAACCGTCAAGGTTTTTTTGACTGCGCTCGCTATGTTCGACGATATCGGCGCTGTTCTGATCATCGGCTTGTTTTACGGTCACGGGTTCTCATTTCCTCCTCTGGCTGTCGCGATAACAGCATTGATACTCGCCCATGTAGTGGCACGGTTCTGGCGCTTCAGCTGGACCGTGCTTGCCCTGCTTGGCGTAGTTCTTTGGGGAGCGATTCTGGAGGCGGGTATCGAAGGAGCGATAGCTGGGGTTCTGATCGGCATTCTCATTCCCTTTGAACGTGAGCGCCCAGACAACACACGCTCATTGAACCGGGTGCAGTCCGGGCTGAGGCCCTGGGTTTTTTGGGCGGTGATACCGGTGTTCGCGCTCTTCAATACCGGGATCGATATTACGGCGCTTCGTATCGTCGATATTCTGGACCCGGTGGCAGTGGGAGTATTCGTCGCGCTTGTTGTCGGCAAGCCGGCGGGGATCTTGGGCAGCCTGTGGATATTGGATCGATTGGGCATGCCCGTCCGGCAAGAGGGCTTGGGATGGGGACAGCTTGTTGGCACGAGCATGCTCGCTGGCGTCGGCTTTACGATGAGCATCTTTATCGCATCCATAGCCTTTATCGACCATCACCTGGTCACGACGTCGAAATTGTCGATCCTTGCAGCCTCATTGGTTTCGGCCCTGCTTGGTTTCGCCGTGCTCAGAAAATCTGCGGAACTCACCCGCTCGAGATCGCCGGGCGAGCCACGATGAACGTGTTCAAGTTACTTCTTGTATTCTTCTTGTGGGCGTTATGCTTTCCGTTGATCGAACTGGGCCAGGCGTCCGTTCCACCGCTCCTATTTGCTACATTTAGGGCCCTTCTGGCCGGCCTGACTCTTCTTGTAATCGCATCGGCCCTGAAGCGACCTTGGCCGACATCCGTGCGTGCATGGGTCCAGATTGGCGCGATTGGATTAGGAGCGACCAGTTTGGGCTTTTGGGGCATGTTCGAGGCTGCGCGTTGGGTTTCGCCGGGATTGGCCACGGTGGTCGCGAACATTCAGCCCCTTGCGGCAGCGGGCTTGGCTGCGGTTTTTCTTAAAGAAACGCTGAGCCTGAAGACGCTCTGCGGGCTCGTTGGCGGTTTTGTGGGAATCGTTCTCATAGCTCTGCCCAGCTTTGGCCAAAACGGGCCTGATGGTCCGGCCGTCGGCTTTGGTTTTCTGGCGATAAGCATGTTGGGAATCTCAATCAGCAATGTGATGATTAAGCACGCTGTGACGTCCATCGATCCGTTGGTGATGATGGGCCTTCAGCTCGTGTTTGGCGCCATTCCGTTGGGATTAGCCAGTCCGTTCCTTGAGGCCAATAGAGCGATCGAATTCACCGGAGCGTTCGGACTGTCTCTCGTTCTTCTAGCGCTTCCCGGCACCGCACTTGTTTATTGGTTATGGACCGACGTTCTGCGCAGGATGGAGCTCAGTCGCGCCAACGCCTTTAGTTTTTTGGTGCCGGTGATCGGTCTCGCTCTCGGCTGGACATTTTACAACGAGACGCTCAGCCCCCTGACGCTTCTTGGCGCGCTGATCGTGATCGGCGGGTTGGCGGCTGCGAATTGGCCAAGCCAGGAGGAAGAACATGCCCCGACACACTAGCCTTGCACGAAAGCTTGTCCTGTTTGGTTTGGGGGCTTTCTTGACAGCTTCGATGATTGGCTCTGGGTATTGGTTTATGGTCAGACCGCATCTGGGCGCGGGCTCACCCACGATGACCGCATCGGGCGCATTGATCATCGACGAACGCGACGAGCGCTTGGTGTCGATAGGCGCGCCACTTTATCAGGCCCATTGTGCATCCTGCCATGGGGCCAATCTGGAGGGTCAACCGGACTGGCGCCGTCGATTGGCGAATGGACGGCTCCCGGCACCGCCGCACGATGAGTCCGGTCACACCTGGCATCATCCAGACAACATGCTGTTCGAGATCACGAAATATGGGACGGCGGCCTTGCTGCCGGAAGGGTATGAAACGGATATGGGCGGATACGAAAACATCCTGTCCGATGAGGAGATTCGAGCCGTCATCGCCTATATCAAATCGACCTGGCCCGACCATATCCGACAGCGCCATCGTCAGATGAATGAGGCAGCTCAACGTTAGTCAGCCGAGGCGTCGATTGAAGAGCCAGGTGCCGCAGGACAAGGTCACAATTGCGATTAAAATGAGCGGCCAAGTGTGAGCCCAGATATCCGAAAGCGGGGCATCTTTTAGAAAAACCGCTTTACAGATAATGATGAAATGCGTGATCGGATTGGTCTGGGTCAGCCATTGTAGTCCTATTGGCATATTTGCCACGGGTGTCGCATAGCCGGACAGGAGAACAGCCGGTATCATGTAGATGAACAATCCGATGACGGCTTGTTGCTGGGTTCTGACCAGAGACGAGATAAACAGGCCGATACCAATGATCGACAGCAAGAAGACGATCATTGATCCGAAGAGGGCTGGAAGATCGCCCCGCATTGGCACTCCGATTAGGAACACGCTGAAGATCAGCATGACGATTGAACTGCCTACAGCAATCATCAATGCAGGCAATGTCTTGCCGATCAGGATTTCCAACGGCGTAAGCGGCGAAACGAGCAATTGCTCGAAGGTTCCCAATTCTCGTTCCCTGGCGACGGACAGAGCTGACACCATGAACCCGACGATCGATGCGAGCACGGCGAACAAAGCGGGCGTGGCGGACCAGAGTGGGGTGGCGTTGGCATTAAACCAGGTTCGCGAAACGATGGTTGTCGGAGCGACAACGCCAGCAGCGTCGATCAGTTCAAGATTGTAGCTTGTGACGATGCGATAGAGATAGCCGGAGACAATTTGCGCGGCATTCGATCGGCGGCCATCCAGAAGCAATTGTACATTCGCCGTTTGTCGCCTCAGCACGCGGCGCGAAAAATCTTCCTGAAAATACACTCCCACAAGAACGTGTTGCGCGTCGATGGCCTCGCCCAAATCTTCTACCGTTTCAAAGTAGATCACAGTCCGAAAACGCGGGCTCCCGACGATGCGGTCGACAACCTCCCGCGAAAAGCGCCCGCGGTCTTGATTGACCATGCCGATGGCGATGTTCGACACATCCTGTGTGATGGCGAATACGTAGATTAGAAGCAAAAACGGTGGGGCGATGAGAACGATGAATCGGGTTTGTCGGTCCCGCACGCTCGCCAGCAGTTCTTTTCTTATCAATGCAAGCAGACGGGTCAGCATAACTAGTCCAGTCGAGTGCGCGTTCTTAGAAGGGTAATCGTGAAAAACGTGGCTGCGATGGCTGCCAAGGCAGCAGCGTTGAAGAGCACGATTGACGGGACATCACCTGCCAGAAACACGCTTTGCAATGAGGCGACGAAGTATCGAGCGGGCACCGCATAACTGATCCACTGCAAAGCCATTGGCATGCTTTCCAGCTCGAACACAAAATTCGAAAAGTAAAACGCTGGCAGAAAGGAGGAGAGGATCGAGATCTGTGCGGCAACCAACTGATTGCGTGTCAATGTGGAGATCAACAAACCTTGGCCGAGGGATGTCAGCATAAAAATGGCCGAAATCGCGATCAGCACGATGAGGGATCCGCGAAGTGGTACATCAAAGACTATGACAGCGAGCAGGCTTGATAGCCCCATCGAACCCATGCCCAGGAAGAAATACGGCGTCAGTTTTCCGATCAGCAGTTCGGCAACATTGATCGGCGTTGCGAGTAGAGCCTCCATCGTGCCGCGTTCCCATTCCCGCGCGATGACCAGCGCTGTCAGGAGGGACCCGATCAGCGTCAGGATTATCGCGATCGACCCGGGAACAAGGTAGTTTCGGCTCGCCAATTCAGCATTGAACCAGACCCGGTGCTCGACCGATATAGGCAGACTTGCGATCGTGTCGCCGCGACTGATGCGCTCTTGCTCAATCCAATTGATCCACAGGAATTCGATGTATCCTTCCACCAGATTTGCGGTATTGGGGTCGGCACCATCTACGATCAACTGAAGAGGCGCGCTGTGGCGACGGTAAGCTTCTTCGGCGAAGTTCGCCGGGAGCACGACGATCGCATGTAAGTCGCCGGAAACGAGTTTGCGTTCTAGAAAGCGCCGATCATGGGTGGTTTCAACATCGAAGAAGGGGGAATTGTTTAGGGAGGCTGCGAAGCTCCCGGTTTCCGGTGTCGGCTGTTCGATGACAAGACCGACGTCGTAGTGACGAGGATCAAAGGATACGCCATAGCCGAACAGGAAGAGCAAAAGTGCGGGCAGAATGATCGCCACCACAAAATTGCTGGGATCTCGCAGTACCTGGCGCCCTTCCTTGCGGATGAGACCGGCAATGCGTCTTGCGCTGAAAGTCCGCCGCGTCGACTGGGTCATGATGCGGTGGCTTCAGGCAAGTTCGACGAGGTCGTCACCAGCTCTACGAAAGCCTCTTCAAGCGTCATTTCCGAATTGCCGGCGTGTAGCTTGAGCTCTGCCGGGCTTCCTTCAGCAATCATATGGCCCGCGAAGATCAACCCGACGCGGTCGCAGTATTCGGCTTCTTCCATAAAGTGAGTGGTGACCACAACGGTCGTTCCGTTATCGGACAGCGCATTGATGTGAGACCAAAACTCACGACGGGTGCGAGGATCGACTCCGGAGGTCGGCTCGTCCAGGAAAAGCACATCCGGTCGATGCATCAAGGCGCACGCCAGAGCGAGCCGTTGTTTGTGACCCAGCGGGATTATCCCGGCATTTTTTTCTTTGATCGATGTCAGATCGAAGGTTGCGACCATCTCATCGATAGCGTTCCGTCGAGACTGCCCTGTCAGGCCGTAGACACCGGCAAAGAATTCAAGGTTTTGGTGAACACTCAGATCGGCGTAGAGCGAAAACTTCTGGGCCATGTATCCCAAGCGCCCGCGAGCCTGGCTGGGTGATTGGCCCAAGTCATACCCTGCAATCGAGGCGTTACCTGAGGTTGGCTCCAGGAGTCCGCACATCATCTTAAACGTCGTGGACTTCCCGGCCCCATTGGGTCCAATCAATCCGTAAATTTCGCCCCGCTCTATTTCGAAGCTGATATCTTGTGCGGCCGCGAAGCTACCAAATTTCTTGGTCAGAGCGTTAGAGCGGATGACGACGCCGTTTTCTGGCCGGAGGATTTTCGAGAGCTTTCGAAACGGTGAGCGTGATTGCTTGGCACCACCCAGTCGATCCATGAAAGCGTCCTCGAAACGAGGACGAGTGGAAGACAGTTTGGCGCCGGGAAATTCTTCAGCGAGCGATCGTGATGCGGCTCGGTCACTCAATACAAGTCGCAGGTTTTGACCCTCGATAACACCATCCACGATTTCCTGGCGGGTCAGCAAATCTTCCAGAACTCGGCGTCTGCTGTGGTTCAGTCCCACCAAATGAAAGGTTCTGTCAGCCAACGGCTCGGTCATCTTCGCCGGCGAGCCGTCGAAGATCGAGCGGCCTTCACTCAACACAATAACGCGATCACACAACTCAGCTTCGTCCAGATAAGCGGTACTCCACACCACGCCGATCCCGTCATCAACAAGGTTCTTGACCATGCGCCACAACTCCCGGCGAGAGATCGGATCAACGCCTACGCTTGGCTCATCGAGCAAAAGGAGTCTGGGCTTCCTGACCAGAGAGCAGGCCAGGCCGAGTTTTTGCTTCATGCCGCCAGAAAGTGCACCCGCCAAGCGGTCTGTGAATGTGGCCAGACCTGTGAATTCAAGGAGCGCATCGAAACGATCCTGCCGTCGCTCCGTACCGAGCTCCCTTAGGTCTGCATACAGATTGAGATTTTCCAGGACGGTCAGGTCTTCATAGAGGCCAAACTTTTGTGGCATGTACGACAATTGGGCATGCAATTGTGCGCCATTTTTCTGTGGGTCAAAGCCGCAGACGCGCAGCTCGCCCTTTGTGCGCGTCAACAAGCCGGCGAGCACGCGCAACAGGGTTGTCTTGCCAGCGCCGTCCGGCCCGACCAGTCCCGTAACTCCCCCAACAAGAAGGTCAAAGGATAGGTTGTTCAGCGCCGTTTCATTGCCGCGGCCGAACCTTTTTGTGAGGTTAGCAACCGATATCAACGGGTCATTCGTCATTAGCGGCCAAATCGACATGAACGGTCACCGGCATACCTTGCCGTAGCCCGTTGTCGGCCTCTGAAACGACAACCCGAACGCGGTATACCAAGCTGGTCCTGAGTTCGCGCGTCTGCACGCTTCTAGGTGTGAATTCTGCAACCGGTGAGATGAATCCGATCTGGCCCGTATAGCGTCCGCCGGAATCGGTCGATACCGTCACATTCATCCCGGGGTGGATATGGCCAAGATCGGGCTCATCAAGATAGGTCCGAACCCAGATCGGCTCACTGAGAGAAATCGTGTATATGGGCTCGCCGGCAGAGATAACCGCGCCTGGCTCGCGAATGCGTGTGAGGACGATGCCTTGATTGGGCGCGGTCAGGCTAGCGTCCTCCAGTCTTCGCCGCGCCAATTGGAGAGAAACCAAAAGGGCGTCACGATGCGCACGGGCCGCGCGCTTGTCCTCCTCCCGCGGCCCTTGTCTCAATAGCGCAAGTGTCTCCTCCGCTGCCCGTAGTCTGGCGACAGCAAGGTCGACTTGCATTTGCGCCTCGTCGTGAAGCTGGTGCGAGGCGATGTTGCGCTCGGCCAAGGTCTCCTGTCGCTCCAACGTTGCCTCAGCGAAAACCAATGCTGCGCGACTTTGTTCGACTTGAGCTTCAGCCTGTCCAATTTCTTCCGGTCGATTCCCCGCTTCCAAAGCATCGAGAAGCGCTTGTTGCGCGCTAAGCTCGGCTTCCGCCAAGGAAACTGCGTCAACAAAGTCTTCTCGCTCAAGGGACGCGATTGTATCCCCGGGATCAACGCGATCACCTTCGTCAGCAGACACAGCTTCGAGCCGGCCTGCGACCCTGAAGCTCAGATCCACCTGGCGCACGTCAACATTGCCATAAAGTTCCAGGTAGGCTGGGTGATCCGGTTCAGGGCGATTAAGCCACCAAAGCAGGATCACCACAGATAAAGCCAAGGCGAGGCCAAGCCCCCATCGCAGATTATGGAGCACGGCCTTCCTCGCTTTCAGCCATTGGTGCCAGGAGCCCGGAAAGTTCAAACGCGGTAAGGTCGTTGGCCAAATCTTCAGCCCTGGCGTCGGGAGCAACAAAGACCGCGAAATAGAGTGCCCGTTCGATCATGCCCAACACGACCCAACCCATGAGATCGGCGTCGAGCGGTTTTGTCAGCCCGGCAGCGCTTGTGGCGCGCATATAGTGTGAGAGAGTTTCCGCAATGCTTTCAAAATGTTGATTGAGCCGTTCGCGATCTTCCAGTGGAAGTGCTGATTGAGCTTCTAATACCAGCCGCGTCAGCATGGGGTGCGAGCGGCAAAACAGGACCAGCGTTGACCATATGGCGTGAATCTGTGCGCGCATGTCGGCTGGCTGTTTCATCTGAGCGACTGGATGCTGACCAAGTGTTGCGTCCAGGAGATGGGAGAAGAACCCGTCAATAAGCTCTAGATAGACAGCTTTCTTGTTGTCGAAATGAAGATAAAAACTGCCTTGAGCCACGCCAGCCTGGCCGACAATGTCGGACACGCGCGCGCCTTGATACCCCTTGTCGTTGATAACGATTTCGGCGGCGTCCAGCAGCCGTCGCTTCATCCCTGTATCTTTGGAAACTTCAGCCGACATGGAGCGCTACACCTAATCCGATATCACTGACTGACGTGTCAGTCAGTGATATCGGATTAGGCTTCGAAATGCAAGCACAACACCGGGGCCTCCCTTGGTTATGACCGCGGCAATTTGGCGCGCCCGAATTTCGAGGAGCGGTGAGGGGTACATAGACGAGCGGCGTAATTGGTTCGAACACGCTCACATCGGAGCATTTCGACCAGGGACAAAATGACTCGGCAATTACCCAGCTTTTTGGCGCTCGCAGCGATATTACTGGCCCTGACCTTTGCGGGCGCCTCAGACGCGATGGCGCCGTTCGGCGGACAAACTGCCAGCGCCTGTCACGTTGCTACTAGCTCAACATGCTGCGGTGAAACCCTAGAGTCGCCCGTCAGCGAAACCGGTGCCTGCGAGATCTGCGACAATGCCCGCTGCACGGGACACCACACTTTCTCACCTACTTCGATCAATCGGGCCGACGGTCACGACGTCCGCCAGTTCGATGCTCAGATTCATGTGCAAACGGAACATGATCGTTTTCGCGCGACCACGCATCCCGTTCCCAGACAGCCACCACGCCATTGAGGCTTTGTAGCCCGCGTTTGGGCAAGACGACCTCAAAGGACGATGACTGGAGATAGATTATGACTGGAATTATAGGCGCAGCGCTCGCGATTTCGCTGGTAGCGCTGTCACAAGACGCGGCAGAACAACCACCGCTAAGCTTGGCGGAAGCCGTCTTGACCGCTGAACAAGCTGACGATGCATCCGTACAAGTCTGGCAGGCTCGTGCGCAAGCGCTGGAGCATCGCGGCGAGTCCGAGAATGCCTTGCCGGATCCCATGGTCCGTGTCGGGCTGGCAAACGTTCCGCTGAGTGATTTCGATTTGAACCGCGAAGCTATGACGCAGGCCCAAATTGGCGTTCGGCAGATGTTTCCGCGTGGCGAGACCCGCGAATTAAATCGGCTACGCCGCCAGGCTCAGGCAACCGGCGCGCGAGAAGGTGGCGAGCTTGAACAGGCCCGCATCCGAGTGTCGGTGCGCGAGGCGTGGCTCGAGGCCTATTATTGGCAGCAAGCCGACGCGCTAACACGTCAAAGCCAGATGTCGATCAGACAGCTTGGCGAAATCGCGACCGCTAGCTTTGCGACCGGCCGCCGAAACAGTCACGACGTAATTCGGATCGAGTTGGAAACCTCGATACTGGACACGCGCCTCATCCAGATCGAAAGCCAGCGAGAATTGGCGCAGGCCAATTTGGAGCGCTTTGTTGCCTCTGACGTCGCTCGTCGGCCCCTTACACCACAGCTGCCGATCCTGCCAGCAACGCCGCCGGACATTCAATCCGCACAATCAAGGCTCGTAAGCCACCCAATGGTACGCATGCTGGATGCTCAAGTTACTGCGCGGGGCCGTGAAGTTGACTTGGCACTTCAGCAATATCGACCGGGCTGGGCCGTTGAAGCCGGTTACGGATTGCGGGACTCGCGTTCCGATGCGGCGAGCGTCGCCGTAACGGTTGAGGTTCCGCTCTTCAGTCGCCGCCGACAAGACGAAGGCGTTGCCGCAGCACGCCAGGAAGAGGCAGCGGATCAACTCAATCGACAGGCGACCTTGCTGGAGATGAACCGGCAGTTGGAGCGGGAATTCTCGCGCTACCTCCGGCTTAGCGAAGAGCGCGTCCTTTTCGAGGGTGACGTTCTTGAAAGAGCACGCGAAACGGCTCGAGCTGTTCTCATTGCCTACGAGAATGAGCAGGCTGATTTTGCTGAATTGGTTCGCGCTGAGCTCGCCCTTCTGGACGCAGAACTCGCTTTTGTTCGACTAAACATTGATGCGCTGCAGAGCCAGGCTCGCATCCTCTACCTTGTAGGAGATGTCCAATGACACTCAAATCCTATTTGCTTGGCGCAGCCTTGGTTAGCGCCGGCCTCACCATCGGCTTTATCTCGGCAAACATTCTAGGCGGAGAGAATTCCAGCGGTAGCGACAGTGCTGAGCGTCGGGTTTTGTATTGGCAAGCTCCAATGGACCCGAGTTTTCGAAGCGACTCTCCCGGTAAATCGCCAATGGGTATGGACCTCATTCCGGTCTATGAGGGTGAGGAGGCTGATCCGGATGGCGCGATATTGATCTCGCCCGCAGTCGAGAACAATATCGGTGTTCGGACCGCTCAGGTCGCGCGCGCAGATTTTTTTCACGCTGTATCATCTGTTGGGTATGTTCGGCCCGATGAGGATCAGACCTCCGTGGTTGACGTGCGCGCTGAGGGTTGGATCGAGGATCTCCCTGTTGCTGCGGTGGGAGATGTCGTCAGTGCCGGTGATCTGCTTTTCCGCATGTACTCGCCGGAAATCGCAACAGCCCAGGCAGAATACATTCAGGCACGCCGGATTGGTCGGGACGTCCTGATCTCCGCGGCACGGTCCCGTTTGGTTGCTCTCGGTGTCACGCGCGATCAGATCAACCGTATAGCCCGAACGGGCAATGCCGATGAACTCGTGGAAGTGCGGGCCAGCCAGGATGGCGTTGTGATCGCTCTTGAGGTGCGCGAGGGATCATATGTGCGGCCGGGCGCACAGCTCATGACGATTTCCGACCTATCTTCGGTATGGATCCTCGTGGATGTTTTTGAAGATGACGCCCTCATGGTCTCGCCAGGTCAAGACGTCCACATCCGATCGACGGCGGATCCGAGCCGCACCTGGCACGGCGTGGTCGAATACGTCTACCCAACGGTCGATCCGCAAAGTCGAAGTGTGCCGGTGCGTATCCGCTCGGCGAACGAAGATGGCGCGCTACGCCCAGAAACCTACGTCAACGTAACCATCGACACAGAACCTCACGTGCAGGCTTTGACTATCCCGCGCGAAGCAGTCATCCGGTCCGGGCAATCAGATCGGGTCATTGTCGCTGAAGGTGAGGGGCGATATCGACCAGCGCGCATCGATACGGGGATGGAATCTGATGGCCGCATTGAGATTCTCTCTGGCCTGCTCGAGGGCGAACGCATTGTCGTTTCCAGCCAGTTCCTGATCGATTCTGAAGCCAGCCTTCAAGGTGCTGCTTTGCGGATGAGCCCGCCCGGTGCAATCGATGAAGCCGAAGGCACTCAAGTCCAACAAGCAGAAGGACGAGGTGTCATCGTCAGCCTGATGGCCGGCCATGGCATGATCGATCTCGAACACGAGCCGATCGAAGCGCTCGGGTGGCCCGCAATGTCTATGTCATTTCTGACACTCGACGGCGTTGACCTGAGTGAATTCGCCGTTGGGCAAAGCGTCATGTTCGATCTGCAGCGCAATGAAGACGGCGAGTGGCGGATCTCTGCGATCATGGCCCAGGACATGGATGTGCCCACGGCCACAGATGAGCCGGGTCACGGCGATCACGCCGGGCATGGAGGGCACTGATCATGATTGCTTCCATCATTCGCTGGTCAATCGGCAACCGTCTGATTGTCCTTATCATGGCCGTCTTGTTGGCTGTATTTGGGGCCTTCTCGCTTAGCCGCACCCCGCTCGACGCCATTCCCGACCTCTCTGATGTTCAGGTCATCATCAAGACGACCTATCCCGGACAAGCCCCTCAGGTCGTTGAAGATCAAGTCACCTATCCGCTGACGACAGCCATGTTGGCGGTGCCGGGCGCCGTCACGGTCCGAGGCTATTCCTTTTTCAACGACAGCTACGTTTACATCATTTTCGAAGATGGGACGGACCTCTACTGGGCTCGATCACGGGTCCTGGAATACCTCTCCCAAGTTGCCCCGACCTTGCCAGAAGGAGCATCGCCAGCCCTGGGCCCAGACGCGACGGGTGTCGGGTGGATTTATCAGTATGCGCTCATAGACCGCACCGGCCAGCACGACCTCTCCGAGCTGCGATCCTTACAAGACTGGTTCCTCAAATATGAGCTTCAAACCATTGAGGGCGTTTCCGAGGTCGCGACGATCGGCGGTATGGTGCGACAGTACCAAGTCGTTGCCGATCCGGACCGTCTACGCGCCTACAATATCCCGCTTTCTCATCTTCGTATGGCGATCCAGCGCGGCAATCAGGAGTCGGGCGGTCGCGTGATCGAAATGGCCGAAGCGGAATACATGGTCCGTGCGTCCGGCTACATACAAGGCATAGAGGATCTGGAGGCTATCCCGGTAAGTGTGACTGAAAACGGCACGCCGATTTTGCTTTCCGATGTTGCTGACATCCAGATCGGACCGGAGCTCAGGCGCGGCATTGGCGAGCTTAACGGTGAGGGCGAAGCCGTCGGCGGTGTCATCATCATGCGCTACGGCGAAAACGCGTTGGCAACGATCGAGCGCGTTGAAGAACGCATTCACGAGCTTGAAGAGTCACTTCCTGACGGTGTTGAGATTGTCACCACCTACAATCGTGCTGGGCTGATTGAACGCGCCGTACACTCCCTTCAGGAAAAGCTTATCGAGGAATTTCTCGTCGTTGCCCTGATTTGCGCGATCTTCCTTTTCCACCTGCGTTCGTCGCTAGTGATTGTTCTCAGCCTGCCGCTTGGCGTGCTGGCGGCTTTCATCATCATGAACGCGCAGGGGATCAACGCAAACATCATGTCACTGGGCGGGATCGCGATTGCGATTGGCGCCATGGTCGACGCCGCTATCGTGATGATCGAGAACTTGCACAAGCATATCGAGAAGGAAGAGATAACACCCGAGAACAGATGGCGGATTGTCGCTGATGCAGCTGTCGAGGTTGGCCCGGCGCTGTTCTTCTCGCTCCTGATCATAACCTTCAGTTTCGTGCCGATCTTCGCTCTGGAGGCACAGGAAGGTCGCCTCTTCCACCCTCTGGCTTTCACCAAAACCTATGCGATGGCTGCTGCTGCGGGGCTCTCGGTAACGCTTGTTCCAGTGCTGATGGGATTCTTTATTCGCGGAAAAATCACGCCTGAACACAAAAACCCGATCAACCGCATTTTGATCGCAGCGTATCGCCCCTTCATAAGCGTCGTAATGGCTCGCCCATGGGTGATGGTCGGCCTGGCGGTTTTGGTCATGGCCAGTGCGGCGGTGCCGCTGTCGAGAATGGGCAGCGAGTTCATGCCCGATCTGGATGAAGGCGATTTACTGTACATGCCAAGCGCCTATCCGGCCGTCTCCGCGGGCAAGATTGCAGAGGTTGTCCAGCAAACGAACCGGCTTATCGCGACGGTGCCGGAGGTCCTGACCGTCTATGGCAAGGCTGGCCGAGCCGACACGGCCACTGACCCGGCCCCGCTCACGATGATCGAAACGACGATTCAGTTGCGGCCGCGCGAAGAGTGGCGCCCCGGCGTGACGATGGATGACATCCGCGCAGAACTTGACCGTTTGGTTGATGTTCCTTCCTTGACAGATGTTTGGATCATGCCGATCCGCAACCGCATCGATATGTTGGCAACCGGCATCAAAACCCCTGTGGGCGTGAAAGTCGCAGGACCTGATCTCGAAGTGATCGCGGAGATAGGCCAACAAATCGAAGATGTCATCGAGACCGTGCCGGGTACGGCTTCGGTTTATGCCGAACGCGTAACAGGTGGTCGTTTCGTCGATATCGATGTTGACCGACTCGAGGCGGCACGCTTCGGTCTCAATGTGGCTGACGTTCACGACGTCGTACGTACGGCAATTGGAGGCATGACGATCACGGAGAGTGTCGAAGGTCTGGAACGATATCCGGTAAATCTACGCTACCCGCGTGATTATCGAGGCTCGATCGACGAGCTTCGCGCCCTGCCGATCGTTACCCCGTCAGGTGCTCAAATCCCGCTGTCGCGCATTGCTGAAATCGGCGTGTCGGACGGACCTGGCGTTATTCGCAGTGAAAATGCCCGCCTGAATGGCTGGATTTATATCGATATCGCTGATGTTGATATCGGTAGCTATGTCGCTGACGCACAGGCCGCCGTGGAAGAGTATATCGACTTGCCGGCCGGTTACTCGATCAGCTGGTCCGGTCAATACGAGTATATGGAGCGGGCCAAAGCCAAGTTGAGCATTGTGGTTCCGGTTACGATTGTGATCATCGTGCTCCTCTTGTTCCTCAACTTTGGTCGGCTGATCCCGGTCCTGTTGATCATGGTCACACTGCCGCTGTCATTGGTGGGCGGTTTGTGGCTGCTCGATTTGCTCGGTTACAACATGTCTGTCGCTGTCGGTGTGGGCTTCATTGCGCTCGCTGGCGTGGCTGTCGAAATTGGCGTGTTGATGATCGTTTATCTCGAACAGGCCCTGGCTCGAAGAAAGGCGCTCGCGCGCGATGAAGGTCGAGACATGACAGCGGCCGATTTGAGAGAAGCGATCGTGGAGGGCGCGCTCATGCGTGTTCGACCGATCATGATGACGGTTGCGGTGATTGTGGCCGGCCTCTTGCCGATTATGTTTGGTACCGGCACCGGATCAGAAGTCATGCGGCGCATTGCGGCGCCAATGGTGGGCGGCATGACAAGTGCGACCATCCTGACTTTGTTGGTTATTCCTGCGGCCTTCTTGCTGTGGCAACGAGCCGTCCTGAAAGGCCGCAAACCCAAACAGGATGACAAGCAGATTGAGGGAGCGCCTGCGGAATGAACGTAAACCAGGCAGCGAAACTAACCGGCCTTCCGTCCAAGACCCTCCGCTACTACGAGGAGGTTGGTTTAGTTTCGCCTGCCCGGGCCGCGAATGGATATCGCGTCTATGATGCCCGTGATGTTCAAAAGCTCGCTTTCATCGCCAATGGACGCTCCCTCGGCTTCTCATTGGAGGAATGCCGACGCCTTCTTTCGCTATACGAAGACCCGACACGCTCGAGCGGCCAGGTAAAATCAACTGCCCAGGCACAGCTCAATATATTGGACGTCAAACACAAAGAGCTTTTAGCGATGCGGCGTGAATTACGCCGCCTGATCAGCAGCTGCAATGGCGATGATCGGCCCGATTGCCCGATCGTGGAAGGCTTGGCTCAGCGCATTACGACGATACCGGAGGTAGGGTGATCAACGCCTGTTGACCTTCCAGTGACTGGAAGCCGGATCATACGTCGCAATATCGGATATGGAGACCTGTATGACAACATCAGACAAAGACTCTGGTTCTTGCTGTAAAGGCGAGGCACCGACGCACGCGTGTTGTGGTGATGGCGCTCAAGACCATACTCATCATGGCCACGGCAGTGAACGAGTGACCGATCCAGTCTGCGGAATGGATGTTGATCCAGATGCCGGCAAACCCCAGGCGTCCCATGACGGAGCGACTTTTCATTTCTGCTCCTCGTCCTGCCATGACAAGTTCGTCGCAGATCCTGAGCATTATCTCTCCGGTGCACACAAGCAGGTCTACGACGACATGCCGGCGGGCACTGAATATACCTGCCCCATGCACCCGGAAATCATACAGGACCACCCCGGCGACTGCCCGATTTGCGGCATGGCCCTGGAGCCGATGGGGGTACCGACTGGGGACGAGGGACCGAACCCTGAATTGGTGGATTTTCGCCGCCGGTTTTGGATCGGGGCTGTTTTGACACTGCCCTTGCTCGTCTTATCCATGGGGCCATATGTCGGACTGGGATTTGTCCGCGAAGCGATTGGCGAAGGCATTGCTGGTTGGGCTGAGCTTATTTTGGCAACACCTGTCATCCTGTGGTCCGGCTGGCCGTTCTTCGAGCGTGGGGCAAAGTCGGTCATCACGCGAAACCTCAATATGTTCACCCTGATCGGGATGGGCGTTGGAGCCGCTTACATCTTCTCCGTCGCCGCGGTGATAGTGCCCGACATTTTCCCAGAGGGGTTTCGCGGCGCGGACGGCCATGTGGGCGTCTATTTCGAAGCCGGCGCCGTGATCGTTGTTCTCGTTTTGCTGGGCCAGGTCATGGAGCTTGGCGCGCGCGAGCGGACGGGGTCTGCCATCCGGGCCCTGCTTGACCTAGCCGCCAAGACGGCTCGAGTAATCAGGCCGGACGGGAGTGAGGAAGAAATCCCACTCGAGGATGTTGAGGTGGGAGACCGCGTACGTGTTCGACCTGGAGAAAAAATTCCCGTGGACGGCGAGGTCGTTGATGGTCGATCGTCCATCGATGAATCCATGATATCCGGGGAGCCTGTACCGGTCGAAAAAACGACTGGTGACGCGGTAACGGGTGCGACGATCAACGGCACTGGCAGCTTGATCATCGAAGCCAAACGTGTCGGTGCCGACACGATGCTCAGCCAGATCGTCGAGATGGTGGCTAATGCCCAGCGTAGCCGAGCCCCGATTCAAAAGCTTGCTGACGTCATCTCGGGCCGTTTTGTTCCCGCCGTCATCCTGATCGCTGTCATTTCCTTTGTGTCATGGTCCATTTGGGGGCCGCCTCCCGCTATGGCTTATGCCCTGGTATCCGCGGTAGCGGTGTTGATTATCGCCTGTCCGTGTGCGCTCGGTCTTGCCACGCCAATGTCGATTATGACGGCAACAGGGCGGGGTGCGCAGGCGGGTGTTTTGATCAAGAACGCCGAGGCGCTCGAGCGTTTCGCCAAAGTCGATACTCTGATTGTGGACAAGACCGGTACGCTTACCGAGGGCAAGCCAAAGCTCGTGGCAGTCATCACCCGTGATGAACACACGGACGATGAGCTACTTCGACTGGCCGCTAGTCTGGAGCGAGGATCCGAACACCCGTTGGCAGAGGCTATTGTCGAGGGCGCGCTGGAAAAAGGACTGGAACTTGCCCAAACGCAAGACTTTGAAGCGATCACGGGCAAGGGCGTGATCGGTCGGGTTGATGGTCGGGCTGTGTCGCTTGGCAATGCTCGCTTGCTTGAAGAGCTGGGTCTCGCAGCAACCGATCTGGCGGAGACGGCGGATAATCGTCGCGAGCAAGGCGAAACCGTCATGTTCGTCGCGATCGACGGTGCGGTCGCCGGCTTGGTCTGCGTTGCGGACCCGGTCAAGGAGACGACGCCAGAAGCCCTGGAAGCGCTGCATGGTCTTGGCTTCAAGATTGTCATGGCGACAGGCGACAATGAAAAAACCGCTCGCGCAGTCGCCGCGCGGCTCGGCATTGACGAAATTCGCGCTGACGTCCTTCCCGAAGACAAGGCACGGATCATTCAGAATTTGCAGTCCGAAGGGCGACGTGTCGCGATGGCAGGAGATGGTGTAAACGACGCGCCCGCGCTGGCGCAGGCGGATGTTGGTATCGCCATGGGAACAGGCGCAGATGTCGCGATCGAGAGCGCAGGCTTCACTCTCATCAAGGGGGATCTGAACGGGATTGTCCGAGCTAGGCGCCTGGCCAGCGCTACCATGCGCAACATCAAGCAGAACCTTTTCTTTGCGCTGGTTTACAATGCTGCGGGCGTGCCCATCGCGGCCGGCGTGCTGTACCCGTTCCTGGGCATTTTGATTTCACCGATCTTCGCCGCGGCGGCGATGAGCCTGTCCTCGGTTTCGGTGATCTCGAATTCTCTGCGATTGCGTTCCGTCAAACTCTGATCTGTAGCGAGGCGAAGATGGACAAGGCCTATAAGACGAACTCACTCAGCCTGTTCGGGGCTATAGCGATGGGCACGGGCGTTATGATCGGGGCGGGTATTTTCGCCCTCACCGGTCAGATCGCCGAACTGGCCGGCAACGCCTTCGTCTGGGTATTCGTGGCGGCGGCCGTCGCGACAGGCTTCAGTGCCTATTCCTACGTGAAACTGGCCAATGCCTTTCCGTCGGCCGGCGGTATCGCCATGTTCCTGGAAAAAGCCTATGGTCGCACCGCCATTACGGCGAGCGCCGGCTTGCTGATGGCCTTTTCCATGGTGATCAATGAAAGCTTGGTCGCCCGCACGTTTGGCACGTACACAGCGCAATTATTCGGCTGGCAGGCCAGTCCGATAATCATCCCAGCCCTCGGAGTCGGACTGATCCTCGCGGCGTTTGCCGTCAACCTGCTCGGCAATCGTGTCGTCAGCTTCTTTTCCGTCTTCCTGGCATTGGTCAAGGTGATCGGAATCGCAGCGCTTGCCTTTGCGGGGTTCTGGGCGGCTCAGGGCTTGACGGTCGAGCCGAGCAGAACCCCGTACGAGCCAAGCGTTCTAGGCTTTCTGGCCGCGCTCGCGCTCGGTGTTCTGGCCTTCAAGGGTTTTACGACCATCACCAATAGTGGCGGCGAGATCAAGGACCCGCATCGCAATGTCGGTCGGGCGATCATTCTCGCGATTTTGGCTTGCGTCGTCGTCTATATCTTCGTGGCCTTGGCTGTCGGCGCAAGTTTGCCGATCGATGCCATCGTGGACGCCAAGGACTTTGCTCTCGCCGAGGCCGCGCGGCCAACCTTTGGCGATACAGGACGCCTGGTCACGATCCTTCTGGCCATGCTGGCGACGGCCTCGGGTCTGGTTGCAAGCGTTTTTGCTGTCTCCCGCATGCTGGGCATGTTGACTGACATGCAACTAATACCGCATCGGCATTTTGGCATGCCGGGGCGGATTCAAACCCACATGCTGGTCTACACGATTACCCTGGCGGCGGTCATGACTATCCTCTTCGATCTGTCGCGGATCGCCGCGTTGGGTGCCATGTTGTACCTCGTGATGGACCTGGCCGTTCACTGGGGGGTGCTGAGACATCTGCGAACGGGTGTTCAGGCCAGCTTGCCGGTTGTTCTCACTGCTCTAGTCATCGATTTAGCGGTCCTAGCGGGGCTGGTCGCCACCAAGCTCCAGCACGACCCCATCATCGTGATGGTTGCCGTGGCGATCATGGTCGGCGTGTTTGTCCTTGAAAGAGTTTTCCTTCGTCGCCGCGATTTTGACGATCCAGACGATCATGCTCAGCACAGTCACTAATTGGTTGAATTCGCGGGGTCGGAATGACCTCACAGTTGTCCGCCCGATGCGTCAACCTGCCGCGCCACGGGACTGAGGGGTAAGGCGGCTTCGCTCGTAATTCCAGTATAGGCCGCAATTTGTTTGTGGTTAATACAGGAGTTAGATATGAGACAAATTGCTTATGCTGCAGCTGTGGCAAGTCTGATCGGATTGACGACGCCCGCTTCAGCTTTGGCCGAGGACTATGAGGTCCACATGCTCAATCGTGGCACCGAAGGTGCCATGGTATTCGAGCCCGCTCTGCTCGAGCTCCAGCCCGGCGACACGGTGACTTTTCTGCCAACTAATCCGAGCCACAACGCAGAATCCATCGCCAGTATGATGCCTGAAGGGGCGGAGCCGTTTCGAGGTGAATTGAATGATTCCGTGACAGTGACGTTCAGCGAGGAAGGCCTCTACGGCATCAAGTGCGCTCCCCACTATGCAGCCGGAATGGTTGTCCTGATCAATGTGGGCGACGGCGACGCGGTCAATGGCGAAGAGGCTCGGTCCGCAAGGCATCCAGGGCTTGCCCGGCGCCGCATGGGCGCGCTCTTCGACCAGCTCGACGCTGAATGACGGCCACCAGAAAAGGTCGCCGGAAACGGCTTCGGCCCCTTCGGCGACGAATGAGGGACAAATGACATACAATCATACACCCAAGCATCAATTCGTACGCCGGGTGTTGAAACTCGGCGTCGCGAGCTTTCTCCTCGTCAGTGCTGTTGGCATGGCCTCGGCGCAGGACGCGTCTGCCGCGGAACGCACATCGAGTGGCCGAGGCTATCTTCCCGGTCTGTCCGGTGTGGATCGTTCAGCGCAAACTTCCTGGCACCTTGCTGGCTATGCGGACGCATCGTTGGTGTTTTCGGACCCCGATGTCGGAAATACCTCTTCGCAGTTCACGCGGGTTCGATTCAACCCGGCCTTCCATTTTCAGTATCAGGACCTGGTGCTTCTGGAAGCGGAAGCAGAAATCGAGAATACAGATGCGGGCACGGAAGTTACGCTGGAATATGCGCAGGCAAATATCCTTGCCCACCCGAACGCGGTTGTGGTCATCGGGCAGTTTCTAAGCCCGGTCGGTCAGTTCAAGGAACGACTTCACCCGTCATGGATCAATCGAATGGCGGATGCGCCAGCCGGTTTTGGGCATGACGGCGTACAGCCGGGATCCGACATGGGTGTCATGGTGCGTGGCGGATTCAATCTTGAACCTGGTCTGCTCACCTATGCAATCGCACTCGGCAACGGGCCGCGGTCAGCCATGAAGGCGGGCTCGCGCTGGAGGCATTCAACGGCGATGACAATAGCGACAAGGCGCTTTCCGGCCGCTTTGGTTTTCTGCCGGTCCCCGATCTCGAAATCGGAGCATCTTTCCTGAGGGCTTCGGTATCGGGTGCGCCTGCCGAAGTGGACGCCGGGGGGCATGCCGAAGCCCGGCCTTTGGTCGGGTCGGGCAGCGAGACAGGTGACGATGCACACGGCCCCGAACTGTCTGATGCGGACGTTTTTTTGTGGGGAATTGACGCCGCCTATACCGGCGGGCCGTGGGATGTTCGGGCTGAATATCTGAATTCGACTCGGGATCCCATCAATTCCGGATACCAAGGCGCGGCAGGTATCGTGGCGTTGCCGAAGCTTGAGAGCACAGCTTGGTATGTCCAGGCGGCCTACCGGCTGTCCGGTACCGCCGAACGCCCCTGGCTGGGACGCGTCGAACCGACCATGCGCTACGGCGAGTATGAAGTTAGCGGTCTGGACGGACTGGCCGAAGAAGCTGCGGAACAACGCTGGGACGTTGGAGTGAATTTCTGGCTGGCGCCATCCATCGTCACGCGCGGCGTTCTCCAACAGCGCGAATTCACTGCCAGACACGATGACGACGTACAGGAGGAGACACGCGTACTGCTTCAATTCTCGTATGGCTTCTAATCAAGGAGGGATTTTTAAATGGTACGAGCGGGATTTTTGCTCGGCGTCGCAGCGGTCTTAGTGACCGCTGCTGTCGTCGCTCAGGAGGACACGGCGCAAGCGCCGCCGCCTCAAGCGGATGGTCGTTACGACTTTTCCGCTGATCAGGTTGGTCGCGGCGCGCAAGCGTGGGCCGACAATTGTGGCCGGTGCCACAATATCCGTTCGCCGGGTGAACTCACCCCGGAACTCTGGGATGTATCGGTCACGCACATGCGTGTCCGGGCCAATATCCCTGGAGATGTCGCGGAGGATATTCGAGCTTTCCTGATGTCGAGCTCCGCCAGTCGTGGCGAGTCATCGCCCAGGCCCGAAGTCGAGGAGCGGCCACGTTTCGATTTGACATCGGCCAACCTGGACAATGGTCGGTCGATCTACGAGCAAACCTGCATCGCCTGCCACGGCGATAGCGGTCAGGGCGCCTTCGAGGGCATGCCGGTGCTCGGCGGGCCCCAGGGGCGTTTGATGCAATCTGACTCCCTGTTGCTTGACCACATGGTCAACGGGTTCCAAGGCGAGGGATCAATCATGGCGATGCCAGCGCTCGGAGGGAATCCTGACCTGGAGGCACAGGATATGGCGGATACCCTGGCATACCTCCGGACCCTGTTGGCGGTCCCGGAGCCCGATGGAGGCGATTAACGTGGTTGCCGGGCAACCGAAGGGCTGACAGCCTTTGTGGCGCGAGCCCGATCATTGGGAGCTTTTCGCGTGAACCCCGGCCTGGAGGCAGCGATGTCAGAGAAGGTATCTCGTCGTGATTTCATTTATGTCGCTGCTTCCGGAGCGGGGGTCATAGGTCTGGGCGCGGTTGCCTGGCCGTTTATCGACAGTTTCAATCCTGCGGCGGACACGCTTGCGGCGGGCACGACTGAAGTTGACGTGTCAGCGCTTGAACCCGGCCAGAGGCTGACTGTTGCGTGGCGAGAGCGGCCCGTTTTTATCGAGAGGCGAACGTCCGAATCGCTGGAGCTCGCACGGGCCGACGACGACAATCCGGATCTGATTGACCCGCAAATCGACGCGGATCGCGTGCTTGATCCGGAATGGCTGGTGGTTATCGGCGTGTGTACGCATCTGGGATGCGTACCCCTCGGGCAATCCAGCAATGACAACAGAGGGCGGTTCGGCGGATGGTATTGTCCGTGCCATGGCTCGGTATACGACGTTTCCGGACGTGTTCGGCGAGGACCGGCGCCCAAGAACCTGGAGATACCGCCGTACCGCTTTCTCTCGGACGCTCGGATTCGGATCGGAGATTAACCCGTGGAGGCTACGCTCGCGCGCAAGGCGTATCGCAAGGCACTGAATGACCTTCAGATCGAGCTCGTGAAGGTCCAGCGCCACGTAATCGCTCACGGGCACAAAGTGCTTGTGCTATTCGAAGGCCGGGATGCCTCGGGGAAGGATGGTACGATCAAGCGTGTAAGCGAGCATCTCAGCCCGCGCGATCTCCGGGTCGTCGCGCTGGGAAAGCCGGGCGATGCTGACCAAGCGAGCTGGTATTTCCAGCGCTATGTCGCGCACTTGCCGCAAGACGGCCAGATCGTTCTCTTCAACCGCTCCTGGTACACTCGGGCGGGTGTGGAGCGCGTCATGGGATTCGCGTCGGCCGAAGACGTGGAAAGCTTCTTTCGAGATGTGATGACCTTCGAGAATCTGCTGATTGATGCGGGATTCGCGATCCTCAAGATCTATCTCGATATCTCCCGGGAAGAGCAGGCCAAGCGGCTTGCTCGCCGTGAATCCGATCCCTTGAAAGCCTGGAAATCGAGTCCGATTGACGCGGTCGCATTGGAAAAATGGCAGGACTATACGGAGGCGCGAAACGATATGCTCGAACGCACATCGAGTATTGCCTCGCCCTGGCTTGTCATCAACGCCGATGACAAGCGCTTTGCCAGACTTGAGGCAATCAGGCTGATTCTTTCCGAAATCCCGTGCCCGCTTGTCGATCAGCATCAATATCCGCGCGACCCGTCCCGGACGTTGAAGTTTGATGGCGAAATTTTCAGCAATTCCGACTTGCACGCGTGAGTCGGCAAAAAGGACGTGCAGACGATGAGCACAGAATTGTTGGGCCATGAGCAAAGTCTCGTTCGAGCGAAGGCCGGCGAATACCGAGCGCATGACAAGCGATTTGCGGAGTGGGCTGAAGGATATGGAGTCATCTCGCATGACCCATTGACTCAGTGCCGCGTGTACGAACTAGCCAACGAGTTGGTATCGCTCGGTCAGCTGCCGGATCGCTCTGCTGTACTCGATCTGTTCATCGCAGCAGACCGGGTTGCGAGTGCCGGAATGTGGCTTGTCGTTCACATGACGTATGCGAAGTCCGTGCGGCCGGACGGGCAGCCTTTGCAGCCATCCGACTTCAAGGACAACCCCGAAGGCCACACAGGCGGCGCGTTGAACATGGTGCCAGCGTATACGGGATATCTGCTCGCGAATGCCTTGTCAGGAGAGACTCGCTCCTGGCTGATGGGGCAGGGGCATTGTGTGGCCGCTATAGATGCGCTGAACCTGATCGTTGAGAACCTCTCGGAGCGTCAGGCAGAGCGCTACGGCTGGGATCGGGACAGGCTCTCGCGCTTTGTGTCGGATTTTTATTCATGCCAGATCGATGCCGAAGGGCGCCCTGTCTCCCCATTAGGCAGCCATGTGAATGCCACCACCGCGGGCGGAATGATCGAGGGCGGCTATCTGGGTTTCGCAGAGTTGATGTATCCCCATATGCCGCTTCCCGAGGAGAAGCTGGTCGCCTTCCTGAGCGACGGGGCCTTCGAAGAGCAGAGAGGTTCGGATTGGGCGCCTCGGTGGTGGCGCGCGGAGGATACCGGCCTCGTGTCGCCGATTATGATCGCCAATGGTCGCCGGATCGACCAGCGTTCAAGTATGGCGCAGGACGGCGGTGTAGACTGGTTTCGCAGACATCTCGCGCTGAACGGTTTTGATCCGATTGACCTGGATGGCACGGATCCCGCTTCCATTGCATGGGGCATCTTGCAGATCGAGGCCAGACTTAAGGCCTGTTCTGCCGCGATTCAGCGCGGAGAGATGCAATACCCGGTGAGGCTGCACTACGGAATCGCCGAAACGGTCAAGGGCTTTGGATTTCCAGGGGCCGGCACCAATCGGGCACACAATCTGCCGCTCGAGGGCAGCCCTGCCGAGGATGAGTCCATGCGCGCACTCTTTCAGTCCGGTGCAGAGAAGTTATTTGTCCCTGCCGATCTTCTGCGGCGCAGCGTGATGACCATGAACAACCACGCTGCGACCATCCGGCCCAAGGAGCGTGATCACCCCATGATTGCCCGCGACCCTTGCGACCTGGCGCACCCTGAGCCGGAGTGGTTGGCCGAGGAGGAGGCCGGGTCCCCGATGGCCGCCATCGACCGTTATGTTGCTGCGCTGTTCAGGCAGAATGAAGACGTGCGAATTCGGGTCGGAAACCCCGACGAAATGCGCTCGAACCGAATGAATGAGACGCTCGATCTGCTAAAGCATCGAGTGTGTTCTCCCGAGGAAGGTATCGCTGAAGCGGTTGATGGCCGGGTGATCACGGCGCTTAACGAGGAGGCCGTCGTTTGTGCGGCGCTCGCAAACAAGGCCGGATTGGCCTTGGTCGTTTCCTACGAAGCGTTCGCCGTGAAAATGCTTGGCGCAATCCGGCAGGATTTGATCTTTTCGCGCCACCTGAAGGAGTCCGGCAAGCCTTTGCATTGGACAAGTCTACCTATCATTTCCACCTCTCATGTGTGGGAGAATGGGAAAAACGAACTTTCGCATCAGGATCCGACATTGTGCGAAGCACTGCTCGGGGAGATGTCCGACATGTGCAGGGTCGTCTTTCCAGCTGACGCAAACAGTGCAGCGGGCGTAATCGAGCAGGCTTACAAAAGCCGGGGTGAGATCTGGAACATCATTTGCCCGAAACGAAATATGAGGTCATTTTTCACGCCGCGAGATGCTCGGCGCCTGGCCGAGGACGGAGCGGTCAGGTTGCGTGGCAATGGCGATGAGGCTCTGGTACTTACGGCGATTGGCGGCTACCAGCTTGAACAGGCCTGCCTGGCGTCAGCGCGTCTCGAGGAGTCGGGCCTCTCGAACAGCCTGATCTATATGGCAGAGCCGGGTCGTTTCAGAGCGCCAAGAGATGGTCTGGAGGCCCGGCATTTGGCTCAGCGCCAGCTGGTTGAAGACCTTTTCCCTTCCAACGCGAGGGCTCGGGTTTTTGTAACGCACGGCCGGGCTGAGCCGATAGCCGGTTGTCTTCGGCCCTTGGACACCGGTCCACAACAGACAATTTATCTTGGCTTCAGGAACAGGGGTGGAACGCTCGATGTGCGAGGCATGTTGTATGCGAACAAGCAGAGTTGGGCCCACATTGTCGAGCAGGCCTGCCGGGCCTCGGGCAAGCGGCCAGACACGATTCTGACATCGTCGGAGATGGCTGTTCTGGGGGGCGAAAAAGCGCCGGACGCCGGATTCTGGGCGAGCTTCGAGGGGTAGAGGTCCTTGAGGCGTAATCATCGGGGAGGGGCAAGCAGGAGAACAGCGATGGCCATGAAAAACCTGACCGCCATTATCAGCCCCGAAATGGTTGAGCCGGTAGAAGAACGCCTCCGCCGACTGAATGTCCCGGGGGTCAGCGTCACCCACACCAAGGGATACGGTGCGTACAAGAATTTCTATCAGCGCGACCTCATGACGACCCATGCCCGGCTCCAGCTCTTTCTCTCCGAAGACCGAGTGGCCGAAGTCGTGTCGGCTATCCGCGAGGTGCTGGGCCCAGCTGCAGAGGATGGGGGAATACTTGCGGTCTCACCGGTCGAGGAATTTCACAATCTGTCCAGTTCGATCGCTTGACTGACGGACTCTGTTCGTCGGCTGGAAGTTGACGATCCTGGCAGGGGAGCAATGCCTCGGGCGTCGTCAGTCGCATCGCGCCAGACGCTGGACGGCGCCCCGCGGAATCAGTGGAGAGCACGTCATGGGCTTCTGGAAAAGAGTTATCGAGAGCAGACTCCGGGACACTATTCGTGAAGGCGGACTCGAAATCGTTCTTCCGGGCGGTGAAAACGTTTTCTTGGGACCGGATCGCGATAATGCCCTTCGCGTATCCCTGAAAACGAGCGGCTGGCTCCGCCGTATCCTGTTCGATCCCGACCTGCAGTTCGGTGAGGCGTATGTCGACGAGGGATTGGTGCAGGAGACGGGCGATCTCTATGACCTGCTGGATCTTCTCTGGACG
The DNA here is from genome assembly GCA_964230745.1 of Maritimibacter sp. Lineage (GTDB taxonomy): Bacteria > Pseudomonadota > Alphaproteobacteria > Rhodobacterales > Rhodobacteraceae > Maritimibacter. The sequence goes on along the minus strand of CAXRHZ010000033.1, from coordinate 26,196 downwards.
AATGTCCTCGACGCGACCGGTGAGGGAGGGTCACCATGGTCTGTCCTTCGAAAGCTCTCCAGAACTGTCGCTCAGTTCAATCTACAAGAGAGGGCAGCCCGCAATGTTGCGCATCATTATGACATCGGAAACGACCTGTACCGGCTGTTTCTGGACGAGGACATGCAATATTCCTGCGCATACTTCCCGGATGCGGACACGTCGCTGGAGGATGCTCAGCGGCTGAAAAAAGACCACATCGCCAGGAAGCTTTGTCTCAAATCAGGGGAGAAGGTGTTGGACTTGGGATGTGGTTGGGGAGGGCTTGCTCTGCATCTGGCCAAAACGGCAGACATCGACGTTCTCGGAGTGACTCTTTCCCGCGAACAGTTTGGCCTCGCTCAGGAGCGAGCAAGGGCGGCGGGCCTCGACAAGCGCGTGACATTCAGGTTGGAGGATTACCGTAACCTGGACGGGACTTTCGACAAGATAGTCTCTGTTGGCATGTTCGAACACGTCGGCGTACCGCATTATCAAGAGTATTTTGATTGGATAGCGGGCCACCTCGCAGAAACCGGCTCGGCGCTCGTACACACTATTGGCCGAAGGCCTGGTCCCGGGGCGACAAACCCCTGGATCGCCCGGCACATTTTCCCAGGCGGGTACATTCCTGCTCTATCGGAGATCCTGCCTGCAATTGAAAAGTCTGGCCTGGTCTTGCTGGATATCGAAGTGCTGCGTCTGCATTATGCAGAAACGCTGAAGGCGTGGCGCGAAAGGTTCTTGAGCAGGGCGGACGAGGCACGGTCACTGTATGATGATCGCTTCGTGCGGATGTGGGACTTCTATCTCGCCAGTAGTGAGGCATCCTTTCGGCATGGGTTTCACAACGTCTACCAAATCCTGGTCGGCCACAGGCAGGACGCTATTCCACTGACGCGCGATTATATGTACCGGTGATACAGCTGTACGGGCCTGGAACGGTATGTGACCCAGAATTTAAGCGGGATTCGCAAATTCAGCCTGCGATTTCATTACGTGGCGAGCAATGATGCTGTTTTCGTCGCAGCGCACGACATAGACACCGATCCGTGAATTTGTCGACGATATCAGAGGCTCGTGAGCTGTATCGGACAGCTCGACACCCAGGTGATCGAGCTGTCGGCAAATACTTTGTCTTATTGTCGCGCTGCCTTCGCCGATTCCGCCGGTGAAAACGATCGCGTCGAGGCCCCGCATCGATGCGGTCAACCCCGCAATCTTCAGCGCGGCGCGATAGCAAAAATATTCTATCGCTGACTGTGCAACAGGATCATCGGGCGCCTGCACGAGCAAATCAGCCATATCACCCGACGAGCCAGATAGCCCGCAAAGCCCGGACCGTTCGCTCAGCATGGATTGGAGTTCAGCGACGGTCATGCCGGCCTGATCTGCCAGATGAAGCGCGGCGCCAAAGTCGATATCGCCGGACCTGGTCGCCATCGGAATGCCCGATATCGGAGTGAATCCCATCGTGGTCTCCACGCTGTCACCATCCAGAACTGCCGTTGCCGAAGCACCGGAGCCGAGATGGATGACAATCAGGCGCGAAGGGAATCGATCGGCGAAATTGGAGCGCAGCCAATGCACGGAATATTCGCAAGATAATCCGTGAAATCCGAAGCGCCTCACTTGCGGCGAGAGGAATGCGGCTGGCAGACCGGTATTCTGCGCGACGCGTGGCATGCCTTTGTGGAAATGAGTATCGAAGACCGCGTAATGGGGAATTTGGCGCAGGCGAATATTTGCCGCCTCAAGAGCGACGAGGCTCGCCGGCATATGTAGGGGAGCCAGGTTGGCAACGCCCTCGAGTTTCGAACGCTGTTCCGGACCGATATGTACGGGGCCGTCGAACAATCCGCCATCATGGACGAATCTGTGGCCAACTGCCTGCACGCCCTCAAGGCAATGCTCACGGTCCAGAAGATATAGCAGGTGGTGTACAGCCTGCGAGTGCGTTTCGAGTTTGTAGGTCCAGTTCTCCGCCTGGTTCGAGGGGGAGACACGAAGTCGCACGCGCCCGGCTGGCTTGCCGACATTGCTGCAACTCACCTTGGCGTGTTCGGAGAGTGAGCCACGTTCGGCATCATGCACGGCAATCCGAACGCTTGATGATCCGCAATTGATTGACAAGATGCGCATCAGGCACGCTCGTCCGGGCACCGGGACAATTCCGCAATCAAATCATCGCATCCGGCTGCAATCAGCGGGGCCACGACTATTTCATTCGTCGGGTGGCGAATTGTATCGCACGTGATGATGTGTCGGGCACCGGCTTCGTGAAGCGCGATGAACGCGTCATCTGCGAAAATGGCGTGAACGCCGATGCAGATCGGGGACGGCAACCCTGCTTTTTTTAGGTGACCAACTGTTTCGATCATCGTGCGAGCTGTGGATATTATGTCATCGACCAAAATCGGCACCCGATCTTGCCACGCTTCGACCTCAGGTGCAGACACGTCTACGTCCCTGTCGCCATGCCGTACTTTTTTCAAGACCGTGAACGGCACTCCGGCCGATTGGGCTACAGCTTTCACCCATTGTTCGCTTTCGCTGTCCGGACCGATGATCAATCCGCCGGGAACGTGGTCGGCTATCCAGGCAGCTATCGTGTCTGCTGCATGCAGAACACGATTTGGAATATCGTAGACTTCACTCAGGTCATGGTAGCGATGCAGGTGAGGGTCGACCGTTACAAGCCCGTCAAACCATCGGCCGAGACATTGGGAAAAATAAATGGATGATACCGCTTCCCCCGGCTGGAAGCGGTTGTCCTGACGCATGTAAGCCAGGTAAGGCGCAACGAGAATGACGCGCTTCGCTCCAAGCTCCTTTGCCGTTGCGGCAGCAAAGACCAGCCGAAGGAACTTCTGGTCCGGTCGATCGAGGCTGCATACGAGGAGAACAATCCGACCAGCGACGGGAGTGTCAAACCGGAGATAGGTCTCGCCATCCGGAAAGGATTTCGAGAAAAGCGCCCCGCACTCGGCTTGCATGCTCTCGGCAAGACGTCGCGTCATCGGGGCGCTGCCTTCGAGGGCGAACAGGAGCGGTTTCATGGTGCTTCCTCCACGGATATGATTGCCGCCTCGTTCTGTATGTACTCAAGGGCATAGGACAATTCGCCATGAGTCTGGGCGTGGACGGTGAACAAGGGGGCGTTGGCTTCGACAACGCTGCCCAGTGAAACATGCAGATCGATTCCGGCGGCTTTGGATGCCGGCGCTCCTGCCAGCTTGGCAGCCTTCGCCAGTCGCCTGTTATCAATGCTCGCGACCCTGCCCGAGCGATGGGTCTCCACCGGATGTTGATGTGCGGCTATCGGCGGCACGCGCATACCGCCCTGGGCGTCGCAGATTGACTGAAATGCGCGCCAGGCCAGGCCGGAGGCTATGATGTCGGCGGCCATTCCGACTCCCTCTCCGGCCCGTGCGGCGTTGCCCAATTCGAGCAGTTCGCCTGCGAGGCGGATCGCTCGGGTCTCGAGATCTGACGCCCTGTCGGATGAGCCCGTCAGAACGGCAAGCACATCACGAGCCTCGAGGGCGGGACCGATTCCGCGTCCCACCGGCTGTGACCCGTCGGTTTGTATGACCCGGAGGTTTAGACCCAGCTCGTTGCTGACCTGTTTGAAGAGACTCCCGAGCCGGTCTGCAGCAACCTTCGACCGCACTTTCGCTGTTGTGCCAACTGGCATATCGATAACGAGGTGCGACGAACCAGCTGCTACTTTCTTGGAGAGAACGGAGGCGACGAGTTGCCCATCGCTGTCGATGTCGAGCGCGCGTTCGATACGGATTAAAACATCATCCACAGGGCTCAGTGCGACAGCGCCGCCCCAGACGATGCACCCCCCCACGCTCTCTACGACGCGCCGCATCGCGGCGAGGCTCAGTTCAACCGGCGCGAGTGTTTCCATGGTGTCTGCCGTGCCGGCCGGCGAGGTGATTGCCCGGGAAGATGTTTTGGGCATGGTAAGGCCGGCTGCAACGCAGATCGCCACAACAATTGGCGTGGTCCGGTTTCCGGGCAGGCCACCCACGCAGTGCTTGTCGATAATCGGCGTGCGGCTCCAGTCGAGGCTTTTACCGATTTTCACCATGGCCCGTGTGAGCGCGAGGACTTCGCTCGCGTCCTGACTGTGAGCCGCTGATGCGGTCAGGAAGGCAGATAGATGGATGTCGGAGAATTTGCCAAGCGAGACGTCGCTGATGATCGAGTCCAGGGCCTTCTGGTCGAGGACTTTTCCGTATATTTTCGACCTGACGGCGCTGAGTGAATTCAGAGGCGCCGGGTGGGCGAGCTCTACCTGTGCGCCGTCCTGGAGGCCCAGTTTTAACCAAGCTGTTTCGGACAATCCGATATCGCCGGGCGCCAGCAGGTCCGATGTGACCAGATTAAGCGTGGCGATAAGGACCTTGTTTCCGGGCGCGGTCACTTTGATCCGGGCATGGCTTGTGAAGCCTTCGGCTCGGCAGATATGGCAATCTGACCGCATGTAGATGATTGCATGATCGAGAGTATCGATCCCCAGTCGCCGCGCTCGAAGCGTGCTCTGGCTCGGGAATGATGAACTGTCTGGGGTCGACGTGTTGGGCCGCTGCGTCACGTTAGGCTCACTTCCTCTCCTAGGCTGGGAATGACGCAATTCCAGCCCAATTCGGTCGAGAGGCGAGCCTGCAAGGCAGCGCTCGCATTCGGCTCACCATGGACGATGAAGGTTCTTCGTGGCGGCGCGCGAAAGTTGCGAAGCCAGGCAAGTATCTCGTCCGCATCCGCGTGAGCAGAAAGGGCGTCGATGTTGTGAACGCTGGCGCGGATAGGGACATTCTGTCCGTGAATCTTGACGCTAATTGCACCGTCCACGATTGATCGGCCGCGCGTGCCAGCTGCCTGAAAGCCAGTGAACAAGATTGCGTTGCGAGGGTCGGACGCAAAGTTCTTGATGTGGTGAACGACCCGTCCTCCGGTTGCCATGCCGCTCGCCGAGATGATGATTTTCGGCACGCGGTTTGTTGTGAGGGCCTTTGAATCCTCGGTTGTTCTCACATAGGTAGCAATCCCGCATGCGTCCCGGCATTCTCTGTCACTCAAACGGTGCGCGTCGAGATGTTTGCAGAAGAGTTCACTGGCATTGATCGCCATCGGGCTGTCCAGGAATATGGGCAGATCCGGAATGGCGCCGCGGCGTTTCAACTTTTCAATATGATGTAACAGTGATTGCGTGCGACCGACTGCAAATGCGGGCACGATGATGGTTCCGCCACGCGCCGCGGTTTCGCAGATGACCGCGGCCAGCTCGACTTCGATGTCGACGTGCTGATGTTTGCGGTCACCGTAGGTGGATTCGATTATCAGGTAGTCAGCATGATCGATCAAGGTCGGCGATAGCATCGTGTCACTTTGAAGCCGACCGAGATCGCCTGAGAAGACGATGCGCTGCTTGTTCGGCAAGCCGAGCTCGATGATTGATGCGCCGAGAATGTGGCCGGCCGGCAGGAAGCGGGCTGTGAGCCCGGTTTCAAGGGTTGTTTGTTTGGCGAAGGAGATACTCCGGAAGAGCTTGAGCGCGTCTACCGCATCCTTTCGCGTGTATAGGGGTTCGGCGGGGCTGTGCCGCGAAAAACCGTGGCGGTTTGCGAAATCGGCGTCTTTTTCTTGTAGATAGCCGCTGTCGGGGAGCAGGATTTTACACAAGTCGACGGTCGCGTCGGTGGCGTAGACCGGCCCTCGATAACCACTCTTGGCGAGTACGGGAATATAACCGGAGTGATCGATATGAGCATGGGTAAGCAACACGCCCGTGAGATCGGCCACGTCGAATTCCAATCCGGACCAGTTCTTTTCTCTCATGGCTTTCAGGCCCTGGAACAATCCGCAATCGACCAACCAGGAACTTGGCCCGGTGTTCAGCAGAAATTTGGAGCCTGTGACAGTTCCGGCGGCTCCGAGGAATCGAAGAGTCATGTCCATTTGTGCGCTCCAGCTGCCCTGACCAGTTCAGTGCCGGACAAGGTTTCCTTCTCAAGCAGGATGTCGGCGACCTCATCCAGCGTTTTTCGGTGAGAAGTGAGGATTTGCGTGGCCTGTTGAAAGGCCCTGTCGATCTGTGTTGCCACGGCATTGTCGATCTTTTCGGCGGTCGCCTCGCTGTACATGTGCGAGGCAGATTCCGCACGTGGCCCCAGGAAGAGCTGATCGTCGGATTCCAGCGCCACCTGGCCCAGATCGGCTATCATGCCATAACGAGTAGCCATGCCGCGCGCGATCTGGGTTGCCTTCTGCAGATCGTCAGCGGCTCCTGTCGATACTTCGTCGAAAACAAGCTGTTCAGCTGCCCGACCGCCGAGGAGAACGGCCATTTTGGTTTCAAGTTCTGCGCGGGACATCAAAAAACGGTCTTCTATGGGCCTTTGGATCGTATAGCCGAGCGCTCCTATGCCTCGAGGGATGATAGAGACCTTCTGTACGGGATCGGCGTTTTCCAGAGCCATCGCGACGAAGGCATGACCCAATTCGTGGTAGGCGACCGTACGGCGCTCAGCGGGGTTGAGCAGGCGGTTCTTTTTTTCGAGCCCTGCAATGATCCGCTCGATCGCGGCCACGAAGTCGATGAGGCTGACTGCCGAGGCGTTCCGCCGAGTGGCGAGCAACGCCGCCTCGTTGACGAGGTTTGCGAGGTCAGCCCCACTAAAACCTGGAGTCAGAGCAGCTATTTCCTCGAGGTCGGTGTCCGCTTCGACGTGGATCCGCCGGGCATGAACGTGAAGGATCGCGACGCGGCCCGTCTTGTCGGGGCGGTCCACGAGGACCTGACGATCAAATCGACCGGCCCGCAATAATGCCGGATCGAGGACTTCGGGTCGGTTTGTCGCGGCCAGCAGTACCAGGCCGTGGCTGGGGTCGAAACCATCGAGTTCCGACAACAATTGATTGAGCGTTTGCTCCTTCTCGTCGTGACCTCCGAATCCGGGGTACGCACCACGCGCTCGACCAAGCGCATCCAACTCATCGATAAAAATGATCGCAGGCGCCTTCTCGCGCGCCTTCTCGAAGAGATCGCGCACGCGAGCTGCCCCGACCCCGACGAACATCTCCACGAACTCGGAGCCATTGATCGAGAAGAACGGTACATCCGCCTCACCAGCCATCGCCCTGGCGAACAGGGTTTTTCCGGTGCCGGGTGGACCGACCAACAGGATTCCCTTGGGCATGCGCGCGCCCAGCCGGCCATAGCCTTGGGGGTCTTTGAGGAAATCTACGATTTCCTTTAGTTCTGCCTTGGCTTCTTCAACGCCCGCGACATCCGCAAACGTAACCCGTGTATCAGTCTCGACATACACTTTTGCATTGGACTGTCCGATCGACAGGGCATTTCCGCCAATCCCACCCTGATTGGCCATGCGTCGGATGAAAAACATCCATACGGCCAGAAACAGAATCATAGGCAAAAACCAGGAGAGCAGGGCGGCGGCGAGACCGTTCTGCGCTCGGGCGGAATAGGTGACATCATACTGTGAAAGCGTTTCCGCCAGTGCCGGATCGACAACTGTAGCCACGATGTGTTGAGGGGCATCGCCCGAAGAGCCAGCACGCGTGCCCCGGATGGTTTGTCCGCTGATCTCGACGTCGGATAATTCTCCAGACTCAAGCGCTGCGATGAACTCGCTGTAGGGGACGGCCTGCTGATGACTGGACTGCGAGATCCAGGTCTGGAGCATCAGGACGGTGAAAATAGCGAACACCACATACCAGGTGTGAAAGGATATGCGTCGGTCCATTCGTCTCTCCTGCAATCTGCTTACGCGCGAACCTGCGCCATCCCTCGCGACGGTTCAGCGAGCAAAGCCGGACTTGGTCGACGGGGCTGTGAGGGATGGAACGCCACCGAGCGTAATCAAGGCAAATCCATCGAGTCTCGAGGTTGCTGAATGACCGTTCGACCCCCTGATGCATCTCACCGCTTGTTTTGGACTGTTTTCGGCTTGTTCGCTGTGATCGCGGGCGGTTTGCTCTTGCTGGAGCATCGCGCCCACCTCACGGGGGACTGGTTCGTGATCGGATTGCTCCTCGCTTGTGTGTTCGGGCACGGACTCATGCACGGCCAGCATCGACACTGAAGAGCGGAGCCCAGTCATGCAGCCTGCCGATTATGGTCTTTGGACGCTGGTCGTATTGAACTCGGTCGTGTTCATCTTGTTTGCCGCGAGTTTCTCGCGCCCGCGTTCCTGGAGAGACTGGCGGTCATTCGGTGCGTTCAGTGCGTTCCTGGTTGCCCTGTTCACGGAGATGTACGGATTTCCGCTGACACTTTACCTTCTTTCCGGCTGGCTGCAGACCCGCTATCCGGACATTGATTGGTTCAGCCACGACTCGGGGCATCTGCTCGAGATGCTGTTTGGCTGGCAGGGAAATCCACACTTCGGCCCCTTCCATATTCTCAGCGCACTCTTGATCGGTGGCGGGTTCTGGCTGGTGGCGGCCTCTTGGCGTGTCCTGTACGCGGCTCAATCATCCGGTCAGCTCGCCGTAAGCGGACCTTATGCCAGAATTCGTCATCCGCAATACGTCGGCTTCATCCTGATACTGACAGGGTTCCTCTTCCAGTGGCCAACCTTGCTGACTCTGGTCATGTATCCGATCCTGATTGTGATGTACGTCCGCCTCGCACTGGTTGAGGAGCGCGAGGCACGCGAGATGTTTGGGCCGCGGTTCGACGATTATTCGGCCCAAGTGCCACGGTTCTTGCCCTTCATGGCAGGAAGGGCAACTCGGACATGAATCCGGAAGGCAGGCGATACCTGGTCGTGCTCACCGGCGAGCGCGAGCGGCCGCATTTTCATCTCTTCCTCAAACGACAAAACCCAGAGATTATCGTCACTTTCTGCGAGTCGCTGGAGCAATTGGAAGCGGCTGTTCTTCGGCGGAACGGGGCGGTCAGAATTCTTGCCTTCCTGACGGACTTGATTGTCCCCGGTTGGTTGCTCGGGAAGCTGGCGAAAACCCCCTACAACATCCACCCGGGCCCTCCCGGATATCCCGGCTCTCACCCGGAGAGTTTTGCTCTTTGGAATGGAGAGAGAACCTATGGCGTCACCGCGCATGAGATGACGACCCGCGTCGATGAGGGGCCGATCGTTCATGTTGATCGATTCGATATCCCGGAGGAGGCTCGGCGCAGTGAGCTTGCAGATCTCACCTATCAACACGCGGTGAATTTGTTTGCGCGCATCGGGGCGCATTGCGCGAGCAGTGATGCGGACCTGCCAAGGGTGAACATCGACTGGACGGGCAGCAAGCGAACGAAAGCCGACTTCTCGAGATTGTGCCGGCCGCCTGCCGGGTTATTGCCAGCAGATTACCGGTGTCTTCAGCGGGCTTGTGGAGCCGACTACGAACCGCCAGCGTTGTGCGACATCGGTGAGCGGAACCTTGGGCCTTCGCGGGCCAATCCATACATTATTCTGAGGGGTGCGGCGGTTTGACGCGTAAAACCTCCACATAAATCTTGCCGGGAGTTCGTCGCGTGCTAGTTCGAAACGCTTTTATGTTATTGACCGTATTGGTCATTATGGGCCTGGGCAGTGCCGAGGGGCTGGCTCACCCACCTCAAGAACACGAGCCTGAAACCGAAGCGCAATCCACCGAATCGCCGACGGCCACGAGTACCGCGCGCGACCATCATGATGAGCCTGGCGCGCTACCGCATGATCATGACGATTCCGCATTGCCTTCTAGCAGTGCGGACGCTGGGGGGCACGACCACCACCAGACGGTTGAGGGCGAGCGCCCGACATCGCAGGCCGACGAAACATCTCCCGCTCACGATCACGCTCACCAGGGCGGTGCAGTTGATCCGTGCGGAGGTGGTGATGATCATCACGCGGGCCCGGAGGGGGCGTCCGGCGGCCATGCGCATTGGGGCGATCATGGCCCGAGGAACGCTTTCGAACGCGCCTTGGCGGCGCTTGGCGTCTTTCATGCCGTGGCGGTTCACTTTCCGATTGCGCTGATCCTCGCGGCGGCGCTGGCGCAGGTATTGAACCTTATCCGGGGCAAGGATGCCTACGCGGATATCGTGCGTTTCCTGGTCTGGACCGGAGCTCTCGGCGGCGTGGCGGCCGGATTCTTTGGTTGGGCTCATGCCGGGCCGATGGCGAGCGCCGAGGCCGGGGTCATGCTCACTCACCGCTGGCTAGGTACGGGTTTGACGTTCGGCTTGTGGCTGGTGGTTGCAGCCGAGGAGTGGCGACGCCGAAACCCGGGCGCACTATCCGCGACAACGCTCAATGTCAGCCTGTTTGGTGCCGCTGCCCTCATCGCCCTGAACGGGTTTCTAGGCGGCTCCCTCGCCCATGGCGGGATGCGCCATTTGTTCGGGGGCTAAGCAGTGAAGGCCTACCCTCAAAACCTGCCCAGCTTGACTCGCCTGCGGTTCTTCGCGGCGTTGTGGGTGGTGTTTTACCACTGGCGGGAGCCGTGGAGTGTCGATTTTGATGCGGCCTCCCTGCTTCTCGCCATGGGACGGTTCGGTGTCGATCTGTTTTTCATTCTTTCCGGCTTCGTGCTCACGCATGTCTACATTGCGGCGCGCGAGCAAGGGCGTTTTCAATTCGGGCGGTTCATCATCGCGCGCTTCGCCCGAATCTATCCACTGCACATAGCGACCATCGCGCTCCTCGGCGTGATCGGCTTTGGCGCTGTGCAACTGGGCGTGCCGTTCGAGCCCGATCGTTTTCCGCTCCAGGATCTGCCTGCGCATCTCCTGATGATTCATGCATGGGGGTTCGCGCCGAATTTCGGATGGAATGGGCCCTCCTGGTCAATCAGCGCGGAATGGTTCGCCTATCTCGCCTTTCCCGCGTACATGATGGCGGCGATTGCATTGAGGCATCGCCCTTTGGCATTGCTCGCTATCGCTACGGCGCTTTTCTTCGCGCTGGACCTCGTCCATGCGCGCTTGTTCGGGGAAACCCTGCCGATGGCCACCGAGCGTTTTGGTGTGCTTCGCATTATCCCGGAATTCCTGATCGGCGTAGCACTGTATCGATTGGGGCAAGTCTATTGCCTGCCAAGGCGAGCTGCCCAGATCGCGTTTGGCGCGACTTTGGCGGCCTACTTGCTGTTTGCTCACCTTGCGGTCGACGATCGCTTGCTCGCTCTTATGGGGGCACCGCTTATCTTTTTGCTCGCTGAGACCGATCGCCATTCCGCGAAGCGGGAGCACAATGGCCTGTTTGTCTACCTGGGTGATGTCTCCTACGCGATCTACATGATCCATGTTCCCTTCTTCATGGTCGCCTTCAACTTCCTTCAGGACGTTGCCGGAGTGATCGACGAATCGATGAGCTCCGGATTGTTTCTGCTCCTGCTCGTTCTGATGATCGGAGCATCCTGTCTGACCTACGAAATGTTGGAGAAGCCGTCCCGATCGGGCATTCGAAAAATGGGCGACAGGCTTCTTCAATCCCTACAAAACACCCGCGTAAAGGAAACTGATCGATGAAACCCACTTTTGCAGCCGGTCTCGCAATTACGACGAGCTTGATTCTGACAGGCCCGGCTTTTTCGAACGAAGAAGCCTCGATTACTGACGTGCTCGAGGGTTATTCGGGTGGATTAGCTGAGGAAAACGTATCCGTCGCCGAGACCTTCGTGCTTCAGGACGGCGATGATTTCACGATATTCGAGGGATCGGGAAAGGATATCGGGTGGGCGAATTATCGAGACCATCACCTTGCCCCCGAGTTCGCAGCCGAGCATGTGACGTTCCACGTCTATGACTGGTCCAACTATACCGTCGAGGTGGATCAAGGGCTTGCGTTCGCAACATTTGACATTCGCATGGAGTATGAAGTGCGGGGCGAAGCGCGCGAGCGAGACGCGCACGGTACGGCGATTTTGGTGCATACGGAGAACGGGTGGAAAATTCGGCACCTGCACACATCGTAAGGGGGTGAAGGAGAAATATGATGGAAGATAAAGAGCTGGATGCACTGATTGCATCAGTATTGAAGTCGCGTCCGCTGAAGGACACGCGGGATTTTCGGGATGCCGTGTGGGCAAAGATCGAACGCCAGCAGAGCTGGCCGGATCGCTGTCGCGAAGCCTTGCGACCATTCTTGCCCGCTCTGTCATTTCGCGCGGCACCAGCGGCGCTGTCACTCGTAATCGGCGGGCTTTCCGGAGCTGCGATGGCGCAGTCGACAGAGCAGGATGACCTGGCGGTTTTTGATGTCGGATCCGTGTATGCGATGTTGAGCCTTGTGGCGTCCGAGAAGGAGACGCATTGATGCTTCGACCCGGAATTTTCGCGTCGGTGCTCGGCGTGCTCGGCGGGTTTTTGGGTGTGTGGCTCGGAATATTCGTGTTCGAGGGCGAGCATGCTTCTTCCACCAACCTCCACTCGATTGTCCATGATGAGCTTCGTCTGTCTGATGAACAGGAAGACGCGATAGCGCAGCTGGAATCCGAATTTGCCACTGTGCGCGCCGACTATGAAGCCGATATGGAGGCGGCACGGCAACGCATCGGAACGGCTCTCCTCAGAGATCATGAGCTATCTGCAGATGTCTCGACGGCGGCTCAGGAGTTTCATGCCGCCATGGGAGGGCTGCAGCTTGAAACGCTTAATCACATTCTCGCAATGCGTGCCGAACTGGACCCGGAACAGGCGCGCGCGTTCGATTTGAGGTTGGCGCAGGAATTTGATGCCGCGAGCCAGTAGATTGTCCGAGAGTGAGAAGGAAGACTCGCTGCTCGCGATTGACGCCCGCAATGGTAGTCAGTCGGCATTCAACAGGCTGATGGACAAGCACTATCCGGCGGTTATGCGATATCTCTCCGGGCATGTGCAGGACATCGATCAGGCGTATGATATCGCGCAGGATACTTTTGTGGCGGTGTTCAGAAATCTCGACCGATACGATCCGCAGCGACCGCTCCTCGCCTGGGTTTTTGTGATCGCCCGGAACAAGGCCCGCGATCATCATCGCCGTCGCAAGGCCCTGAGGTGGGTGGGTCTGGACGGAGAACGAGACGACTTTGTCTCGGACGCGCCCAACCCGGAGGAGATTGCGTCGAGCGCAAGCAATCTCGAACGTGCCCAGGGTCTTCTAGAGGCCTTGCCGGAAGGCCTGAGAACGCCGCTCCTGCTGTCGGTGACTGACGATCTCTCATTGGTACAAATCGGTGACATAATGGGGCTCTCCGCCAAAGCGGTGGAGGTTCGCATATATCGCGCGCGGAAATTTCTGAAAGAACAGTATTCGGAATGAGGGATGTCTGCGTCGATCGCGTAATCACATCGACACAGAGGTTTGCGCCGTGGAGAGCGTGCGACTTGTCCCCGCCACAGGCTGATTCAGCCCAACTCTGCCTCGGCGCAAACGCCGGTCGCATATCAATCGGCCAAGGAGTAGTTCTTTGATTTCAAGGCGATCATTCATGGCGGCGTCGGCCGCGCTTGGTGGGGCGGCGAGTGCCGGACTTCTGCCAGCTTGGGCGCAGTCCGCAGGCGCAACAAATCTGAACGGCATTCGCCCCCTTTCCGGGGACGTTTTCGACCTGACCATCGGTAGGTCGACCGCCGTGATTGATGGGCAAGTGGGTGGCGCGATTACCATCAACGATCAGCTACCCGCGCCGCTGCTTCGCTGGCGCGAGGGCGACGAGGTCACCCTGCGTGTTCACAACACGCTGGACGAGGATACGTCCATTCACTGGCATGGACTGCTTTTGCCGTTCCAGATGGATGGCGTGCCGGGCGTGACCTTTCCTGGAATTCGACCTGGCGAGACATTCACCTACCGTTTTCCGATCCGGCAGGCGGGTACGTACTGGTACCACAGCCACTCTGGCCTGCAGGAGCAGATGGGTCATTACGGGCCGATCATCATCGAGCCGGCCGGGGCCGATCCGGTCGCCTATGATCGTGAATACGTCGTGGTGCTTTCCGACTACACATTCGAGGGCCCGCACAGGGTCTTCGAGAAGCTCATGAAAGTGAGCGATACATATAATTTCCAGCAAAGAACCCTGTCAGACTTTGTCGAGGCCTCGCGGCAAAACGGGCTGCTCGCCGCTTTGCGTGACCGATCGATGTGGGGTCAAATGCGGATGAGCCCGACGGATATCTCCGACGTTACCGCCGCGACCTTGGAATATCTCGTGAACGGCCACGGTCCGCAGGACAATTGGACTGGCCTGTTTTCACCGGGAGAACGGGTGCGATTGCGGTTTATCAATGCCTCGGCAATGACGATCTTCAATGTCCGGTTTCCGGATTTGCCGATGACGATTGTTCAATCGGATGGTCTGAACGTCCAACCCGTTGAGACGGATGAGTTCCAGATCGGTGTCGCCGAAACCTATGACGTCATTGTTCAGCCGCGAGAGGGTCGCGCGTACACGATGATGTGCGAATCCATCGATCGCAGCGGCTTCGCCCGAGCAACCTTGTCACCGCGTATTGGAATGACCGCACCGGTGCCGCCTCTGCGCCCTCGTCCCACCCTGACCATGCAGGACATGGGAATGGACCATGGAGCGATGGGGCATGCGGGGCATACCTCCCAATCCATGGATCATTCGGCCATGGGTCATGCCCCGATGGCATCGCAAGCCAGCCCGTCTGCTCACGGTGAGCATGGTGGCCACAATTCTGCGGGCAATGAAGGGCACACGATGATGAATTCGCCCGAAACGGGCGGTCCGCAACGGCACGATCACCCGGGTGGGCCCGGGGTGGCAAACATGGCGATGCAACCGACATCCCGCCTCCACGAGCCCGGCGCCGGCCTGGCGGATGTCGGCCACCGGGTTCTGGTCTACACGGATCTCAAGAGTCTCGATCGAAACCCGGATACTCGGCCGCCCGGTCGAGAGGTGGAGGTGCACCTCACATCGAACATGGAGCGCTACATGTGGTCCTTTGACGGGCGTCGCTGGAGCGAGGTCGTTGATCCGATCCAGTTCCGCCAGGGGGAGCGCGTGCGGCTGACTATGGTCAACGACACGATGATGCCTCACCCCATTCACCTGCACGGCATGTTCTTTGATGTCGTGAATGGCGAAAGCGACCACAAACCCCGCAAGCACACAATCACGGTAAAGCCCGGCGAAAAGCTTTCAGTGGACGTCACACCGGAAGATGTGGGTGATTGGGCCTTTCATTGTCACCTTCTCTACCACATGCACGCCGGAATGTTCCAAGTCGTGTCGGTCATGCCCGGTGAGGCGCATCATCAGATGCATCGTCATCAAGACCACAATCAACCTGACGGGTCGCGAGAGGCGGGCGGACGACACGAACAGCATGGCGCGCATCGCCAACACGGAGACCATCAATGAGAAATCTCTTCTCAGTGGCGATCGCTGGTGGTCTCATGATCGCGGCAGCGACAGCAGCATCGGCGCAAGATCAGGCAGACGCATACTACCCACCAGAAGAAATGGAGGCCGCGAGAGAGGCGCTGCGGGAAGGCGCTGGCGGCCAGAAGCTCTTTTTCTTCCAGGCGGATCGTTTTGAATATCAGGCCCGTCGTGATGATGAGGAGCTGGCCCTTTGGGATGTAAATGCCTGGTATGGCGGTCGTGTGAATCGCCTCTGGGTGAAAAGCGAAGCGGAGTTCGAGCTGGAAGCAGGTGCGTTCGAGGAAGCCAACCTCCAACTGCTCTACAGCCGCGCGATAACACCCTATTTCGATCTGCAGGCGGGGGTGCGACAGGATTTCGAGCCGAATCCGATGCGGACGTATGCGGTAATCGGAGTTCAGGGCTTGGCCCCCTATTGGTTCGAAGTGGATGGAGCGTTTTTCCTCAGTGACCAAGGGGAGCTGACCGGGCAGTTCGAAGCCGAGTATGAGCTCCTGCTCACTCAGCGCCTCATCCTGCAGCCAAGAGCCGAGCTGACTTGGTCCGCCGAAGACATTCCAGAACTTGAAACGGGCAGCGGGTTGACTTCGACAGCACTCGGATTGCGCTTGCGCTACGAGATTTTGCGCGAGTTTGCGCCCTATGTGGGGGTAGAATGGTCCCGGACTTTCGGGGGCACGGAAGACTACGCCCGCGCAGCCGGCGCCCGAACTCAGGATACGGCGGTGGTCGCCGGGATCCGCATCTGGTTTTGATAGAGGCTCACCACAGAACGGGTGACCCAGGGAGAGTAAGATGAAGAAGATGATGCTTGCCGGTTTGAGCGCAGCGGGCCTGGTAATGTCGGCAGGGCCGGTATTCGCGCAGGACCATAACCATTCCGGTCACGACCATGGTGCAGCGTCCGAGGCGCCCACGATGGAGGAATGCCGGGCCATGCATGAGGAAATGATGAGCGAGGGCGTTGAACATCACGATGCGGCCGCTCGTCAGGCCATGATGGAAAACATGGACGAGCAGGCTCGCACCCGCATGCAGCAATGCCACGACATGATGCAATCCATGCATGGTGACGGGCATCATGATGACGCGTCCGCGCAGGAACACGGCCATCACAACGACAACGGCGGACACCGCCACTAATCGAAACCAGGTGCGGCGGTGATGAGACTGATTGTCCCGCCGCCCTGGACGATGCGACTGCCTGCCATGCCCCTTCGCCGTCTGTCAGTGATCGCCGCGATTCAAGAGCTGGCGGCGTTTCAGCCTGCGCGAATATTGATGCCATGACGATATCGCTCCTCGTGCGACCGGCGGAGCTTGGCCATGGGCCAGGCTTTTAGTTTCAACCCGATTGCGAGGCTGGGGGATTTGCGGATAGAGATAGGGGCCGCAGACTGCAGTTCGGGACTCTTTCAATGACATCGTTTTTGCGCTGGACCATTCGGATCCACAAATGGATCGCTCTGATTGTCGGCATCCAGATCATTTTGTGGGTTGCCGGCGGCGTCGTGATGACAGTGCTGTCCATAGAGAGCGTCCGGGGTGAGCACAACATTGCACAACCTGCACCCGTGGCCATCCTTCCGGCCGAACTCATTTCGCCGGAGCGAGCGGTCGAGGCGATCAACCCTGACGGCATTGTAACCGAAATTCACCTTCAAGCCTGGCAGGGGCGGCCTGTTTTCAATGTTCTGCGAGCCGATGGGGCGAGCTCGCTCGTCGATGCGAGGACAGCCGAGGTTATCACACCAATCACAAGGGACACGGCGATTGCCGTCGCCAGCAGTGACTATGCCGGCGAGCCTGAGATCGAGGCTGTCGAGTACTTCGAGGAGCCAACATGGGAGTATCGTCGTGCCGGGCCCGCATAGCGCATAAGTTTCGCGGACGGCGAGGGCACCAGGATCTATGTGTCACCCGATACCGGTCTGGTGACGGCCAGAAGAAATGACCGCTGGCGTTTCTTCGATTTCTTCTGGATGCTCCACATCATGGACTATGAGGAGCGCGAGGATTTCAACACGTTGCACTTGCAGGTCTTCGCGGTTCTGGCGCTCATCTCCGTACTCGCGGGCCTCGTGCTTCTCGTTATCCGCATGCAGCGCCTGGTCCGGATGGAGTTGGCGAAGCGCAAGAGTCTTAGGGCTTGAGAGCAATCTGGCCAGACCTGACGCACCCTGCAGGTTGGCGACACGCCCCGAGCGCTGCTGGCGCGGAATTTCAATTGCGGTGGAATACTCGGAAAAGCAGGGCGTAGAGCACTGCGCCATACCAGCCGTAGAGATAGGCGCCGATAGCGCCGAAGAGGACGCCGCGAGGCGTGAGCCACTCGAACCCGGGGAGGAGAGGGGCCCACGCCTCATACATCCGGAAGGTGTCAGGGACGAGCAAACCAAACAGGATGCAGAGGGCATATGTGACAAGCATGAAGCTTGAAAGTGTCAGACCGAGAGGCACGACGCGGACCGTCGCAAGGGGGGGGGACTTGTCCATCATGTTCGCCTCCCGGTCATAACATTGGGATTACGCGGAACCAGCGCGCGCCCCTCAAAAAAAATACATGAGAGGAATCGGGGCGCCGTGAGCCGGTAGTGCACCAAGAAGAGCAAGTCACCCGCTTATCGCCGGTTTGAGCCCAGCGCGGCCATGCGTTGCGTCGTCGGCGGGACTGAACCGCCCCGGTTTTCCCGGAGGCTATTTTGTTTGAGTCCTATGCGGCCATGCCGGCCGCTTCAAGTTCTGCGTAGTATCGTTCCTCCGCTTCGGCGGGCGGGATGTTGCCGATGGGTTCGAGCAGGCGCCGGTTGTTGAACCAGTCGACCCATTCCAGCGTGGCGTATTCGACGTCCTCGAAGGAGCGCCATGGCCCGCGCCGGTGGATCACCTCGGCCTTGTAGAGACCGTTGATGGTTTCCGCGAGCGCATTGTCGTAACTGTCCCCGACACTGCCCACGGACCGCTCGATCCCGGCCTCGGCCAGACGGTCGCTATATTTGATCGAGACATACTGGCTGCCGCGGTTGGAGTGATGGACGAGCCCGCTTTGCCCGACCGGCCGCCGCGCATGGATCGCCTGTTCGAGCGCGTCCAGCACGAAGCCGGCATGGGCCGTGCGGCTGACCCGCCAGCCGACAATGCGCCGGGCATAGGCGTCGATAACGAAGGCGACGTAGACGAAGCCCGCCCAGGTGGCGACATAGGTGAAGTCCGAGACCCAGAGCCGGTTCGGCGCCGGTGGCTGGAACTGGCGGTTTACCCGGTCGAGCGGACAGGGCGCGCACCTGTCGCTCTTCGTGGTCTTGACCGGCTTGCCGCGGATCGCGCCCTCAAGGCCCATCTCGCGCATCAGACGCTCCACCGTGCAGCGGGCGACATCGAAGCCCTCGCGCTGCAGCTGCCGCCACACCTTGCGCACCCCGTAGACGCAGAAGTTCGCCTCGAACACGCGCCGGATCTCCACCTTCAGGGCCTCGTCCCGCTTCGCCCGCGCCGGAAGCCGGTCCGGATCGCGCCGCCGGGCGGCATGCTCGCGATAGGTCGACGGGGCGATCGGCAAGACCCGGCAGATCGGCTCGACCCCATGCGCCTCGCGATGCTCATCGATGAAATCGGTCATGGCTTGTACCGGCGGTCGAGCTCCGCCTGGGCAAAATAAGCTGAGGCCTTGCGCAGAATCTCGTTGGCCTGGCGCAGTTCGCGGTTCTCGCGCTCCAGGGCCCGGATGCGCTCGCGATCCTCGCTCGTCAACCCCGGCCGCGTCCCGCCGTCACGTTCAGCCTGGCGAACCCAGCGCCGCAGCGCCTCGGTCGAACAGCCGATCTTCCCCGCGACCGAACAGATCGCCTCCCACTCGGAGGCATGATCGCCCCGATGATCCAAAACCAGCCGGACAGCCCGCTCGCGAACCTCCGCTGGATATCGTGTCGTTTGTCGTTCCATAATAGCTCCGACTTTTCACAAGTCGGAGCCTCCGGAAAACCCGGGGCGGTTCAGGACCGCGCCGCGTGCCCACCCAGGCCCGGTTTCTGGGGCCCAATCCGGTCGCATTTCAGCGAGGAGTCGGTGAGAGTCCTCGTGGCCCGGTCGAGAGCCCCTTAATGGTTTGGTTGGTCGCCGGCGATATTTTTTGAGGGGAGCGTCAATTCATCGCGTAATCCTTGGAGCTTTGGGGAGGGCGTCGACATTCGAACCGACAAAACGATTGGTCAAGCCTATACGGGGCGGGATAACCGGCTCACCCCGATCCGCTTTGTTCTGGCCTCCGCGGTCTTGGCGGAGCATGCGATTATTGTAACGCAAGGTCCTCTACCGCCACCACCACTGGCGATAAATGGCTGGTCCCTGAGTTATGTCGCAGTGAATGCCTTTTTCATTTTGAGTGGTTTTCTGATCGCGGACAGCCTTGAACGGCGAGCCGATATTTTCACCTATGCCGCTTCGCGTGCACTTCGAATCTTTCCCGCACTGGTATTCCTGTCGTTCGCGGCGGTTTTCATTTTCGGGCCAGTCTTCACCCAATTGTCGATGGCCGAGTACTGGACCAGCGGCCAGACTTGGTTATTCCCGATACAGGTTTTGGGGTTTCTGGACACATCGCAGGGTCCCGCCGGAATATTCGCTGACTTGCCGTGGGCGGGGGAGTTCTCCGCGACGCTGTGGACGTTGCGGTATGAAATGATCGCCTACATGGCTGCGGCAGTAATATTTTTCTCTCCAATTCCCTGGAACAGGCTGACCCATGTCGCGTTGTTCGGAATTACGAGCGGAGCGTATTTGGCGCTGAGCGTTTTCTGGAGCGACGCGCCAGCGTTGATCATGAGTTCCGCTCGGCTGTCAGCCGCGTTCACCCTAGGCATGGTCGTACATGGGTGGCGGCACTCCTTGCCAAACCTGCCTTGGGCTGTGCTTCCGGCGGTGCCGCTATGGCTGATCTCAGGGGCATACCCTTGGGCTGAGTGGTTCCTCAATATCGCGCTCGCAGCCGGCATATTCTGGTTTGCCTTCGCGGCGATCGGGGGCTTGCCGACGTGGTCGCGTATTCCGGACTGGTCCTACGGAATCTATATCTGGCACTACCCGATCATGCAGGCCATCTTGTATTTTGATGCCAATTCTCCACCTTTGTTGGTTGCCGTGGTTTCCTTGCCGCTATCTTTCGCGCTCGCGGCTTTCTCCTGGTCCTTCATCGAAAAGCCTAGCCTTGAGTTGAAGGGAAGGGCGGGCGAGGGCTTGCGGTCGATGTTCACGCGAGGGAACAAACCCCACGCCTCCCCAGATCCCTAGAAATTCGCGCTGAAGGGTCCCGAATGAGGGCAAGGCCTTTCCGGTGCGTAACCGACACAGGGGCTGCGCCCCCTTACAGCGTGTGGTGCCCTGGCAGGAGGGAAAATGTTTGATCGTCGCAAGTTCATGCTGAAGTCGCTCTTGGCGCTGGTGGGTGTAAACAGCCTCACGGCGGCCGCCACTGCAGACGACATTGAAATCCTCGTCTACAAGTCTCCGACGTGTGGTTGCTGCAATGCCTGGATCGAGCATTTGCGGGGTGCTGGATTTGTTGTTCGGCAGCGGAATGTCGCGGATGTATCCCCGATCAAGAATCGCCACGGTGTGCCGATCCAATTGTGGTCGTGCCACACTGCGGTCATTGGCGGATATGTGATCGAAGGGCACGTGCCAGCGCATGACATACGCCGGTTGCTGGACGAAGCACCCGATGTAGACGGGCTCGCCGTACCGGGAATGCCCGCAGGCTCGCCGGGAATGGAGGCAGGCGATTACCGCGAAGCGTTCAACGTGTGGACGTTTGGGGGCGATGAACTTGAGGCCTACGCTCGATACACAGACCGGGGGTAGGGATGAGAAGGGCGAACTCTCGTGACAAGCGGTCCGGTGGGCGAAATGCCACGGCGGTGGATCAGCATGTCGGCCTTCGTCTCCGGATCCGGCGAAGTGAACTCGGTTTGAGTCAGTCTGACCTGGGGGGAAGGTTGGGGGTCACTTTCCGGCAGATCCAGAAGTGAACCGCCCCGGGTTTTCCGGAGGCTCCGACTTGTGAGAAGTAGGAGCCATTATGGAACGACACACGACACGATATCCAGCGGAGGTTCGCGAGCGGGCCGTCCGACTGGTTTTGGACCATCAGGACGATCATGCCTCGCAATGGGAGGCGATCTGTTCGGTTTCAGGCAAGATCGGCTGTACGCCAGAGATGCTACGGCGTTGGGTTCGTCAGGCTGAGCGCGACAGTGGGGCCCGGCCTGGGCCGACGAGCGAGGAGCGCGAGCGCATCCGGACGCTGGAGCGGGAGGTTCGCGAGCTCAGACAGGCCAACGAGATCCTGCGCAAGGCCAGCGCGTATTTTGCCCAGGCGGAGCTCGACCGCCCGTTGAAGCGATGAACGCGTTTATCGATGAGCATCGCGGGGCCTACGGGGTCGAGCCGATCTGCCGGGTCTTGCCGATCGCCCCGTCGACCTATCGTGAGCATGCGGCGCGGCAGCGTGATCCGTCCCGACGCCCGGCGCGGGCCAGACGCGATGAGGTCCTCAAGGTCGAGATCCGGCGAGTGTTCGAGGCGAACTTTTCCGTCTACGGCGTGCGCAAGGTGTGGCGGCAGATGCAGCGCGAGGGCGTCGATATTGCCCGCTGCACGGTGGAACGGCTGATGCGCCAGATGGGGCTTGAAGGCGCGGTCCGCGGCAAGCCGGTGAAGACCACGAAGAGCGACAGGTGCGCACCCTGTCCACTCGACCGGGTGAACCGCCAGTTCCAGGCCCCGGCGCCGAACCGGCTCTGGGTGAGTGATTTTGCCTATGTGGCCACTTGGTCCGGCTTCGTCTACGTCGCCTTTGTCATCGACACCTTCGCCCGGCGCATCGTTGGCTGGCGGGTCAGCCGCACGGCTCACGCCAGCTTTGTTCTCGATGCCCTCGAGCAGGCCATCCACGCCCGGCGACCGCTCGGGCAGGACGGGCTGGTTCACCACTCCGACCGTGGCAGCCAGTATGTCTCGATCAAGTATACCGAACGCCTGGCTGAGGCCGGGATCGAGCCATCCGTGGGCAGCGTCGGCGACAGTTATGACAACGCCCTGGCGGAAACCATCAACGGTCTCTACAAGGCCGAGCTCATCCACCGGCAGGGCCCGTGGCGCACGTTCGAAGATGTCGAATACGCCACGCTGGAATGGGTCGACTGGTTCAACAACCGCCGCCTGCTCGACCCCATAGGCAATATCCCGCCGGCCGAAGCCGAGGCGCAATACTACGCCAAACTTGAACAGGCCGACTTGGCCGCATAAAACTCAAACGAAATGGCCTCCGGGAAAACCGGGGCGGTTCAATTCGGACGAAGATGTGCGTCGTCTCAAGTTTTTGATGCGCGCACGGGATCTCGGCTTCGGTATCGCCGAAGTGCAAACCCTCCTTAGCTTGGTGGACAGCAACACATACAGCTGTGGCGAGGTTCGAGATATGACTCTCGGCCAGTTGGCGTCTGTGCGGAAGAAGATCGAAGATCTGAAACGTCTTGAGAGCGTTCTTAGCGACATGGCGTCACAGTGTGACGGCGGTGTGGTTCCGGAATGCCCTATCGTCGATGCTCTCTACGATTTTGCGCCAGAGGACTCGTCAGTCTCGACCTGAAGAAGAATGTCCAGGACGTGACACTGTGCGGCCGGGTCCGTTGAGCACTTTTTCGCGGCCGCACGAAGAGTGGACGCGACACCCTTCAGCTCAGCGATACGCCGTTCTACGACTTCGATATGGGAATGGATCTGCTTTGAAACTGCTTGGCATTGGCCAGAGTGATCATGTTCCAAACTCAACAAGCCACGACATTGGGCCAACGAGAAGCCGAGATCTCGAAATTGTATGATGAAGTTTAGGATCGCGATGTGGCGGCGATCATAGTGGCGGTAGCCGTTCTCAGCGCGGCGCGGCGCGGGCAGCACACCCCGCGCTTCATAGTAGCGGATTGTTTCTGCGTTGCATCCGGTGAGACGCGCAAGTTCGCCTCTGGTCAGCGCGCTCACAGTAGCGTGTGTTTTCGTGTTCATTTTCTCCTTGAGTCTGTAGTTACTACAGGGATTAGCCTAGTTGAAAATCTAGGTATGAGCAAGAAAACGAATGACCGATATCCAACAACCTGGTGACCACAATCCCGAACCAAATCGGAGAAAGAACTGGCTCGCAGCAGGCGGCATAATCGGCGCGATCGTAGCGTCATCCTGCTGCATCTTGCCGTTGGTCTTGGTTTTGGCTGGCGTCAGCGGCGCTTGGATCGGGTCCCTCACGGCACTCGACCCATACAAACCGTATTTTATCATCGTGACGCTCGGCTTTATCGGCGCGGGATTTTGGCACGTCTATTTCAAGACCGAGCCACCGTGCGAAGACGGCTCATATTGCGCCAAACCTCAATCCAGCATCATCACCCAAATCGCTTTGTGGGTAGGGCTTGTGATCGTCCTACTCGCCGCCACCATCGATTGGTGGGCACCATTTTTCTATTAGGAGACAAACAATGAAACGAACATCAGCCCTAATTCTTTCGGTCGTCCTGCTTGGCGCCACAGGCGTTGGCTTGTCGGCGTTTAATCGTGCGCCGTCGGAAACTTCAGAACAGTCGAATTCGGCCGTCGCTCAAACAGAGACCGTGACTTTCGAAATCGAAAATATGACGTGCGCGACCTGCCCAATCACCGTTCGAACAGCGATGAGCCGCGTCGACGGCGTGGATTCGGTTGAGGTCGACTACGAGACCAAAACCGCCGTCGTTCATTTTGATCCAAACGTCACCACCGCTGCACTTGTCGGCCAGGCCTCCACCGACGCTGGCTACCCGGCACAGGTTGCGAGTCACCAAGACGCGGATCATTCCGAAGCTGAACATCAACACTAGTCGCGGCGAGCCACTACTCAGACGGAGAATTTTCCAATGAAAGATTGCTGCTCAGGTGGGAACAACGGCGAGTATGACATCGCCGTTGTTGGTGCTGGATCCGCAGGCTTCTCGGCGGCGATCACCGCAGCTGAAGCCGGAGCGCGGGTGGCTATCATTGGTCACGGAACAATTGGCGGCACTTGCGTCAATGTTGGGTGTGTTCCGTCGAAGGCCGTAATACGAGCCATGGAATCTGCGCATGCGGGAGTCGCTGCACGCCGGTTTGCCGGCGTGCATGTTGAGTCCAAAGTCGACGACTGGTCGGCGCTCCAATCGCAAAAAAATGCACTCGTATCTGAACTTCGTGACAAAAAGTACGAAGCGCTTCTGCCTGAGTACGAAAATATCGACTACCTCGAAACGAACACTCCAGCTCGTTTGATAGACGGCGGTGTGACTTTTGATGGTCAAACGGTTCGAGCGTCGAAGACTATCATCGCCACGGGTTCTTCCAGCAGCACCCCGCCCATCCCCGGGATAGAAAACGTTGAGACGCTGGATTCGACAAGCGCGCTCGAACTTGAGCGCTTACCTGAATCCATGGTGGTCATAGGCGGTGGCGTGATTGGGTGCGAACTTGGGCAGATGTTCGCGCGGGCCGGCGTACGAGTGACGATCTGTTGTCGCTCCCGTCTAATCCCCGAAGCCGAACCGGAAATCAGCGCTGCCCTTCAGGCCTCATTTGAGGCTGAGGGAATTACCGTCTGTTCCGGTGTTGCATACCAGCACATCGAACAGACGCAAACCGGAGTTGCCCTGCACTGTGAGACGGATAAGGGCACCGAGGTCGTAAACGCCAAGAGAGTTCTGGTTGCGACCGGTCGACGCCCAAATACTCAACATCTCGGCCTAGATGAAATTGGTGTAGATACAGACGCGCGCGGCGGCATTTTGGTCGACGACCATATGCGAAGCAGCAACCGGTCAATCTATGCGGCCGGTGACGTTACTGGACGGGATCAGTTCGTCTACATGGCGGCGTATGGCGCGAAGCTGGCTGCAAAACACGCAACGGATCAATCCGTCAAACCCTACGAGAACAGCGCAATGCCTTGGGTCGTGTTTAGCGACCCGCAGGTCGCTGGTGTGGGCCTCACCGCTTCAGCAGCTGAGGCGAAAGGCTATGACGTGAAGACGTCCATCGCACCGCTGGATCTAGTGCCTCGCGCCCTGGCCGCAGCCGACACACGCGGGCTTATCAAGCTCGTTGCCGACCGCAAAACTGACAAGCTTCTCGGCGCGCAGATCATGGCGCCCGAGGGTGCAGACAGCATCCAAACCCTGGTTTTAGCCCTCAAGTTTGGCATGACCACAAAAGAGCTAGGCGAGACGATTTTCCCGTACCTCACAACGGTTGAGGGCTTCAAACTAGCCGCGCAGGGATTCGACAAAGACGTTGCTAAGCTCTCGTGTTGCGCGGGGTAGGCTTCTCTTGATCGAAATCAAGTTGAATAGGTTTCGGCAATCCAGTCCGCGAGGATCAAGTCGATCTTATCGCGAGCGTCGGCGAACCGTCGGCGCATCTCTACCGGAGTAAGGCCAGGGTCGTCGCTTCCAGGGTCAGAAATTGGCCAGTGCAGTCGCTTTGTTTTGCCTGGCAAGACAGGGCAAACTTCTTCGTAACCGTCCGGTGAACCTGTCAATTACCCACAAGTCTGTGTTGACAGCGTTGAGCCCAGTAGGACGTCACTCAGCCGGCGCCATCCTCTCCAGATGATGACGTGCTCCCCTGAAATGTGACCGGTTTTTGGTAGAGTCCGACGCAAAGGAGTCGGACGACAATGAAACGAAGCAGGTTCAGCGAAGAGCAGATCATCGCGGTTTTGAAGGAACAGGAGGCTGGCATGGCGACGGCGGA
>CAXRHZ010000032.1:0-14689 GCA_964230745.1 Maritimibacter sp. | reverse complement strand
GGCTCGCCCGCGCCCGCCCCCTCGCGACGCGCGCCCCGCGCGGCGCAACACCTGCATTGCACCCGGCAAGGCCTTTGGATAAGGGAAGCGGCAACCCAACCGACGGAGATCCGCCATGTCCAAACCCGCCCCGCTTCGCCTCGGCATCGCTGGTCTCGGCACCGTCGGCGTCGGCGTCATCCGCATCGTGCGCAAGCACGGCAAGCTGATCGAGGAGCGCTGCGGCCGCCCCGTGACGATCACCGCGGTCTCCGCCCGCAACCGGGCCAAGGACCGGGGCGTGGATCTCAAACCCTACGACTGGGAGGACGATCCCGTCACGCTGGCCACGCGCGACGACATAGACGTTTACGTGGAGCTTATGGGCGGCTCGGACGGCCCGGCCAAGGCCAGCGTGGAGGCGGCGCTCGCCGCGGGCAAGCATGTCGTCACCGCCAACAAAGCCCTCCTCGCCCACCATGGCCAGGCGATCGCGGAAGCCGCGGAAACCGCGGACGTGGTCCTCCGGTTCGAAGCGGCCGTCGCGGGCGGCATCCCGGTCATCAAGGCGCTGACCGAAGGGCTCGCGGGCAACGAGATAACGCGCGTCATGGGCGTGATGAACGGCACGTGCAACTACATCCTCACCCGCATGTACGACGCCGAACTGCCCTACGAGGTGGTGTTCGACGAGGCCGACAAGCTGGGCTTTCTCGAAGCCGATCCGCAGCTTGACGTGGGCGGGATCGACGCGGGCCACAAGCTGTCGCTCCTCTCCGCCATCGCCTTCGGCACGCAGGTGAATTTCGACGGCGTGGAACTCGAGGGGATCGAGCGCATCAAGGTCGAAGATATCGAACAGGCCGCCGACATGGGCTACCGCATCAAGCTCTTGGGCGTGGCGCAAATGACCGGCCGGGGGCTGGAACAACGTATGTCGCCCTGCCTCGTCCCCGCCGCCTCGCCGCTGGGCCAGCTCGAGGGCGGCACGAACATGGTGGTGATTGAGGGCGACAGCGTCGGCCAGATCGTCATGCGCGGTGCGGGCGCGGGCGAAGGTCCGACGGCCTCGGCCGTCATGGGCGACGTTATGGACATCGCGCGCGGCATCACGATTTCCACTTTCGGCAAGCGGGCCACGGACCTGATTCCGGCGAAACCCGCCAAGGCGACTGTCCCCGCCGCCTATTACCTGCGCATGGCGCTGCTCGACAAACCCGGCGCGCTCGCGAAGGTCGCGCAGGTGCTGGGTGACGCGGGTGTTTCGATCAACCGGATGCGTCAATACGGCCATGACGAGGGCACCGCCCCCGTCATCATCGTGACCCACACCTGCACGCGCGCGGCGGTGGACGAGGCGCTCTCGGGCCTCAGCGCCACGGGCGTAGTTGAAGGTGATCCGGTGGCGATCCGCATCGAGGAAGTTTGAGCACCGCACCTGGGTGGGTGTGCCCATGGGGTCTTCGGCCAAGGGGGCACAGAGCCGGCACGCGGTCAGGTTCGCTTTGATAGCGCAAACCTGACCGTGCCCGCTTTTCCCCCTCCTTCCCGCCTGCTAGGTGTGGGCAGAACAGAATTCTCCGAGGGACATATTCCATGACCGCTTCGCCCGTCGTTTTCGCCGACCGCCTGCTCTCGCTCGGCCTCGCCCGCGTGTCCGAGGCCGCCGCCATGGCTTCGGCCGAACTGGTGGGCCGGGGCGATGAAAAGGCCGCCGATCAGGCCGCTGTCAACGCCATGCGCGACCAGCTCAACCTTCTCGACATCAAGGGCACCGTCGTGATCGGCGAAGGCGAGCGGGACGAAGCGCCGATGCTCTACATCGGCGAGGAAGTGGGCACCGGGAACGGCCCCGCGGGGGACATCGCGCTCGCCCCGCTCGAGGGCACCACCCTGACTGCCAAGGACATGCCCAACGCGCTCACCGTCATCGCCATGGCGCCGCGCGGCACGCTCCTGCACGCGCCGGACGTCTACATGGACAAGCTCGCCATCGGCCCGGGCTATCCCGCGGGCGTCGTGAGCCTCGACATGTCGCCGTCCGAGCGCGTCACGGCTCTCGCCAAGGCGCGCGGGTGCGCCCCCCAGGACATCACCGTCTGCGTGCTCGAACGCCCGCGCCACGAAGAGATGATCGCCGACATCCGCTCCACCGGTGCCGCGATCCGGCTCATCACCGACGGTGACGTGGCCGGCGTGATCCACTGTGCAGAAGCGGAGAAGACCGGCGTGGACATGTACATGGGCTCCGGCGGGGCGCCCGAAGGCGTGCTCGCCGCCTCGGCTCTGAAGTGCATGGGTGGCCAGATGTGGGGCCGCCTCACCTTCCGCAACGACGACGAACGGGGCCGCGCCGCCAAGGCCGGGATCACCGAACTCGACAAGATCTATGCCCGCGACGAGATGGTGCAGGCCGACGTCATCTTCGCGGCGACCGGCGTCACCGACGGCTCGATCGTGGAGGGGATCAAGCGCGAGCCGGAACACCTCACGACCGAGACCCTGCTCATGCGTTCCAAGACCGGCTCGATCCGGCGCATGATCTACCGCAACCCCAAGGAATGGGTGGGCGCCTGACCCGGGCGCTCGTCCTCATCGACATCCAGGAGGGGTTCGACGACCCCACCTGGGGTGCGCGCAACAACCCTGGCGCCGAGGCAGAAGCGGCCGCCCTGCTCGCCCGCTGGCGGGAGGCAGGCGCGCCGATCTTTCACATCCGCCACCTGTCGCGCATGCCCGGCAGTCCGCTCAACCCCGAAGGCGGACGCGTCGGGCACAAGCCGGAGGTCGCCCCGGCCCCGCGTGAGCCGGTGATCGACAAGACTGTAAATTCCGCCTTCATCGGAACAGACCTCCAAAAACAGCTGGAAAAAGCCGAGGCGAGCACACTGGTGCTGGCCGGCCTCACGACCCCGCACTGCGTCTCGACCACAGCGCGGATGGCCGCGAACATGGGATTCGGGGTTATCATCGCCCATGACGCCTGCGCCACTTTCGCGGGCAACGGCGATGCGGCCTGGCGCGGTGGCGGCGCTGTCGATCCGCAAGCGCTCCACATCGCCGCGCTCGACCAGTTACACGGCGAATTCGCGCAGGTGCTACCGGTCGCGGAGATCGCGCCGTGACAGCGTTCCTGGGCGTCGAGGAAAGCCTCACAGGTCGCCGCTGGGTCGGCCCCGGAGTGGAGATCGAGAGACAGTGCGAAGCTCTCGCGCAGGCGACGGGCTACCCGCAGGCGGTCTGCGCCGTGCTTGCCCGCCGCGGCATCTCGGCCGTGGAGGCCGCCGGTTTCCTCGCCCCGACAATCCGCGAGACGCTTCCCGACCCGCGCAGCATGCGTGACATGGACCGGGCCGCAGCCCGCGTTCTGGCCGCGGTCGAGGCCCGCGAACGTGTGGCAGTCTTCGCCGATTACGACGTGGACGGCGGGGCCTCCGCAGCCCTCCTCATCGACTGGATGCGCCAGATGGGGCGCGAGGTGACACTCTACATCCCCGACCGGATCGATGAGGGCTACGGGCCGAACGTGCCGGCGATGGAGGCGCTCGCCCGCGACCACAGCCTGATCGTCTGCGTCGACTGCGGGACCCTCAGCCATGAACCCATCGCCGCCGCGAACGCCGCCGGGGCCGAGGTCATCGTGCTCGATCACCACCTGGGCGGCGAGACGCTGCCCCCGGCCCACGCCGTCGTGAACCCCAACCGGCAGGACGAGGTGGACGCGCCCGGCTACCTCTGCGCGGCGGGTGTCGTGTTCCTGATGCTCGTGGAAGCGGGACGGCAAATGCGCGAGGCCGGGCGCAAGGGGCCGGACCTCATGGGGATGCTCGACCTCGTGGCGCTGGCGACGGTGGCCGATGTCGCGCCGCTGATCGGGGCGAACCGCGCGCTGGTCACGCAGGGCCTCAAGATCATGGCGCAGCGCGGTCGTCCCGGGCTGGTCGCACTCGCGGATGTCAGCCGGATGAACGAAGCGCCGCGTCCCTATCACCTCGGCTTCCTGATGGGGCCGCGCGTGAACGCGGGCGGGCGCATCGGCAAGGCGGACCTCGGCGCCCGGCTCCTGTCCTGCACCGATCCGGCGGAGGCCGCCGCGCTTGCGGCCCGGCTGGACCAGCTCAACACTGAACGGCGCGAGATCGAGGAACAGGTGCGCCTCGCCGCGCTCGAACAGGCCGAAGCGCGCGGGCTCGACGCCCCGCTCGTCTGGGCCGCCGCCGATGGCTGGCACCCCGGCGTGGTCGGCATCGTCGCCTCGCGGCTCAAGGACGCGGCCCACCGCCCCGCCATCGTGATCGGGTTCGAGGGCGACGAGGGCAAGGGATCGGGGCGCTCCGTGTCGGGCGTCGACCTTGGCGCCGCAATCCAGAAACTCGCCGCCGAAGGGCTGATCGAGAAAGGCGGCGGTCACAAGATGGCTGCCGGGCTGTCTCTGACCCGCGCACAACTGGAGCCGGCGATGGCGCGCCTCGCCGAACTCCTCGCCCGCCAGGGGGCCGGCGAGGCCGGGCCACGTGACCTCTCGGTCGACGCCGTGCTGATGCCGGGCGCTGCAACCGTCGACCTGATCGAAGAAATCGAGGCGGCCGGCCCTTATGGCGCCGGGGCGCCGGGGCCGCGCTTCGCGTTTCCCGACATGCAGATCGGCTTCGCCAAGCGCGTGGGCGAGCGCCACCTCAAGGTCCGTTTCGGCGACGGATTGGGCGCACAGATAGAGGCGATCGCCTTCGGCGCGTTCGACGGCCCACTTGGCCCCGCGCTGGAGCGCCACGGGGGCGCACGGTTCCATCTTGCCGGGCGGCTCGAGATCAACCATTTCAACGGCCGCTCGATCCCGCAACTCCGGCTCGAGGACGCTTCCCCAGCATGACACCCTGGCTCCTTGCGCTCTCGGGCCTTCCCGGCACCGGCAAGACGACAATTGCGCGCGCCCTGTCTGAAAAGTCCGGCGCCGCGCACCTGCGCATCGACACGATAGAAGCGGCGTTGAGAAGGCGTGGCGTGGCACTGGACGGCGCACGGGGCGACACGGCTTATGTCGTCGCCTATGGCGTGGCAGGCGACATCCTGGCACGCGGACAATGCGTCATCGTGGATGCGGTGCATGGCTGGCCCGACGCACGGCAGCTCCAGGAGGCGCCGTGACGGGCACGACGGGGCGCCTTTTCAGGGTGGAGCTGACATGTTCCGACAGAGCTGCCCATCGCCACCGAGTCGAATCGCGTTGCAGCGATTTTCCGGACCTCGTCGTCCCGACCTGGGCAGCTGTAGAAGCCCGCGAATTCGTTCCGCTCGCCGCCCCTGACATGACCCTGGACACCGCAAGACATCCTGCCTGCGAGGCAGCAGACATGATCCGGCATCTGCTGGACCGCCGATGAGCGGACCGGCGCAGAAAAGTTTGTGCCGGAAGTGAATTTTCACCTTGCACCCAGCGCGCCGTTTTTCTAGAACCCGCCTCACGCCAAGCGCGGCCCGTTCGTCTATCGGTTAGGACGCCAGGTTTTCAACCTGGAAAGAGGGGTTCGATTCCCCTACGGGCTGCCACTTTTCCCGCAGAACTGTCGACCTGATACATGCTTGGCACGTCCGAAGTGCTTCAGACTCTCCAAGATACCGTCGCCACCACCCTGGGGCGGTCGAGGGCCTCGAAGGCGTTCGCCAGAATGCAAATGACTCAGATCAGGACCCGGTGCTCGGCAAGCCCCTGCGCCTCCACCTCGACCGCATAGACCGCGCCCTGCCGATCGTCGGGCGCATGCAAGCCTTCGCGCGCGGTCGTTACGATCATCCTGTCAAGGTTCGCTCCGCCGAAGGCGGGACAGGAGGCATGGCGTCCGCCCACCGATACGGCCCTGTCGAACCGGCCATCAGGATGGTACCGGGCGACACGTCCAACGCCCCATTGTGCATTCCACAGCCCGCCCTGCGTGTCCACCACGGAGCCGTCCGGGTTGAGGCCCTCGTCCCGAAGATCGATGAAAACGTCCGGCTCACCCGCTGGCCAGCCCTGTTCGTCAAGCGCTTGAACCTGGATTTGCCGTGACGTGGTGTCGGTGAAATACGCGTGCCTTCCGTCCGGCGCGAACGCGATGGAATTGGGAATCGTGATAGCCGGGTAGAGGCATTCAAGCACCCCGCGGTAGTAGCGATAGATCGCCCCTGCCCCTTTTTCGGCCGCCTTCCCCATCGTGCCGATCCAGAAGCCGCCCTGAGGGTCCGCACGACCGTCGTTGGACCGCGTCAGGGCATTGCCGGCTTCCATCGGTACGATCGTCTCATGTTCGCCGCTCTCGATGTCGAACCGCAAGAGCGCCGTTTCACTGGCGACGAGAAGCGTATCCCGGTCGACCCAACCGGCAGCCGAAACGTGTTCATCGAAACTCCAGGCCAGCCGCTCCGCGCCGACACACGACAGGAGACGGCGGCTCACGATGTCGAACCAGAAGAACTGCTGCCGTTCCGGATGCCAGAGCGGCCCTTCGCCCAACTCGCACAGCCTGTCGTCGAAAACGTCGTAACTCATGGTCCAAACACCTCGTCATAGCGTGCCACGATAGTTGCCGCGCGGGAGGCGACGGTCGCGGCCTCGTCGCCCGGGCGATAGAGCGCCGTGCCGATCCCGAACCCGTCTGCGCCTGCCGCATGCCAGTCGGCGAAGGTGTCGGGGCCGGCACCGCCCACGGAATAGACCTGCGTGCCGAGGGGCAGAACGGGTCGGATCGCGGACATTCCTTTCGGGCCGATCAAGGTGCCGGGAAAAAGTTTGAGCCCGTCAGCACCTGCCCTCAGGGCCGAGAAACACTCGGTCGGTGTCATGACGCCCGGAAAGGACACGAGGCCCGCCGCCTTTGTCGCCGCGATAACGCGGGGATTGCAGTCCGGCGAAACGACGAGGCCCGCACCGGTCGCGGCAACCGCCTCGACATCCTGAACCGTCATGACCGTCCCGGCTCCGATTTCGGCTGTCCCCGCGAACCGCGTGACGAGCTCCGCAATGCTTTCGAGCGGGTCGGGCGAGTTGAGCGGAACCTCGATCCGGTCGATC
Organism: Maritimibacter sp.; assembly: GCA_964230745.1. Classification (GTDB taxonomy): domain Bacteria; phylum Pseudomonadota; class Alphaproteobacteria; order Rhodobacterales; family Rhodobacteraceae; genus Maritimibacter. The sequence continues at coordinate 7,662 of CAXRHZ010000032.1, read as the reverse complement.
CCGGCGCTGACGAGAGCGTCCGCGACTGACACGACGTCCCGCGGTGTGATCCCGCGCAGGATGGCGATGATGTTGCGGTTCAAGGCGCTTTCTCCAGTAGTGCATGGTGGACTGCGAGCCCCGCTCGCGTGAGGGCATCCGCATCGCTTCGCTCCACGCTGCCCCCATGCCCCATGAGCGCACGTTCATACCGCGCCGCAAGGCCTGTTTCACCGATCAGCGTAACGGCATGACGCTCCCACGCATCGCGCATGGCGCGCAGTTCCGCGCCGATCAGAAGCCCGGAAAGGCGCGCCCGGGCCGCGTCCCCCGAAAGATCGGAAAGAAGCGCCTCGGATCGCAACGGAAAGAGGCCGAGCAGAAGCGCGTCCGGCGCCTCGAGGCCCTCACCCACGGCGGTCACGAACGCGGCCTCATCCCAACCTGCCCCTATGGAATGGCGCAGGACAGAACGTTCGGAGAGAAGCGCGAAGAGCTCTCCCGTCATGATCGTGCGAAACCACAGGACCTCGCCTCCCGCAATCCGGACCCATTTGCTATGTGTGCCAGGCAGGCAGGCGACCCCATCGAACGCCGGGTTCAGGGCGAGCAGGCCCGCGATCTGGGTCTCCTCCCCGCGCATGACGTCCGCCGGGTCCCTCTGGCTCAACCCGGGGACCAGGTGGACCGAGAACCGGGTATCCGACGTGGGAACGTGGATGGCACCCGGACCGGCTGGACGACAGGGGACCGCACGGTAGGGAGCCTCACGCCAGCCTTGCCGGGATCCTGCCATGCCGGAGATGATGACCGGGACCGGACCGCCCCCAGTCACGAAGCCCTCGGCGAGGTTTCCCAGCACGCGCTCATACTCAGCTGCCTCGCCGCGCTCTCCCCCCGTCGCGGCATGCCGCGCACCGATGACGTCACCCGCCCTGTCCATCGCCCAGAGCCTCACGTTCGTGCTGCCCCAGTCGACGCCGAGCCAGCTTGCCGTCACGCCGCCGCCCCGCCGAAACGGGCGGTGGTCAGACGCAACAGGCCTTTCTGCAGAACGATGAAGAGCAGGAGCAACGCGCCGATGACGATCTTGGTCCACCAGCTCGACAGCGTGCCGTCGAACACGATGTACGTCTGGATCAGCCCCATGGTCATGACGCCGATCAGCGTGCCGAAGACGAAGCCCGACCCGCCGGTCAGGAGCGTTCCGCCGATCACCACCGCGGCGATGGCGGTGAGTTCGGTGCCCACCGTGGCGAGCGGATAGCCCGAGCCGGTATAAACCGAGAACACGATGCCGGAGAGCCCCGCCATGAAGCCCGAGAATGCGTAGATGCCGACGGTCGTGCGTCCGACCTTCACACCCATGAGCCGCGCAGTCTGGATGCCGCCGCCCAGCGCAAAGACGCTCGCCCCGAAACGGGTCCGGTGCGCGACGATCATGCCGACCGCGACGGTCAGGAGCATGAGCACACCGATCAGCGTAAGACGCCCCTTTCCGGGCATCAGGTAATAGGCGTCCTGCAACATGTCGTAGAAGGGATCCACGATCGGCACGCTGTCGATGGTCAGCATGTAGGCCGCACCCCGGGCGAGGAACATTCCGGCAAGAGTCACGATAAAGGGCGGCATTGCGAGCCCGTGTATGAGTCCGCCCATCGCCGCTCCGAACAGGGTCGTAACGGCCAGAAGCATCACGAAAACGACCGGCGTGGGAATGCCCGTGTCGCGCAGCATGACGGCGATGAAGACACCCGAGAATGCGATCACCGAGCCGACCGACAGGTCGATTCCCCCCGACAGGATCACGATGGTCATTCCGACCGCCACGATGCCGAGGTAAGCGTTGTCAGTGAGCAGGTTTCCCAGGACACGGGTCGAGGCCATGTAAGGAAACTGGATGTAGCAGATCAGGCAGGCGAACAGGAAAATGCCGATGGTCGCGTAGAGCGGGTATAGCCTCGGGTTCATTTCGACTCCTCCGTCGCGGGCTTGGCCGGAGCCGGACCCTCGCGCATGGCCCGGCGCCAGAATTTCCACTCCGTCGCGAGCTGCGGGCTCTGCAGGACGAGGATGATCACGACAAGCGCGGCCTTGATGACGAGGTTGTATTCCGAGGGGAACCCGGCGAGCAGGATGCCCGTGTCGATCGTCTGGATGATGAGCGCCCCGAGCAGCGAGGCCGCGATGGAGAACCTGCCTCCAAGGAGGGAGTTGCCCCCGATCACCACGGCGAGGATGGCATCGAGTTCCAGCCAGAGCCCCGCGTTGTTGGCATCCGCGCCTCGAATGTCGGCGGTCGTGATGATGCCCGCGAAGGCCGCGCACAGGCCGGAGGCCATGTAGACGGCGACGAGCAGGACTGTCGCATTCACCCCCGCCACGGCGGACGCGCGGCGATTGATCCCGATGGCTTCGACCAGAAGCCCGAGCGCGGTGCGCCGCATCAGGAGCGTAAGGCCGATGCCCATTGCGATCCAGATCAACGCGGGCACCGGGACGCCCGCGAGCGTGCCCGAACCGAACCATGCAAAGGCTGGGTCGTTGAAGGTCAGGATCCGCCCTTCCGTGATGAGCTGAGCGATCCCCCTGCCAGCGGTCATGAGGATCAGGGTCGCCACAATGGGTTGGATGCCGATGATCGCCACGAGCCCGCCGTTCCAGACGCCGCAAATCAGCCCGGCGGCGATGGCCAGCGCCACGGCCGGTGCGACGCCCATGCCGCTGTCGAGGCACCAGGCCGCGACCGCACCGCAGATCGCCATCACGGTCCCGACGGACAGGTCGATGCCCTTGGTCGCGATCACCAGCGTCATGCCCGCGGCGAGCAGCGCCACCGGAGCCGAGCGCTTGAGGATGTCGATGACCGGGCCGACGAGGCGGCCATCCGTCATCCGGATTTCAAGGAACCCGGGAAAGAACAGCGTCACCAGCACGCAGACGGCGGCCAGCGTGAAGACCTGAGGTGCGACGCGGCGCAGGACGGGTGGCATCAGGCGACCTCCTCGTTTTCTTGTCCGTGCTCGGCGATGGCGCGCACGACCGTATCGGTCGAGACGTCCGCGCCGGTGAGTTCGGTCACATGGGCGCGGTCGCGCACGACGATGACGCGGTCGGACACGGCGATGAGTTCGTCCAATTCCGACGAGATCACCAGGATCGACATGCCGTCCGCCGTCAGTTCGTGGATGAGGCGCAGGATTTCCGCGTGCGCCCCCACGTCGATCCCGCGAGTCGGTTCATCGAGTATGAGAAAGCGCGGGTTCATGGCGAGCCAACGGGCCAGCACCACTTTCTGCTGGTTGCCCCCCGACAGATCTCCGACGGCCTTCTCGGCGTCCGAGGTACGAATGTCGAGGCGTTCGATGTAACGCTCGGCGATCTTCAGTTGCTCGGCCCGCGGGATCGTCCGCGCCCAGCCCTGCCGCGCCTGAAGCGCGAGCGCTATGTTCTCGCGCACCGACAGGTCGGCCACGATCCCGTCGGTCTTGCGGTCCTCCGGCGCAAAGCCGAAGCCCGCCGCGATCGCCGCGCGCGGGTTGTCCGTCGTCACGGGGCCGTTCTGGTCACGTGCGCTGCCGCTGGTGGCGCTGCGCAGGCCGAACAGAAGCTCGGCGCTCTCGGTGCGGCCCGAGCCCAGGAGCCCGGCGAGCCCGACCACCTCGCCTTGGGCGATGTCGAGGTCGAAGGGATCGACCACGCCGCGTTTCGAGATGTTCTCGAAATGCAGCATGGGCGGCTTGGTCGGCGCAGCGTCGTGATGGGCGGTTGCGTGGTTCTCGACCTCGTCCTCGAGCGCGCGGCCCAGCATGTGCTCGATCAGCTTCACGCGGTCGAGGTTCGCGATATCCTCGGTCACGATGTAGCGGCCGTTGCGCAGAACCGTGATGCGATCGGACAGGGCGAAAACCTGGTCGAGGAAGTGCGTGACGAACACGATCCCGAGCCCCTTGTCGCGCAGCCCCCGGACCACGTCGAACAGCATCTCGACCTCGCGCGCATCGAGGCTCGCGGTCGGCTCGTCGAGGATCAGGACCTTGCCCGACAAGGCGACAGCGCGCGCGATGGCGACGATCTGCTGGATCGCCACGGAATAGGTGCCCAGGTCGCGGCTCACGTCGATGTCGAGCCCGTAGCCCGACAGCATCTCGTCGGCCATCCGTTTCATGCCGGTGGACGACACCATGCCAAGGCGGCGCGGCTCTCGCCCGAAACACAGGTTCTGCGCGACCGTGAGGTTGGGCAGGAGATTCACCTCCTGGTAAACCGTGCCGATGCCAAGTTCCTGCGCCTCCGAGGTCGAACGCGGGGCGATGGCTTGGCCCTCCAGCTCGATCTCACCCGTATCGGGGCGGTAGGCGCCGGTCAGCGACTTGATGAGCGTGGATTTCCCCGCGCCGTTTTCGCCAAGCAAAGCATGCACTTCGCCCGCGCGCAGATCGAACCGCACGTCGTCGAGTGCGACGGTGCCGGGAAAGGTCTTGGTCAACGACCGGATCGTCAAAAGCATGGGTCCACCCAGACATGGTAGGTGGGAGCAGCACGCCTGCACCGCTCCCACCCGGTCCTGTTCAGCTCTTAGTAGCCGAGATCCTTGCGGTTTTCATACTCTCCCTGAGGATCGTCCTCGGGCGTGTAGAGCCGGCTCTCGGTCTGGATGAACTTCTCGGGCATCGTGCCGTCGGCCCAGTAGGCTTCGAGCGCGTCGAAAGCGGGGCCCGCCATGTTCGGCGTGAGCTCGACGGTCGCGTTCGCGTCACCCTCGGCCATCGCCTTGAAGATATCCGGCACCGCGTCGATCGACACGATCAGGATGTCCTCGCCGGGGTTCAGGCCGGCTTCCTTGATCGCCTGGATCGCGCCGACGGCCATGTCGTCGTTGTGGGCGTAGAGCGCGCAGATGTCGGCCCCGCCGTTCTCGGCCTGAAGGAAGCTTTCCATGACTTCCTTGCCCATCGAACGCGTGAAGTCGCCGGTCTGCGAACGCACGATCTCGATGTTGTCGGCACCCGAGATGGCGTTCTCGAAGCCCGTCTTGCGGTCGATGGCGGGCGACGAACCCGTCGTGCCCTGAAGTTCCACCACGCGGCACTCTTCGCCGTCCACGGCGTTCACCAGCCACTCGCCGGCCACTTCGCCCTCATGCACGAGGTCCGAGCCGACAGCGGTCAGGTAGAGGTCTTCGGAGCTGTCCACCTGGCGGTCGAGCAGGACGACCGGGATCTCGGCCTCCTTGGCCTCCTCCAGGACGCTGTCCCAGCCGGTCGCGACGACCGGGGCGAGCAGAATGGCGTCCACGCCCTGGGCGATGAAGGAGCGGATCGCCGCGATCTGATTTTCCTGCCGCTGCTGGGCGTCGGAGAATCGCAGGTCGATCCCACGCTCTTCGGCCTGTTGCTTGGTCAGGGTCGTTTCGGCGGCACGCCAGCCGGATTCCGAGCCGATCTGTGAGAACCCGACGGTCTGCGCCGTGGCCGCGAGGCCCATGATGGATGCGGCAACCGTGGTCGCCAGGAATGTCTTGAGTTTCACTGTGTCTTCCTCCCTTGGGTTATGATGGCCCTTGTCTTCAGGGCCGGCCCGGATCGCACCTGCGTCCGGGATTGAATGGTCCTGTAGTCTCCTGCTCCTCCCCGTCGCGTTTATTTCAAGTCGTCCGGCAAAAGCGCCGGGTCGATGTTCTGAAAGCAGACCGGCCGCAGGAAGCGGCGGATCGCAAGGGTGCCCACGCTCGTGGCGCCGAAATTCGTGCTGGCCGGATAGGGTCCGCCGTGGACCATCGCGTCGGCGACTTCCACGCCCGTCGGAAAGCCATTGGCGAGGATGCGGCCGGCCTTGCGCTCCAGCACCGGCATGAGCGCGCGCGCCGCGTCCATGTCGCCTTCGTCCATCTGGAGCGTGGCGGTCAGCTGTCCCTCCAACGCCTCGGCCAGCCTCAGCCGTTCGTCTTCGTCGCGGACGCGCACGAGGATACCGGCAGGACCGAACACCTCGTCTGCGAGCGAAGCATCCCCCATCCAGGCCTCCGCCGTGGTCTGGTAGACTGCGGGGCTGCCGCACCGCGCAGGTGCTTCGGGACCGCGCATGACTTCGGCCAGCGCGTTGGAATTCGACAGCTTTTCGACACCCGCTGCGTAGCCCGCGGCGACGCCGTCGTTGAGCATCACCTGCGCCTCCACGTCTGCGAGCGCTTCTGCTGCCGTCTGGGCGAAGGCGTCGGCTTCCACGCCGTCGGGCAGGACCACGACGCCGGGATTGGTGCAGAACTGCCCCACGCCCATGGTCAGTGACCCGGCCCAGCCCTTGGCGATATCCGTGCCGCGCGCGGCGAGCGCTTCGGGCAGCACGAAGACCGGGTTGATCGCGCCGAGTTCGCCGAAGAACGGGATCGGTTCGGGGCGTGCGCAGGCGAGATCGAACAAGGCCTTGCCGCCGCGAAACGAGCCGGTGAAGCCGACCGCGCGGATCAGCGGATGGGTGACAAGTGCCTCGCCCGCCGCATTCGAGTTCGATTGGATCAGAGCGAATGTGCCGGTGGGCATACCGCACCGCTCGATAGCGGCGGCAATCGCCTGCGCCACGATCTCGCCGGTGCCAGGGTGGCCCGGATGGCCCTTCACAACCACCGGGCAACCGGCGGCGAGGGCAGAAGCGGTGTCGCCCCCGGCCGTGGAAAACGCCAGCGGGAAATTCGACGCACCGAAAACGCCCACTGGCCCGATGGGGCGCTGGATCATGCGCAGGTCGGGGCGCGGTGCCGGGGATCGGTCCGGAAGTGCCTCGTCATGACGCCGGTCTAGAAAATCGCCCTTGCGGATATGGTCCGCGAACATGCGAAGCTGGCCGCACGTCCGGCCCCGCTCACCCTCGAGCCGCGCTTCCGGAAGGCCTGTCTCTGCACTCCCGATGGCAGTCAGCGCCGGGCCGCGCGCTTCGATCTCCTCGGCAATGGTTTCCAGGAAAACGGCGCGCTCTTCGCGCGAGGTCCAACCGTATGTGCGGAAGGCGGTCTCTGCGGCCTGAACCGCACGGTCGATTTCGTCCGCGCCGCCAGTGAAGACCGTCATGCCATCGCCCGTCGCAGGAGCCGAGGTGAAGGTCTCTCCCCCGTCGACCCATGCGCCGTCGATCAGGTGCTTTCCGGTCAGGTTCGCGTCGTCCAGCATGTCTGCTCCTATACGAGTGTCGGTTCGGTGCCGGGCGTCCGCGCGGTGCGGAGGCCCGGGATGGAATTTTTCGCTGCGCAGGCGATTGCGTGCGCGGCGGCGCCAACGAAGAGGTCTTGTTCACATGTGATCCTGCCGGTGCCTTGCCGGGCGCAGTCAGTGCGAGTCACGTGCCACCTCCCTGCCCCGGCAGCCCCGAAGGAAATCGAAATCCGCGCCGGTGTCGGCGCCCTCGACATGGTCGAAGAACATCTGCTCGTATCCGCTTGGCGGGCGCTTCACATCCGGCACCCAATCCGCGAGGCGCCCGGCAAGTTCCTCGTCCGAGATGTCGAGGTGCAGGCGGCGCGCCGCCACGTCCAGTTCGATCATGTCCCCGTTGCGCACCACGGCGAGCGGCCCGCCGGCCGCCGCTTCGGGCGAAGTGTGCAGGACGACGGTGCCGTAGGCGGTGCCCGACATGCGCGCATCCGAAATGCGGATCATGTCGGTGATCCCCTTCTTCAACACCTTGGGC
>CAXRHZ010000031.1:0-79928 GCA_964230745.1 Maritimibacter sp. | reverse complement strand
CATGCTGCTGGTCTTCGCGGTGATCCTGGTGAATTTCCTCACCGATCTCGCCTACGCCCTGGCCGACCCGAGGCTCCGCCGCCGATGAAACCCGCGCTCCTCATAGGCGGCGCGCTCTCGGCGCTCATGGTCGCGGCGGCCCTCCTGTCGCTCGTCTGGACCCCGTTCGACGTCACGCAGGTGGACATCCCGCCACGGCTCCTGCCGCCGGGGGGCGCACACCTGCTCGGCACCGATCACTTCGGGCGCGACATCCTGTCGATGCTCATGACAGGCGCGCGCACATCCATCGCCGTGGCGCTCGTTGCCGTGGCCATCGGTGCGGGTCTCGGCGTCCCCCTCGGCCTGACCGCCGCCGCATACCGGGGCGGACTGATCGACGAAGCGATCTCCCGCGGGTCAGACCTCGTCTTCGCCTTTCCAAGCCTCGTGATCGCGATCCTCATCACCGCCACCTTCGGGCCTTCCGCCCTCAATGCGATCATCGCCATCGGCATCTTCAACATCCCTGTCTTCGCCCGGCTGACACGCGGCGCGGCGCTGTCGCTCTGGACGCGGGAATTCATCCTCGCCGCCCGCACATGCGGCAAGTCGCGCACCCGGATCAGCGCCGAACACATCCTCCCCAACATCCTCAACCTGCTCATCGTACAGGCCACGATCCAGTTCTCGCTGGGCATCCTCGCCGAGGCCGCGCTGTCCTATATCGGTCTCGGGGCGCAACCGCCCACGCCGAGCTGGGGGCGGATGCTGTCGGAGGCGCAGACGATGATCTACTCCGCGCCGCGCCTCGCCATGTGGCCGGGCCTCGCCATCGTGGCGATGGTGCTCGGCCTCAATCTCATGGGCGACGGGCTGCGCGACCTCACCGATCCGCGTCTGAGGAGGGAACGCGGATGATCCGGTGCGAGAGCCTGTCCGTCTCGATCCACGACGAGCCGATCCTGCGTGACGTCACGCTCGACATCGCGCCGGGCAAGGTGACGGGGCTCGTCGGGGAAAGCGGCTCGGGCAAGTCGATGACGGCCCTCGCCGTCATGGGCCTCCTGCCGCGCGGGGCCAATGTGTCCGGGCGGGTGATGATGGGGGACGAAGACCTGCTCCGCGTCCCCGAGAAACGGCTTTGCGACATTCGTGGCAACCGGATCGGGATGATCTTCCAGGAGCCGATGACGGCGCTGAACCCGGTGAAATGCATCGGTGACCAGGTGGCCGAGACGCTCCTCGTCCACGGCAAGGCGAGCCGGTCGGAGGCGCGGCGGATCGCAAAGGAGAAGCTCGCCCGTGTCGGCCTGCCCGCGGACCGCTTTCCCCTGTCGCGTTTCCCGCACGAACTGTCCGGCGGGCAGCGGCAACGCGTCGCCATCGCCACCGCCATCGCGCTTTCGCCCGAGCTCCTGATCGCGGACGAACCGACGACCGCGCTCGACGTCACGACACAGGCGCAGATCCTCGATCTGCTAAACGAGATCGTGGACGAGACGGGCATGTCGCTCCTCCTCATCACCCACGACCTCGCGGTGGTCGCGGGCATGGCGCACCATGTCGCGGTCATGAAGGAGGGCGAGATCGTCGAGTCGGGTGCGACCGAGCCGCTGTTTCGCGCGATGGAGCATCCCTATACCAAGCGGCTCTTCGCGGCGACGGCGCATCAGCCGGACCGCCGCCCGCTTCCCCCCGAGGACCCGATCCTCGATCTCACCGACGTGGTGCGCGAATACCCGGGGGCGCGGCGCGGGATTTTCGGCCGCGAGGCGCCCTTCCGCGCTGTGAACGAGGTGTCCTTCACGCTTCACGCGGGTGAAAGCCTCGGCCTCGTGGGCGAGTCCGGCTGCGGCAAGTCCACCCTCACCCGCGCGATCCTGGGGCTCGAACCGGTGCAGGGCGGCCAGATCCGCGCCTTCGACCGACCCGTCGACCGGAGCTTTCCCAACGCGCTGCGGGCCGGAATCCAGGTGGTGTTCCAGGACCCCTATGCCTCGTTCAACCCCCGCTGGCGTGTCGAACGACTGGTGGCCGAACCCTTCCACCTTATGCCCGAGCCGCCGTCGGACCGGCGCGACCGCGTTGCGCAGGTGCTCGAGGATGTCGGGCTGAAACCGGACGCGATGGACCGCTACATCCACGAGTTCTCGGGCGGCCAGCGGCAGCGCATCGCCATCGCGCGCGCCCTCATCACCAAGCCGGACCTGATCGTGCTGGACGAGGCGGTCTCGGCCCTCGACGTGTCGATCCGGGCGCAAATCCTCGACCTGATTTCGCGGCTTCAGGCGGAGCATCGCCTGAGTTACATCTTCATCTCGCACGACCTGTCCGTGGTGCGGGCGGTCACCGACCGGGTGCTGGTCATGAAGGCGGGCGAGATCGTCGAGGCGGGCGAGACGCAGGCGGTGTTCGACGCGCCCGGGCACCCCTACACCCGGCAACTCATCGCGGCCACGCCGCGCATTCCCGAAGACTGGCAGGAGGCCAAGCATGCGTGATCATCTCTGGTATGACGCGACACAGGTTCACATCGGCGGCGAATGGCGCGCGCCCGAGGGCGGGGGTCAGATCGACCTCGAGGACCCCTCGACGGGTGAGGTCATCGGCTCCATCGCCCGCGGCACGGCGGCGGACATCGACGCGGCGGTGAGCGCGGCGCAGGGGGCGCTGGACGGCGCGTGGGGGCGGATGACGGCGACCGAGCGTGGCCGCATCCTCACGAAGATCGGGCAACTCGTGGAAACCCGGCTCGACGACCTCGCGATCATCGAGGCGACGGACGTGGGCAAGCCGCTCACCCAGGCGCGCAACGACGCAGTGGCGCTGGCCCGCTACATGGAATTCTACGGGGGTGCGGCCGACAAGGTGCATGGCGAGACGATCCCCTATCTCGACGGCTACACCGTCTACACCCTGCGCGAGCCGCACGGGGTGACGGGCCATATCGTGCCGTGGAACTACCCCATGCAGATCATCGGGCGCTCGGTCGGCGCGGCGCTCGCCATGGGCAACGCCTGCGTGCTGAAACCGGCGGAGGAGGCCTGCCTCACCGCGCTGGCCTTCGTCGCGCTGGCGGAGGAGGCGGGCCTGCCGCCCGGCGCGCTCAACGTGGTGCCGGGGCTAGGGGAGGAAGCGGGCGCCGCCCTGTCAGCCCATCCCGGTGTGAACCACATCAGCTTCACCGGGTCGGTGGGCGTGGGCGCGCTGGTGCAGGCTGCCGCGGCGAAGAACGTGGTACCGGTGACCCTGGAACTCGGCGGCAAGTCGCCCCAGATCGTCTTTGCCGATGCCGACCTCGACGCGGCCCTGCCCTTCCTCGTCGGTGCCTGCATCCAGAACGCCGGCCAGACCTGCTCGGCCGCCTCCCGCGTCCTGATCCAGCGCCCGATCTACGAGGAGCTGGTGGAGCGTATGGCGGCCCGCTACGACGCGATGGTCTCGGCCCCGGCGCGGACCGATGCGAATCTCGGCCCGCTGATCTCCGCCAAGCAGAAGGAAATCGTGACGGGCTACCTCGAAAAGGGCCGCGACCTGCGCGTCGCCGGAATGGGCCAGATCGCCGAAGGCGCACCGGAGGGCGGGCATTACGTCCCCGCGACGTTCTTTGCCGATGTGCCCCACGACCACCCGCTCGCGCAGGAGGAGATTTTCGGCCCCGTCCAGGTGGCGATCCCCTTCGACGACGAAGCCGAGGCCGTCGCCATCGCCAACGGCACCGACTACGGCCTCGTCGCCTCGGTCTGGACCGAGAGCGGCGCGCGCCAGATGCGCATGGCAAAGGCGATCAAGGCGGGCCAGGTCTTTCTCAACAACTACGGTGCGGGCGGCGGCGCGGAACTGCCCTTCGGCGGCGTGGGAAAATCCGGCCACGGCCGCGAGAAGGGCTTCGAAGCGCTTTACAGCTTCTCGACGCTCAAGACCATCGCTGCGAAACATGGGTGACGGCTCTGCCGAACCACGTGCCCCTTTCCGGTCGGAAAATATCCCGGAGGGGGTCGCTAGTGTTGCGCGATTTGTCCGGGAGACTATGGCGACGGGGGTAGGCTGGCCTCCCCGCAACACGTCGTCCCGCAGCTTTCTGCGGGGCGAAACATGACCCACCTGTCGAACCGCGACGCACGCCGCCTCTGGCTCGCCGCCCACGGCCTGCTCGACCCGCCGACGCGCAAGCCCGACGTGGTGGGCATCATCCGCGATCTCGGGTTTTTGCAGATCGACACGATCCGCAACGTGGTCCGCGCGCAGGACCACATCCTCTGGTCGCGGGCCCAGACCTACTGCGAGGGGCGGGTCTGGCGCCACCTCGCCGCGCGGGAGCTGTTCGAGCATTTCACCCATGACGCCTCGCTCATCCCGCGCGAGGTCTTGCCGGACTGGCACCGCCAATTCGCGCGGCTCGGCGCCAAGGCGGCGCGGGGCGCGTGGTATCAATCCGGGCTCGCGAAGGCGGAGCTCGCAGCCATACGCAACCGTATCGCTCAGGAGGGCCCGCTTTCCACCCATGCGTTCGACACCAAGGTGGAGAGTCGCGAGATGTGGGCGCGCCCGCCGCACAAGAAGGCGCTCGACCAGATGTGGTACGCGGGCGACCTCGCCACCTCGCACCGTGAGAATTTCGTCAAGTTCTACGACCTGGGCGAACGGGTGCTGGGCGAGATCGACCACGACCGCGACGAGACCGCGCAGGCCGACGCGCTCCACGCCGCCGCCCTGTCGCGGATCGTTTTCGGCACGCCTGGCGAGATCTATCGTTTCTGGGGCGCCACCAGCCCCGCCGAAGCGCGCGACTGGATCGGTCGAAATGACGTGGCCACGGTCAAAATCGACTGCGCCGACGGCGGGACGGTGAGCTGCGTGGCCGATCCCGAGCGGATCGCCCGCCTGCGCGACCTGCCCGACCCCTCCGCCCGCATCCGCATCGTGAACCCGTTCGATCCGGCGTTCCGCGACCGGGCCCGGACCGAGCGCCTTTTCGGCTTTCATTACCGCAACGAGATGTTCGTGCCACAGGCCAAGCGTCACTACGGTTACTACGTCTACCCGTTGCTCGAAGGCGACCGGTTCGTCGGACGCCTGGAGGCGAAGGCGGACAAGGCCGCCGGCAACCTCGCCGTGACCGGCTTCTGGTCCGAGCCGGGGGTGCGCTGGGGCGCGGGCCGCCGGTCCCGGCTCGACGCCGAACTCGACCGTTTCGCGCGCTTCGGCGGGCTGGGCGGCGTCACGTGGTCTTGCCCCCGCCCCTGACCTGCGTCAGGCTCGCGAAAAATCGGGAGGTGCCCATGCGGCTCGAAGGCAAAACAGCGATCGTGACAGGCGGCGGCTCGGGCTTCGGCGCCGGGATCGTGCGCAAGTTCGCGGCGGAAGGCGCGAAGGTCTGCGTGGCCGACATCAACCTCGAGGCCGCGCAAGCGATTGCAGAGGAAGTCGGCGGGATCGCCCTTTCGGTGGATGTGGGCAAGGCCGCCTCGGTCGAGGCTTTCGCCGCCGAGGTCCGGGACGCGCTCGGTGACATCGACATACTCGTGAACAACGCCGGCGTCACGCACCTGCCCAAACCGATGGAGGAGGTGACGGAAGAGGAGTTCGACCGCGTCCTGACGGTCAACGCCAAGTCCGTCTATCTCATGGCCCGCGCCTTCGTCCCTGCGATGAAGGCCGCCGGAAGGGGCGCGATCCTGAACATCGCTTCGACGGCGGGGCTGAGCCCGCGCCCGAACCTCAACTGGTACAACGCCTCGAAGGGCTGGATGATCACGGCGACCAAGACGATGGCCGTGGAACTCGCCCCCTTCGGCATCCGCGTGAACGCGCTCGCGCCGGTGGCGGGCGAGACGCCTCTCCTCAAGTCCTTCATGGGCGAGGACACGCCCGAGATGCGCGCCAAGTTCGTCTCTACCATCCCGCTGGGTCGGTTTTCGACGCCCCAGGACATGGGCAACGCCGCCTGTTTCCTCTGCTCGGACGAGGCCAGCATGGTCACGGGCGTCGCGATGGAAGTGGACGGCGGGCGCTGCATTTGAGGGCGGACCGGGGGTTTCACACCCCCGGACCCCCGTGAGGTTTTTGGAAACAGAGAAGAGGACGGCGATGCGACCGGGAGCGCGAAACCTAATCACCGACGTGTCGGGCCTAAGGGTCGGTAACGCCTCGGACGACGCGATCAAGACCGGCTCGACCGTTCTGGTGGGCGACAAGCCTTTCGTCGCGGGCGTGCATGTGATGGGCGGTGCGCCGGGGACCCGGGAGACGGATCTCTTGGCCCCGGACAAGACCGTGCAGGAGGTCGACGCGCTGGTGCTGTCCGGCGGATCCGCCTTCGGCCTGGACGCCCCCTCGGGTGTCGCGGACGCGCTGCGCGCGCAGGGGCGTGGCTTCGCCGTCGGGGATCAGCGTGTGCCCATCGTGCCCGGAGCGATCCTATTCGACCTGATCAACGGCGGCGACAAGGGATGGAGCGAGAACCCGTACAAGGCGCTCGGACGGTCCGCGCTCGGCGCGGCGGGCGAGAGCTTCGACCTCGGCAGCGTCGGAGCGGGCACGGGCGCGCTCACCGCCGAGACGAAGGGCGGCCTCGGCTCCGCCTCCCTCGTGCTGGACAACGGCATCACGGTCGGCGCGCTCGTCGCCGTGAACCCGGTGGGGAGCGCGACCGGACCGGAGGGACAGTTCTGGGCCGCGCATTGGGAGTTCGACGCAGAATTCGGCGGGCGCGGGCCCATCACCGGTTTCGACCCGGGCGCGCCCGTCGTCACGAAGCTGACCCCGCGCACCGCCACGACCATCGCCATCGTCGCGACCGATGCGGCTCTGACGCAGGCGCAGGCGACGCGTATGGCGACCGCCGCCCATGACGGCATGGCGCGCGCGATCCACCCAAGCCACACGCCCCACGACGGCGACCTCGTCTTCGCCGCCGCAACCGGCGCCCGGCCCCTCGAGACACCGGACGTCGACATGATGCTCCTTGGTCATTCGGCCGCGACCTGCCTCGCCCGCGCCATTGCGCGCGGCGTCTTTCACGCCACACCGGCGAATGGGGACCTCCTCCCCACCTGGCGCACGCGCTTCGGGGACGATTGACCCGGAGGGGGACTCGTCGGACACTTCCCTCGATTTCAAGCAGCCATTGGGAGCCCATGATGACCCGACTTTCGACCCTGACCGCCATCCTCGCCCTCGCCACCGCGCCCGCGCTGGCCGACGAGGTGACCGACACCCTGTCCTCCGCGCTCCAGGCCTACGAAGAGGGCGATATCGACTACGCGATCGAAGAGCTGGATTATGCCAAGTCGCTCATGCGCGCGATGAAGACCACGGCGCTGGAGCAGTTCCTTCCTGAGCCGCCTGACGGGTACGAGCGGGAGATCGACACCGATGTCGGCACCGGCATGGCGATGATGGGCGGCGGTGTCGGCACCGAGGGGACATATTCGAACGGGTCCGATCGGTTCTCCATCTCGATCATGGTCGACAACCCGATGGTCACGGCCTTCGGCGGGATGCTCGCCAATGCTGCGATGCTCGGCATGAAGGTGGAGCGCGTGGGGCGCGAGAAGTTCATCGTGGACGACGACGAGATCACCGGCCTGATCGACGGGCGCATTCTCGTGCGCGCCGAAGGCGGCGACACGGCCACGGTGCTGGAGTTGCTCAAGACGATGGACTTCAAGGCCTTGTCGGATTTCGGTGGCTGAGGAACGCCCCCGCGCATCGCAACGTTCCCCTTGCATGTCCTGCGCCGACCGGCGTATATAGTTAACACGTTAATTAAATGGAGGCTGCCATGCCGCGCGACACGACCGACCTCGCCGGTCTACTCAAGGACCCGTCCCTGCTCGTGACCAAGGCCTATGTGGCGGGGGAATGGATCGACGCCGACAACGGGGCCACGTTCGAGGTGACGAACCCGTCGCGGGGCGACGTGCTCTGCACGGTTCCCGATCTCGGACGGGCCGAAACCGCCCGCGCCATCGCGGGGGCCGAAGCCGCCCAGAAGGACTGGCAGTCCCGGACGGCCAAGGAGCGCGCCGCGGTCCTGCGAAAGTGGTTCGACCTGATGATGGAAAACCAGGATGACCTCGGCGCGATCCTGTCGGCGGAAATGGGCAAGGCCATTACCGAGGCGAAGGGCGAAATCGCCTATGGCGCCTCGTTCATCGAATGGTTCGCGGAAGAGGGCAAACGCATCTACGGCGAGATGATCCCGGGACACCAGCCAGACAAACGCCTCATGGTGATCCGTCAGCCGGTCGGTGTCGTGGGGGCGATCACGCCATGGAACTTCCCAAACGCCATGATCACGCGCAAGTGCGGTCCCGCGCTCGCCGCCGGCTGCGGCTTCGTGTCGAAACCCGCCGGGGAGACACCGCTGTCGGCACTCGCCATCGCCGTCCTCGCCGAACGCGCGGGCCTGCCCGCCGGGCTCTTCAGCGTCGTCACCTCGTCGCGGTCCTCTGAAATCGGCAAGGAATTCTGCGAGAACCCGGCGGTGCGCAAGCTCACCTTCACCGGCTCGACCGAAGTGGGGCGCATCCTTCTTTCGCAGGCCGCCGACCAGGTTATGAAATGTTCGATGGAACTGGGCGGCAATGCCCCCTTCATCGTGTTCGACGACGCCGATCTCGACGCCGCCGTGCAGGGTGCCATCGCCTGCAAGTTCCGCAACAACGGCCAGACCTGCGTCTGCGCGAACCGGATCTACGTGCAGGACGGCGTCTACGATGCCTTCGCCGAAAAATTCGCCAAGGCGGTCTCGGAACTCACCGTCGGCGATGGACTGGACGCGGAAACGGACCTCGGCCCGCTTATCACCGACAAAGCGGTGAAGAAGGTCGAAGAACATCAGAAGGACGCGACCGACAAAGGCGGCGAGGTCATCCTCGGCGGTGCGCCGCACGACCTGGGCGGGCTCTTCTACCAACCCACCATCGTCAAGAACGCGACGCAGGACATGGCCTGCGCGACGGAAGAAACCTTCGGCCCCTTCGCGCCGCTCTTCCGTTTCACGGACGAGGACGACGTCATCCAAAAGGCGAATGACACGATCTTCGGCCTCGCCAGCTACTTCTTCGCGCGCGATCTGAGCCGTGTCTACAAGGTGGCCGAGGCACTCGAATACGGGATCGTCGGCGTGAATACCGGTCTCATCTCGACCGAGGTCGCCCCGTTCGGCGGTGTGAAACAGTCGGGGCTCGGTCGCGAAGGATCGCGGCATGGCATCGAGGATTACCTCGAGATGAAGTATATTTGCCTGAGCATCTGAGGCTTCTTCGTTTTCGAAATACTTCGGGGAGCGCGAGGGGCAGCGCCCCTCGCCCACCGCGGCGTCCCGGCGTAGCCGGGGCGGCGCAGACCCTGCGCGGGCGCCAGCCCGCACCTTTTACAAAACGGTCATGACAGGTTCATGAGCCCGTCACCGCCTCCGGCACCATGCGCGCATGGACAAACCGGAGGGACATATGACCACCAAGTTCTTGACGTTCACCTCGGCCTTCGCGCTGCTGGCCGGCACGGCAACGGCCGAAATGAATTTCAACCGCATCGCCAGCTTTCCCGTCGCCTCGAACATGGCCGAGGGCGAAGACGTCAGCCGCGAGACCTCGTCCGAGATTATCGACGTAACAGCGGATGGCATGACGCTCGTCTACACCGACAGCCCGCTGGGCGTCGTGGGACGCATCGACATCACCGATCCGGCGAACCCGAAGCCGCTCGGCAATGTCGAACTGGGGGGCGAGCCGACCTCGGTCGCCGTGACCGGCGACGTGGCGTTCATTGGCGTGAACACGTCGGAAAGCTACACGGACCCGTCCGGCAGGATCGTTTCAATGAACATCGCTTCGGGTGAGGTCACGACCGAATGCGACCTGGGCGGTCAGCCCGACTCGGTCGCCAAGGCGCAGGACGGCAGCTTCCTGTCGGTCGCCATCGAGAACGAGCGGGACGAGGACCTGAACGATGGCGTGATCCCCCAATTGCCCGCCGGAGACCTCGTGATGATCGACGTGGCCGACGGTGCGCTCGTCTGCGACACGCTGATCCGCGCCGACCTGACAGGACTGGCCGAGGTTGCGCCATCCGATCCCGAGCCGGAGTTCGTGGACATCAACGCGCTTGGCGAAACGGTCGTGACCCTGCAGGAGAACAACCACATTGTCGTGGTCGCCCGTGACGGCTCGATCGTGTCCCATTTTTCGGCAGGATCCGTGGACCTCGAAGGCATCGACGCGACCGATGAGCGCGGGGCGCTGCTGTTTACGGAGAAACAGATGGGCCGCAAGCGTGAGCCCGACGCGGTAAAATGGCTGGACGACACCCACTTCGCCACCGCGAACGAGGGCGACTACGAGGGTGGTTCGCGTTCATGGACGATTTTCGCAAAGGACGGGTCGGTCGTCTATGAAAGCGGCCCTTCGTTCGAACATGCGCTGGTTCAGATCGGCCATTACCCGGACAAGCGCTCGGACGCCAAGGGTGTGGAGCCGGAGTCGGTGACCGCAGGCATCTACAACGGCACCCCGATGGTCTTCGTGGGCTCCGAACGCGGCTCGGCGGTGGGCGTCTATGATGTGACCGACATGGCGAACCCCGTTTTGAAACAGATCCTGCCGTCGGGCGTCGGGCCGGAAGGCTACGTGACGATCCCCGAGCGCAACCTTCTCGTCTCGGCCAACGAGACGGACCTGCTCGAGGACGGCGGGGCCCGCAGCCACGTCATGATCTTCGAATATGCCGAGGGCGAGGCGCTCTACCCGCACCTCACCTCCGAAGGTATGGCCGAGCTCACCGGCTGGGGCGCGATCTCGGGCATGGTGGCGGATGAGGCCGGTATCGTCTGGGCGGTATCGGACAGCTTCTATGGCTACCAGCCACGCATTTTCAAGATCGACACGAACCGGACACCAGCTCGCATCGTCGATGCGATCGACGTGACCCGTGCCGGTCGTCCGGCGCAGAAACTCGACCTCGAGGGCATTGCGCTGGACGGTGAGGGCGGTTTCTGGCTCGCCTCCGAGGGGCGCACGGACCGCGTAATTCCGCATGCGCTCTACCGTGTGGATGCCTCCGGGGAAATCCAGGAGGAGATCGGCCTGCCCGCCGAGTTGATGGCGGTCGAGCGCCGCTTCGGGTTCGAGGGTATCACCAGGGTCGGTGACACGCTCTGGATGGCTGTGCAGCGCGAATGGGCCGACGATCCGGCGGATCACGTGAAGCTCCTGGCCTACGACACCGCGTCTGGTGCTTGGGGCGCGGTCCATTACCCCAAGACGCCCGCCGCATCCGGCTGGGTCGGCCTGTCGGAAATCACCGCGCATGGCGACCATGTCTACCTTGTGGAGCGCGACAACCAACTGGGCGACCGCGCCCGGGTGAAGCGCATCACCCGCGTGGCCCTCGACGAAATGCGGCCGGCCCCGCTTGGCTCCGACCTGCCAGTCGTGACTGTGGAAGAGGTCCGCGACCTCATCCCCGACCTTAGGGCAACAGGCGGCTTCGTGCTGGACAAGGTCGAAGGCCTCGCCATCGCTGCGGACGGCACCGCCTGGGTCTCGACCGACAACGACGGGGTGGACGATCACTCCGGCGAAACAATGTTCTTCCAGGTGGACGGCATCGCCTCCGCGATGTGATCGGTCAGGCCGAGGACGAAGAAGGGCGGGGGAGACCCCGCCCTTTCACATCTGGCGTTCAATGCAGCCGGTTGCCCCGGAATCGGTTCTCCATCCGACGGCCGAGGATGACGACGGGCGAATCCTCCGCTTCCGCGGCAAACAGTTTCCGCTCCGCTGACATGACTGCCGCTTCGGCCCGAAGACCGGCGATGATCGCGGTGGAAATGTCGGTGAACGCACCCCACCATGACCGGGCAAGGTCCGGGTGGTCATGGTGTGGCAGGAACTCGATCAGGGTCTCGAGAAATACCGATCCGAAGATGGGAAAATGCTCTTCCTTGACACCGACCCGCGCATGGCGGCTGCCGAATTCCACGAGCTCCTCGTCGAGCATGCGGGCCGACTCCAGCGCGCGCATCGACATCGCGATCGCGGCATAGAGCATGAGCTGCTGCTTGTCCGTGTCATGCACGAACAAGCGCCGGACCTGTGGCGCCTGCTCAAAGAACCTTTCGTAAAACCGCGCGGCGAATTCCCGTCGCCGCGGATACAATTCCGTCAGGCAGGCTCTTATCCGAGCCGCGTTGCTGCTGTTCATGTCCCCACTCCTTTAATCCTGTTCGCAATAGGAATGGGGCCGGTATTCCATACCGCGCGTTAAGGGTGGGTAACTCCGGGTCGTCAACTGGATCGCATTTGAACTAGGCTGCAACGAAAACGCGCGGACCGAAGCCCGCGCGTCGCACTGTTCAGGTTTTGGGTGCGATCAGGCCTCGATCGCCTTCGCTTCGATGTCGTCTGCCTTGGCGATCTCGATCCGGCGCGGTTTCAGCGCTTCCGGCACTTCCCGCACGAGGTCGATGTGAAGCATGCCGTTCTCGTGCACGGCGCCCGTCACCTTCACATGGTCGGCGAGGTGAAAGCGGCGCTCGAATGCGCGCGTCGCGATACCGCGGTGAAGGTAGGTCTTTTTCTCCTGCTCATCGGCCTTGCGGGCCGAGATCACGAGGGCGTTTTCCTTCACCTCGACGGCGAGTTCCTCATCGGTGAAACCGGCCACGGCGACGGAAATGCGCCAGCTGTCATCGGCGGTCTTCTCGATGTTGTACGGGGGGTAGCTCTCACGGCTCACGTCGTTGGCGAACACCCGGTCCATGAGATCGGCGATCTGGTCGAAACCGACGGTGGCACGGTAGAGCGGTTGAAGGTCGATATTACGCATGGTCATCCTCATCTGAGCAATAACGGTATGGCCTTCCCGACACGGGACAGGCTGGGACACGGACCCGCTCATCGGCGTCCGCAATGCTCATTTAGGACCGGATTTCAGGGGTTCAAGACCTGCGCGACACGCGCGATCAGTCGCCCGGACGCAGGAATTTCGCGGTGGCCGCCGCCCCGCCGTCACGGCGCACGACTTTGGGCGCTGAGGCAGGCGACGGCGCCGCCACATGAGCAAAAACGCCGTCGGAATTGGCCAGGGCCACCTTCATCGCATCGATCTCGTCATCGAGGCTGGTGCCGAGCGACACGGGAAGATCTCCTGCATGCGCCTTGGCCGACACGACCGAAACAACGACGGGCCGGTTCCACTGGATCATGAAGATCGGCGCACCCGAGGCCCCGTGATCCACGTCGCAGTTCATTACCAGCGAACCGCCCTGCCGCCCGAGCACCTTGCAGGTTTCCTGCAACGACGGCATGTCTTCGCGGTCGCGGGCATAGGACACCACGCCGACCTCGTCGCCCTTGCGGGGCCAGTCCCCGACCGCGAATGGCGATACATTCGTCTTGCGGATCGGCTGGTCGAGTTCAAGGAGCGCGATATCGCTCGCCACCCGCCGGGTGTTGTCTTCGCCGTTGAAGTCGTAATCCTCGTGAACGACGTAGCGGCGCACGCTGCGATAGGCGACGGCGCGCCCGCCGCGCCAACCCGCGAGAAACTCGATGCTGTTCGCCGGGTATGGCTGACCCGTGTCGGAGTCGAACACGCAATGCGCGGCGGTGAGAACGATGGTCTCCGAAATCAGCGCGCCGGTGCAGAACGCCTCGCCCGCAATGTCGAGGCGCCCGACCGCCTCCCACCCCTTACTGTCGTTCGCCGTCATGAGCGCGCGCAGGTCCGACGGCTCGGCCAAGGCCGGGGTCAGGGGGACGAGCGCCAGCACTGCGGCGAACAGTCGGATCATGGGTGGGCCTCGCCCTGCTGTCTTCGGTTCCTGATGGGAGCTACCTGCGCTATGGGGCGAAAATGTGACTCCGTCGCGGGTTGGGTTCAGTCTGTTGCCATCTTGCGCGGGCGCGGCCCGCCCGTGGCCCAGTCGAGCAGTTCGACCGTATGCACGACCGGAGTCTCGGTCCCGCCGCCGATCTGGATCATGCAACCGATATTGCCCGCCGCGATCACCTCCGGTTCCTTCGCCATGAGCGTGCGCAGCTTGCGCTCCTTGAGCTTGGCCGAGATTTCCGGCTGCATCAGGTTGTAGGTGCCCGCCGAACCGCAGCACAGATGCGGGTCCGCCGGTTCCACGACTTCGAACCCGGCCCGCTTCAGCAGGTCCTTGGGATAGGTCTTGATCTGCTGACCATGCTGGAGCGAACAGGCCGCGTGATAGGCGACGCGCAGCCCCTTGTCCCCCACGGGCAGGTCCAGTTGCATAAGCAGTTCGGACACGTCCATCGCGATCCCGGACACCCGCGCAGCATCCGCCGCCATGGCGGTGGTGCGGAACATGTGGCCGTAATCCTTCACCGTCGTGCCGCAGCCTGAAGTGTTGATGACCACGGCGTCGAGCCCCTCGCCGTCCATCTCGCGCACCCAGGCCCGGATGTTTCTGGCCGCCGTGCCGTGGGCCTCCTTCTCCTTGCCCATGTGGTGGGTAAGCGCGCCGCAGCACCCCTGCCCTTTCGCCAGCACCACGTCGCAGCCGAGGCGACGCAGCAGACGGATCGTGGCGTCGTTGATGTCGGTATCCAGCGCCCGCTGTGCGCAGCCCGTCATCAGCGCGACCCGCTTCTTGCGCTCGCCAATGGCGGGGAACACCTGCGCATCGTCATTGCGGCTTACCGGCGGGATCTGCTTGGGCGCCATCGCCAGCATCGCGCGCAGGCGGGCATCCGGCACCAACCGCCGAAACGGCTTGCCGATCTTCGCGCCCAACAGCGCCAGCCGGAACCGCCCCGGATAGGGCAGGATGCGCGCCAGCGTCCAGCGCAGCACACGGTCCGTCAGGGGTCGCTTGTAGGTCTTCTCGATATGCACCCGCGCATGATCGACGAGGTGCATGTAATGCACGCCGGAGGGACATGTGGTCATGCAAGCGAGGCAGGACAGGCAGCGGTCGATATGCTTCACCGTCTTCTCGTCGGCGGGCCGGTCGTTCTCCAGCATGTCCTTGATGAGGTAGATGCGCCCCCGCGGGCTGTCCAGCTCGTCGCCCAGCACCTGGTAAGTCGGGCAGGTCGCCGTGCAGAACCCGCAATGGACGCAGGCGCGCAGGATCTCGTTCGAGCGCGCGACGCCGGGGTCCTGAAGTTGCTCTTCCGTGAAAAACGTCTGCACGTCACACCCCCATGAGCCGGGGGTTCAGGATACCCCTCGGATCGAATTTCTTCTTGAGTTGCCGGTTCAGCGCCGCGATGGGCGCGGGCTCCGGCTGGAACACCCGCACAGCCGCCCGCGTCTCGGCCCCGGCGCGTATGAGCGTGGCGTGGCCCCCGGTCCGGGCGAGCTCGGAGCGGATGGCCCCGGCCCCGCAATCGCCCTCTTCCGGCAACGCGAGCCACATGAGCCCCCCGCCCCAATCAAGGATCGCGCCCGACACCCGAGACCCGAGCGCGTCGAGGATTCCCGGCGCGTCGCCCGGCTTCACGCTCACCTTCCAGATTGCGCTGGTCCCGTCCGCCAACGGTGCAACGTCCCGCACGGCCTCCCACATCGCGGCGCTCTCGTCGCCGCGCACCAACTCGAACCCGGCGAGTGCTCCGTCCTGCAAGGCCTTCGCGCGGTAGGTGACGGCCCCCTCCAGCCCCTCGAGGCGGACCAGCGTGCGCCCGCCCACGTGATGCGCGGCCCCGGTCACATCGAAGGGCGACCCGAGCGCCGCCGACAGCTTCGCGACCGCCTCGGCGGCCGACAGCCCCTCGGCCACGAGCGTCGCCTGCACCTCCGGCATCGCCTGCACTTTCAGGCTCACCTCGCTCAGCACGCCGAGCGTGCCCCAAGACCCGGACAGGAGTTTCACAAGGTCGTAGCCGGTGACGTTCTTCATCACTCGCCCGCCGTTCTTCACCACCCGGCCCGCACCATCGACGAAGCGCGCGCCCAGCGTGAAATCACGCGCGGCCCCCGCCTGGATCCGCCGGGGGCCTGACACGTTCGCGGCCACGGCGCCCCCGATCGTCGGCGTCCCGGTCGTGCCCAGAAGCCGCCGGTGATCCATCGGCTCGAAGGCCAGCCTCTGGCCTTCGGCGGCGAGCAGCGCATCGATCTCGGCCACCGGCGTCCCGGCGCCGACCACCAGCGTCAGCGACCCCGGCTCGTAAAGCGTGACGCCGGCGATCCCGACTTCCAACACTTCGCCCACGACTGGCGCACCCACGTCCCGCGTGCCGCCGCCCTTTACACGCAAAGCGCCATTCGCCCCCGCGATCATCTCGGCCAGCTCGGCTTCGCTCTCAATCCGCATCATCTTCTCTGTTTCAAAAAACCTCGGAGGGGGTCCGGGGGAGGCTGGCCTCCCCCGGCGGGTCGACCGGGCGCCAGCCCGGGCGAAATCTACCCGCGCCGTCCCGCGCTCACGTCGAGCGGAAAGACCTTCGCGGGGTTCAGGATCCAGCGCGGATCGAACACGTCCTTCACCGCCATCTGCACGTCGAGGTCGGTGTCGGTGTACTGCGTCCCCATCAGCTCGCGCTTCTCGACGCCCACGCCATGCTCGCCGGTCAGGCAGCCGCCCACCTCGACGCAGAGCCTGAGGATGTCGGCCCCCATCGCCTCGCATTTCTCGAGCTGGCCGGGCTCGTTCGCGTTGTAGAGGATCAGCGGATGCATGTTGCCGTCGCCCGCGTGAAACACGTTGCCGACCTTCAGCCCATACTGATCCGACAGCTCCCCGATCCGGCCCAGCACATGTGGCAATTCGCTGACCGGGATCGTCCCGTCGAGGCACATGTAGTCGTTTATTTGCCCCATCGCGCCGAAAGCGGACTTCCGACCGAGCCAGATCTTGGCGCTCTGTTCAGGCGAGGACGACTGGCGGACCTCGACCGGATCGTGACGCTCGGCGATGGCGATGATGCGCGACAACTGATCGTCGATCTCCGCTTCGCTGCCCTCGACCTCGATGATGAGGAGCGCCTCGCAGTCCGGGTATCCCGCGCCTGTGAACGCCTCGGTCGCCTCGATGCAGGGGCGGTCCATAAATTCGATGGCCACCGGCACGATGCCGGTCTTGATGATGTCGGAGACGCAGGCCCCGGCGACGACATTCGAGTCGAAACCGATCAGCACGGGCCGCGCGCCCTCGGGTTTCGCGAGGATGCGCAGCGTCGCCTCGGTCACGACGCCCAACTGGCCCTCGGACCCGCAGACGAGACCCAGGAGGTCCAGCCCGCCCGCGTCCAGATGCGCGCCGCCGATCTCGACCACCTCGCCGTCGGCCATGACCATCGTGACGCCCATGAGGTTGTTGGTCGTCACCCCGTATTTCAAACAATGCGCCCCGCCGGAGTTCATCGCGATATTGCCCGCAATGGCGCAGGCCAGCTGGCTCGACGGATCGGGGGCGTAGAAGAACCCGTCCGCCTCGACCGCGCCCGTGACGGCGAGGTTCGTGCGCCCCGCCTCGACCCGGATGAAGCGGTTGTCGTAGTCGACCTCCAGCACCTCGGTCAGCCGCGCGACGCCGAGGATCACGCTGTCCGCCGTGGGCAGCGCCCCACCTGCGAGCGAAGTGCCCGCGCCGCGCGGAACCACCGGGACGCCCTCGTCATGGCAGACCTTCATCACCGCGCTGACCTCGGCGGTCGAGGCCGGCAGAACGGCGCAGAGCGGCGGACAGCGGTAGGCCGACAGCGCATCGCATTCGTAGGCCTTTAGCTCGATCCCGTCGTCGATCACCGCGTTTGCAGGCAGGACCTCGCGCAAGCGCGACACGATCCGGTCCTTCTTCGCGAGAATGTCCTCGCGCGGCTCTGGCATCTGCATGGGGCACCTCCCTGGATGGACCTGTCATAAAGCCCGCGCGGCGCTGACGCAAACCCGCGCATCGCCCTTGCGCTCCCATCATATGTCGGGTCATCTCGCACCATGACATGGGTCAAGATCATACATATCCTTTGCGTGATGGGCTGGATGACGTCGATTTTCGCCGTCCCCCGCGCGATCATCTACTGGAAGCGCGACTGGGACCGGCACACGGCACAGGGACCCATCGGTGACCTGACCTTCCGGCTCTACCGCTTTTCGGCGGGCCTCGGTGTCATCGCCGCGATCACGGGATTGTGGATGGCGTGGGACATCGGGTTTCCAGGCTGGGTCTGGCTGAAGCTCGGCCTCGTCGTGCTCCTGGCCGTTCACTACGTCTGGACCGGGCGGCTGGTCATCAAGGCGCAGCGCGGCGAGTTCGAGCAGTCGGACAAGTACCTGCGCATCTTCAACGAGGTTTCGGTGCTCGTGGTCATCGCCGTGCTCTGGGCCGTCGTGGCGAAGCCGTTCTGATGCCCGCCTTCCTCGCAGGGTTCACGATACTCGACGCGGTCGCCTTCGCGGTCCTCATCGGGGCGTGGCAGCTCATCGGCTGGATGATCGAGCATTCCAGCGAAAAGCGCCCCTCGACCTCGCGGGTGATGAAGCAATACCGGCGGGACTGGCTCGTACAATACGTCACGCGCCAGCCGCGTATCTTCGACAGTTCGGTCCTCGCCTCGCTCCGGCAGGGGACGACGTTTTTCGCCTCGGCCTGCATGATCTCCATCGGTGGCGGGCTGGCGCTCCTGGGCAATACCGAGCGGCTGGAGGGCGTGGCGACCGACCTCACCGCCGCCACCGCGCCCGAGCATGTGTGGGAAGCCAAGATCCTCGTCGTGATCCTGCTGGTCGCCAGCGGGTTCCTCGGCTTCGTCTGGGCGCACCGGCTCTTCGGCTACTGCGCGGTGGTCATGGCCTCGGTCCCCAACGAGCCGGACGATCCGGCGGCCTATCCCCGGGCGGCCAAGGCGGCCGAGATCAACATCAACGCGGCGCGCAGCTACAATCGAGGTCTCAGGGCGATCTATTTCGCGATGGCCGCGCTCGCCTGGCTCCTGGGCCCTCTCGCGCTGTTGATTTCCACCGTGATCACCTTCGTGGTTCTGTGGCGACGCGAGTTCGCATCGCGTTCCCGCGCCACGCTCCTGACACCGGACCCGGAATGAGACCTGCCCTGATCCTCGCCCTCCTGCCCTTGCCCGCCCTCGCGGAGACCCCCGAGGTTGAAGCGGCGTGGATCGAGGGGAACACGGTGCAGGTCACGCTGGCCCACCCCGACGAGGGCTGGGATCACTATGCCGATGCGTGGGAGGTGTTCGGGCCGGACGGCAGATCGCTCGGCATCCGGGAACTTGCGCATCCCCATGTGGACGAGCAGCCCTTCACGCGTTCGCTCACGCTGGACACGGTGCCGGACGGCCCGCTCACGGTGCGGGCGCGGTGCCTCGTGGACGGCTGGGGTATGGAACGGTTCCCGGTCGAGCAGCGCTGATACCCCGGAAAAGAAAAACCCGGGCGCGATGGCCCGGGTTCATCCGTGTCTCTGCCTGACGGCTCAGTGGAGCTTGGTTTCCACGTCCGTGATCGCGTCTTCGATCAGCTTGTTGCCTTCCGCAGCGGTCATCTTCTTGGAGATGATGTCCTCGGCGGCGCCGATGGCGATAGCGATGGCGCTGTCGCGCACTTCCTTCACCGCGGCGGATTCGGCGGACTTGATCTGGTCCTCGGCGGCGGCGAGGCGACGCGCGATGGAGTCCTTGAGGTCCGCTTTCGCACGCTCGGCGGCTTCGGCAGCCTCGGTCTTGGCATGCTCGACGATCTTGTCGGCCTGCTCCGAGACTTCCTTCTGCTTGCGCTCGTAGGAGGCGAGGATCGTCTGCGCCTCTTCACGCAGCGCCCGGGCCTCTTCCAGCTCCGACTTGATCGTGTCGGCACGCTTGTCGAGCATCCCGCCGATCATGCCGGGGACCTTGAAGTAGACAAGGACCAGCACAAAGACGATGAAGGCCAGCAGCACGATGAAGTCCGTGTTGCCGAGCGAGAAGAACGGGCCGCTTGCGGCCATGGCGGGCGTGGCCAGCGCGAAGGGAACGAGGGGGAGAAGTCGTTTCATCGTCCTCATCCTTTCGTGCGGGCGTTGACCGCCGAGGTGACGGTGCGCGCGTCGGCCGAGAAGCCAAGCGCACCGAGGATTTCCTTGACCGTGTCCTTGGCCACCTCTTTCGCGCTTTCGGCGGCGCCGTCACGGATTTCCGCGATGGCTTTCTCCGACTCGGCGGTCTTGGCGGCGATTTCCGCATCGGCCTTGGCCTGCGCGGCATCGAGGTCGGCCTGGATGTCGGCCTTGGCGTCCGCGACGATCTTGTTCGCTTCCGCGCGGGCATCGGCGAGCGCTTGCTTGTAGGCCTCTTCGGCCTCGACGGCCTTCTGCTTCAGCTCTTCGGCGGCGGCGAGATCGTTCGTGATCGTGCCCTGCCGTTCGGCGAGAACTCCCGCGATGCGCGGCAGCGCGATCTTGGAGAGCACGAAGAAGATGATGACCAGCGCGACGACGAGCCAGAAAATCTGGTTCCCGAAGGTCGAGAATTCCAGCTGCGGCATGCCCGCGCCACCGGCCTCGGCCGCGCCGTGGGCCGCATCAACTGCGCCGTTTTCGGTTTCAGTTGCCATCGTTTCCTCCTGGAACCCGGATTACAGCGAGGAGACAGGCGCGTGCCTGCCTCCCCGGTCGTAAGGATGGTTCGGCAGGATCAGACGGCGAACATCAGCAGAAGCGCGACGAGGACCGAGAAGATCCCCAGGGCTTCCGCGAAGGCGATGCCGATGAAGAGCGTGGCGGTCTGGCCGCCAGCAGCCGACGGGTTGCGCAGCGCGCCGGCGAGGAAGTTGCCAGCCACGTGGCCCACGCCGATGGCGGCAGCGCCGGAACCGATGCCGGCAAGGCCAGCGCCGATGAATTGACCGAGTTGTGCGATATCGCCTTCCATTTGATTTCTCCTTACGATGGAATTGCGTTGATATTCTTGGGTTTGGCGGGGCCGATCCTCAGTGCGACGGATGCAGCGCGTCCTTCAGGTACACGCAGGTCAGGATCGTGAAGACGTAGGCCTGGACACCGGCCACGAGCACTTCGAGCCCGTAGATGGCAGTGATCGACAGAACCGCGAAGGGCGAGATGGCGGCGATCGCGGCGAAGCCGGCGAAAACCTTCATCACCGCGTGGCCGGCCATGATGTTGCCGCCCAGACGAATGGAGTGGCTCACCGGGCGCACGAAGTAGGAGATCAGTTCGATGATCGCGAGCACCGGGCGCAGCGCGAGCGGCGCGGAGGCGACCCAGAAGAGGCCGAGGAAACCCACGCCGTTCTTCACGAAACCGACGACGGTCACGGTGATGAAGACGGCGAGTGCGAGAACGGCGGTCACGGCAATGTGCGACGTGGTCGCGAAAGACATGGGCAGGAGGCCCAGGAAGTTCGCGAACAGGATGAACATGAACAGCGACATGATGTAGGGGAAGAACTTGATCGCGTCCTTGCCCGCCACGTCCTCGACCATCTTGTAGGTGAAACCGTAGAGGATTTCGCCGATCGACTGGGTGCGCGTGGGCACGATGGCCCGGCCGCGCGAGCCGAAGACGAACAGGGCGATGATTGCGAGAACGGCGAGCGCCATCCAGAGGGTCACGTTGGTGATCGTGTACCAGTGGACCGGATCGCCCATGTCCCCGAACAGCGGTTTCACGATGAACTGGTCGAGCGGGTGGAATACCAGGCCGGTTTCTTCACCTTGTGCTTCAGTCGCCACGAGCGTCGTCCTTGTCTTCCGCAGCTTTCGCCGCCTGTTTTTCCCCAAGCTCCCGGGCCGAGTTCAGCATCGTCTTGATGCCGGCTGCCAGCCCCAGCAGCGTGAATATGACCAGGAACAAGGGCAGCGTCCCGAAGAGGTAATCCAGCCCGTATCCCATGCCGAAGCCGATCCCCAGACCGGCCACGAGTTCGATGACCATGCGCCATGCGAGGTTCGCGAGCGCGTAGTCCTTCTTCTGGTGCGGGCTGTCCTCGACCTTCGGCCTGCGCGCGGCGATCCGGTCCTCGAGCGCCTTGAGGCGGTCTTTCGGAAGATCGTCCAGCGGGTTCGCCACGTCGGATTTGCCCCTCAGAAGAGTTGAGGGAGTGCTAAGGTGGAGCCGCGAAGGAGTCAACCGCCGATAGCGCCACCAAACGGACACTCAAGCCACTGAAATAAAAGGATTTCACGCACGCCCGTTTCAGCCGAGGCTGCTCGGTCAGGGGGAGAACGCATCCACGAGCGGCATTCTCGCATATTCAACCAGCTGGTTGACGATGGCCCGGCCCGGCCCTAACGCGTCTTCATGGACTCCCCGCTCGACCTCACCTTCGCCGCGCTGGCCGATCCCACGCGCAGGGCGATCCTGACCATGCTTCTCGAGGATGACATGGCGGTGACAGACGTGGCCGAACCTTTCGACATGTCCCTCGCCGCGATTTCCAAGCACCTGCGGATTCTCACCCGAGCCGGACTCATCACGCAGGAAAAGCGCGGGCGTGTGACATGGTGCAAGCTGGAACCCGGCTCGATGAAGGCCGCGAGCGTCTGGATGCAGGGCTTCGGACAGTTCGAGCCGGTCAATCTCGACGATTTCGAGCGCTACCTGGCAAAATTGCTGGACGGCGGGGATACCCGACCGTGAACCATCCAACAGGTGGAACGCATCTACCGCCCGGCTACGGCGCGAAGCCATCGGCCTGAACCAATACGTCACGGCGCGGGCCATGCCGTTGCGCCCTGCCGCAAAAACCGGCACAGAGCGCCGGTGAACCGGGAGGCAAAAAGATGGCCGAAATACTGTTGCTGGTGGTCGCGGGATTCGCTGCGGGAATGCTCAACGCAGTGGCGGGCGGCGGGACTTTCCTGAGCTTCCCGGCGCTCATCTACATCGGCATCCCGCCGGTCATGGCGAATGCGACCGCTACACTTTCGGCCATGCCGGGATACCTGTCGAGCGCGGTAGCCTTCCGCGACGATATTGCTGCCGAGGGTACGCTGTCGCTGAAGGCGATCATCGGCATCGCCGCAATCGGCAGCGTGATCGGCGCGCTCCTCCTCATCGTCACCCCGGGCGACACCTTCATGGTGCTCGTCCCGTGGCTGTTGCTCATCGCGACAACGCTCTTCGCGGCGGGGCCGTCCCTTCTCGCAATGATCCGCGCCCGGGGCGGGCGGGATGCCGGGCCGACCCTGTCAGGCGCCACGATCCTCGCCGTTTCGATTTACGGCGGCTATTTCAACGGCGGGCTCGGGATCATGCTGCTCGCGGCGTTCGGGCTGATCGGCTTCGTGAATTTGCACGGGATGAACGGTCTGAAGAACCTTCTCTCCGCTATCCTGTCAGTCATCTCGGCGGCGACCTTCGTGGTGGCCGGGCTGATCGCCTGGAAGCCTGCGCTGATCATGATGGTGGCGACTGCGGCTGGCGGGTTCGTGGGCGCGCGCGTAAGCCGCGTTATTCGGACGGATTACCTTCGGTATTTCGTGATCGCGGTGGGCGTCGTGATGACGGTGATCTTCTTCGCCCGCGTCGATGGCTGAACCCGGACTCGCGGCGTGATACAGGATTTGCGCCCGCTTCGCCGTCGCGACGCGCCGCGCCCTTCGGGCGCGGCGTTCCTGTTTCTGACCTTGGAGACAAGCCCTGGCACCACGGACGGAGGGGGCGCTGCCCCCGCGCCGGCCAGCAAGCTGGCCAACGCCCCCCGAGGTTTCCGGAAACAGAGAAGTAGGCGAGGGCACCAACGGCGGACGCAGCAACAGACGAGGAGCCGGGGCCGTAAGGGGAAAGGCCCCTGCAACACATCCAAGCGATGGACTGTCCATCTTCTCTGTTTCCGAAAACCTTCGGGGGGTGAGCCCGAAGGGCGAGGGGGGCAGACAGCCCCCTACCCGGTCGACCCATAAAGCTCCGGCGAGAGGTCGTTCCGGCCGAGCGAAGCGAGGCCCCGCCGCGACGCGGGCGAAGCCCGCGGCGCAACACATGGCTCACAATTGATGATACGCGAGGAATTGGCGCCTTCAGGCTTCGCCGGAACACGAAAGTGATTCCAGAGGCCGTCCCGGTCGCTCAGTCCGGAGGCAACTCAGCACTGGGAATGATCGGGAAGAACGCGCCCTGCGAGCGCAGACCGAACCAGCTCTCGCCCTCGTGCGTGTCGTGCTCCCCGATCTCGACCAGCCGGTAGAAGCTCTTGCGGTCGATCAGCGCCTCGAGGTTGCGGCGCACGTTGATGTAGGGCGACGGCTCGCCGGTCTCCGGGTCGCGCACCACGCGGATCGGGTGGTCGGGGCCTGCCACGACCTCGTCCTCGACGTTGGTCACGAAGCGCAGCGCATCCCCCTCGCGGGTGAAATCCACGGCCACAAAGGGCGCGTCGTCCACCGTGATCCCCACTTTCTCGACCGGCGTGACGAGGAAATAGTCGTCCCCGTCCTTGCGGAGGATCGACGAGAACAGCTTCACCAGCTCGTGCCGCCCGATCGGCGTGCCGAGGTAGAACCATGTTCCGTCCCGCGCGATCCGCATGTCGAGATCGCCGCAGAATTCCGGATCCCACTTGTCCACGGGCGGCAGTCCGCCCTTCGCCGCCTTCTTGGCAGAGGACGCGATGCTTTCGGCGCTGATCCCGACCTGTCCGGTCTCGGTGGTTTTCGTCATCTGTGAAGCCTCCCGGTTCTCGCTCTCAACCCGTAGCATCCCGCCCACGTTCCGTGAACAGCCGTCACGGATACGCGCCCGAGGGCCCGCCGGTTCGCTCTCCCACCGGCGCTTGACGGATCGAACCGGCGAAATCCCGCCTCGAAATCCGCCGTCCGCACCACGCAGCGCGCCGACACGCCGCCGTGATCGTGTTTTGTCGTATCTGTCATTTGCGTCCCGGGACCCCATGTCCTTTACTGACTCCAACCAACAGATCGGAGACGTCTCATGGAAGACACGGAAAACCTGGTGGCCGACATCGAGGCGCTCGGCAGCAAGCTGACCGAGGCGCGCGCCATGGTCGCACGGCGCATCATCGGCCAGGAAACCGTTGTGGAACAGGTCATGGCGGCCATGCTCGCCGGGGGCCACGCGCTCCTCATCGGGCTTCCGGGGCTGGGCAAGACCCGGCTGGTCGAGACGCTGTCCTCCGTCATGGGAATCAGCGGCGGCCGGATCCAGTTCACGCCGGACCTCATGCCCGCCGACATCCTCGGCTCCGAGGTGCTCGAGGAGGCCACGGACGGCGAGCGCAGTTTCCGCTTCATCCCCGGCCCGGTGTTCTGCCAGCTCCTCCTCGCCGACGAGATCAACCGGGCCTCGCCGCGCACGCAGTCCGCTCTGCTCCAGGCGATGCAGGAACGCGCGGTGACGGTTGCCGGGCACGAGCACAAGCTCGACCAGCCGTTCCACGTGCTCGCGACCCAGAACCCGCTGGAGCAGGAAGGCACCTACCCCCTGCCCGAGGCACAGCTCGACCGCTTCCTGTTGCAGGTCGACGTGGAATACCCGGACCGCGACGCGGAGCGCGACATCATCCTCGCCACCACCGGCGCGGAGGAGGCGGCGGCGACGGCGGTCTTCACCACGCAAGACCTGATCGATGCGCAGGCGCTCCTGCGCCGGATGCCGGTCGGCGAGGGCATCGTCGAGATGATCCTCGACCTCGTGCGCGCCTGCCGTCCAGATGACGAGACCGCGCCGGACACGGTGCGTGACGCGGTGGCGTGGGGCCCCGGCCCCCGGGCCGCGCAGGCGCTGATGCTTCTCACCCGCGCCCGCGCGCTCATGGACGGTCGCCTCGCCCCCGGCGCCGACGACGTGCGCGCGCTCGCAAAACCCGTCCTCATTCACCGGATGGCACTTACCTATGCCGCCCGCGCACGCGGCGAACAGCTTGGCGGGATCATCGACGGGGTGGTCGAAGGGCTGACGCTCAACGAGGCGGCCGCTTGACTTTACCCCTGCGCCCAAGGGCCGAGGCGCTCGCCGCGCCGCTCCCACCACTTCTCGCCGATGCCAGCAAGCTGGCGCGCGGCGTGATGCTGGGCGAACACGGGCGCAAGCAGCCCGGCATGGGCGACGCCTTCTGGCAGTACCGCACCGCGCAGCCGGGCGATCCGGCCCGCTCGATCGACTGGCGCCGCTCGGCCCGGTCGGATGCGCATTTCGTGGCCGAGAAGGAATGGCAGGCGGCGCAATCGGTGGTCTTCTGGGTCGACCGGGGCCAGTCGATGCAATTCACCTCGAACAGGAACACGCCGACGAAGGCCGACCGGGCCGCGCTCCTGTCGCTCGCGACCGCCGTGCTGCTCGTGCAGGCCGGCGAACGCGTGGGGCTGACCGACATGGGGCTCAGGCCCATGCGCGGCGAGGTGCAGCTCGGCCGGGTGGCCGAACGGCTGATGGACAGGGCGGAGGCGGATTACGCCGTGCCGGACGTGTCGATCCTGCCTCGCCATTCGCGCGCCGTGTTCGTCTCGGACTTCATGGCCGATCCCGCGCCGGTCGAGGCCGCGCTCGCCACCGCCGCTGACCGGGGCGTGACGGGCGTGTTGCTCCAGGTGCTCGACCCGTCGGAGGAGGCATTTCCCTTCGACGGGCGCACGGTGTTTCATTCGGTCGGAAACTCGCTCGAATTCGAGACGCGCAAGGCCGGCGAGTTGCGCGAGCGTTACCTCGCCCGTCTCGCCCGCCGCAAGGAGCGGCTGGCGGCGATGGCCGACCTGACCGGCTGGCGCTTTCACACCCATCACACGGATGACAGCCCCGCTTCGGCGCTCCTGTGGATCTACGCCGCGCTGGAGGGCCGTGCCTGATGTTCACGCTCGGCCCCATAGGTTTCGTCACGCCCTGGCTTCTGGCCGCGCTGGTCGCCCTGCCGGTGCTCTGGCTGATCCTGCGCGCGATCCCGCCCGCACCGATCCGCCGCGCCTTCCCCGGTGTCGCACTTCTCTTGGGGCTCGAGGACGAGGACAGCGAGGCCGACCGGACGCCGTGGTGGCTCCTGCTCCTGCGCATGCTCGCCGTGGCCGCGATGATCCTGGGGTTCGCCGGGCCGGTCCTGAACCCGGAACCCGTGACGACCGGCTCCGGGCCGCTCGTAGTGGTGGTGGACGACAGCTTCGCCGCCGCGCCCGACTGGCGCCAGCGGCTCGACGCTGCCGACCGGCGGCTTGAGGCCGCGGCCTCCTCCGGGCGGCGCGTGGCCGTGGTCGCGTTGAACGATCTGCCTGCCGGGGGCGGCCTGCCCCTGCGTTCCGCCGCCGATGCGCAGGCGCGGCTGGACGGGCTGTTGCCCAAGGCCTGGCCGGTGGACCACGCCCCCGCGCTCGACTGGCTCGACACGGTCGAGGCTGGGTTCGACACGCTCTGGCTCTCCGACGGTCTGGCGAGCGAGGACCGCGCCGCGCTCGCGCGCGCGCTCCAGTCGCGCGGCGGACTGACGGTGATGGAGCCGCCTTCGCCCCGGATCGGCCTGCAACCGGCGCGGATCGCGGACGGTATGGTGCGCATTTCCGCCACCCGTTCGTCCGGCGAGGCACCGCAGGAGATCGAAGTGACCGGACAAGGCCCCGACCCGGCCGGGATCGAACGGGAGCTTGCCCGCGCCACCCTGACCTTCGACCAGGGCGCGACCGAGGCGGTGGCCGAAATCTCGCTGCCTCCCGAACTGCGCAACCGGATCGCCCGGTTCGAGGTCGAGGGGATGCGCAGCGCGGGCACCGTGACCCTCGCCGACGACACCCTGCGCCGCCGCAAGGTCGCACTCCTTGGCGGCGACAGCGAAGAAGGTCTCGAACTGCTCTCGCCGCTGCACTACCTGCGCGAGGCGCTGGTGCCCACGGCGGACGTGATGGAGGGCACGCTCAGCGACATGATCGCGGCGAGCCCGGACGTGGTGATCCTCGCCGATGTCGCGGCGCTGGCCCCGACGGACAAGGAGAGCCTCGAGGAATGGGTGGCCGAGGGCGGCCTCCTCCTGCGGTTTGCCGGTCCGCGCCTCGCCGCCGCAGACACGGGCCGCACCGAGGAGGACCCGCTCCTGCCCGTGCGCCTGCGGGTCGGCGGGCGTGACGTGGGCGGCGCGATGAGCTGGGGCGAGGCCCGCACGCTGGCGCCCTTCCCCGAGGACAGCCCGTTCTACGGTCTCGAGATCCCGGAAGACATCGAGGTCACGAGCCAGGTCCTCGCCGAGCCCGGCCCGCAGCTTTCCGACCGGACCATCGCCGCGCTGGTGGACGGCACGCCGCTCGTCACGCGCAAGACGCTGGCGGACGGCCAGGTGGTGCTGATCCACGTCTCGGCAAATGCCGAATGGTCCACGCTCCCCCTCTCCGGTCTCTTCGTCCAGATGCTGGAACGCCTCGCAGTGTCCACGCGCACCGGCGCTCCGGATGCGGGCGAGCTGGAGGGGACCACTTGGGTGCCCGAAACGCTTCTCGACGGCTTCGGCGCGCTGGACGACGCGGGGGAGCGCCCCGGCGTGCCCGGCGAACGGCTGACCGGGGCGGTCGGCCCGGACCTACCCCCCGGACTCTATGCCGACGAGGACCGGCGCGTCGCGGTCAACGTGATCGGCGAGGACACCGTGCTGCGCCCGGCCCAGTGGCCCGCGAGCGTCGTGCCGGAATGGCAGGGCGCGCGGGAGGAAACCGACCTCTCCGGCATGCTCCTGCTCTTGGCCCTCGGCGCGCTGGCGATCGACGTGATCGCGTCGCTCATCCTGTCGGGCCGTCTCTCCGGCCCGCGCGGCCGCGCGGCGGCCTCGGCGGCGCTGATCGGCGTCGCGCTGCTCCTGACCCCGCAGGCGGCCCAGGCGCAGGACGCGGCGCCCGAGGCCCAGCCACAGGACGGCGGCAAGAGCGACGCGGCCCTGCTGGCAGCCGCCGGGGAGGTGACGCTGGCCTACGTCCGCACCGGCGACCCGCGCCTCGACGACGTGTCGGAAGCCGGGCTGCTGGGCCTTGGCAGGCAGCTCTTCTCGCGCACCTCGGTCGAACCCGAGGCGCCGGTCGGCGTGGACATCGAGACCGATGAACTCGCGGTCTACCCCCTGCTCTACTGGCCCGTGACCGAGGATCAGGCGGCCCCCTCCTCCGGCGCTTACGCCAAGCTCAACGCCTACCTGCGCGGCGGCGGCATGATCGTCTTCGACACGCGCGACGGCGACGTGTCCGGCTTCGGCTCGGGCGCCACGCCGGAGGGATCCCGCCTGCGCAGCCTCGCCCGGCCGCTCGACATTCCGCCGCTGGAGCCGATCCCGAACGACCACGTCCTGACCCGTGCCTTCTACCTCCTTTCCGACTTCCCGGGCCGCCATTTCGGCCAGTCGGTCTGGGTGGAGGCGAGCCCGCCGGACGCCGAACGCGCCGAGGGGATGCCGTTTCGCAACCTCAACGACGGGGTGACGCCGGTTCTGATCGGCGGCAACGACTGGGCCTCGGCCTGGGCGATCAACGAGAACGGCTCGCCGATGTTTCCGGTCGGGCGCGGTTTCGCCGGTGAGCGCCAGCGCGAGATCGCCTACCGCTTCGGCGTGAACCTCGTGATGCACGTGCTCACGGGGAACTACAAATCCGACCAGGTCCACGTGCCCGCGCTCCTCGAAAGGCTCGGCCAATGAACGCCTCGTCCATCATTTTCGACCCGGCCTTCGACTGGCCCGTAATCTGGGGCGCCGGTGCGCTCATCGGAGCGGTGCTCCTCTTCGCCCTGTGGCGGGGGCTCAAAGGCTGGGCGCTCAGGATGCTCGGGGCCGCCGCCCTGCTCCTCGCGCTGGCAGGCCCGTCGCTCCAGATGGAGGACCGGGCGCCCGAGGGCGACATCCTCCTCGCCATCGTGGACGAAAGCGCCTCGCAGGGCCTGTCGGACCGCGCGGCCCAGACCGAGGCGGCTCTGGACAACCTCACCGCCCGCGTCGCGGGGGCGGAGGGGCTGGAACTGCGCGTCACCCGCATGGGCGACGGCGAGGACAACCGCGGCTCGCTCCTCATGACCACGCTGGCCGAAGCGCTGGCGGAGGTGCCGCGCGACAGGGTGGCGGGCATGGTGCTCATCTCCGACGGGCGGTTGCACGACCTGGAAGCCGCGCCGGACCTGCCCGCGCCACTGCACCTCCTGCAAACGGGCCGCGAGGAGGACTGGGACCGCCGGCTCGTCGTCACGAACGCTCCCGCCTTTGGCATCCTCGACGAGGAGCAGCAGATCGGCCTGCGCGTCGACGACATGGGCGATGCGCCCGAGAGCGGACTTGTGGAGCTAACCATTTCCATCGACGGCGAGGAGCCGGAGGTATTCGAGGTGCCGACGGGCCGCGAGTTGACCGTGCCGATCACGCTCACCCACGGCGGGCAGAACGTAATCCAGTTCACCACCCCCTCCGTCGAAGGCGAGCTGACCGACCGCAACAACACCGCCGTCGTCACGATGAACGGCGTGCGCGACCGTCTGCGCGTGCTTTTGGTCAGTGGCGAGCCGCATCCGGGGACCCGGACGTGGCGCAACCTGCTGAAGTCGGACTCCGCCGTGGACCTCGTCCATTTCACCATCCTGCGCCCGCCGGAAAAGCAGGACGGCGTGCCGGTGTCGGAGCTGTCGCTCATCGCCTTCCCGACGCAGGAACTGTTCATGGAGAAGATCGACGAGTTCGATCTCATCATCTTCGACCGTTACAAGCTGCGCGGCATCCTCCCCGCCGCCTACCTCACTTCAGTGCGCGACTATATCGAGACGGGGGGCGCGGTGCTGGTCGCCGCCGGCCCCGACCTCGCCTCGGCCCAGAGCCTCGCGCGGTCGCCGCTTGGCCAGGTCCTGCCGGGTGCGCCCACCGCGCGGGTGGTCGAAGAGGGGTTCTCGCCGCAGGTGTCGGAGCTTGGCCAGCGTCACCCGGTGACGCGCGGGCTGGAAGAATTCGCGCCCGAAGGCGGCTGGGGCCGCTGGATGCGCCTCGTCGAGCTCGAGGAGACGGCGGGCATGACCGTGATGCAGGGCGTGGACGAGCTTCCGCTTCTCACCCTCGACCGCGTCGGCGAAGGGCGCGTTGCGCTTCTGGCCTCCGACCACGCCTGGCTGTGGGATCGGGGGTTCGAGGGCGGCGGTCCGCAGCTCGAACTCCTGCGCCGTCTCGCCCACTGGATGATGAAGGAACCGGAGCTCGAGGAAGAGGCGCTGACCGCCGAGGCCGTGGGCAACCAGGTCACCATCACCCGGCGCACGATGAGCGAAGGCGAGCGGTCGGTCACCGTCACCCGGCCCGACGGCACCGAGGAAGAGCTCGAAATGGAAGAGGTTGCGCCGGGGCTTTACCGCTCCGAATTCGCCTCGGCCCAGATCGGTCTCTTCCGGCTGGAAGAGGGCGAGGAGAGCGCGGTGGTCGCGGTCGGCCCCGCCTCGCCCAGGGAGTTCGAGGAAACCATCGCCTCCGGCGGCCCGCTGGAGCCGGTGATGGACCCGATGCGCGGCGGCACCGCCGTGATCGAGGAGGGCAACCCGGGCCTGCGTGCCGTGAACGCCGGACGCGCCGCCATCGGGCGCGGCTGGATCGGCTACACCCCGCGCGGGGCCTACGTGGTGGAAGCGCTGCGGGTCGTGCCGCTGGCGCCGCCCTGGCTCATGCTGCTCATCGCGGCGGGGCTCGCCGTCGCCGCCTGGCTTTGGGAAGGGCGCGGACGGACCCGCAAGACCGCCTGAATTCAGCGTCCGTGACTGCGGTCGTAGCCGTTCGGCGCGGGCGGCTCCCATCCGGCCAGCGCGCCGGCCTCGGGCGTGAAGACCTCCACCAGCAGCGGATGACAGGCCGCCGTGTCCGAGGAATGCTCCGACGAGCAATCCCCGCCCGGACAGGCCGACAGCGCGCCGAGCAGGTCGATCTCCGCGAAGAACTCGAGGTAATCGCCCGGACGCACCGGCGAAGCCTTCATGAAATACTGGCCCGTGTCGCGGGTAAAACCTGTGCACATGAAAACGTTGAGCACGTCGTGCACATACGGCTCCGCCTCCACCGGCGCGACGCCGAGGTGATCGGCCAACGCGCGCGTCAGGTTCGAATGGCAGCAGTGGTGATACTGCCCGCCCGACAGCAGGTTATGCGTGTAGGGGTCGCAGCGCGTCCCGATCACGTCATGGACAGAGCCGCCGAAGGCGTCGATCCCGTACCAGTCCAGTGTATCGGCCACGATGGTCGCCAATGGGCGCATGCCGGGGAAGGAGGACCACATCCGCTCCCCCGTCGTCAGGTGGGTGCCGTGCAGCGCGCGCGTCTTGCCGGAATAGAACCGCTCGCCCAGATCGTTCGCGTTCCACAGATTGAGATCGCCCACCTGCGGCCCCTCGACCGATGAGATGCGGAAGTAGGATCCGGCGGGGACGGTGAACGTCGCAGCCTCGCGCGGGAGCACGGTGACGTCGGCCACCTTCACCGCGGTTTCGCGCGCCGCGCGATAAAGCGTGAGGTCGGGGGCGGGCAGCGTGTCGACGGGGTAACAGATCACGTGCGCAACGGCGCGGCGGGCTTCGGCATCTTCAGGCGGCTGGCTCATGACGAGGTTCGTAGCAGGTCGCCGTCGCCCGCAAAAGCGTCCGAATCCGATCCACGCCGCTTTGCCCGGCCTTCGAAGGAGCCGGGGCCGGGCGTGACACTATCCCCGGGTGTGGGTTCCATGCGCTCGATGCCTGCCCTCCGCGTGACTGCACTCATGCAAAGCCAACCGCACGGTCGGCCATTATTTCGCCATGCAAACGAGTGTTTCACATTCTTGACCTCGCTCGGGTGCTGGACTAGGGTCTCTCCAACGGCCCATTGTGGTCGAGGGAGGATCGATGGACCGTATTCACGAACTCACCCGGGGGCGCCCGGCGGGCGACCTTGCCATGATCGACCACGACGGGGCGCGCTACAGCTTCGGCGACCTGGACACGATGGTGGACAAGCTGTCTGTCATGCTTCGGGACGCGGGAGTCTTGGCGGGCGACAGGCTCATGGTCATCTCCGAGAATTGCGCGACCTTCGCCACGGCCGTCCTTGCCGCGAGCCGGGTGGGTGCCTGGATCATGCCGGTGAACGCGCGGATGTCGGCGGACGAGTTGGACGCGCTCTCGGGCCATGCCGGTGCGCGATTCGCGATCTTCACGCCCGAGGCCTCGCCCCCTGCGCGCGACCATGCCCAACGGCTCGGCGCCACCGCGCGCGGGCGGATCGATTGCGGGGAGATCCTGTTGGCCGGGCCGATGGACGGGCCAGGCACCGCGCCGGAGCCCGAAGACACGTCACGGGACGGGGTCGCGGCCCTGATCTATACCACCGGGACGACTTCGGCCCCCAAGGGTGTCATGCTGACCCATGCGAACCTGATCTGGAACGCCGAGGTGTCCGCCCGCCTGCGCCACATGGCCCCGGGCGACGACGTGGTCGGCGTGCTCCCCTGCACGCATATCTTCGGCTTCGCCTCGGTTTTCCTCGCCTCGCTCGCGGGCGGCAGCGCGATCCGCTTCCTGCCCCGCTTCTCGCCGGATGCCGTGCTCGACGCCTTCGCCGCCGGGGGCAGCGTCATGCCCGCGGTGCCGCAGATGTACCAGGCGATCCTCGCGGAGCTCGCCAGGCGCGGCACGCCGCCCGACGCCCCGCGTCTACGCTACATTTCCTCGGGGGGCGCGCCGCTCGACCCCGAGTGGAAGGAAAAGATCGAGGCGACCTTCGGCATCCCGCTGCAGAACGGTTACGGCCTGACCGAAACCTCCCCCGGCGTGTCCGGCACCCGGCTGGACAATCCGAGGAACGACACCTCGGTGGGCCAAATCCTCGACGAGGTCGATTGCCTGATCGACGCGCCGGACGAGGAGGGGGTGGGCGAGCTCCTGATCCGGGGGCCGAACATCATGAAGGGCTACTACCGAAACCCCGAGGCCACGGCACAGGCGATCCGCCCGGACGGCTACTTCCGCTCCGGCGATTTCGCGAAAATCGACCCGGACGGCACGCTCTGGATCATGGGCCGCAAGAAGGAGCTCATCATCCGCTCCGGCTTCAACGTCTACCCGCCCGAGGTGGAGGCGATGCTGACGCGCCACCCGGACGTGCTCCAGACCGCCGTGGTCGGGCGGCAGGTGCCGGGGAACGAGGAAATCCTCGCCTTCGTCACCACCCGGCCCGGCGTGAGCGAAGCCGATCTAAAGGCATTTCTTCACGAGCACCTTGTGAGCTACAAGATCCCCCAGCACATATTCATCATCGACAGGTTCCCCGCCGCCGCGACCGGCAAGATCCTGAAACACAAACTGACCGAGACCTACGCCGACCTGCTCGCCGAGCGGGACGCTGCGGTCTCCTGACCGAATGAAGGACAGCACACGCATGAGCGAAACGCGCGCAATCAACGATGTCATCAGCCTCGAGACCGTGGGCAAGGTGGGGCTCGTTTGCATCGACAATCCGCCCGTGAACGCCTCGTCGCAGGCGGTGCGCCAAGGGCTGCTGGACGCCGTCGCGGCGGCCAACGCGGATACGGCAATCGAGGTCATTGCGATCTACGCCGCAGGGCGCACCTTCGTCGCGGGGGCGGACATCAAGGAGTTCGGGAAGCCGCCCCTAAAGCCGTCGCTGCCCGACACGATCAACACGATCGAGGCGAGCGAAAAGCCGGTGATCTCGGCCCCCCACGGCACCGCGCTTGGCGGCGGGCTCGAGATCTGCATGGGCACCCATGCGCGGGTGGGCGTGAAAGGTCTTCGCGTGGGGCTTCCCGAGATTAACCTCGGCCTTCTGCCCGGTGCCGGCGGCACCCAGCGCGGTCCGCGCCTCATGGGGATGGGTCACACGCTGGACATGGCGCTTTCAGGGCGGATGGTGTCGGGTGAAGAGGCGCTCAACTGGGGCCTGATCGACCGGCTCGAGGAAGGCGACCCGCGTGACGTGGCGCTGGCCGCTGCGGAGGACGTCCTGGCGGGGAAACTCGAAACCCGGCGCACGGGCGAGTTGCCGGTCGAGGTGGACCAGGCCGCGCTGGACGAGGCGCGCAAGATGGTCGCCAGGAAGATGCCGAACCTCGCCTCCGCACCGAAGTGCATCGAGGCGGTGGAGCGTGCCACGGGTGACGTGGAAGAGGGCATGAAATTCGAGCGGGAATGCTTCATGTCGCTGCTCAAGCACCCCTCCTCCGAAGGGATGCGCCACGCCTTCTTCGCCGAACGCGCCGTGTCCAAGATCCCCGAGGCGGGCGTGACCCCGCGCGAGATCGGAAAGATCGGCGTGATCGGCGGCGGCACCATGGGCTCGGGCATCGCGACCGCGGCGCTCACCTCCGGCTTCGCCGTGCGGCTGATCGAAGTGGCGCAGGAGGGGCTCGACCGGGGCGTCGGCGCGATCACCAAGAACCTCGACGGTGCGGTGAAGCGCGGCAAGATGAGCGCGGAGAAACGTGACGCGGCGATGGCCCGGCTCGAGCCGTCGCTGGAGATGGGCGACCTCGCCGACGTGGACCTCGTGATCGAGGCGGTCTTCGAGGACATGGGCGTGAAGAAGGACATCTTCGGCAAGCTCGACAAGATCTGCAAACCGGGCGCCGTGCTCGCCTCCAACACCTCCTATCTCGACATCAACGAGATTGCCTCGGCCACGTCCCGGCCCGAGGATGTCATCGGTCTGCACTTCTTCTCGCCGGCCAACATCATGCGCCTGCTCGAGGTCGTCGTGGCCGACAAAACCGCACCCGATGTGGTCGCAACCGGGTTCGCACTGGCCAAGAAGATGAAAAAGGTCGGCGTGCGCGCCGGTGTCTGCGATGGCTTCATCGGCAACCGGATTCTCGCCTATTACGGCAAAACCGCAGGCTATTTGATGGAAGACGGCGCATCGCCTCAACAGATCGACAGCGCGCTCGAGGACTTCGGCTTCGCGATGGGCCCCTACAAGGTGGGTGACCTTGCCGGTCTCGACATCGGGTGGGCCAACCGCAAGCGTATGCATGACACCCGCCCGGCCGAAGAGCGCTATGTACGCATCCACGACAAGATCTGCGAAGAGGGCATGTTCGGCCGCAAGACCGGATCGGGGTTCTACATCTACGACGACGAGGGCATGCGCCCGAACCCGCGCGCGCTCGAGATCATCGACGAGGAACGCGCGGCCAAGGGTATCACGCCCAAGAGTTTCACCGACGAGGAGATCGTCGAGCGCTACATGACCGCCATGATCTCCGAGGCCGCACGCGTGGTCGAGGAAGGCATCGCCCTGCGTCCTATCGACGTGGATGCAGTGTTCCTCTTCGGTTACGGCTTCCCGCGCTTCCGCGGCGGGCCGCTCCACTATGCCGACACGATCGGCGCGAAAGAACTCGTCGCGCGGATTGAACGGTATGCGGGTGAGGATGCGTATTACTGGAAAGTGCCTGACATCCTGCGCCGCATGGCCGCCGACGGCACGACCTTCGCCGATCTGAACAAGGAGGGCTGAGATGGATCTGAGCTTCACCCAGGAGGAACAGGATTTCCGCGCCGAAGTGCGCGCCTTCCTCGACGAGAAACTGCCCGAGGACCTCGCCGAGAAGGTGCGGATCGGCGGGGAGCTGGAAAAGGACGACATGGATCGCTGGCACGCGATCCTGAACGAGAAGGGCTGGCTCGCCTATGGCTGGCCGGTCGAGTTCGGGGGAACCGGCTGGTCGCCCGTTCAGAAGCACATCTTCGAGGAGGAGGCGGCCAAGGCCAATGCGCCTCGCATCGTGCCCTTCGGCCTCGCCATGCTGGGGCCGGTGCTCCAGAAGTTCGGCTCCAAGGAACAGCAGGACGCGATCCTGCCCCGCATACTCGACGGCTCCGACTGGTGGTGCCAGGGCTACTCCGAACCGGGTGCGGGCTCCGACCTCGCCTCGCT
Source organism: Maritimibacter sp. (assembly GCA_964230745.1). Classification (GTDB taxonomy): domain Bacteria; phylum Pseudomonadota; class Alphaproteobacteria; order Rhodobacterales; family Rhodobacteraceae; genus Maritimibacter. The sequence continues at coordinate 43,158 of CAXRHZ010000031.1, read as the reverse complement.
CAAGACGCGGGCGGTGCGCGACGGAGACGACTACGTCATCAACGGGCAGAAGACCTGGACCACGCTGGGACAGCACGCGAACAAGATCTTCTGCCTCGTGCGCACCTCGACCGAGGGCAAGCCGCAGGAAGGCATCAGCTTCATCCTCGTCGACCTCGACACGCCGGGGATCGAGATGCGCCCGATCAAGCTGATCGAAGGCGGCCACGAGGTGAACGAGGTGTTCTTCACCGATGTGCGCGTGCCTGCCGAGAACCTCGTGGGCGAAGAAAACCAGGGCTGGACCATCGCCAAGTTCCTGCTGACCCACGAACGCACCAACATCGCGGGCGTCGGGTTCAGCATGAAGGCGCTGGAAGAGGTGAAGGCACTCGCGCGGCGCACCAAGCGAAACGGCAAACCGCTCATCGAGAGCCCGCTCTTCGCCGCCCGGATCGCGGATGTCGAGATCGAGCTCGAGGCGATGAAGATCACCAACCTGCGCATGCTCTACACCGCCCAGACGCAGGGCGCGCCGGGACCGGAAACCTCGATCCTCAAGATCAAGGGCACGGTGATCCGGCAGGCGCTCAACGACCTCAGCCGCCGCGCGCTGGGACCGGCCGCCGCGCCCTTCCCGTCCGAAGAGATGTTCGGCAATGCTGCGCTGGTCGAGCCGGGCGACGTGAACAATGCCGCCGACTATTTCAACAACCGCAAACTGTCGATTTTCGGTGGGTCGAACGAGATCCAGCGGAACATCCTGACCAAGGCGATGCTGGAGCTCTGACATGGATTTCACCCTGACCGAAGACCGCCGGATGCTCTCGGACTCGCTCTCGCGGTTCCTGGCGGACAAATACACCTACGACCACCGGGCCAAGGTCGCCTACGAGGCGCCGTTCCACGACCAGGGCCTGTGGGCCGAGATGTGCGAGATCGGCGTGCTCTACGCGCTGGCGCCCGAGGATGCCGGCGGGTTCGGCGGCGGCGGGTTCGACATTACCACGGTGTTCGAGGCACTGGGCCGCGGCCTTTGCCCGGCTCCCGTTCTAGGCACCCTGATGGCCTCGAAACTGCTCACCGCCGCGGGGGCCGACCAGTCCGCCCTGCTCGACGGATCGGTGCGCTACGCGGTCGCCATCGGCGAGCTCGACGCGCCCTACGACCTGGACGGGATCGCAACCGAAGCTTCGAGCGGCAAGCTCACGGGCCGCAAGTCGGTGGTCTACGGCGGCAACGATGCCGAGGTTTTCCTTGTGGCGGCGAAGTCGGGAGAGGGATTGGCGGTCTACGAGGTGAAGGCCTCGGACGCCGACGTCACCGGTTACGGCCTGATCGATGGCGGTGGGGCGGCGGAATTGTTCCTCGACGGCACGCCGGGGAACGAGGTTCTGGCCGATGCGCGCGCGGCGCTGGAAGAGGCGCTCGACGCGGGCCGGCTTGCGCTCTGCGCCGAGGCGGTGGGCGCGATGGATGCGACCAACGAGATACTTCTCGACTACCTGCGCACCCGCAAGCAGTTCGGCGTGCCGATCGGCAAGTTCCAGGCGCTGCAACACCGCGCCGTCGACCTCGTCACCGAGATCGAACAGGCGCGCTCGATCACGATCTTCGCGGCGAGCCGTGTGGACGAGGACGACCGGGCACGCAGCGTCGCGATGGCCAAGACGCTCATCGGGCGGGCTGCGCGGCTGGTCTCGGAGGAGGCGATCCAGATGCACGGCGGGATAGCGATGACCTGGGAGGCGTCGGTCAGCCATTATGCCAAGCGGCTCGTCATGATCGACGCGCAGTTGGGCGACGTGGACTTCAACCTCGAACGGGTGATGGCCGCATACGCCGCTTGAAGGCAACGCGAGTGTTTCCCGTGACGCCGGGGCGGTTGAATTGCCCCGGCGTTTTTTTGGGGGAAGGCGGGTCCTGCGAATCCTAGAAATGGCTGTCGCGGACACGTCGCTCTGACAAGCTTGTTTTGCATCTTCCCTAGCGGGATTAACAAGATGTCCACTAATCCTTCCGATACCTTAGACGACCTGGATCATGGAAGGAGAGCCCGATGTCACATGATGAACGCATGGCAGTGTGCTTTCGCGCGCTGTCCCATCCGACCCGCGCACGGCTATTCAGGATGCTTGCCACGGACCCCGATATCGGCCGCACTTATCGCACCCTTCAGCACGCATCCGGCCTGACCGATGCGACACTCGTCCACCATCTTCGGGAGATGGAACGGGGTCACCTACTCGCTCGCCGCCGGAAAGGGGCCGAGGTCTCCTACATCATCAGCGCGGAACTCTTCACCCGCGCAATCGGACGGGCGCATGGCATGGTGACGGCAAGGCGGCTGGCGTCGGCGGCCTAGTGCGCCTGGGCCCAGTTCGCGCCCTGGCCCGCGTCGACAACAAGCGGGACGTCCAGCTTCACCGCGGGATCGGCCGCGCTTTCCATGACCTCGCGGATCGCACTGACGGCATCATCGACCGCGTCCTCTGCAACCTCGAAAATGAGTTCGTCATGCACCTGTAGCAGCATCTTCACCGGCCTGCCGACGATGGCTGCGGGCATCCGGATCATCGCGCGACGGATGATGTCGGCCGCCGTCCCCTGAATCGGTGCATTGATCGCCGCGCGTTTGGCAAAGCCCGCGTGTGGTCCTTTGGCATTGATTTCGGGCGTGTGGATCCGACGACCAAACAGCGTTGCGACGTACTTGTGCTCCTTCGCGAAGGCGACCGTTTCGTCCATGTATTCCTTGATGCCCGGGTATTTCTCGAAATACCGGTCGATGAAGCCCTGCGCTTCGCCGCGCGCGATGCGCAGGTTGCGGGCCAGGCCAAAGCCGGAAATGCCGTAGATCACGCCGAAGTTGATCGCCTTGGCCTGCCGCCGCACCTCAGGCGTCATCTCGTCGAGCGGCACGTCGAACATCTCCGACGCCGTCGCAGCGTGGATATCCTCGCCGTCCCGGAAGGCCTGTTTCATCGACTCGATCCCGGCCACGTGGGCGAGGATGCGCAATTCGATCTGGGAATAGTCGAGCGAGACGAGCCGCGTGCCCTCAGGCGCGACGAACGCCTCGCGGATGCGACGCCCTTCATCGGTCCGGATGGGGATGTTCTGGAGGTTCGGATCGGTCGAGGCCAGTCGACCGGTGGCCGCCCCGGTCTGGAGGTAGGACGTATGCACCCGGCCCGTGTCCGGGTCGATATGCGTCTGCAGCGCGTCCGTGTAGGTCGATTTCAGCTTGGAGAGCTGGCGCCAGTCGAGGACCCGGGCGGGCAGGTCATGCAGGCTCGCGAGGTCTTCGAGCACGTCGGCCCCGGTGGCATAGGCCCCCGTCTTGCCCTTCTTGCCGCCCTCGAGCCCGAGCTTGCCGAACAGGATCTCGCCCAGTTGCTTGGGGCTGCCGACGTTGAAGCTTTCGCCCGCGAGCTCGTGGATCTCCGCCTCCAGCCCCGCCATCTTCTGCGCAAAGGCATTGGACATGCGCGAGAGCGTGTCACGGTCGACTTGCACGCCGTGCATCTCCATCTCGGCGAGCACCGGCACAAGCGGACGTTCGAGCGTTTCATATACGGTCGTCACACGCTGACGGTGCAAGCGCGGCTTGAACATCTGCCACAGGCGCAGCGTCACGTCTGCGTCCTCGGCGGCATATTTCACGGCATCCTCGATCTTCACCTTGTCGAAGGTGATCGCGCTCTTGCCCGTGCCCAGGAGCGACTTGATCGGCATTGGAGTGTGACCGAGGTAGCGTTCGGCGAGCGTGTCCATGCCGTGATTGTGCAGGCCCGAAAACATCGCGTAGGACATCAGCATCGTGTCGTCGACGGGGGCGACGTCGATCCTGTAGCGTTTTAAGATCTTCGTGTCGTATTTCGCGTTCTGGAAGATCTTGAGGATCGCCGGATCCTCGAGCACCGGTTTCAGAGCCGCGAGCACGTCTTCCAGCGGAAGCTGCCCCTCGGCCAACGTGTCGTCGCGGAACAGCCCGTCCCCCTCGCCATCCTTGTGACCCACGGGAATATAGCAGGCTTCCCCCGGCCGCACCGCGAGGCATATCCCGGCGAGGTCCGCCTGCATCTCGTTGAGCGACGTGGTTTCGGTGTCGACGGCGACATATCCGTGGTCGCGGATCAGCGCGATCCAGCGGTCGAGCGCGCCCGTCTCTCTGACCCATTCGTACTTGTCCGGGTCGATCGGCGGTTGCTCCGGCGTGTCGGGCTCGCCGCCCCCCGTATCCTCGGGTTCCGGGATCGCGACCGCTTCGACGCCCAGCTTGTCGGCGATCCGGCGGGTCAGCGTGCGGAATTCCATCTTGGCGAGGAACGGCATCAGCTTGTCCGGGTCCGGCTCGCGCACCTCGAGGTCGTCGAGGGTGAAGTCGAGTTCCATGTTCTCGTCGAGCTGGACGAGCCGCTTCGACAGTTCGATCTGTGCGCGGTTGTCGATCAGGGTCTGGCGCCGCTTGGGCTGCTTGATCTCTTCGGCGCGGTCGAGGAGCTCCTCGAGCGATCCGTATTCGTTGATGAGGAGCGCGGCAGTCTTGACCCCGATGCCCGGCGCGCCCGGCACGTTGTCGACGCTGTCGCCGGCAAGCGCCTGCACGTCCACCACGCGTTCGGGGCCCACGCCGAATTTCTCTTCCACGCCTTCGCGGTCGATGCGCTTGTTCTTCATCGGGTCGAGCATTTCGACACCGTCGCCCACGAGTTGCATCAGGTCCTTGTCCGAAGACAGGATCGTCACCCGCCCCCCGGCTTCGCGAGCGCGGCAGGCGAGTGTGGCCATGATGTCGTCGGCCTCGAATCCTTCCAGCTCTTTGCAGGCGATGTTGAAGGCTTCGGTGGCTTCGCGGGTGAGCGGGATTTGCGGGCGCAGGTCTTCGGGCATCTCGTCCCGGTTCGCCTTGTACTGGTCGTACATGTCGTTGCGGAACGTGTGGCTGCCCTTGTCGAACACCACGGCGACATGGGTCGGCGCGTCGGGTCCGGTGTTATCCTCGACATAGCGCTGGAGCATGTTGCAGAAGCCCGAGACTGCCCCGATGGGCAGACCGTCGGACTTGCGCGTCAGCGGTGGCAGCGCGTGGTAGGCGCGGAAAATATAGGCCGAGCCGTCGATGAGGTGCAGATGGCACCCTTTGCCGAATGTCATCTCACCCCCAGGGTCGCGGATGGCTTCACTTGGTGTCAGCGAAGTCCTTGTAGACATATTTCGCGTCGCAGTAGCCGCATTCGACATAGCCCGTGTCGTCGGGGATCGTGAGCCAGACGCGCGGGTGGCCGGTGGCCGGTCCGCCGCCGTCGCAAGCGACCTTCTTGGTGTCCACGACTTTGGTCTCGGGTGCGTCGATCGTCATGTCATGCGCCTCGTCAGTGTGTTTCGTCAAAGATAACAGCCCGGGGGCCGCTCACAAGTCAGCCCGGCAGCATCCGGCCCAGAATCCGGCCGCCGAGGATATGGGTGTGCAGGTGCGGCACTTCCTGGATCCCCGCCTCGCCGCCGTTCACGAGGAGGCGGTAGCCCTCCCCGTCCTCGCCCGGCGTCAACCCCAGCTTGTCGATCACCTGCCGGATCGTTCGGGTATAGTCGATGATCTCGGCCTCCGACGCCTCTGCCGCGAAATGGTCCCAGGTCACGTAGGGACCGCGGGGAATCACGAGGACATGAACGGGCGCCTGGGGCGATATGTCGTTGAAGGCGAGGCTGTGCTCGGTCTCGAGCACCGTGTCGTTCGGGATCTCGCCGCGCAGGATCTTCGCGAAGATGTTCTGGTTGTCGTATTCGTAGGCCATGTGTCCCCGTCTCAGTCGCTGAAGAAGCCGTCGGTCTGCAAGATTTCCAAGGCCCTTTCTTCAGGGATCGTCAGGAACTTGGCAAGGGCCTCGGCATTCTCTTCGCTCGTTCCGTGTTCACGCAGGATGTGCATGTCGACGAAGTTCTCGTCCCGGATGCGGTCGGACTCGTAAAAGAAGTCCTGCCGAATCGTGGGGATGAGCCGGTCGATGGCCTCCTGCGGCGTGCGTTCGCCCGCGAGCCCGACGCGCAGGGCGTGGCCCAGAATCCAGTCGTCGGAATAATCCGTCTCGATCTCCAGCAGCCGAGTCTTCGAGCGGTCGGTGTAGAAATCGCGCATGAGGTCGATGTCGTTGGGGTCCATCCCGATGGCGAGCCGGTCGGTCTTGTAGTAGTCGAAAAGCATCCGCATCAGCGCGCGGCGGTGGCGCGTGCGCTTCTCGATCGTGCCCTGGATTCCGCCGAGATCGGGCAGCGGGGTCCCTTCTTCGTCAAACAGGTAGTCGATGGCGGGGATGTTCGTCTTCTCGCGCAGAAGCTGAAGCAGCCGCTTGCCGATGTGCCATTTCTTCGCCACCACGATGAGCAATTCGCGGTCGCGGCCCAGCGTCGTTTCGCTCTCCCAGAACCGCTCTCCGAACCGCTGGCCGATCCGGCCCCGGCCCGTGAGAAACTTGAACAGGCTGCGGCCCTCGTTCGAAATCTTGAAATCGGTGGTGTCGGAGGCATAGAGCGCGCCGAGCCGCCGCTTGAGCTCATGCGCGTCCGGGCTGATCTTGCGCGCGAACAGGTAGTCCTGTGACAGGAGCATGTCGTAGTGGTCGTTGTAGAACGTCACCGGCATCCCGTAGTCGGTGAACATCAGGAAGGTCAGCGTGCGCGTCTCGATCTCCTCGGCCGGGACGAGGTGGCGCACGAGGGTCTGAAAGAACGTCTCGTCCGGAATCCATGTCGTCTTGAAGAACCGCATCACGTCGCGCCGTTTGCGGGCGAAGTCGAGAATCCATTCGATCGTGCGGCGCCTCAGGCACCACCACTGCGACCCGATCATGATCTGAACGTCCTTCGGCACGCCGCGCTGCAGGCCCAGCCGCTTCTGGATGTTCATGGAGGCGTAGAATAGCCCCTTCTGGTTTCGTTCGTTGAACCAGTGGCGCCAGATCAGGCGGTCCTCCTTGATCCCGGTCTTGATCCAGTCGCTCTCGAAGAAATCGAAGCTCTCGATGTAATCGACGTCTTCATTGTCGAGGAACTCGTGCGCGTATTCCGCCGACTTGATCGCCATGCAGTCGCCGGAGACCATGTAGAAATGGGTGGCGCGCGGAAACGCTTCCACCGCCGCCTCTACGGCGAGCAGCGTCCCCTCGACCAGTGACCATTCTCCCCACCCGCATTTCACACGCTTCTTCGCGAAAGTGACCGAGGCATTGTCGGCCAGCGCAGCCTGTATCATCTCGTAATCCGATCGGGCGCTGCGCGCGTCGAAATGGATCGAGATGTAATCCCCCGCCGCCGTCAGGCGCTGCGCCTGATCGATGATGGCCTTGGGATCCTTGTGGCACAGGAGAATGAAGGCGATCTTTGCCATTGACGGTCCATCTGGGCGGTCCGGAGCGGATTGTTGACATGCTTACCGTAACGAAGCATTGAAATAACAGCGTTTCTTTGCTTTTTTCTCTGAAAACAAGACGGCCCCGGGCGAGGGGACCAGACGGAGGCAACCGGCAGCGACATGGGTTTCCCAGGAACCTGGATGACCGAGAGCGAAAGCATGGTGTATCGGGTCGTCCCGAAATGCGCCTGCTCGACCATCGGTCAGATCATGTATTACTCCGATCACGGCGAATTCTTCGACGGCGACATCCACGATGCCACGGACGGCATCATCAAGTGGGCGCAGGAGGAGAACCAGAAGAAGATCGAGCGCAACGTGAAGACGCACAAGAGCTTCGCCTTCACCTGCGTGCGCAATCCCTACACCCGCATCCTGTCATCCTTCTTCGACAAGATCTGCGGCATCCAGCGCAACGGCAAACGCTATCGCGGCAACCTCGTACCGCTCCTGATCCAGAAATACGGGATCGAGGTGGGCAGCCCCGAGGACGGGTTCGATTTCGACCAGATCAAGTCGTTCCGCCGGTTCCTGCTCTTCACCCGCGACACCATCCGTTTCCGCCGGCCGATGGACCCGGACATCCACTGGTCGGCCATGTCGGGCCATGTCTCGACGTTCATCACCAACGGCGGCACCTACGACCACATCTTCTGGACCGAGAATTTCAACGTCGGGATGAAGAAGGTCCTCGACAACGTGAAGGTGCCGAAGAAGGTCAATCTCAAGACCATTCCGCGGTTCAACGAAAGCGCGGGGCATGGGCCCGAGCGGGCACATCCCGTCGAGGACTACTTCGACGACCTATCGATGCACCTGATGTGGGAGATCTACCGCAAGGATTTCGAGCTGTTCAAATACGACTTCGACAATCCGGGCAACAAGCTGCCTATCGGCGATATCGACGTCGAGGAAGTGCACAAGAAACTCGGGTCTTGAGCCGGATCAAGGCGGGCTGACGCGATCCGTGCCACGGTCACGGCGGAGGCCTGCCATGAACGAGATCATCGCCGTCACACCGGACACCGTCCAGAAGCACGGCTTCTTCTGCAAGATGAGCGCGCGCAAGACCCATGCGTGGCAGGCCAAGCGCGACTGGCTCATCGCCCGGTTCGACGAAGGTTTGGAGCTGCGCCTGCTGGGCGACAAGGAACGCGGGTTCGTGGAGTTCATGCCGGGCGACCTCGCCTGGCGCGCGGTCGAGGATGCGGGCGACCTGATGCTCATCCACTGTCTCTGGGTCGTCGGGAAATCCAAGGGCCAAGGACACGCGCGCGCGTTGCTGGACGAGGTCGAGCGCACGGCCCGCGCGAACGGGTTCAACGGCCTCGCCGTCCTCGCCTCCTCTGGCAACTGGCTGGTCAAGCCCGAGGTCTTCGCGCATTTCGGTTGCGAGACGGTCGAGGAGGACGGGCCCTTCGCCCTTATGGTCAAACGCTTCGCGCCCGGCCCGACCCCGCGCCTGTCGGGCGGTTGGGCAGAGAAGGCGGCGGCCTGCGGCCCCGGCCTCACGGTCCTGCGATCGGCCCAGTGTCCCTACCTCGAAGACGCGGCCGCCATCGTGGGGAAACTCGCGGACGAAAGCGGCGTCCCCTTTACCGACGTGGTGATCGAGAGCGCGGCCGAGCTGCGCGCCCGGATGCCAACGCCCTACGGCACATATGCCCTCGTGCAGGACGGGCGCGTCGTGGCCTATCACTACCTTCTCGAAAAACAGCTGCGCGAAGTCCTCGACCTCTAGTCGAAGGTGACGTCCGACATTTCGACCAGCGTCACCCCCGCCACGCGGGCCAGCGCCGCGTTCACCTGCGCGATCACGTCGCGAAACCCGCGCCGGTCCGCGTCATGGGTCGTATGCGCGTCGGACACGAGCGAGACGTCGAAGCCGTAGCGCGGCGCGGCGCGCACAGTGGAATCGATACAGGCGTCCGACTGCATGCCGCACACGACGATCCGCTCCACCCCGCGACCGCCCAACTCGCCCGCGAGATGCGTTTCGTGAAAGGCATCCGTGCCCTCCTTGCGCACTACCGCCTCGCCCGGTTTTGGCCGGAACACCGCGTGAAGCGACGGGTCGGGCAGGACATTCGCGTCGAGCACCCAGATCACGGGGACGCCCGCATCACGCGCCTGTTCGACGAGCCGGAACACCGCCGACATGATCTCGTCGGTGTTCGGCGTTTCGTCCTCGATCAGGCTCACCTGCATGTCGATGACCACAAGGGCCGCTGTCATGGTCCCCCACCCGGCACTGGTACGCTCCCCGACGACCTTAGCAGACCCATGTCTTTCCGGTCCGGAAATATCCCCCGGGGTTCGAGGACAGGGAGTCCGCGAAGGCTGCGTGCCTCGAACGCAGTCAAAAATGGGTGCGCATCGCGCACACAATCAGCAGAAAACGGATCGGGGCGGGCTCAGAGGCCGAGGCACCAGCGCATGATGGCCTTCTGGGCGTGGAGCCGGTTCTCGGCCTCGTCGAACACCACCGATTGCGGGCCGTCCATGACGCTGTTCGTCACTTCCTCGTTCCGGTGGGCGGGCAGGCAATGCATGAACAGCGCCCCTTCGCCCGCTTCCGCCATGAGCCGGTCGTCGACCTGGTAGGAGCGGAGCAGGTTGTGGCGCCGTTCGCGGGTCGAGGGCGCGTCGTGCATCGACACCCAGGTGTCCGTCACCACGAGGTCCGCACCGGCGATCGCCGCATGGGGGTCGCGCTCGATCTCGATCTTCGACCCCTTGGCCCGGGCTTCCTCCACGAACTCCCGGTCGGGGTCGAGCCGCTCGGGACCGGTGAAGGTCAGGTCGAAGCCCAGCTGGCCAGCAGCGTGGATGAAGGAGGCGCAGACGTTGTTGCCGTCACCGGCCCAGACGACCTTCTTGCCCGTGATCGGTCCGCGATGTTCCTCGTATGTGAGGATGTCGGCCATGATCTGGCAGGGATGCGTCCGGTTCGTGAGGCCGTTGATCACCGGGACGGTGGCGAATTCAGCAAGCTCCTGCAGCGCGGATTCCTCGAAGGTCCGGATCATGATGAGGTCGACGTAGCGCGACAGCACCCGCGCGGTGTCGGGGATCGACTCGCCATGGCCAAGCTGCATCTCGGAGCCGGAGAGGACGAGCGTTTCGCCCCCCATCTGGCGCACGCCCACGTCGAAGGACACGCGGGTCCGGGTCGAGGGTTTCTCGAATATGAGCGCGACGACCTTGCCGGCGAGCGCCTGTTCGTCGTCCGCCACGCCCTTGGCCGCATCCTTTCGCGCGGCCTTGATCCGGTGCGCTTCGTCCAGCATGGACCGAAGGTCGGCGGGGTCGGTCGCGTTGATGTCGAGAAAATGTTTCATGACTTGGCCTCCAGCGCCGTCGCGGCAGCGTCGATCCGCGCCACGCCCTCGGCGATGTCCTCTTCGGTAATATTCAGCGGCGGCAGCAGCCGAACCACGTTGTCGGCGGCAGGCACGGTGATGACGTGCTCGGCATAACCAGCAGCCACCAGATCGGCCGGCACGACCTTGCACTTCAACCCCAGCATCAGGCCCGAGCCGCGCACCCCTTCGAATATGTCGGGGTGAGAGGCGACGAGGCCCTCGAGCGCCTGGCGCAGCAGGCCAGCGCGACGGTTCACATCGTCGAGGAAGCCGTTGCCGGTGATCACGTCGACCATCTTCGCGCCCACGGCCATGGCGAGCGGGTTGCCGCCATAGGTCGACCCATGCGTGCCGACGACCATGCCGGAGGCCGCGTCTTCGGTTGCGAGCACGGCGCCCAGCGGGAAGCCGCCGCCGATGCCCTTGGCGGACATGCAGATGTCGGGGGTGACGCCCGCCCATTCGTGGGCGAAGAACTTGCCGGTCCGGCCGATGCCGCACTGCACCTCGTCAAAGATCAGGAGCGTCCCGGTCTCGTCGCACAGGTCGCGCAGACCCTTGAGGCACTGGTCGGGCACCACGCGGATGCCGCCTTCGCCCTGCACGGGTTCGATGAGGATCGCCGCGGTTTTCTCGGTCACGGCGGCGCGCAGTGCGTCGTGGTCGCCGAACTCCAGATGCACGAAGCCCGGCATGAGCGGGCCGAAGCCCTTGACCATCTTCTCTGACCCCGAGGCCGCGATGGCGCCGGTGGAGCGGCCGTGGAAACAGCCGGAGAAGGTGATGATCTCGACCCGCTCGGTGTCGCCCCGGTCATAGTGATACTTGCGCGCCATCTTTATCGCGAGTTCGGCGGCCTCGGTGCCGGAGTTGGTGAAGAACACCGTGTCGGCAAAGGAGGCATCGACCAGCTTGTCGGCCAACACCTTCTGTCCCGGGATTTCGTAGAGGTTCGAGACATGCCAGAGCTTGTGCGCCTGCGCAGTCAGCGCGCCGATCAGGTCGGGATTCGCATGGCCCAGCGCGTTCACCGCGATGCCCGCGCCCAGGTCGAGGTATCGGTCGCCCCCTTCCTCGATCAGCCAGCTGCCTTCGCCCTTGACGAAGTTCAGTTTCGCGCGCGCATAGGTCGGCAGAACGGACGGGATCATGGCGTCATCCTTCAAAAAGAGGCCTTTGGGTGCCGCAAGGGCGGGCCGGTGTCAACGATTTAAGAGGGTGGTGGTCGAACGGGGGCGGACGTCAGGCGCGGGTGCGGCGGCGTCGGCAGGCGGCGGTATGGCTGCGTTCGATCATGGGGCGTAAATACGTTGCCGCTTACCGGAAGTCCATCTCTTTCCTCGGCCGCGCGCCAGGCGTATGGGACGGTGAGCCGAACAGGACGCGCAGACGATTTCGCAATGACCCCGACACCTCCCCAACCGCTCGCCTCCGCGGGTTTCATGCTGGCCGCCGCCGCGCTCGTCGCCGGGACCACGCTGCTCGCCAAGATGGCGGGGGCCGCCGGGCTGCATCCGCTCCAGGTCAGCCACGGGCGGTTTCTCTTCGCCTTCATCGGAATCGCCACGGCGACGCTGGTTCTCCGGCCGACCTTCACGCGACCGCAGTTGGGCATTCACGCGGCGCGGTCGCTGTCGGGATGGACCGGGATTTCACTGACATTCGCGGCCGTCCAATTCATTCCGTTGGCCGATGCCACGGCAATCTCGTTCCTCAACCCGGTGGTGGCGATGCTCCTCGCGATCCCCGTGCTGCGCGAAACGGTGGGGCCGTGGCGCTGGGCGGCGGCCGTGATCGCGCTTACAGGCGGGGCGATCCTGTTGCGGCCCGGGTCGGGGGCGCTGGAGCCCGGTGCGCTCATCGCATTGGCCGCCGCGCTCGCCATGGGCATCGAGATCACGATCATCAAGTTCCTTACCGGGCGCGAAAGACCGCTCCAGATCCTCGTCATCAACAACGGCATGGGACTCACCATCGCCACCGTGGCGGTCCTGGTGGCCGGCGTATTCACCATGCCCTCGGCCTCGACCTGGCTCATTCTCGCCGGGATCGGCGGGATGATGGCGCTCGCCCAGACCTGTTTCATCCAGTCGATGCGCCGGGCGGATGCCAGCTTCGCCTCGCCCTTTTTCTACGCCACGCTCGTCTTCGCGGCGCTCTATGACGGGGTCGCCTTCGGCACCTGGCCGGACCGGGTAAGCCTCGCCGGGGCGGGCGTCATCCTGGCCGGCGGCGTGCTGCTGGCATGGCGGGAAGGACGGTTGAAACGCGCGCCCGGTTGAGCCATATACGCCCCTTCACCTTGCCACCCCCGCACGGGTGACTAGAATAGGCCCCTGACGCAGTTACGGCCCCGGCGGCCACGAAGGAAATCCGATGTCCTGGACAGACGAACGAGTCGAAACACTCAAGAAAATGTGGTCCGAAGGCCAGTCGGCCAGCCAGATCGCCAAGGAACTCGGCGGCGTGACCCGCAATGCGGTGATCGGCAAGGTTCACAGGCTCGGCCTGTCCAACCGTGCAGGTGGCGGCGGCGCGACGACAGCGTCGGCCCCGGCAAAGGAAAAGCCTGCCGCCAAGGCCGCGCCGAAGAAGGCCGCGCCCAAGCGCGCTGAGCCGAAGCCTGAACCGGTGGAAGACGTGGCGGCGGCGGAACCGGCTGCGAAGCCGGCTACCCCGGCCCGCAAGCAGATCATTCCGGCGGGCCAGCCGCTTCCCCCGCAGCCCAGCGCGAACGAAATCCCGGCCGAGGCGCTCAAGAAGGTGAGCGAGGTTGAGAAATCGGCCAAGAAACTTTCGCTTCTCGAGCTCACCGAGCGGACCTGCAAGTGGCCGATCGGCGACCCGGCGACCGAGGATTTCTGGTTCTGCGGCCTGCCCGTCCAACAGGGCAAGCCCTATTGCGAGGCGCATGTGGGCGTGGCCTTCCAGCCGATGTCCTCGCGCCGCGACCGCAAGCGCTGACATGGCGACGGGCGCGGCGGTTCCGATCCTGCGCTCGTTCAATGAGGCCGAAGCCCGCGATTTCTACATCCGTTACCTTGGGTTCGAGGTGGTGTTCGAACACCGCTTCGAAGAAGGCCTGCCCCTTTACATGAGCGTCCGCCGGGGGGCGTGCGAACTGCATATTTCCGAACATCACGGTGACGCGGCGCCCGGAAGCGCGGTGCGCATCCAAGTTTCGGATGTGCGCGCGTTTCACGCCGAGATCACGGAAAGAGGCCACAAACGCCTGCGCCCCGGCATCGAAGTCGCGCCGTGGGGCGACACGCTTTGCAGCCTGCAGGATCCGTTCGGCAACCGACTCATCTTCTGGCAAGGGGCCGTCTGACCCCCTCGATTGTTTCCAAATTGGACATTGCCCCGAATCCCGGCCCGCCCTTATCCTTTGGTCAATTCATTTTCAAAGGGAGACGGTTTCATGAGGGCCATTCTTCTGCTGCCCGTTGCGGCTCTCGCACTTGGCGGCTGCGCACTGTTTCAAGGTCGGGACGCGCCGAGCGTCAGCGTGTATGAGACGAGCGGATCGAACGACATAGCAGTGGCAAGCACCAAGGACGGCATGATGGTCGCCGGCGGCGCTACTCGCTTCGACGGAACAGATTACGAGACATATACCGAGCACATGGTGGATACCGAGACCGGAAACGTGACCGGCACACGGCACTACGTCATGGTCGAGGGCGAGGTTCTGGACTGCCCCCAGTCCGACTGTTCCGGCACCGTCGCGCGCTATTATGGCGTGCCCGTCGAGAGCGACGGATCGACCTACGTCATCCGCTGAGGCGACCTCCGGCCCGGAGGTTTCGTGAGACTGAAGGTGTGGGGCCTCGCGCCACAACGACAGCTCTGTTCGGTTGAACGTTCCGGCAGCGGCGCGCCCTGGCCACACGGGTTCGGGTTGCCACTTGGTGCCCGCCCGATGTCGTGATTATGATTTAAGAACTTGGGGGGGGTCATGCGTTTCATTCTCGCCGCCACCGCCGCCACACTGGCTCTGTCGGGCTGTGCCGTCGCCCCGGCCGTTCTGGCCACATCCACGCAGCCGTCGTCGGTCTCAACCAAGAGCCCGATCACGCGCTCGCACATCACCTACAAGAACGAGGAATACGCGGTCGACACGGTGAAGACCTATGTCAATGGCAAGCACCGGCTGACCGAACGCACCGTGACCGTGAACGGGCGGGATTATCCCTGCGTGGCCTATGCCGACTGCCTCCACCGCGTGACGGTGGTGCTGGGCGACGCCAAGGACTGAGCCCCCGCGCCGCACAAACGGTGAGAACCCTTTCCCGGCGCGCCGTCCCGGCGTATAGCGCGGACCATGTCCACGAATCCGCCCGACCTTCGCCCTGACCTCGCCCGCGCCGTGGTGCGCGAGGAGGCGCGCCCCGGCCAGCCGAAGATCGGCATGGTCTCCCTCGGCTGTCCCAAGGCGCTGGTAGACAGCGAGCGCATCCTCACGCGGCTGCGCGCCGAGGGCTATGCGATCAGCCCGGATTACGGCGGGGCGGACGCGGTGATCGTGAACACCTGCGGCTTCCTCGACAGCGCCAAGGCCGAAAGCCTCGAGGCGATCGGGGAAGCGCTGAACGAAAACGGCCGGGTGATCGTGACCGGCTGCCTGGGTGCCGAGCCGGACTACATCACCGGCGCGCATCCGAGCGTTCTGGCGGTGACCGGCCCGCACCAGTACGAGCAGGTGCTGGACGCGGTGCATACCGCGGTGCCGCCAAGCCCCGATCCCTTCGTGGACCTGCTGCCCGCGCGCAACGTGAGCCTCACGCCGCGCCACTACAGCTACCTCAAGATTTCCGAGGGCTGCAATCACGCCTGCAAGTTCTGCATCATTCCCGACATGCGCGGGAAACTGCAGTCGCGTCCCGCGCACGCGGTCGTGCGCGAGGCGGAGAAGCTCGTCGAGGCGGGGGTTCAGGAGCTCCTCGTCATTTCACAGGATACCTCGGCCTACGGGCTCGACATCCGCTATGCCGAGGAGCGGGGACACCGGGCGCATATCACCGACCTCGCCCGCGACCTGGGCTCGCTCGGGGCGTGGGTGCGGCTACACTACGTCTACCCTTATCCGCATGTGCGCGAGCTGATCCCGCTGATGGCGGAGGGGCTGGTGCTGCCCTACCTCGACATCCCGTTCCAGCACGCCGATCCGGGGGTGCTCAAACGCATGGCACGGCCCGCCGCGGCGGCAAAGACGCTGGACGAAATCGCGGCATGGCGCGAGATCTGCCCGGACATCGCGCTCCGCTCCACCTTCATCGTGGGCTACCCGGGCGAGACCGAGGACGAGTTCCAGGTCCTGCTCGACTGGCTCGACGAAGCGCAGCTCGACCGGGTCGGGTGTTTCCAGTACGAGAACGTCGCCGGCGCCCGCTCCAACGATCTGCCGGACCACGTGCCGGACGCGGTCAAGGAAGAGCGCTGGCACCGGTTCATGGAAAAGGCGCAGGCGATTTCCGAAGCCAAGCTGGCCGCGAAGGTCGGCAAGACCATCGAGGTCATCGTGGACGAGGTCGACGAGGACGCCGCCACCTGCCGGACGAAGGCCGACGCGCCGGAAATCGACGGCTGCCTGTTCATCGACGAGGGGCACGAAGCGCTGACTCCGGGCCAGATCGTGACCGTCGAGGTGGACGAGGCCGGGGAATACGACCTGTGGGGCAGGCTGACCTGACCGCCGGGCCCGAAATCATGCGATGATTTCGACCGATTTCGTCCGACGAATTCGGCGCGCGAATTGAAACAGTTCCCCGAATTCTGTCCGATTTGGTCCAGAACCCGCCGCAATCCCTGTCTACTCCTTAACCAGGACGAACGCTTCGAGGGTGCGAAGATGGTGGAATTCGAGGACTTCGAGCTGGCCTATGCGCCGGTTCCCAAGGCGGGCAGCACAGCCGTGAAGACGGCGCTGGCGGCACTGGGCGATGACCGACCGGACGAGGGTGACACGGCGTGGGTGCACAACCGGATGCCGACCCGCCGGTATTCGCCCGACGGGTTCGCGCGCTATGCGGAGTTCTGGCGCTTCACCGTCATCCGCGACCCCATCGAGCGCCTCCTCGACGTCTATTCCGACCTGATCCTCGGGCGTGACGTGCTGGCCTATGCCGCCGACGTGCGCCGGGGCCGGGTGCATCTTCCGACCCGCCCTGACCCGGATTTCTTCTTCCAGAACCTGGACCGCTACCGCGCGGCCTCCTTCGCGATCAAGCATCACGCGATGAAGCAGATGGTCTTCACGGGCCCGGACCTTGGTGCTTATGACCACATCTACGACGCCGCGCGGCTGGAGGAGGTTTTCGCGGACCTGTCCTGCATGACCGGGCGTCGCGTCTCCGTGCAGCTGGCCGAACCGGAGCCCAAGCTCAAGATGCGCGACCTCAAGCCCGAAACGCGCGCCCTCATCCGCGCCGAGGCGGCTGCGGACTACGAGGCGTTCTCGGGGTTTCTCGCCGCCGCGTGATCAGCGCGGCGTCAGCTTGTCGAGCGCGGTGCCGTCCGCCCATGTCCCGTGCAACTCGCCATCCGGCATGATGACGTAGACCAGCGGCGACGAACTGCCCCAGTCGATCGTGACCACGTCGCCGTTGAGCGGCCCCTGCCCCGTGTAGGTCTGGCCGCCGATCCGCCAGCGGATCGAGACGTATCCATCCTCCTGCACGAGGTCGGCGGAACCGGAATAGGCGCTGCCGTCCGGGTTGCGCCCTTGGGCACTGTAGGTGCCGGTGACGTCGGCGGAAGCGAGGCTGGCGATCAGCGCAAAGGGCGCGGCGAGAGCGAGACGGGGGATCATGGCGTGGCTCCTTGGAAATACGGGTCCAAGGGTAACACCGCGCCGGGGTCTGGCAAGCCTCAGCACTCGGGCAGGTTGACCGCGATGCCCCCTTGCGAGGTTTCCTTGTAGCGCGCGTCCATGTCGCGGCCCGTCTCCATCATCACGCGGATGCAGTTGTCGAGCGGCAGGATGTGTTCGCCGTCCGAGCGCAGCGCGAGCGAGGCCGCCGAGACCGCCTTGATCGCGCCCATCGCGTTGCGTTCGATGCAGGGCACCTGGACGAGGCCCTTGGCGGGATCGCAGGTCATGCCGAGGTGGTGCTCGAGCGCGATTTCGGCTGCGTTTTCAATCTGTTCGTTCGTGCCACCGAGCGCCGCACACAGACCGGCGGCAGCCATCGCGGCGGCCGATCCGACCTCACCCTGACAGCCGACCTCGGCCCCCGAGATCGAGGCGTTGGCCTTGATGAGCCCGCCGATGGCGGCGGCGGTCAGCAGGAAGTCGCGGCGCTTTTCGTCCGTCACTTCGTCCGCCATGTGGTCGTGCCAGTAGCGCAGGACGGCGGGCAGCGTCCCGGCGGCGCCGTTGGTGGGCGAGGTCACGACCCGGCCTCCGGCGGCGTTTTCCTCGTTCACCGCCATCGCATAGGCCGAGATCCAGTCGTTCACCACATGGGGCGCGTTGCGGTTGGAGTAGCGTTGCGCGGTCAGTTCTTCATGCAGCTTCTTGGCGCGGCGTTTGACGTTCAACCCGCCGGGCAGGATGCCCTCGTTCGCGAAGCCCCGGTCGATGCAGTCCATCATCGCGTCGGCCAACGCGTCGAGCCCGGCGTCGAGATCGTCCACCCCGTTCGCCTCCTCGTTCGCGCGTTTCATCCCGGCGATGGTCAGCCCGGAGCGCTTGCCCATTGCGAGCATTTGCGCGGCCGAACCGAACGGATAGGGATAGCCCAGAGCGCGTTTCTGGTCGGAGAGCGAGGTGGCGTGTTCGGCGGTCAGCTCCGCCTCGGTGACGACGAAGCCCCCGCCGACCGAGAAATACGGAATGGTGAGATAGGGGTTCCCGGCACCGTCGAACGCCCGGAAGATCATGCCGTTCGCATGGTGTTCGAGCGGGGGACCAAAGTCGAAATGGAGGTCGGTTTCCGGATCGAAGGCGAGCCGGGGCAATCCCTCGGGCGAGAGCCTCCGCGACTTCGCCAGTTTCGCGATTAGGGCATCGCCCCGCTCCGGCTCCATCGTCTCGGGCCGTTCGCCGAGCAGGCCAAGGATCACCGCGCGGTCCGTGTGATGCCCCTTGCCGGTCCAGGCGAGCGAGCCATGCAGGCTCACGCTTACCGCCGCCATGTCACCCGCGCCAGGGATGCGCTCGTCATGGCGCAGCGCGTCGAGGAACCGGGCGGCGGCGACCATCGGTCCCATCGTGTGGGAGGACGACGGGCCGATACCGCGTTTGAAAATGTCGAAAACCGAGATGAACATGCTGACCCCTGCCTGCGCTGGGGTCAGCCTAGTGTTTCGTGGGCGTCACCGCATTCAATCCACGACATTCGCGCCCTGAAGCGCGACATTCTGCGGGGTCAGGCGCCTTGCAGCGCCTCGACCTCCAGCTCTCCCTCGAGGCGCGACTGCATCGCGCGGGCCGCCGCGTGGCTCGCCGCTGCCGTGGTGAAGTAGGGAATCTTGTCGTAAAGCGCGACAGAGCGCATCGTGCGGCTGTCTTCGACGGCCTGGGCGCCCTCGGTCGTGTTCATCACGAGCTGGACGAGACCGTCCTTCATGATGTCCACGATGGTGCGCCCGCCTTCGTACTGCTTGCGCACCACTTCCGTTTCGATCCCGGCTTCGTTCAGGAACTTGGCCGTGCCGCCGGTCGCCATGATGGTGAACCCCATGTCCTTCAGGATCTGGGCGGTCTCGGCCATCTGGTCGGTCTTGTCGGCATCGCGGACAGAGAAGAAGACCGTACCCTCGGTCGGCAGCATCGTACCCGCGCCCAGCTGCGCCTTGAGGAAGGCGCGGGCGAAGCTCTTGTCCGATCCCATGACCTCGCCGGTCGAGCGCATTTCCGGGCCGAGCAGCGTGTCGACGCCGGGGAAGCGGGCGAAGGGCAGGACTGCCTCTTTCACCGCAAACTTGTCGATCAGCGGGTCGATCAGGTCGAAGGTGTCGAGCATCTCGCCCGCCATGACTCGTGCGGCGATAGAGGCGATGGGCGAGTTCACCGCTTTTGCGACGAAGGGAACGGTGCGCGAGGCGCGCGGGTTCACTTCGATGAGGTAAATCTCGCCATCCTTAACCGCGAACTGCACGTTCATCAGGCCGACCACCCCAAGCTCCAGCGCGAGGGCCTCGGACTGGCGTTTCAGACCGTCGATGATGTCAGCGGGCAGCGAATAGGGCGGCAGCGAACAGGCGCTGTCGCCGGAGTGGACGCCGGCCTCTTCGATGTGCTGCATGATGCCCGCGACATGCACGGTCTTGCCGTCGCAGAGCGCGTCCACGTCGATCTCGACCGCGCCCGACAGGTAGCTGTCGAGGAGCACCGGGCTGTCGCCCGAGACGACGACGGCGTCGCGGATGTAGCGCTTGAGGTTGTCCATGTCGCGCACGATTTCCATCGCGCGGCCGCCCAGAACGTAGGACGGGCGGATGACCAGCGGGAAGCCGATGCTTTCCGCGATTTCAAGAGCTTCCTCGTCCGAATGCGCGATGCCGTTTTTCGGCTGCTTCAGGTCCAGCTTGTTCACGAGGTCTTGGAACCGCTCGCGGTCCTCGGCGCGGTCGATGGCATCCGGTGAAGTGCCGAGGATCGGGATGCCAGCGGCGTGCAGGTCATTGGCGAGCTTGAGCGGGGTCTGGCCGCCGAACTGGACGATCACGCCATGAAGCGTGCCGGCCTCCTGCTCGACGCGCAGGATTTCCATTACGTGCTCGAAGGTGAGCGGCTCGAAATACAGGCGGTCCGAGGTGTCGTAGTCGGTCGAAACCGTCTCGGGGTTGCAGTTGACCATGATGGTCTCGTAACCCGCGTCGGTCAGGCTGAAACAGGCGTGACAGCAGCAGTAATCGAACTCGATCCCCTGCCCGATCCGGTTCGGACCACCGCCGAGAATGACGACCTTTTTCCGGTCAGACGGCCGCGCCTCGCATTCCACCTCGCCCATCATCGGGGCTTCGTAGGTGGAATACATATAGGGCGTCTGCGCCTCGAACTCGGCGGCGCAGGTGTCGATCCGTTTGAACACGGCGTTGACGCCGAGGTTCTGGCGGGCGCGGCGCACCTGACCCTCGTCGCGGCCCGTGAGGGTGGCGAGGCGGGCGTCGGAGAAGCCCATCATCTTGAGCGCGCGGATGCCCTCTTCGGTCACCGGCAGGCCATCGTGGCGCACGCGCGCCTCGGCTTCGACGATTTCGCGGATGCGGGCGAGGAACCACGGGTCGAACTGGGTGACTCCGAAAATCTCGTCATCGGTCAGGCCGTGGCGCATCGCCTGCGCGATGGTGCGCATCCGGTCGGGGGTCTTTTTCGACAGCGCCGCGATGATGGCGGCCTTGTCCGGCGCGCCCTCGATCTCGACCTCGTCGAAGCCGGTGAGGCCCGATTCCATCGACGCGAGCGCCTTTTGCAGCGATTCGTGGATCGTGCGGCCGATCGCCATCGCCTCGCCCACCGATTTCATCGCGGTGGTAAGGTAGGGCTCGGAGCCCGGGAATTTCTCGAACGCGAATTTCGGGATCTTGGTGACGACATAGTCGATGGTCGGCTCGAACGAGGCGGGCGTGACCTTGGTGATGTCGTTGTCCAACTCGTCGAGCGTGTAGCCCACGGCGAGCTTGGCCGCGATCTTCGCAATCGGGAAGCCGGTCGCCTTGGAGGCCAGCGCCGAGGACCGCGACACGCGCGGGTTCATCTCGATCACGACCATGCGGCCGTTGTCCGGGTTCACCGCCCACTGGACGTTGGAGCCGCCGGTTTCCACCCCGATCTCGCGCAGCACGTTGATCGAGTGCGTGCGCATGATCTGGTATTCCTTGTCGGTCAGCGTGAGCGCAGGCGCGACGGTGATGGAATCGCCGGTGTGGACGCCCATCGGGTCCACGTTCTCGATGGCGCAGACGATGATGGCGTTGTCGGCCTTGTCGCGCACGACCTCCATCTCGAACTCTTTCCAGCCCAGAAGCGACTCGTCGACGAGGATCTGGTTCACCGGCGAGGCATCCATGCCGGAGCGGCAGTAGTAGATGTATTCCTCGCGGTTATAGGCCACGCCCCCGCCGGTGCCGCCGAGGGTGTAGGCCGGGCGGATGATCGCGGGCAGGCCGATGTCCTCGAGCGTTTCGAGCGCGATCTGCACGCCCTTCTCAAGGTCGGCCTTGCCGTCGGCTTTCTTGGGCGCGGTGACGATGGTGGCGCGCGGGTTCTCGATGCCCAGACGATCCATCGCTTCACGGAAGAGCTTGCGATCTTCTGCCATTTCAATGGCTTCGCGCTTGGCGCCGATCAGTTCGACGCCGTGTTCCTCGAGCACGCCCATGTCGGCCAGCGCGAGCGCGGTGTTGAGGCCAGTCTGCCCGCCCATCGTCGGCAACAGCGCGTCGGGCTTTTCCTTGGCGATGATCTTGGCGACGATCTCGGGCGTGATCGGCTCGATGTAGGTCGCGTCGGCGAGACCCGGGTCGGTCATGATCGTCGCCGGGTTCGAGTTCACGAGGATCACTCGGTAACCCTCTTCGCGCAGCGCCTTGCAGGCCTGGGCCCCGGAGTAGTCGAACTCGCAGGCTTGCCCGATGATGATGGGCCCCGCGCCGATGATCATGATGGACTGGATGTCGGTTCTTTTCGGCATGTCGTCACCCTCGGATCAGGACCGCGCAGGCCAAAAGGGCCGGTGCGCAAATTGTCGTGGGTTATAGACGTGGCGCGGCGGGGGACAAGGGGGATTCCCCCGAAAATCGGCTATGGATTCGCTTCGCGCCGGGCCGCCACGACGACGAGGGCGAGCATGACCAGGGTGGCACCGGTGTTGAGCGCGACCGGCAGGAGACCGGTGCCGCGCGTGTCTCCGGCATAAACCAGGGCTGGCAGGCTCAGCGGCAGAGCGATCAGGACGAGCGTGGCGAGCGCGGCGCGGCGCGGCAGGACCTCGATCAATCCGGGCAGGAGGATGAGCGGCAGGATCAGGTAATGAACCCAGCCCAGCGGCGTCGCGAGCGTGGTCAGAAGGGCGAGCGCCATAAGCCGGGTCCAGAGCCGCAGGCGAAGCGCAAGGTTGCGCGTGCCCCACCACAACGCGGCGATAGCGAAGACCAGGAACGCTCGCGTTGCCCAACCGATCCAGGCCACGCCGTCGACCATGTGCGGCCGGGCGGACAGGTCGCCGGTGCCGGTGGCGAGCGATTGCAGGTAGTAGAACGCCTGTTCCAGGCTCACGTTGATGGGGCTGACGAGGATCTGGCTCTCGATCGCGGCCAGTTTCTCCAGAAGCTCGGCATGGAGCGGCCAGCCCACAGAAACTAGAGATGCGAGAGCGAGCGCCGCGCCGGTAACAGCGAAAGCGGCGAGCGCAGTCCAGCGGCGCTCCATCACGAAGATGAGGACGATGAGCGCCGGGGTCAGCTTGATCGCGGCGGCCAGCGCGAGGCACCCGCCGGCGAGGATGTCACGCCGGTCGGCGAGTGCCACGACGGCGGCAAGCGTGAAGGCTGCCACGATCACCTGCGGCTGTCCGAACCAGAACGCCGTATAGCCGGGGGCGGTGACCAGCATGAGAGCGAAGCTGATTGCGGCCCAGCCCACCGGGCCGATCTGGATCGGGCGCATCAGGCGCCAGGTGAGCCATATCATCCAAATTGTCGCGGCGGCGTTCACGACCAGCACCGCGTTGAAGAACGCCTGTGCCGGCACCGCCGCAGCTACAGGCGCGAGCGCAGCCGCCCAGAGCGGCGGATAGAGAAACGGGGTGAAGGCCGGGCCGGTGAACCCCTCTTCCCGCGCCCAGTCCGCCCAGGTCGCGGGCGGGTCGGGCAGGAACGGCGCCCCGCCCGGCACATAAACGTTGGCGAGATCTCCCGCCGCGAACGAGCGCGCGGCGTAATAAATCGCGGAGAGGTCTATCTTCCACGACCCCCAGTTCAGAAACACGATGGCGACGGCCCAGACCCCGGCGATGAGCGCGGCGATCAGGGTTCCGCGGCTCATGCGTAGAGGTACTCGCGATTCGTCGGCACGGCGTGCTGATGGTGGGCGAGCTGGAACTGGTAGATGACGAGGCCGAGTTCGGAGAAACTCATCTCTGAGGCGGTCAGGTAGTAGCGCCACATGCGCACGAATTTGTCGTCGAACATCTCGCGCACCTTGTCGACGTTGAGCTCGAAGCGCGCTTTCCACGCCTGGATGGTGCGGATGTAGTGGTCCCGCCAGACCTCGATGTCGGTGGGGAGGAGGTCGACCTTCTCCACCTCGCGCATCACTTCGGACATCGCGGGGATGTAGCCGCCCGGAAAGATGTACTTGTGGATGAAGGGCGAGGTCTGGCCCGGCGGCGTCGTGCGCCCGATGGTGTGGACCAGCGCGACGCCCTCGGGGCCGAGCACCTTGGACACCTGGTTCATGAAGACCGGGTATTGCGGCTGGCCCACATGCTCCATCATGCCGACGACGACGACGCGGTCGAAGGTCTCTTCGAGGTGGCGGTAGTCCATCAGGCGGAAGTCGCACAGGTCGGACACCCCGTTGTCCTCGGCGCGTTTTTTCGCCGCCGCGAGCTGTTCCTTCGACAGGGTCACGCCGGTCATCTTCGCCCCGAAGGTCTTGGCGAGATAGACCGACAGCCCGCCCCATCCGCAGCCGATGTCGAGCACGCGCATCCCCGGCTCGATCAGGAGCTTCTTGCCGATGTGGTGCATCTTGGCGCGCTGCGCGGCGTCGATATCGAGGTTCGGGCGGTCGAAGTATCCGCAGGTGTATTGCAGGTTCTCGTCGAGGAAGAGTTCGTAAAGGTCGACCGGGAGGTCGTAATGCACCTCGACGTTGCGTTTCGCGATTCCCAGCGGGTTATGCTGGGCGATGCGTCGCAGACCCGTGCGCGCGCCCGCCGCAGCCGCCGAGAACCGGCCCGACCCGTTCTTGCGCACATTGCGCGAGATCAACCTGAGAAAGCCGGTGAGGTCGTCTTCATCGACCGTCAGCCCGCCTTCCATGTAGCCCTCGCCCAACGCGAGCTCCGGGTTTTTCATCAGGCGCGACAACAGGCCCGGATCGGTGATCCGCAAATGGACCGGGGTGCCGGCGCCGTCGCCGTAGCTCTGCTCTACCCCGTCCGGCCATGTGATCGTCAGTGCCCCATCCGTCACGAGGCGCGACACCATGCGCCTCAGTGTTCCTGCAAACATGAATTGTGTCCCGTCGCTGTCCGTCAGCGTCGGCACCTTAGACCTCGTTCGCAAAAGGCGAAAGCGGATAGGACAGGTTTATTCGGCCGCCTTGGCGTAAGCCGTGTCCTTGCGTCCCCGCTCCCCCTCGTATGGATAAAGGTAGTCGCGCGTGATCGGCGCAGCCTCCATGTGCTTGCCGATCTGCACCTGGTAGACGAGGAGCGAACCGAAACGGAACGCGGCCTCCATGCACAGGAGGTAGTAGCGCCACATCCGCACGAAACGCTCGTCGTAAATCTCGCGCGCCTTGTCCGCCTTCTCCATGAACCGGTCGTGCCAGAGGCCGAGCGTCTTGGAGTAATGCATGCGCAACACCTCGATGTCCTGGGTGACGAGGTAGTGCTTGTCCACCGACGCCTGCATCTCGGACAGGGCGGGCGAGTAACCGCCGGGGAAGATGTACTTCACCATCCATGGGTCCGAGTAGTTGGGCGGTCCGACGTGCCCGATGGTGTGGATGAGCGCGAGGCCGTCCTCGGTCAGGAGGTCGTTCACCTTGCCGAAATACTGGTCGTAATACGGCGTGCCCACGTGCTCGAACATGCCCACCGACACGATCCGGTCGAAGGTCTCGGTCACGTCGCGATAGTCCTGAATCCGGAAATCGCACTGGTCCGACAGCCCCGCCTCCTCGGCGCGCTTCACGGCGATGGCGTGCTGCTCCCTGGACAGCGTGACCCCCACGACCTTGGCCCCGTAGTCGCGCGCTAGGGTCAGGGCCATGCCACCCCAGCCGCAGCCGATGTCGAGCACGGTCATCCCGGGCTTCAGGTTCAGCTTGTGGGCGATATGATGCTTCTTAGCCTCCTGCGCTTCGTCCAGCGTCAGGTCGGGGCGCGCGAAGTAGGCGCAGGAATACTGCTTGTCCGCGTCGAGAAACAGGTCGTAGAGCTCGCCCGACAGGTCATAGTGATGCGCCACGTTCGAGCGCGACTTGAACGGGTTGTTGGCCATTCCAAGCTTGCGGAAAGCCTGTTTCGTCACGTCCAGCGGCTTCTGAAACCAGGGCCGCTCCGCCTTGTAGATCGCGGGCAGCGCCACGGCGAAGAACCCGCGCAGGTCGTCGATCTCGATCGATCCGTCCATGTACCCCTCGCCCACGGCGAGTTCCGGGTTCAGCACGAGGCGGCGCACGATCGCGGCGTCCTTCAGCCGGACATGGGTCTCGGGCGATCCGCTTCCGTAACGGCGTGTCGATCCGTCGGGCAAGGTTATGTTTAGCGTGCCGTGGCGGAAGAAGCGCCTCAGCATGATGTCAAGCAATGCAGTCCACATATCAGGCTCCCTGAATGGCCAGCTCTTTCGGCCGGCTCCCCAATTCGCTTGTGTGCTCCTCCACGCGACCCCTCGTCGGAGAGTGGTTTCACCCCTGAATGCCGCCTCACACTGATAATTTTTGGCAAAAACTTGCGTTCTGTAAAGGTTCTTGCAGGCTCGAAGGTTCCGGGGCCGGCGCAAAACCCCCTGTCGGGCTTGACTTCACCGGTCTCGCAAGGTGTATCGGCCCGGACTGAAACGAGCCCCGAGGGACCATCATGCACGCCTATCGCAGCCATACCTGCGCCGACCTCACCAAGGCCGATGTTGGCGATACCATCCGCCTGTCCGGTTGGGTCCATCGCGTGCGCGACCACGGCGGCGTGCTGTTCATCGATCTGCGCGATCACTATGGCGTGACCCAGATCCTCGCGGACGAAGACAGCCCGGTCTTCGCCGAGGTCGAGAAGCTGCGGTCGGAATACTGTATCCGCATCGACGGCAAGGTGCTGGCGCGTGACGAGTCGCTCGTGAACCCGAAACTGCCCACGGGCGAGATCGAGGTGTTCATCCAGGACATGGAGGTGCTCGGCGCGGCCGACGAGCTTCCCCTCATGGTGTTCGGCGACCAGGAATACCCGGAGGAAACCCGCCTGCGCTATCGCTACCTCGACCTGCGGCGCGAGGAGATGCAGTCGAACATCACGCTGCGTTCGGACGTGATCGCCTCCATGCGCCGCCGGATGTGGGAGCAGAACTTCCGCGAGTACCAGACGCCGATCATCACGGCCTCCTCGCCCGAGGGCGCGCGCGACTTCCTCGTCCCGTCGCGCCTGCATCCCGGCAAGTTCTACGCGCTGCCGCAGGCGCCGCAGCTGTTCAAGCAACTCATCATGGTGTCGGGCTTCGACAAGTATTTCCAGATCGCGCCGTGCTTCCGCGACGAGGACCCGCGCGCCGACCGCTCGCCCACCGATTTCTACCAGCTCGACATGGAGATGAGCTTCGTCGAACAGCAGGACATCTTCGACACGATCCAGCCCGTGATCCAGGGCGTGTTCGAGGAGTTCGGCAAGGGCCGCAAGGTGGACGAGGTCTGGCCTCAGATTTCCTATGCCGACGCCGCGCTGTGGTATGGCACGGACAAGCCGGACCTGCGCAACCCGATCAGGATGCAGGTGGTGAGCGACCATTTCCGCGGCTCGGGCTTCGCGATCTTCGCGAAACTGCTGGAGCAGGAGGGGACCGAGATCCGCGCGATCCCGGCCCCGGGCGGCGGGTCGCGCAAGTTCTGCGACCGCATGAACAGCTTCGCCCAGAAAGAGGGCCTGCCGGGGATGGGCTACATCTTCTGGCGCGACGGTGACAACGGGATGGAGGCGGCCGGCCCGCTTGCCAAGAATATCGGACCGGAACGTACCGAGGCGATCCGCGAACAACTGGGCTTGGGCGTGGGCGATGCCGCGTTCTTCCTCGGCGGCAAGCCTGACGGGTTCCAGCGTGTGGCGGGCCGGGCGCGCGATGTGATCGGCGAGGAGCTCGGGCTGACCGAGCAGGACCGCTTCGCCTTCTGCTGGATCGTGGACTTCCCGATGTATGAGGCGGACGAGGAAACCGGCGAGATCGATTTCTCGCACAACCCGTTCTCGATGCCGCAGAACCTCGATGATCTCGACGGCGATCCGCTGTCTGTGCTGGGCTACCAGTACGACCTCGCCTGCAACGGCTACGAGCTGATCTCGGGCGCGATCCGCAACCACAAGCGCGAGGTCATGTTCAAGGTGTTCGAGAAAGCGGGCTACGGTCAGGACGAGGTCGAGAAGCGCTTCGGCGGTCTCGCCCGCGCGTTCCAGTACGGCGCGCCGCCGCACGGCGGTTGCGCGGCGGGGATCGACCGGATCGTCATGCTGCTGGCGGACGAGGACAACATCCGCGAAGTGATGATGTTCCCGATGAACCAGCGGGCCGAGGACCTGATGATGAGCGCACCGTCCGAGCCGACGAACGAGCAGCTGCGCGAACTGTCGCTCCGGGTCATCGAGCAGCCCAAGGAGTGAGGCGATGGCACCGGCGCTCTACACGGCTTCGGTCCCCGTCTTCCTTCACTATCTGGAACAGGCGCGCGGTCTGGTGTCGCGCGCCCGAAACCCCGCCCTGCTGAAGGCCAAGCTGGCGCCCGACATGTTCTCGGGCGCCGAACAATTCGCGAGCGTGGCGGATTTCGCCCTGCGCGGGACCTTCCCTCTCGTCGGTGCGGCGGCCCCTGCCCTGCCCTCGGGCCCGATGGATCGGGAGGGTATCCTCGCGAGGCTGGACTTCGCGCGGTCGGAGGTCGAGGCATTGGAACCGAGTGCTTTCGAGGATGCAGACACGCGGCTGGTCCGCCACCGGGCCGGGTTCGCGGAGCTGGAGCAGAGCGGAGCGGAGTACCTTCACCTCTTCGCGATGCCCAACTTCCTGTTTCACCTCGGCATGGGATTCGCCGTCCTGCGCGCCGAAGGGCTGGATATCGGGAAATCGGACTTCGACGGGCTGCACGACTACCCGCCCGGTTTCCGGTTCTGACCCGAACGAGAAACGCCCGCCTCCTCGGAGACGGGCGTTCCAGATTGAAGTGCACCTTTAGACCTCAATCCTCGAGGTGGTCCTCTTTCTTCTTCTGGACCAGCCCGAGTTCCTTTTGCTTGCGGTCGAGGAAGCGTTTGCCATAAGCGTCGTTGTCCTTTTCGCCCACGACCTTCTTCGCGCGGGTGAAGACTTCGTCCTCTTCCTCTTCCATGTGGTGTTCGTAGTCGTGCTTGAGCGTCTTGAATCGCGTGAGCCAGCCGGGGGAGGACATGTCCATCTCGTTCAGCTCTTCCACGATCTCATCCATCTCGTGATGCTCTGCGACCGAGTGGCGGGCGGCGTCCTGACCCCAGGTTTGCTCCATCAGGACCGCGTAGAACTCTTCCTCTTCCGCGGCGGAGTGGCTCTTGATGTCGCAGTAGAACGCATTCCACGCCTCACGCCGTTCCGGGCTGTCGCCTTCGGTATTCGCGATCTTGTCGAGGAGGTCGCGGTGTTTTTCATGGTCCGCGGTGATGGCGTCGTAGATCGATGGCATGACTCGTCCTTTCCTGAGTTCGGCTGGCGATCAAACGCCTCGGCCATGCCACGGGTTCCCGGGCCGTCACGGGAGTTCATGGGCGCCCAGAAATGGAAACGGCGCAGCTCTGCCAAGCTGCGCCGCCGTCCCTCGTCGTCCTGTGACCTCGATCAGCCCGGGAGGCGGGTGTCCTGCACGTCGACCTGCTCCAGCGCCGCGCGCGACGTGTCGTCGGGGCCTCCGGTGAGCGTAAGCACGACGGACGCAATCATCATGGCAGTCCCGGCGAGCAGCACGGTCCAGTCGATCAGGGCGTTGCCCTTTTCGTCGCTCATGAACGTCTCGAAGACTTTTTGCATCCCATATCTCCAAAGTGTCGATTGTTCCGACATGTCCTTGATCGCCTTGAAATGCGGCAGGAATTGGGGCGCCGCGTGCCGGAAGTGGCACGGTTTGGGGGTTTTGTCGGGACGCAGTTTGCTCAATAACCATTGGGAATTGGTAAACGAACGCGGGCCGATGACGGACGAGACGAGATTGGGCAAGCCGGTCGAGGGGTGGCGGGCGCCACCGCGGCCCGAGGGTCTGAAGCTGACCGGACGCTACGCGGCGCTGGAGCCGCTCGCCGCCGACCGGCACGCCGCCGACCTGTTTCGGGCCTTCGACGGGCATGACGCGCTGTGGGACTACATGCCGGTGGGTCCCTTCGCCTCCGCCGCCGCCTTTCACCGCTGGATGCGCGACGCGACCGGGGGCGACGATCCGTATTTCCTCGCCATCTGCGACCTGGAGAGCGGGCGCTGGGTCGGGTTCTGCGCGCTTTTGCGCATAGCGCCCGAGGCGGGCTCGATCGAGGTGGGGTTCATCGCCTTCTCGCCCGCGCTTCAGCGCACGCGCGCCGCGACCGAGACCATGTTTCTCCTGATGAAGTGGGCCTTCGAGGCAGGCTACCGGCGTTACGAATGGAAATGCAACGCCCTCAACCGCGCCTCACGCCGGGCCGCACAACGCCTGGGGTTCAGCTACGAGGGCGTGTTCCGGCAACACATGGTGGTGAAGGGGCGCAACCGCGACACCGCGTGGTTCGCGGCGATCGACGGCGACTGGCCGGCCCTGCACGAGGCGTTCCGCGTCTGGCTCGACCCGTCGAACTTCGACGCCGACGGCCGCCAGCGCGAAAGCCTGTCTGACCTTACCGCCCTCGTCCGTGTCGCGAACGATCCGACGCTGAAACGCTGAACGATCAGGCGATCAGGCCCAGGCGTTTCTTGAGCAGCGCTTCGACCTCTTCGATCCGGTCCTCCCGGATCGCCGCCACCATCGCCGTCAACTCGCCATCATGGGCGGACAGAGCGAGGCCATGCAGGAACTGGGCGAGGTAGTCGTAGTCGCGCGCGTCGGCCGCGGAGCCGAGTAGATCGCAGGCATTGAGCAGGTCCTCGGTCAGGTTTGCGGGGTCGGGATGCACCGCCTCGCTCGGCACCATGCGCAGTCCGCCTGGACGATCCTGCACCGGGAGGGCGTTGAGGATGGCGATCTGGAACGCGCCCACACCCTCGATCGGTTTGGCGAGGAACCCGTCCGCCCCTGCCGCCCGCGCGCGCGCTTCGCAGTCCGGGTCGCCCGAGAGCCCCATGAGCACTGGCACCCGGGGGCTCGCCCCGTCGAGTTCCCGCAAGAGATCCTCCCCGGAGCCGTCCGGGAGGGTCATGTCCACGATCACCACCGAGGGGCGGTAGACCCGCAAGTGGCGGCGCGCGGAATGGAGGCAGTCGGCCCGCCGGACGCGCGCACCGGATTGAACGCACAGAAGCCGCAAAGCCTCCGACGCGAAACGGCTGTCCTCGACCACGAGGACGGTCATGCCGGAGAGCGGTTTTTCCGCGCTCGGCTTCGGCGGGGTCATCATCAGGTCATCGAGCATGGCGAAATCCTTTCCCCTGCAATCGAAGCACCGATTCGGTGAATGCGCGGTTAACGCGCGGGTTGCTGCGACACTTCCGCGCCGGTCTTGCGCGGGAACCGGGCCTATCGCATAAGCGGGACGATCAGCGAGCAGGGAGTGAGACATGATCGGACGCCTGAACCACGTGGCCATCGCGGTGCCGGACCTCGAAGCCGCGGCGGCGCAATACCGCGGCACGCTGGGCGCCGACGTGGGCGCGCCGCAGGACGAGCCGGATCACGGTGTGACGGTCGTCTTCATCACGCTGCCCAACACCAAGATCGAGCTGCTCTACCCACTGGGCGAGGACAGCCCGATCAAGGGCTTCCTCGACAAGAACCCGTCGGGCGGCATCCACCACATGTGCTACGAGGTCGACGACATCATCGCGGCCCGTGACAAGCTGAAGGCCGACGGCGCCCGCGTGCTGGGCACCGGCGAGCCGAAGATCGGCGCACATGGCAAGCCGGTACTGTTCCTGCACCCCAAGGATTTCAACGGCTGCCTCATCGAGCTGGAGCAGGTCTGATGTCCATTACCGGCGGCGCCGTCCTGTTCGTGGTGATCTGGTTCATGACGATGTTCATCGTCCTGCCGATCCAGCTACGCACGCAGGGCGAGGATGGCGAGGTCGTGCCGGGCACGCACGAGGGCGCACCGTCGAACTTCCGGCTCGGGCGCACCATGCTCGTCACGACGCTATGGGCCCTGCCGATCTGGGTGGTGGTCGCCGGAGTCATCATCTCGGGCGTCATCACGGTCGATATGCTCGACTGGAACGGCTATCTCGGCGAGCGCGTCCCGAACTAGGCCCGGTCGCCCGCCAGCCGGTCCGCGAGGGCCGAGACCAGGGCGTCGGTTGAGTGCTTGAGCGGGTCGTTCAGGGTCTCGCCCAGCGACACCATCAGAACGAGCCCGAGGACGGACGCGTGGATCGCCGTCGCCTCGGCCCGCGCCGTCTCCCCCGTCAGGTGTTCGCTCAGAGACCTGTAGAGGCCGTCCGTCACCGGGTGGATCTCGTCGACCACACCGTCCACCGGGCGGTCCTGCACCCCTGGGCGCTGCACCTGCGGGGCGAGGTAGATCAGCCGGAACCGGTCGAGGTCGGCGAGATGGAAACCCGCGACCGCCCGGACGAAAGCGCGGATCACCTCCGCCTCGCCCCGGCATCCGGCGAGCGCGGTTCGGGCCGTCTCCGCCTCGGCCTCGAGCCACGGGACGTAGAGCGCCGCGAGGAGGTCCCGTTTCGTCGGGAACCAATAGAGGACCGCCTGTTTGGACTTTCCCAGACGTCGGGCCACGGCATCGAAGGACAGGGCCCCGGCACCTTCGGCCGCCAGGACCTCCCCCGCGATTTCCAAGATCCGCGCACGCGTTCCGGTCCGTGCCATGTGTCCTCCGTTGACGAACTTACCAATGGTAAGCTATCCAACCTACCAACGGTAAGTAAAGCGCGATTCGCTGAGCGCGGGGAGACTGAACCATGGACATGCCCGGATTCGACGATCCGCTCTTCGCGACCTATGCGATCGCGGCGAGCCTCATGGTCCTGAAGGTGATGGGACAGGGGTGGATGACGGTCTACCGCATGA
Source organism: Maritimibacter sp. (assembly GCA_964230745.1). Lineage (GTDB taxonomy): Bacteria > Pseudomonadota > Alphaproteobacteria > Rhodobacterales > Rhodobacteraceae > Maritimibacter. The sequence goes on along the minus strand of CAXRHZ010000031.1, from coordinate 10,289 downwards.
TGCGCACCAACCGCGGCCTGGTGAACCCGGAGGACCTGATCCCCGGACCGCTCAACCGTGCGCCGGACCCCGCGCAGCTCGACCTCGACGATTACGTTGACCGGTCGCGCCGGATGCATCGAAACGACCTTGAGAATATCCCGGCCTTCTGGGTGGCGGGTATCCTCTTTGTTCTCACGGGGCCGTCCCTCCTGCTCGCGCAGATGATGCTCTACGGTTTCGTCCTCGCGCGCGCAGCGCATTTCGTGGCCTACCTGACGAAGCAGCGGCACGAGGTGCGCGCGACCTTCTACACGGTCGGATCGCTGATCGTGATCTACATGGCCGGCGCGACGCTCTGGCACGTCGCGACCTGACGGATCAGGCCGCGCCGCGCCCGGTCACACGGTGGTAAAGGTGCGTGAAGGTCGCGGCACCGACCACGGGGATCAGCAGGTTGAGGATCGGTACGGTCAGGGGGATCGCCATGAGGATACCGGCGAGCCAGACCTGCCCGTTGTGGCGGCGGCGAAGCTGGTTGGCACCCGCCCGACCCTCGCGACGCATCGCGGCAACCTGGAAATACTCTCGGCCCAGGAGGTAGCCGTTCACGACCCAGAACAGGACCGGCGCGAGCGGCCCGATGAAGAAGGACAGGCCGAAGGCCAGGAGGCCCAGAAGGATCGTGATGACGATCAGGCTGGCCCCGTCCCGCAGTCCGTCGAGGATGGTCACGTCGTTGGCGGGCGCGAGATGCGGGTAATGCCGCTCCTCCACCGCCTCGGCGACCTCGTCGAGAAAGATTCCCATGAACGCGATCGAGACCGGCGTCATCAGGAAGGGCGACAGGAGTACCATGAGCCCGACGATGGCCCAGCTCGCCACGGAGTCGAGCCAGGCGACCTCGCCCACGAAAGGAAGGGTGACGACCTCGGGCAGGAACAGGCCGGCCACGAAGACGAGCGCCACGGTGATCGCGGCGAGCAGCGCGATGGTCAGGCCGACGCCCAGGAGCAGCACCTTGCGGAACCGGCGGTCGCCGACCTGACCCAGCGCCTTGAAGAAATCGTCGAGGATCATGCGTCCACCCACAGCGTGATGTCGGAAAGGTTCGGGCGCGGCCGGTCCGGCGGCACACTCGTCTCGGTCCCGATATGGATGAATCCCGCGATGCTTTCATGCGCGGCGAGACCGAGGCCGGACTGCACGAATTCGGGGTCGTGGCTGGGCCAACCGGAGAGCCAGTTCGCGCCCCATCCAGCGGCGAGCGCGGCGTTGAGAAGCGATAGGCAGACGGCGCCCGCGGAATACTGTTGTTCCACCTTGGGCACCTTGGGTGATTCGACGGGGCAGAAGACGACAGCGATGGCCAGGTCGGCATCGGCGAACTGGCGGCGGGATTTCTCGATCTTTTCCTCATCCACGGAGAGGGCGGTGCCACGTGGCTCCACCATGGACGCCAGCCTGTCGAGCGCGGGCTTGGTCAACACGATGAAGCGCCAAGGCTCGAGCTTTCCATGATCGGGGGTGCGCGCGGCGGCGGTGAGGATCGTCTCGACCTCGTCACGATCCGGCACGGGTGTCGTCAGCGTCTTGGCCGGGCGTGAGCGACGCGTCAAAAGGAAATCGAGCGCCGCCGGGTTCTTCTCTGGCATGGATGTCTCCTGTTCGTCCCGGATGGCATGTCGGCACTTTTCCCGCGCGCGTCAACAGTCCGTCCCGAATTGTGCCGCTTGCGACCGCCGCGCATTTCGCGGGAAGTGGCGACATGAAGAAGGGAGACCTGGCACACCTCGCCCGTCCCGGCGCCGAGTTCGCCGTGCGCGTGACGCCCAAGGCCGCGCGAAATGCCGTGACCGTGGGCGACGACGGGACCCTCAGGGTCAGCGTCACGACGGTCCCGGAGGGCGGCAAGGCGACGGCCGCGGTGGTGAAGCTTCTGGCCCGGGCACTCGGCGTGGCCAAGTCGGACCTTCGGCTGGTGCGCGGTGCCACGTCGCGCGACAAGGTGTTCCGGCTGGGCTAGGCGCGAATTCATTGAATGATTCCGCCCGATTTTCGCGACGAAAACAGGCGCGGCGTGGCATCCGGCGCGCGCCCGAAATCCTGCGAGGATTTCGTCTAGCCGCTCACATCCTCGGTCCGCGTCAGGCGGTAGACACCCTCCGGCAGGTCGAGCGCGGCGGCTAGGTCGCGAAGCTGCGCCATGGACAGGGTCACGACCTGCACCCGGTCCGTCGTCGGCTCCAGCTGCTCGATGGTCACGCAGTCCTCGAAGGCGTTGATCGTGACGTCTTCGCGCAGGTGGGTGGCGCCGTCCTCGCCCTCGTCCACGAGGGTCACGACGGTCGCGTCGAAGTCATGTTCGATGGTAAACATGCCTCCAGCCTAGACCTCTTCCCACCAGATGCCAGCCCGATTTGTCATGGATCAAGGCAAGTGAGCGCCGAATCTCCATGATCGGCAGCGGAGGATGTTGATATGAGAGATTATCTGGACCGCCCGCGCACGCCCCGCGCCATGGCAAGAATGGCCGAAACGCTGAGCCTCGACCTCGGTGTCGAGTACGATGCGCAGATCGTCACGCGCCGCCAATTCGACCGCGCGGCAGAACGATGCAATTCCTGCCCCGATCCCGATGGCTGCAGCATGTGGCTCGACGATCACGCGGGCGGGGCCAGGGAAGCGCCGAACCTCTGCCCGAACAAGCCGCTCTTCGACCATATGCGCGAGGGCTGGTAAGCCCGCTTGATCGCCGGGGACCCGCGGGCTAATCCGGTCGCATGGCCAAGCTCTATTTCCACTATTCCACGATGAACGCGGGGAAATCGACGCTGCTCTTGCAGGCGTCGCACAACTACCGCGAGCGGGGGATGGACACCTACCTGATCACCGCGCGGTTCGACAACCGGGCGGGCGAGGGTCAGATCGGCTCGCGCATCGGCATCGGGTCACCTGCCGACACGTTCGAGGCGGGCGAAGACCTGTTCGCCAAGATCGAGGCGCGGCTGGCCAGGGGGCACATCGCCTGCGTCTTCATCGACGAAGCGCAGTTCTTGTCGGAGGACCAGGTCTGGCAACTGGCCCGCGTCGTGGACGATCTGCGGGTGCCGATCATGTGCTACGGGCTGCGCGTCGACTTTCAGGGCAAGCTGTTTCCGGGGTCCGCCGCCCTTCTCGCGCTGGCCGACGAAATGCGCGAAGTGCGCACGATCTGCCATTGCGGGAAGAAGGCGACGATGGTCATCCGGCAGGACGGAGACGGCAACGTTCTGACCGCCGGTGCGCAGGTGCAGATCGGTGGCAACGAAAGCTACGTGAGCCTGTGCCGCAAGCACTGGCGCGAGGCGGTGGGCGACCGTGAACCCGTTCGGGCTGGTTAGGCGGTTCATCGGCCTTGGCGCGATGGGGGTCGTGGGCCTCATCGGCGCGAAGTCCTGGCTCGACAAGGAGCGGGCGGAAATGCGGCTCGCCTACTACCGCGAAATCGCGGCGTACCACGCGGCAACGTCGCTCACCGGCTGTACGCGACGCGACGCGGTGATCGACATCGCGATGGCGCAGGGCTGGCAGGTGCGCGAAGCTGCGGGCGCCTGCGCGGCGGCCTCAGGTCTGCGCCTGATACCGGACGAGGCGACGCCGTGGCTGCGCGGGGCCCCGGGATTCCTGGTCGGGTTCGACGCGAATGGGTGCCAAGTGGCGGTGGACTGTGGCGAGTGAGAGGTTTCCCCGGGCTGCGCCCGGCGACCCGGTTGGGGGCTCTGCCCCCAAACCCCCGAGGTTTCCGGAAACAGAGAAGACAGGACCGTCTGCCCGGGCCAGGCCGGTCGGGCCCGTGGTTGTCGGTCGCAGGGAGGCGTGAGACATGGACTTTCCCACACCACTGATACGAGCGACGCTGGTGAAGCGGTACAAACGGTTCCTCGCGGACTGTGTGCTCGAGGACGGAACGGCGGTGACCGCCCATTGCGCCAATCCCGGCTCGATGATGGGGCTGGCGGCGCCGGGGAGCCGGATCTGGCTGGAGCCCAACGACGATCCGAAAAAGAAGCTGAAATTCGGCTGGCGGCTGGTGGAGCATGATACCGGCGATTTCACGGGCGTGGATACCTCGCTGCCCAACCGGATGCTGAAGGCCGCGCTCATGGCAGGCGAGGTGCCGGACCTGGTCGCGCCTATGGTGCGGGCCGAGGTGAAATACGGACAGAACAGCCGGATCGACTTTCTCCTCACCGGGGCGGGGCCGGACACCTACGTGGAGGTGAAATCCGTCACCCTGTCGCGCGCACTGGGGATCGCGGAGTTTCCCGACAGCGTTACCGCGCGTGGCGCCAAACACATGGCCGAGTTGGCGGACATGGCGCAGGCCGGGCATCGCGCGGTGATCTTCTACCTCGTCCAGCGCACCGACGCGCGGGAGGTTCGGATCGCGGGCGACATCGATCCGGTCTATGCGGCCGCGGTGCGCACAGCGCTGGCGGCCGGGGTCGAGGCGCTCGCCTACGCCTGCGATATCACGCCGTGCGGCGTCACGCTCGGCACGCGCCTGCCGTTCACGCCGCCCGGACCGTGAGGCGGCTCAGCCCTCCGGCGCAGCGATGGTGAAGTCGACGTCGTAATCCACGGTCGTCACCTTCACGCTGTCCTTGGGCTCCGGTGCCCAGCTTTCCATGAGCCCGTGTTCTTCCATGATCGCCAGCCGGTTGGTCTCGGGGTCCACGTAGAGCGTCACGTCGCTCTCCCACCACGACCCGGCGCCCGGTTCGATCCGGACGTGGTAGCGGTAGCGCGTGAGTTCCCGTCCGTCGACGTCCACTCTCCCGTCACACTCCGCGCCCGTGAGGCTTGCCGCCGCGCTTTCGTTCATGCCCCGGGCATACTCGACCGCGTCATAGGGGTTGTCGGAGCCGGTGTCGGTCCACGGTCCGTCCCACGACGCACCCTGGTAGAAGTCCTGCCCCCACAGCAGCATGTAGGTCCCGGTCGGCAGCTGCGAGATCACCTGGTCGGCGGCCTGCCAGCGGGCGGTGACAACGGGCGTCTCGGTCCCGTCCGTTTCCCGCGTGACCGTGACCTTCTCGTGCCGGATCTCGAAGGTCGGGTCGAAGACGCCGCCTTCGTCCAGGTACATCCCGCGCACCTCGTCGAGGCAGGCGTCCGCGAAGGCAGGTGGAGCGATGAGGGCGATAAGGACGGGGGCGAAACGCATGGGCGGCCTCGAAATGAACTGAACGCAATGAGGCGAGCGTAAAAGCCGCGCCGCCCCCGCGCAAGCCGCAGCGCCGCATACGTTGTGCATCGCGCGATTTGCGCCTATTTAGAGGCCGAACGACGCAAGGAGCGCCCCTTGGACACCAAGACCCGCATCACCAGAGAAGGCATCCGGCTTTACAACCCCGAGGATTTCGAAGGGATGCGCAAGGCTGGCGCGCTGGCTGCCGACATCCTCGACCGGATCATTCCTATGGTCGAACCCGGCGTGACAACCGAAGACCTCGACCGGGCGATCGAGGACATGGTGAACGAGGCGGGCGCGACCTCGGCCACGATCGGGTACAAGGGCTACGAGCACGCCTCCTGCATCTCGATCAATCACGTGGTCTGCCACGGCATTCCGTCGGACAAGAAGCTGAAGGATGGCGACATCCTCAACATCGATGTCACGGTGATCGTGGACGGCTGGTACGGCGACACGTCGCGCATGTTCGTGGCCGGCAAGCTGGGGCGCAAGGCCGAGCGGCTGATCGAGGTGACACACGAGGCGCTGATGCGCGGCATCGAGGCGGCCAAACCGGGCAACACTTTCGGCGACATCGGCTTCGCGATCCAGAGCTTCGTCGAGAAGAACCGCATGTCCGTCGTGCGCGACTTCTGCGGTCACGGGCTGGGCCAGGTGTTCCATGCGCCGCCCAACGTGCTCCACTACGGGCGTCCCGGCACCGGGCCGGTCCTGCAGGAAGGCATGTTCTTCACCATCGAGCCGATGGTGAACTTGGGTCGTCCGGAGACCAAGGTGCTCGCGGACGACTGGACCGCCGTGACGCGGGACAAGTCGCTGTCCGCGCAGTACGAGCATTCCATCGGGATCACGGCGGAGGGGTCGGAAATCTTCACCCTGTCGCCCGCCGGGAAGTTCCACCCGACCTACGGCTGAGACCGGCGCGATCCAGCGCCTGCCCTCGCGTCACCCTTGTCAGACCTGCTCCGCCTTTCCGACATTGTCGGCGGAGGAGCGTCATGGAACCCAGGAAATCCTATCTCGGCTGGAACCTCGATTTCAGTGAACCCCGGGGCGAGCCCGCGCTGTGCGCGCCAGAATCCGTCGCCTGGACCGTTTACAAGAACCCGATTTCGCTCGCCATCGGCGGGGTGACGGCGGTCCTGCTGGAATTCGCGGATGCCCGCATCCGGTCCGGCGTCTGGGATCACTCCGTTTACCCGACCGATCCGCTCGGCCGGTCCCGCCGCACGGGGATCGCGGCGATGGTGGGTGTCTACGGACCCGAGAGCGCGGCACGCCGGGTCATTCGCGGCGTGAACAATATGCACGCGCAGGTCTCCGGCGAGACGCCTGCTGGAGAAAGATACACCGCGCAGGACCCTGAATTGCTCGATTGGGTCAGCGCCACCGCCTCATACGGTTTCGTCACCGCCTACGACCGGTTCGTGGCCCCCGTGAGCTACGCCGACAAGTGCCGGTTCTACGAGGAAAGCGCGCCCGTGGCCGCGCTCTACGGCGTAGAGAACCCGCTGCGCAAACCGGAGGATTTCAACGCGATGTGCGCGGGCCTCATCTCACGGTTCGAGCCGCATTCGATCAACGAGGATTTCCTCGCAATCATCAAGTCGGGCAAGGCGGCGCGGGGTGTGCCCAAGTCGCTCTTCGCCTCCGTGGCGAACGCGGCGGTGAGCCTCTTGCCCGGCGAGGTGCGCAAGCGCATGGAACTGGGGCCGGAATACGACCTGAAGCCCGGGCAACGGCTCATGCTGCGATGGGCGGGCAAGCTCGCCAACAGCGTGCCGCAGGCGAAAAGCCCGGCGGCCCGATCCGCCGTGCGGCTCGGCCTGCCCCCGTCCTTCGCCTGGAAATCGACCGAGGCGAAACGGGCGTTGCTGGACAAGGCGCGCGCCGAGGGGGTTCAGGCGGCGTGGTAGAGGCCGAGGCGCGCGGCAGCCTCCTCGTAGCTCGCGATCACCTCGGCGCCAACTTCGGCCAGCCGGGTGCCGCCACCCTGCGGAGCGTATCCCAGAACCCGCATCCCGGCCGCAATGCCCGCCCGCGCACCGGTCACGCTGTCCTCGATCACCACGCAATGTTTCGGGTCGGCGCCGAGGGACCGTGCCGCGTGAAAGTAGAGGTCCGGCGCAGGTTTCGGCGCGCCGATCTCCTGCCCCGAGAACAGGTGGTCCTTGAGCCGTGTCCAGATACGGGGGTGCTGGCCCAGCGTCACCTCCATCTTGCGCGTCGTCCCGTTCGAGCCGACCGCGTAGGAAATGCCCGCCGCGTCGAGCCGGTCGAGGAACCGCTCGATCCCCGGCATGAGGTCGGTTCCCTCCCCCAGACGCGCGTAAAGTTTTTCGTAGAAGTCATCGACCCAGGTGGGGCCGAAGCCTACGCCCATGTCCCGCGCCCGATCCGCCAGCGCGGCGATGGTGGAGCCCACGAACTCCTGCTCCATCGCCTCGCGGTCCATGGGATGCCCGTGGGCCGAGAATTCCTCGCCCAACACGTCGAACCCGGTCGGCTCGCTGTCCACGAGCACGCCGTCGCAATCGAAGAGAACCGCCTGAACCGTCATGGCCACGTCCCCGATCGCTTGCGTAGATCGTCGCGCGTTATTTGTTTCCGGATCGACCGCGTCGGCACGATCCGCCGGTCGGTTGGCAGGGTATAGAGGGTCACGGGGCCAGCTCGCACAGGGTGATCGTCGTGTCGCCATAGCGACGGGCGTCACGCTGCACCACCCCGTCCGGAAGGGTAAGCAAAGCGTTCTCCTCCCACACGATGAGCGCACCCCTGGCGACCCAGCCACCGGCGAGCGCGGCGGCGAGCGCCTTTTCCCCCATCCCCTTGCCGTAGGGCGGGTCCAGAAAGACGAGGGTCGCAGGGGCGCCGGTGTTCTGGCCGAGCCGTGTTGCGTTGCGGGTGACGAGCGTTGTGTTCTGCTGCGCGCGGCACTTCGCGATGTTTTCACGGATGAGCTTCTGCGCGACGCGGCCATCGTCGACGAAGGTGACACGGGAAGCGCCCCGCGACAGGGCCTCGAGCCCCAGTGCGCCGGTGCCGGCGAAGAGGTCCAGCACGACGGCGTCCGTCACCGGATCGCCGAAGCGCCCGCCCGTGAGCATGGAGAACAGGCTCTCGCGCACCCGGTCGGTGGTGGGCCGCAGATGCGCCCCCGCGTCGCCCTTGCCGACACTGGCGAGCGCCAGCCCGCGATGCGCGCCCGCGATGATCCTCACGCCTTGAGCAGGGCCTTGAGGTCGGTCGCGGGGTCCCCGACCGCTGCCGGATCCGGGCTCTTGCCGCCTTCGATCAGGCGCTTGCCCACCATGTAGGCCCGCGGGTCGTTCATCGCGTCCACCGCGACGAGGGTGTCGCCCTTGTAATACCAGTAGCTGACGGACGCCTTGCCGTCCTCGGTCCCGTCGTCGCGGGTCACGACCCGGTCGTAGCCGGTGTTCAGCCCGGCGATCTGGAGTTTCGTGTCGTACTGGTCGGACCAGAACCACGGCTTCGCGACATAGGCCTTGCCCGCGCCCGTCATGTTCTCGGCCACCAGCTCCGCCTGGTCGATGGCATTGCCCACGCTTTCGAGCCGGATGCGCTCGCCCTTGTAGGGGAACGACGCGCAGTCCCCGGCCGCGAAGATCGCGGGGTCCGAGGTGCGGCCCTGTTCGTCCGTCTTGATCCCGTTGTCGATGGCGAGACCGGCGGCCTCGGCCAGCGCCACGTCGGGCCGGATGCCCACGCCGACGATCACGAAGTCCACGTCCATCGTGGAGCCGTCGGTGAGTTCGGCGCCGGACACGTGGCCCTCGCCCGTTAGCGTCTTGAGCCCCACCTCCTCGAGGATCGTGGCCCCGTGGCTCTTGTGCAGGACGCGGAAATACTCCGACGTTTCCGGCGCCGCGACCCGTTGCAGGATGCGCTGCGCCATCTCGACGATGGTGACCTGCATCCCTTTCTTGGCCGCGACGGAGGCGGCCTCGAGCCCGATATAGCCGCCGCCGATGACGAGCACGCGCCGCCCCTCGGCGAATTCGTGCGCCATCGCATCCACGTCGGCCAGCGTGCGCACCGTGTAGACGCCACCGAGGTCGCCGCCGATCGCGGCCGGCAGGCAGTTCGGCACGGAGCCGGTGGTCAGAGCGAGCTGGTCGTAGGGCACTTCCCGCCCGTCGGCGAGCCGCACCACCTTGGCCTCCCGGTCGATCGCCTCGGCCCGCGTCCCGGTGACGAGGTCGATGTCGTGTTCGGGGTAGAAGCTCTCGGGCCGAAGGTAGAGGCGCGGCAACTCCATCTCGCCCAGCAGGTAGGCCTTGGACAGCGGCGGACGCTGGTAAGGCGGCACGGGCTCCTCCCCGATCAGGGTAATTTTCCCCTCGAACTTGAGGTGGCGCAGTTTCGCGACCAGCGCGGCGCCCGCCTGACCGGCCCCGATGACGACGATATCCGACATTTCTCTTGCCTCTCCCTCTTTGGTCCGGAACTTATCTGCAGCCGTAAGCAAAAGGCAACGCGAACAGGAGGACCGTCGCATGACGATTTCAGTGGGTGACACGCTACCCGAGGCCACATTGATGAAACTGGGCGAGAAGGGGCCGGAACCGGTTGAGCTCTCGAGCCTCACCAAAGGCCGCAAGGTCGTCATCTTCGGCCTGCCCGGGGCCTACACCGGCACTTGCACGACGGCGCATGTGCCGAGCTTCATCCGCAACATGGACGCACTTTCCGGCAAGGGCGTGGACGACGTGATCTGCGTGTCGGTCAACGATCCCTTCGTCATGGGCGCCTGGGGCGAATCGACCGGCGCGGACAAGGCCGGCATTCTCATGCTCGGCGACGCCGACTGCAGCTTCACCGAGGCGCTCGGACTGCGCTTCGACGCGCCTCCCGTGGGCCTCATCGCCCGCTCCAAGCGCTACGCGCTGATGGCCGAGGACGGGGTGATCAAGGTGTTCCAGGCCGAGGAAAACCCCGGCGTCTGCGACATGTCGGGCGGAGAGGCGATGGTCGAGGCTATCTGAGCCGGGCGGGGAGCGGGCCGGGGGCCGCGCCCCCCCCCCGGGCCCCCCGGGGTGCCCCC
>CAXRHZ010000030.1:0-151274 GCA_964230745.1 Maritimibacter sp. | reverse complement strand
CCCGGCGTCAGCCGGGGCGAAACCCCTCAGACGTATTTCAGACCCTTTTCCTCGAGCCGCGGACGCATGCCATAGATGTCGAGCCCCAACTCGCCCGCTTCGAACTTGGCCCGCTTCTCGGCCTCGTTGGCCTCCCGCGCCTGCGCCTTTTTCAGAACCTCGGCGGCCTCTTCGCGGCGCACGCAGACGACACCGTCATCGTCGGCCACGATCACGTCGCCGGGGTTGACCAGCTCGTCGGCACAGACGACGGGCACGTTGACCGAGCCGAGCGTCTCCTTGATCGTGCCCTGCGCCCCGATGGCCTTGGACCAGACCGGAAAGCCCATCTCTTTCAGATCGGCTACGTCGCGCACGCCCGCGTCGATGATAAGCCCGCGACAGCCGCGCGCCATCGCGCTGGTCGCCAGAAGGTCGCCGAAATATCCGGCGTCCGACGGGCTGATCGTGCCCAGGAGGAGGACATCGCCCTCCTGCAACTGCTCGATCGCGACGTGGATCATCCAGTTGTCCATCGGCGGGGCGAGGATCGTCGTCGCCGACCCCGAAATGCGCGCGCCGGGATAAATCGGGCGCATGTAGCTGTTCAAAAGCCCTTTGCGGCCCTGCGCCTCATGCACGGTGGCCACGCCACACTTTGCCAGACCGTCGATCACGTCCTTGTCGGCCCGTTCGATGTTCTGGACGACGACGCCGGTGGTTCCGGGTTGATAAGTCATACGGCCTCCCCTTAATCCAGCTCGTCGACGGTGCGCGGGAAGATGGCCTCGAAGCCTTCCGCATGGGTCGCGGCCTTGCCGCCCGCTTGACCGCCCGAGTTGCGGCGGAAGTGGTTGCCCCGGTTCTCGGCCACGTTCTCGTAGAACTTCCACAGGTGCTCCTGCCCCTGCATGCACTGGATCGCGGCCCATTTCTTGTCCCACACGTCCGAGATGTCGAGGAAGATGTTCGGCTTCCAGTTCATCTGCTCGGTCTGGTGCGGCTCGAAGAGGTAGAGCTGCGGTGCGCCCAGCACCTTTTCGCCAGGATTGTGGCCCCAGGCCTGCGCCATCATTCGGGTCTCGAGTGCGAATTGCGTCGTGTTCATGTGGTCGGTGTTGTAGGGGTCCCACTTCGAGTGGCTGAACATGAACTTGGGCTGCACCGCGCGGATCACGTCGACCATCTTGTCCTTGTACTCGCGGGTGAACTCCAACGGGTAGTCGCCCATATCGAAGAACTGAATGTCGTGAACGCCCAGAGCCGAGGCCGCGTTTTCGGCTTCCTTGCGGCGCTCGGTCTTAACCTTGTCGAGCGTCATGCCCTCCTGCTTCCACAGCTTCGCGCTCTCACCGCGCTCACCGTAGGAGAGGCAGACAACGGTGACGTCGTAGCCCAGCTTGGCATGTTTCGCGATTGCGCCACCGGCCCGCCAGACGAAATCGGCGGAATGGGCGGAAATGACGAGGGCGGTCTTCTTGTCGGACATGAGGTCTCTCTCCCGGGAACCTGTTCGCGTTTGCGCGCCGGGACCTCGCCCCGGCGCGTTGCCTCGGGAATAGTCCACGGGGCGCACCGGAAGCCATTTGAATCCCGCGTGAACTTCATAAATATTTGCTATAGGCTTGTCGCCGAGACCCTTGATCGTGCTGGACGGAGAGCTGGGCATGACCGTCGAATTTCCCAACCTGCGCCATCTGCGCGCGTTCCTGGAAGTCGCAGACGCCAAGGGCATTTCGGCGGCGGCCCATAAGGTGCACTTGAGCCAACCGGCGGTGACCCAGGCGATCTCGGGGCTGGAAGCCCGGTTGGGAACACGGCTTCTCGACCGGCGTCCGGAGGGGATGTTTCCGACCCAGGCAGGGGATGCGCTCCACGCACGCATTCGACGAATGTTCGCCCATCTCGCCCATGGTGCGGCCCTCGCCGTCCGCCTCGCCCGGCGCGATGGAAAGCCGGTCTCGGATTTCCATCTGCGCGTCACCGCCGCGCAGCTCCGCGCCCTCATCGCTGTACGCGAGGCCGGAAATTTCTCACTGGCTGCGCGGATGCTCGGGATATCGCAGCCGTCCATCCATCGCGCAGGCCGGGACCTCGAGAAACTCGCGGGAATGTCGTTCTTCACCGCCGGGCGGAGGGGCATTGAACTGACCCCGCAGGCCGAGGCTTTCGCGCGGGCCGTGAAACTGGCGGAGGCAGAACTGAACCAGGGACTCGACGACCTCACGCGGCTCGCGGGACGCGACAGCACGCGGATCACCGTAGGGTCGATGCCTCTGTCACGGACACGCATCCTGCCCGAGGCCATCGACACCCTCCTGCGCGATGCCGCACACGTGCAAATCCGAACCATCGACGCCCCTTACAGCGAGCTTCTGCGCGGCCTGCGCTACGGTGAGATCGACGTGCTGATCGGGGCGCTTCGTGATCCAGTTCCGGTGGAGGACGTGGAACAGGAGCCCTTGTTCACGGACCACCTGGCCGTGGTTGCCGGACCCGAACACCCGCTGGCAGTCGCCACCGGACTATCCGTCGAAGACACGCTCGCCTATCCTTGGATCGCGCCGCCGAAGGAGACGCCAGGCGGATCATACCTCTTCCGCACACTTGGGATCGGGGGGCTGGCGCAGACGCCCGTGCGGATCGTCTCCTCCTCGATGGTGCTCGTGCGTGGCCTCCTCGCGCGCGGGGATTACCTTACGATCCTGTCGCCGCATCAGGCCGCTGTTGAAATCGAACGGGGCGACATGATCCGCCTCGACCTTGCCCTGCCCGACAGCGCCCGCCCGATCGGCCTCACCACCCGGAGCGGATGGGTCCCAACTGCGACACAGGCCCGGTTTCTCGACCTGATCCGGTCGGCAGCACGCGAGTGACACCGGCGCCACTATACCCAGAATGAATACTGGTTCAGACCAATGAATTTCCAATCCCGCGCTCGCATACCTACATGCATCTGACATGCGAACGGATCATCACATGGGAGCTGACGGCACAACCGTCGAACATGTCGCGCTGATTGGGTTCGGCGAGGCGGGGTGCGCGATTGCCGAAGGCTGGCGCGACGCTGCTCTGCCGATCCGGATCGCGGCCTACGACATCAAGTCCGACGTTCCCGCCACTGCAGACGACATGAGCGCTCGTTACGCTCGGCATGACGTGGACGGGGCGGCCACACTGACCGACGCCCTGGGGCGCGCGTCGGCGGTCTTTTCGCTCGTCACCGCGGACGCCGCGCGGGAGGCCGCGCGGGCCGCCGCCGAACTCATCCCGGCCGGGACGCTCTACTTCGACTGCAACTCCTGCGCGCCGGAAACCAAGCGCGGCTCAGCGGCGTTGATCGAGAAAGCGGGCGGGCGTTACGTGGATGCGGCGATCATGTCCCCGATCCGGCCCAAGCGGCACGAGGCTCCGATCCTGCTCTCCGGACCCCACGCAGACGCCGCCTGGGCCCTGACCCGGCGGCTCGGCATGCAGGCAGAGATCCTCCCCGGCGAGGTCGGACGCGCCTCGTCGGTGAAGATGATCCGGTCGATCATGGTCAAGGGGCTGGAGGCGCTGACGCTCGAGTGTATGTTGTCCGCCGTGAAGGCCGGGGTCGACAAGGAAGTCATCGCCTCGCTCGACGCGTCCATGCCCGGCTGGGACTGGGCCGCGCGCGCGGCCTACAACATGGAGCGCGCGACGACCCACGGAGTGCGCCGGGCCGCGGAAATGCGCGAAGTCGCGCAGACGATCAGCGACCTGGGCCTGCCGCCCCGCATGGCGCCCGCCACGGTGGCGTGGCAACAGGACATGGGGGACCTCGGCCTCGCCGGCGGTTCCGACGATTACCAGGAACGGGCCCGCGCGATCCTCGCGGCCCTCAACCACGCGCAACTGGAGGAAACCTCATGACGAGGAAAGAAAAGGAATACGACGATATTCCGGGCACGTTCGTCTTCGACGCGGACAGGTCCCGGCAAGGCTACTGGCTCAACCAGTTCTGCATTTCGCTGTCCAAGGAAGAGAACCGGCAGGCGTTCCGCGACGACCCGGAAGCCCACATGGCCAAGTTCAAGATGACCGAGGAACAGAAGCAGGCCGTGCGCGACCGCGACTGGAACCGTCTGCTCGAGCTGGGTGGCAACATCTACTACACGTCCAAGCTCGGCGCCTTCGACGGCATCGTGTTCCAGGACCTCGCGGCGATGATGTCCGGCATGAGCCGTGACGACTACCGCAAGATGATGGTCGACGGCGGACGCACGCCGGACGGCAACCGATACAAAAGCGAATGGGAGAAGAAATAATGGCCAAGATCACAGCAGGCATTGCGTGCAGCCACGTGCCCGCCATCGGCGTGGCCATGGACCAGCACATCACCGATCAGCCCTACTGGCAGCCGGTGTTCGAAGGGTTCGAGTTCAGCCGCGAGTGGAACAAGAAGAACAAGCCCGACGTGGTGTTCCTCGTCTACAACGATCACTGCACCGCCTTCGACGCGAGCGTGATCCCGACCTTCGCGCTGGGGTGCGCGGCCGAGTTCACGCCCGCCGACGAAGGCTGGGGCCCGCGCCCCGTGCCGGTGGTCAAGAACCACCAAGAACTTGCGAGCCACATCGCGCAGAGCCTGATCCTCGACGAGTTCGACATCACCATCATGAACGAGATGGACGTGGACCACGGCCTGACCGTGCCGCTGTCGGTGATGTTCGGCGACAAGACCCCGGACGACGACTGGGGCACGCTCGTGATCCCGCTCGCCGTGAACGTGGTGCAGTACCCGGCACCGACCGCCAACCGCTGCTACGCGCTGGGTCAGGCGATCCGCCGGGCGATCGACAGCTGGGACGAGGACATCAACGTCCACATCTACGGCACCGGCGGCATGTCGCACCAGCTTCAGGCGCAGCGCGCCGGGCTGATCAACGCGACCTGGGACCAGCAGTTCATGGACATCCTCGTGAACGAGCCGGAGAAGGCCCGCAAGATTTCGCACGTGGAATTCCTGCGCGAAACGGGGTCCGAAGGCATCGAGATGGTCATGTGGCTCGTCATGCGCGGTGCGCTGGACGAGAAGGTGACGGAAGTGCACCGACACTACCACGTGCCGGCCTCGAACACCGCGGTCGGCCACCTCGTACTCGAAAATCACGCATAAGGGGGACACCATGCGCATTTGCGTCGCCGGCGCCTATGGCGCCTTCGGGATCAAGCATATGGACGCGCTGGCCAATATCGACGGGGTCGAAGTGACCTCGGTGATGGGGCCGACGGAAGAGAAGATCAAGGCGTTCGCCGAGGAGCGCGGGGTCGGCCACTGGGCCACCACGCTCGACGAATGCCTCGCGCGTGACGACGTGGACGGGGTCATCCTGTCCACGCCGACCCAGATGCACGCCGCGCAGGCCATCGCCTGTATGGATGCGGGTAAGCATGTGCTCGTGGAAATCCCGATGGCCGACAGCCTGGCCGACAGCCAGGCGGTCGTGGACAAGCAGAAGGAAACCGGGCTGGTCGCAATGGCGGGCCAGGTGCGCCGGTTCAACCCGTCGCACCAGTGGATCAAGAACAAGATCGACGCGGGCGAACTGAAGGTCCAGCAGATGGATGTTCAGACCTATTTCTTCCGTCGTACCAACACCAACGCGAAGGGTGAACCGCGGTCATGGACCGACCACCTGCTGTGGCACCATGCCTGTCACACGGTCGACCTGTTCCAGTACCAGACCGGCGAGAGCGTGAGCCAGAGCTTCGGTCTGCAAGGTCCCAAGCACCCGGACCTCGACATCGCGATGGACATGGCGATCGGGATGAAGACTCCCTCGGGCGCGATCTGCACCCTGTCACTGTCGTTCAACAACGACGGGCCGTTCGGGACGTTCTTCCGCTACATCTGCGACAACGGCACCTACATCGCGCGCTACGACGACCTGTTCGACGGGAACGAAAACCCCGTGGACCTCTCGGGCGTGGCGGTGTCGAACAACGGGATCGAGCTCATCGACCGGGAGTTCGTGGCGGCCGTGACCGAGGGGCGCGAGCCCAATGCGGCGGTCGGGCAGGTCTTGCCCGCGATGGAAACGCTCGACGCGATCGAGAAATCATTCGACGCCTGAGTTTCGCCCGCTTCGCGGGACGAGCCGGGGCCGCGCTGACGCGCGGCCCCTTTTCTTTGAGAGGCGCCTCGCTGCGCGCGGCGCGGTGGCGGCTGCGTCGGTTCGAAAGTCTGTAGCGGGAGGCGTCGAGGTCGGCCGAGCTTTCTTGCCTCCGGCAGAGACATCTTCGGAAACGCAGAAGAACGAGCGCAGCGCCTAGCTTTCGTCGGGCCGGACGAGGATGGCGCGGAAGTCGTTCACGTTGGTGCCTGTCGGACCGGGGGTGAAGAGGTCGCCCAGAACCTCGAAGGCGCTGTAGGCGTCGTTGTTTGCAAGTAGCGCCGCCGGGTCGTGACCCGCCTCGCGCAGGCGCATTGCAGTGGTCCCGTCGGCAAAGGCGCCCGCGTTGTCCTCGCTTCCGTCGATGCCGTCCGTGTCGGCGGCCAGTGCCGTGATCCCGGCCGTCCCCCCGATCTCGCGCGCAAAGGACAGGAGGAACTCGGTGTTGCGCCCTCCGCGCCCCTTCCCTTTCAGCGTGACGGTCGTCTCGCCGCCGGAAAGGATCACCACCGGCGGTGCGAAGGGGCGCGAACGTGAGATGCACTCGCGCGCGATCGCGGCATGAACCCGCGCGACCTCGCGTGCCTCGCCTTCGATTGCGTCGGACAGGATGACGGCGGGCAAACCCCGATCCTGTGCGCGTGTGGCAGCGGCCTCCAGCGACTTTGCGGCGGATGCGATCACGCGCACCTCGTTGGATGCGAAGACCGGATCGTCAGGTGTCGGCGCAGACCCATCCCTGATGGCCGCTTGCAATCGGTGTGGCAGGTCGATGGCGTACGCGCGGATCGCCGCCATCGCGGCTTCGGCGTCTGTTGCGTCCGGAACGGTAGGACCCGAAGCGACCTGTGCCGGGTCGTCTCCGGGAACGTCGGAGACGATGAGGGTCAGCACCTTGGCGGGCGCCGCCGCGGCCGCGAGACGCCCGCCCTTGGACAGCGAGAACTGCTTGCGGATCGCGTTCATGGCCGAGATCGGTGCGCCAGACGCCAACAGCGCTTCGTTCAGCGCCCGCTCGTCGGCGAGGTCGAACCCTTCGGGGGGCGACGGAAGGAGTGCGGAGCCGCCCCCGGTGATCAAGGCGATCACCAGGTCGTTTTCGGTCAGTCCCGAGACTGCTTCGAAAAGCGCCGCGCAGCCGTCGAGGCCTGCCTCGTCCGGCACCGGATGGGCCGCCTCGATCACGCGGATCTTCCTTGTCTGCGCCCCGTACCCGTAGCGCGTCACGACGACTCCCTCAAAGGGAGCCTCCCACAACTCCTCGAACGCTGCCGCGAGTTGCGCCGCACCCTTCCCTGCACCGACGACCACGGTGCGCCCGCCTCGCGGTGCAGGCAGATGAGGCGCGAGCGCGCGAGCCGGGTCCGCCGCGTCGATGGCGGCCTGGAAAAGGTCGACAAGGAGCGCGCGTTCGTCCGGGTCGATCATCCGACCACCACCGATCGAAGCCGGTTGTTGCCCGGGGTCAACAGACTGCGTCGCCATAGGGAGGGAAACCACCATTTTCTTGTACCAAATGGAACAATAAGCTTCCAATTGCTTCGCGTATTTCGGTCATGTGAGTGGTTCGACGACGAATTCGCGACACGGAGCATTCCCGGATCGGGCATATCGGTCTTCTGATCCACGGTCACGCAACACCCTACTCAGTTGTCATCGGTCGATCCGGGCGCTCCACCCTTCCGAAACCCGTCATTCCTTCACGTAGGGCGACCCGTTCGCCGCCGGAGGCTTGGACCGCCCGATGAGCCCCGCGACCACGATGATCGTGGCGATATAGGGTGCCATCGACAGGAACTCCGACGGGATCGGCGTATTGAGCAGCGCGAGTTTCTGCTGGATCGAATCCGCGAAACCGAAGATCAGTGCGGCCGAGAGGGCCCCCACCGGGTGCCAGCGGCCGAAGATCATGGCCGCGAGCCCGATGTAGCCGCGCCCGTTGGTCATGTTCTCGTCGAACCGCCCCACGGAGCCGAGCGTGAACCACGCCCCGCCGAAGCCCGCGACCATGCCGGCGAGCGTCACGTGGACATAGCGCGTCTTGTAGACGTCGATGCCCAGCGTATCGGCCGCGCGCGGGTGCTCACCCACGGCACGGGCGCGCAGCCCGTTCTTGGTGTGGAACAGGTAGTAGGTCGACACGGCGACGAGGATCAGGGCGCCGTAGACGAACAGGTTCTGATTGAACAGCATCGGCCCGATCACGGGGATGTCGCCCAGAAGCGGGATCTTGAAGGCACGGAACGTCGGCGCGTTGTTGAGAAACCGGTATTCCGAGAAAACCTGCGACGAGACGTAACTCGTTACCCCCAAGACGAACAGGTTGATCACAACCCCCGCGATGATCTGGTCCATTCGGTATGTTACCACCAGGGCGGCGAGGAGAAGGCCGAAACAACCGCCGACGAGGATCGCGGCGAACATGCCGATCCAGCCTCCAAGGAGCGAGCCGATGAGCGCGCCGGTGAAGGCACCGGCGAGGAGCATCCCTTCGATGGCGATGTTCACGACCGCCACGCGTTCGGACAGCACGCCCGCGAGCCCGCCGAGCGCGATGGGCACCGCGCGCACCATCGTGGCCTGAAGCATACCTGTGAGCGAGAACGACTTGCCCGCCGTGGCCCACACAAGGAAGGCCATCACGAGGATGGCGAGCCCGATGCCCAGCGAGATGTTCGTCCAGCGCGCCCCGCCCTTGAGGAACTGGCGCACGCCGAGGAAGGCGAGGAGCGCGGCGGCGATCATGTTGAACGGACCGCCGGGCACCACGAGCGGCCCGAGCTGGATCGCGTCGCGCGGGGTGGTCAGGCGGAAGGTCGCGCTTTCGCCCGGCGCCACGTCGAGGGCGAAGAGCACGAGGAGTGCGAGGGTGATGAGCACGCCACCCATGATCCGCGCACGGCGGGAGGAGGCGCTGTCGAGCTTTTCGGCACGTTTCTCGGCGCCCGTTGTGGTGGTCGTATCGCTCATGCCTCGCCCGCCTTCTTGCCGCGTTTCCTAAAGCCCCACGGGAAGATCGCCCGCACCAGGAGCGGTGCGGCGATGAAGATGATGATCAGGGCCTGGATGATGCCGATGAGGTCGATCGACACGCCCGCGTCCACTTGCATTTGGCGCCCCCCCGCCTCGAGCGCGCCGAACAGGATGCCCGCGAAGAGGATGCCCACCGGGTGCGACCGGCCGAGGAGCGCGACGGCGATGGCGTCAAAGCCGATACCTGCCGAGAAACCAGGACTCGCACGGCCCAGAACGCCCGTCACCTGCGTGGCGCCCGCGAGACCTGCGAGCGCGCCCGCCGTGGCCATGGCCAGCACGATGACGAATGCCGCGTTCATGCCGGCGTAGTTCGCGGCGGACGGGTTCTCGCCGGAGGCGCGGAAGGCGAAGCCGATCTTGGAGCGGAACAGCATCCAGTAGACGAGCGCGACGGCGGCCAGCATCACGAAGATGCCCGCGTGGAGACGCAGGTTCACGTCGATGAAATCGAGGATGCGCGGCAATTCAGCCGATGGCGGAACATCCTTGGAAATGGGGTCCGACCGCCCCTCACGCTGGATGAACGGCTGGCGCAGGAGCCAGTCGAGCAGGCGGTAGGAGATCAGGTTGAGCATGATCGTCGAGATCACCTCATGCGCACCGGTCGTGGCCTTCAGGAAGCCCGCGATGGCGGCGTAGAAGGCGCCGACGGCGGCACCCACCAGAAGCGTGACGGGCAAGTGGATGAACCACGGCAGGCCCGCGAGCGTGAAGCCCGCGACCACCGCGGCGAGACCGCCCATGAGGAGCTGGCCTTCCGCCCCGATGTTGAACAGCCCCGCCCGGAAGCCGAGGCCGAGGCCGAGGCCCGCGAGCACCAGCGGGATCGAGGCGGTCAGCGTTTCGGACCAGGCCGACAATGAGCCGACCGAGCCGACGGCCAACGCCACGAAGCTGCGCCCGATAGTCGGCAGGTCGACGGCGGTGGCCAGCATGATGAGCGCGCCGAAGACCAGCGCGACCACCACGGCGAAGAGCGGCACGATCACGAGGTCCTCGAAATCGTCGCGCCCGTGCGTCGTGCGCGCCATCAGGCCGCGCATCCGTTCGTTCACGTCCTTGAGGTCGGGTCTCTTGTCGGTCATGCCGCCTCTCCTTCAAACGACCCGGCCATCGCGAGGCCCACGGCGTTCCGGTCGGCCTGGCCGTCCCGATTGTCGAATTCCGCGACGATCTTGCCGTCGTACATGACGTAGATCCGGTCGGAGAGGCCCATGATCTCGTCCAGTTCCGAGGAGACGATCAACACGCCGTCGCCCTCGTCCCGGCTCGCGATGAGCCGTTCGTGGATGTATTCGATGGAGCCGACGTCCACCCCGCGCGTGGGTTGCGAGGCGATGACCAGCTTGGTCTCCCGCTCGAGTTCACGCGCGACCACCATCTTTTGCTGGTTGCCGCCAGAGAGCGCCCCGCCAGGGAGAAACACCGACGGCGTGCGAACGTCGAACTCGACGCAGTAGCGTGCCGCGGTTTCGTGGACCTTGGGCCAGTCGATCGCCCAGCCTTTCGAGTATTCGGGGGCGTAATAGCTGTTCAGCACCATGTTCTCGGCGACGGTGAAGCTGTCGACCATGCCGGACTTGTGCCGGTCCTCCGGGATATGCGCCATGCCCATGCGGTGGCGGTCGCGCACCCGAGCGTAGGAAATATCCTCGCCGTCGAACGTGATCTTGCCCGACGCGATCCGCTCCAGCCCGGTGATCGCTTCCACGAGTTCGGTCTGGCCGTTCCCCTGCACACCGGCGACGCCGACCACCTCGCCCGACCGGACGGTGAGCGAGACATGGTCGAGCACCATTTCGTCGGTCTCGTCCAGCATCGTGACGTTGTCCATTTCGAGCATCGTGCGCCCCGGCTCGGACGGGTTCTTGGCGGTGGTAAAGGACACCGGGCGGCCCACCATCATCTCGGCGAGGTCGGCTTCGGTCAGGGTCTTGGGGTCGCCTTCGCCGGTGATCCGGCCCTGGCGCAGCACGCTGATGCGGTCGGAAATCTCCAGGACCTCGTGCAGCTTATGCGTAATGAAAACAATGGCTTTTCCGGCCTTCTTCAACGTCTCCACGATGCCAAAGAACTCGCGCACTTCCTGTGGGGTGAGCACCGCGGTCGGCTCGTCGAGGATAAGCACGTCGGCGGAGCGGAACAGAACTTTGAGGATCTCGACCCGTTGCTGGATGCCGACGGGGAGCTCCTCGATCAGTTCGTCCGGGGGGACGTGCAGGCGGTATTTCTCGTTGATCTCCTCGACCTGCGCGCGCGCCTTCTTGATGTCGAGGGAGCCCAGCTTGCCGGTCGGTTCCACGCCCAGCACGACGTTCTCGGCCACGGTGAATACCGGTACGAGCATGAAGTGCTGGTGAACCATGCCGATGCCGGCCGCGATCCCGTCGCGGGGGCCGTCGAACTTCACCGGCTTGCCGTCGATCAGGATCTCGCCCTCGTCCGGCGTGTAGAGCCCGGAGAGCATGTTCATCATCGTGGACTTGCCCGCGCCGTTCTCGCCGAGAAGGCCAAGGACCTCGCCCGCGCGGATGTGCAGGTTGACGTTGTCGTTGGCGACGACCGAGCCGAAGCGCTTGGTCAGTCCGCGCAGTTCGACATCCATGGGCTGCCCTCCCCGACTGGACAGGTTTTGGACGGAAAACCGCCGCCGGAGGACCCCCGGCGGCGGCGATGGTTCAGCTTACATGCCGACGGTGATGGACCCGTCGATGATGCCCGCCTTAACGGCTTCGATCTCGGCCTTCAGTTCGTCCGGCACGGCGTCCTCGAAGGAATGATACGGGGCAAGGCCCACGCCTTCGTTTTCAAGCGTGCCGACGATGAGGCCGCCTTCGAAAGAGCCGTCCTGCGCCATGTTGATGACCTGCGTCACGGTGGAATCCATGCGCTTGAGCACTGAGGTCAGGTAGACTTCGGCCTTCTCGGGGTCGGTCTGGGTCTGGTCGGCGTCCACGCCGATGATCTTCAGGCTGTCGGTGCCCAGCTCGGAGGCGAGCTGCGCGGAGCCGAGGCCCACGGGACCGGCGACCGGCATGATGATGTCCGCACCTTCCTGGTGCAGGTTCTCGGCGAAGGCGCGGCCGTCGTCGAGGCTGTCGAAGTTGCCGGTGAAGAGGCCCTCGGAGCTTTCCGGGTTCCAGCCCAGAACCATCACGTCGGTGCCCTTCTGTTCATTGTAGTACTGAACACCGTAGTAGAACCCGTCCATGAACGCGGTGACCGGCGGGATGTTGATACCGCCGAAGGTGCCGACGACACCGGTTTCGGACATGCCTGCGGCGAGATAGCCGGCGAGGAAGGCGCCCTGCTCGGTCGCGTAGACCTGGCCCAGCACGTTATCGATGGTCGGGTCGTAGGCGAAGTCGACGATCGAGAATTTCTGGTCCGGGTTGGCTTCCGCCGCGGCCTTGGTCGCGTCGCCCATCAGGAAGCCGACGGTGATGATGATGTCGCAGCCGCCTTCGATCAGCGAGTTCAGGTTCGCCTCGTAATCCGATTCCGCCTGCGACTCGAGGAAGCGGCCCTCGATGGAATCGTCGGCCGCGATCGCATCCTGCACACCCTTCCACGCGGTCTGGTTGAAGCCCGCGTCGTCGATGCCGCCGGTGTCCGTCACCTGGCAGGCGGTGAAGGCCGAAGCCGTCATCACCGTGCCGGCGAGGAGCGCGGCAGCAAGCCCGGTGCGGGCCGTAATCTTGTTGAGAAACGTCATAAAAACCTCCATGTCGCACCGCGCCCAGACGTGGGGGCCCGGCAGGTTGCTTTATTTTTTGGCAGGCAATGCGCGACCGGCGCGGCAGCGATTCCCCCTGCAGCCATGCGAAAGCCTAGCACGGGTTTTTTCAAGGTGGTTGATTGTTTTTGGCTTTTCCACGGGATTTGACCCGACGTTCAAAAATTCACCAGCGCTTTCAAGCCGCTTTGAGCGCCGGGCTGCCCGGGAAAGCGGCAGCCGGGAGATTGGCCCCGGAGATGACGTTACTTCCCCTTGGTGCCCGTCTCGTCATCGACCCAGAACCGAAGCCCCCGGTTGATGCGCGCCTGGATGCGCCACGGCAGGAGAGACTGGACCCTCAGGCCGAGCCGCAGATGCCCCGGAAAGTCGATTTCCGACCGGCCGCGTTCGAGGCCCGCCAGGATGATCCCTGCGGCCCGCGCGGCGGTCATGAGGCCGGGGAGCGGGCCGCGGTGAACCGCCGTTTGCGGCGTCTCGATATGCCCGGGGTGCGCGATTGCGACCCGCACGCGGTCCGGGTCGAGATCCTCGCGCAGGGCGCGCGCGAAGGACGTGAGCCCGGCCTTGGATGCGCAGTAGCTGGGGGCATCGGCCTGCGCCGCGAAGGCGCCGAGCGACGAGATGAAGAGGATCGTCCCCTGCCCTGCGTCGCGCATGTAATCGGCGAGGCGCAGCGAGAGCGTCATCGGCGCGATCAGGTTCGTCTCGACCTGCATGGCGGCCCGCATCGGGCTCTCCAGCGACCCGTCTCGTCCGCGCCCGTCGAACATGCCCGCGTTCAGGATCGCGAGGTCGACGGGCTGCATGGCGCAGGCATCGACCCAGTCCTGCGCGGCGGCCACGTCGGTCAGGTCGACGATTGCGGTCTCGACCTCCGCGCCAGCCGCGCGCAGTTCCGCCGCAACGGCCTCCAGCGCATCGGCCCGGCGCCCGCTGAGGAGCAGCTCCACATCCGGTCCGGCGAGCTGACGCGCCATCTCCCGCCCCAGGCCGGAGCTCGCCCCGGTCAACAGGATGCGGCGCGCCCCGCTCACGGCGCTTCCTTGCCCATCGGCCAGTCCACGGCGATGCCGAGTGCGGCGGCCTTTTCGACCCGCGGCGGATGCGGCTCGTAAAGCCCGTGCTGGTTGATGATCGGCTGCTCGAGCCGGTCGATGGCGTTGCGCACGAAGGCCGCGCGCCCCTCGGGGCCGTAGACCGCGCCGCGCACGTGTATGCCATGCGCCATCGCCCGCACGAGAGCTGCGTGCATGTCGCGAGCGGGTTTTTGCGGCCTGGTCCAGAACCCGTCGAGGTCACCCTGGTGGGTCAGCCCCTCCATGTCGTAGACCGCGACCCCCATCACCTTGGTCGGCACGGCGCGCCGCAGCGCGATCAGGCCGGTGGTGGAGTTGATGACCACACAGCCCGCGACCAGCGAGAAGATCTTGGGCAGTTGCCCGCCGTCAAGGAACTTCACACGGTCCGCGATCCCGTACTGGCGGGCGAGGCGCGGCACGACCCGGTCCCAGCGCTCCAGCCCGTTGTCCATCGGATGCACCTTGAACACGAGCTCCGCCTCGGCGGGCGCATGGTCACGGAAGGAGGCCATGACCTGCTCGATGAAGCCGGTCTGGAAGCCCTTGGGGGCATTGTCGCGCAGCTGGTAGTCGTTCTGCATCTGAAGGGGCACGAGGAACCGCGGGCGCGGATCGGCCTCGAACCCCTCCACCATCGCCTCGGCCCCGGCCGCGTTCAGCCGCCGCCGGACGAGGCGTGGGAGGTAGGCGGGAAATTCCACGAAGACCGGGTAGTAGCGGTCGGGCGTGTAGCGCGGCGTGAGCCAGCCGAAGAGGCCGTTGGAGACGTGGAACGCCGTCTCGCGGATCATCTCGTCGATGCTCGGAATGTCGTAGATCTGCGCCTCGTCCACCGGGTCGAGGTCGCCCGCGATGGCGCGGATCTTCTCAGGATCGCGGGGGAAATGGGAATAGGTCGACTGCCCGCCCTCCTCGAGGATCAGCCAGTCGGGCCGAAGGTAGCCGTATTCCATCGACACGCTGCGAACGCCCTCGGCCCGCGCGACCTTCTGCGCCGCCTTGTGGTACGGGAACCGGTCGGCGAAGTAGATGATGTCGGTCACGCGCCGCTCCGCAATGAGCGCGCGCAGATGCTCCGGCCAAGCGTCGAGCGTGCCCTGGTACATCTGCGTGTCCGATCCGCGCCAGAACAGCCAGTCACCGGGGCAGAAATTGACCTTGAGCACCTTGTGACCGCGCCGGGCAAGCGCACGCCCCAGCTCGCGGAACACACCCGAGGTCGGCCCCTGGAGAAACAGGAAACTGCGCGTTCCCGATTGTCCCTCCCCACCGCTCATTGGCTGTTCCATTTTCCGCTGTCGTGTCGCATTAAGGCTCCGGCCCTTTAATCATGACCGGGAGGCAGGATGCCAGACCTTCTTCGCGCCCACGATACATTTGGCAAGCGGGTTTTCGGCTTTGCGTTCCACATGTTCGACCTCGCCGCCTACGAGGTGCTGTATCGCCTATCACCCGCGCGGCGGATGTGGTTCTTCAACGGCGGTTACCTGCCGGTCGACCCCGATTTCACCTCATATCCCGAGTTCGCGGGCGAGGATCATTCGGCCATGATGTACCATCAGGCCGGGCACACGATGGTGAAGGATTACGCGCCGGCGCCCAAGAGCATCCTCGACGTGGGATGCGGTCAGGGCGGCGGGATGGTCTATCTCTCGCGGCTCTACCCGGACGCCAGGCTCACCGGCACCGAGCGCTCCGGTTCTGCCGTGCGGCTGGCCAAACGGCGCACCAAGCCGCTCATCGACGCGACGATCGAGCGCGGGATTTCCGGCGGGCTCGCCTATGGCGACAACAGCTTCGACATGATCGTCAGCGTGGGCGCGCCGACCTATTTCGGCCTGACGCTCTTCATCGAGGAAGCAGGCCGCGTGGTGACGCCCGGGGGCCTCATCAGCTTTTCCGGCGGCTACCGGCAGGGCGACCATGACCATGTCGAGGGCGAAATCCGCGAGGCCGCGGCGCGGGAGGGGCTGGAGGTGCTCGCCTACCGCGACATCACTCCGCACACCTTCGCCTCGCTCAAGGCCGACATTCCGCGCCGCGAGGCAGCGCTCAAGCGCGTGCCGTGGCCCTTCAGCCTTTACGCCTACCGCTGGGCAGACATGCCCGGCAGCCCGGAATACGACGAATACGAAAAGGGCCTGAGGACCGACTTCGCGGCGGTGCTGCGCAAACCGGCCTGACCCCTCAGAACCGCCCGCGCGGCAGCTTGAACAGGTCGTTCCAGCGGTCGCGCTGACGCCGGTCCTTGAGGTCCTGCGCGAGCGTGTCGAAATGCGATTTCGGCGTGAGGCCATAGCGCGCGCAGACCCAGAAGGCCCGCAACATGATCGCCCAGAGCGACCCCACGCGGCTGCGGTAGAGGATGTACGCCTCCGCGCTCGGCGTCTTGGGCGCGATGTAGTCGTTCGCACCGATGTTGTTGGGCATGGGCACGTAGGGAAAGCGCAGGGGCTTTTTCCAGAGCCGCGTAAGCCATTGGAAATGCTGGCCGATGAAGCCGCTCACCGACATCCAGACCATCGCGGGAACCGAGGTGTCGAGCGGCGCGGTCGTCCCTTCCCGCGTCTCGGGCAGGTCGTCCGGCGCAAGCTCCTCGTAGGCCGGCATCCGTGTCACGCGCTTCATGAGCCTCATGTGCCGGCTTTCACCATCTTCGCCGAGGGCCGTGTCCGCGCCCGCAAGCACGTCCTCGATGGCGTGGAGAACCATGTCGGCGGTGCGGTAGCGGTGCTGGAACAGGAACACCATGCAGTAGCCCAGGAGGTAGTAGGCCGCCGGACGCCAGACGAGCTCCGGGTAAAGCGTCGCCACGAACAGGCGGTTGCGCATGTTGTAGTATTCGAGCCAGTCGCTCGTCTTGTGCTGGAAGCTTTCGTGCCAGACCGCGACGCCTGGGAGGGAGATCGTTTCGACCCCGCCCTGCGACATCAGGCAGCCGTACTCGATATCGTCGCCCCGGATGAAGATCGGCGTGGGCAGGCCCAGGCGGCGGATCGACGCCGTCGGGATCACGCAGAACCACCAGGCGTTGTAGTCGATGCGCGGAGCGTCGTGGAACAGCGCCAGCTCCTCCGGCGTGCCGAGTGCCACGTTCTCGCCTATCGACTGGACGTAGCGTGTGGGGTCGAGCTTGGCGCCGAACTCCCTGAGCGTGGTCGGGTCGTCGAGGTCGATCATCTGGCCACCGAGCGCCAGTTCGCCATCGACATAGGACAGGAACTTCAGCCCGCGGTCCACCACTCGCGGGTCGAGCACGATGTCGTCGTCCATGAGGAGGTGATGGGTTGCCGTCTCACCCTCGCCCGTCGCTTCGACCATCGTGCGAGTGAACCCGCCGCACCCGCCGAGGTTCGGCTGTTCGATCACCGTGATGCCGGGACGCGTCGAGAGGTCTGCGATGGTGGGTTCGCTGAAGGCGGCGCCCTGGTTCGCGACCCAGATGTGACCCACCGCCGGGTTCTCGGTCTGCAGGGCCGCGAGGGCGGAGAGCGTCACCGTGAACTCCCGCTCGCGGTTGAAGGTGCACAGGCCGATGGACAGCGTCGGGGTCGCGAGCGGCGCCACGTCCGTGACCCAGCCAAGATCGGTGAGTTGCGCGTCACTCTCCGCCGTCAGGCGCAGGACCACGCGCCCCTCGCGCGCCACGTCGCCGAGCCAGAGCACCTCGCGCCCCTCGACCACCCGCTCGAGGAGCGGTCTTGGCGGTGCCGTGCCCTCGACGAGATCGACGGCGAGACGGACCGGGCCGGTCGTCTCCACTTCGACGCCCAGCGTCCCGATCTCGGTGTGTTTGCGCCAGCTTTCGGGGAAGAAAGCATTGAAATAGCTGTTGAAATCGAAGGTCTCACCCGCGCCCATCGTCCAGGGCATGGGGCCGCTCACTGCTTCCCCAGCGGCACGGTAGAGCACGGCGGGACGGCCGAAATCCGGCCCGATCACGTCCTGGATCCTGTATGCGGTCATCCCGGTCCCTTCACGCCTGCCGACGGCGTCGCCCCGTCAGAACGTGTTGGATAGGGATTTCATCAGATCCTGCAAGGGACCTTCCCGAAGACGGGCGATGATTTCCGCGGTCGTGGTCAGCGAGTGACGGATCTGCTCCTCGGTGTGTTCCGAGGTGATGAAGAAGCGCAGCCGCGCCTGGTTCATCGGCACGCCCGGGAAGGCGATTGGAAGCGCGTTGATCCCAGCTTCCAGCAGCTCCTTGGACGCCGCCGCGGCGAGGGGCGACGAGCCCACCATGATCGGCGTGATCGAGGAGCCGACGGAGGCGCCGGTATCCAGCCCGAGCGATTTTGCCACATCGAGGAAGTAGGCTCCGCGTGCATGCAGACGGGTCACCCGCTCCGGCTCCTCGTGCATGATCTGGAGCGCGGTATTTCCCGCGGCGGCAAGTGCGGGCGCGAGCGCCACGGAATAGACCGAGCCGGGCGCTTCGTATTTCATCATGTCGATCATCGCGGCGCTGCCGGCGAGGTAACCGCCGGTGGAGCCCAGCGACTTGGACAGGGTGCCCATCCAGACATCGACCTCGTCGCCCGCGAAATCGTAGTATTCGCGCATGCCGCCGCCGGTCTTGCCGATGCACCCGAGTCCGTGTGCCTCATCCACCATCAGCCAGAAACCAAAGCGCTTCTTGAGTTCGAGGATGCGCGGTAGATCGGGGATATCCCCGTCCATCGAATAGTGCCCCTCGACCACGAGAAGCGTGTAACGATAGCGACCTGCCGTCTCGACGAGGATCGTTTCCAGCGCGTCCATGTCGTTGTGCGGAAAGCTTCGGCGCGTGGCCCCAGAGAGGGTCGCCCCGACCGAGGCCGAGTTGTGGATATAGCTATCGTATATGACCAGGTCGTCCTTGCCCACCAGCGTCGCCACGGCCGAAACATTGGTTGCATGGCCCGAGACGAATGTGAGTGCATCCTCGACCTGGTAATGCGTCGCAAGGCGTTTCTCAAGCTCGCGGTGGATCGGCCGCTCGCCCGCGGTGAGACGGCTGGCCGAGGCCGACACGCCATACTGATCGATCGCGGCCTTCGCGGCCCGGGCCGGACGATGGTCGGCGTTTAGCCCGATGTAATCGTAGGAGCCAAAGTTGATGACGTCGCGCCCGTCGATCCGCGACATTGCGCCGGGATGTCCCTCGTGCTGGCGAAAGCTCGGATCGCCCAAGTCGTGCAGTTGCGAAATCTGGCGCAGGGCCAGACGTTCCTTGTAACCCGAAAGCTGGTCGAACGGCGGATTCGGCTTGTGATCGACGAGCGGGCCGCCGGTCTTTGCGGACTTCTTCTGGGCAGCACGGGCGGCGCTCAACGCGCGCGCCCGGGCGTCGCCCGAAAGTGCATTGGAGCCGCCGGAACTCATTCCGCCGCCGCGCTCCGCGCCTCACCCATATGCGGACTGGAGATGGTCTTGACCGCTGCCGACGTGGCGCTCTCGTCGGCCCCTGCTCCGGATTGAATATGCGTGACGAAGATCCCGGCGATCTTGGTGATCGACAGGTCGTCGCCCAGCGAGGGGACCGGGAGGTCGTCGCCCAGCACCTTCTGCGCGGCAAGGGTCAGCTCGACGCCCATGAGGCTGTCCATGCCGTATTCGGCAAGCGGCCGGGTCGGCGAGAGCGTATTCTCAGGCACGCGCAAGATCGCGGCGATCTCGGTCTTGAGATAGGCGGTCGCGCGTTTGACGGCCTTGTCGAACGGCAGTTTCTCGAGGTCGGCGCGCAGGGTCCCGAGGCTCTGCGACGCGCCCCCGGCCTCGCCCATCCGGCGCAGCAGGCCGAAGGTCGGTCGGCGCAGGTTGCCGAGCGTGCTGATCGACGGGCCCCAGCCCATCGGCGTGACCGTGACGGCATGGCCACGCAAGTGTTGCGTGAGTGCGAGTTCCTGCGCCCGCAGCGCCTGATCTGCCGAAAACTTAACGTTCCCCGACATCTGGAGCAGCATGTTACGCTTCTGCTCGTCACGCCTCAGGTAACCCACATCCGTGATCGCGCCCCAGCCCATCGCCTGCGCATGGTGGCCCTCGGCCGCCCGGGCCTCGATCAGCGCTTCCTGATAGGCGTTGGCCGCAACATAGGCCGCCTGACCGTGATTGCCGATCAGGTTGGCGAGCGAAGTGTAGGCGACAAAGCATTGCAGGTTGTCGGCCCGCGTGGCTGCGTCAAGATTGGCGAGGCCCTTGGTCTTGACCGGCAGAACCTTGTCGAGCTGGGCCGCGTCGATCTCCGGCATGGCCCGATCTTCCAGAACCATCGCCGTATGGAACACCCCGTGGATCGGCGCGCTCTTGCGCAGTTCGTCGAGCGTGGCGTTGAGGCTGTCCATGTCGGTGATGTCGCAAGACATGACCTCGAGCCCTTCGAGGCTCGCGTCGAGTTTGTCGATGACCGCCTGCGTCTCCGCGTCCACCGCGGTCCGGCGTCCGAGCAAGGCGACGTGCGTCGCCTCGCCACGCACCAGCCACTTCGCGGTTTCGAGCCCCATGCCGCCCAGGCCGCCGGCCAGAACGAACCAGCCGCCCTGCTTGGGCTTGAACAGCGGTTCCCAGTCTACTGCGGCGTGGTTCGGGCGCACGACGATCTTGCCGATGTGACCCGAGCGCTGCATGAAGCGGAACGCCTCGATCACGTCTTCACCGGCGAACTCGGTATAGGGCAGCGGGGCGTAACGGCCTTCGCCGATCCCCTCCATCACGCGGCGGAATTCGCGGCTTGCGATGTCCGGACGGTCGGCCAAGAGGCTGTCCACGTCGATCCCGTGATAGGCGATGTTGTTCTTCAGCGGGCGCAGGCCAATGCCGGTATTCGTATAGTAATCCTGCTTCCCGAGCTCGAGGAACCGCCCGTAAGGTCGCAAAAGTGCAAGGCTCTGCTCCATCGCCTGCCCGGCGAGGGAGTTCAGGACCATGTCCACGCCCTGCCCGCCGGTGATCTCGCGCACGGCCTGGGCAAAGCCAGACTCGCGCGAGGATACGACATGCTCGACACCCATCGAGCGCAGGAGTTGCTGCTTCACCGGGCTGCCGGCGGTTGCGATGATCTTCGCCCCGATGTCCTTGGCGATGGCGATGGCGGCGAGACCGACGCCCCCTGCCCCGCCGTGGATGAGCACGGTTTCCTCGGGCTGGAGGTTGCCCAGGGTCACGAGCGAGTAATAGGCGGTGAAATAGGCCACCGGCAGGGTCGCCGCCTGGCTCAGTGACACGCCCTCCGGCAGTTTCGCGACCCACTGTTCCTTGCTCACCAGATGCGAGGAGAAGCAGGACGGGCCGAAAGCGACGACCGGATCGCCTGGCTGGAAGGATGTCACACCCTTGCCGACGCGTGCCACGCGGCCCGCGCATTCGAGGCCGAGCGTCGGGCCGGCGAAGCCGGTTTCCAGCGCTTCCTCGGGCAGAAGACCCATCGACCACATCACGTCGCGGTAATTGAGGCCGGTCGCCCCGATCTCCACCTCGACCTCGTCGTCGGCGAGGTCGCAGCGCGCGACGGAC
The DNA here is from genome assembly GCA_964230745.1 of Maritimibacter sp. Lineage (GTDB taxonomy): Bacteria > Pseudomonadota > Alphaproteobacteria > Rhodobacterales > Rhodobacteraceae > Maritimibacter. Next base: position 129,804 of record CAXRHZ010000030.1, on the reverse strand, counting down.
TCCCAGTTCAGGGCGTCGAGCCGGCCGGTGACGGACTTGTTCAGGCGCGTTCCCATGCCTTCGTCGCGCTCGGCATTGGCCGCCGGGTCGACCGGCAGGCCGGTTTCCACCCTGAGCCCCAACACACCGGTCGCGCCAAGGACGATTTCGGTCTCCCGCGGGGCTTCAGCCTCGATGCGGGCCAGAATGCTGGCGAGCGAGGCGGGACCTGCGATGCCGAGCGCGTCCGGGTCGACCGCGCGGATCGACAGGCCGGGGTTTTCGTTTGCGGCAGTGCGCAGCATGGCCCAGATCGCGTGCTGGACCGGGTCCGCCACAGGCCCACCGGCGTACTGCGACCCTTTCGGCAAAACGGCAAGAAGGCCGCGACCGTGATTCACCGCTTCGGCCACCACGTCCCGGGTCATGAGCACGCGTTCGGACAGGGCATCTTCACCCGCGCCCGTCCCGGCCACCATGACGAGCGGCGCCGCGGTTGCGTCAGGTACGAGGAGCGTCATCGGCCCGTCGCGCACTTCGACAGGGCCGAACATCTGGGTCACGGTCTTGGTCCACAGCGCCCCGGTTTCGAGACCGAGTTCATCGGGCGCCGTTGCCAGTTCATCGCCCGCCGCCCCGGCCTTGAGCCGCGCGACAACAAGGCTTCCTCCCCCGGCGCCGTCCGGCAGGTCACGGGTCGTCACCACGTCCAGGCCGAGTTCGTCCAGTTGCTTGAGCAGACGATCGAGGTCCGCACGCCGCGCGAGCTTCGATTCCGACAGGCGGACGGCCCGATGGAAGGCCGACATGGCCGGCACGGCGATGACGAGGTTGCCCTTCGGTCCCATCAGGGCCGCGAGCCGCTCTTCCATGCCATCTTCGAAAAGTTGAAGCGGGTCGGTCACGAGTGCGGCATCGAGCTTCGCGGACTCGCCCCACTTGATCGTGCGCATCTGGACCGAAACCGGTCCCTCTTCACCATCGGCGGACATGATCTGCACGCGTTCGAGACCAGGATGCTCGGCAGTCACGCCATCCTGCAGGATGTCGAAACCCGACATGGCACCGATCTGCACCCGCGCGCCCTCCGGCGCATTCGCGATTACGGTGTCGAGCGCCGCGGCGATGATCCGGTTGCGGCGCGCGACATGCGGACCGGCGTCGAGCGCCTGCACGGCCTCGCGACCGAACAGAACGTCCGGTGTCGCGGCCGCCCTGTCGGCGGCGACGGCTTCCAGCACGTCGTCGAGTGCGCCCGGAAGTCGCAGGATGAGCGCGATCAGGCCAATGAGGTCGGGCCGCTCCTCGAGCAGCGCCTGACCGATCAGGTCGGCATCAGGCAGGTCGCAATCCTCGGCAATGTGCCAGTCGCCCAGCGCGCTGCCCTGGCTCGCGAGGTCGAGACGTGCGAGCACGTCGATCAGGCCCGCTTCCACCCCGTCTTCGGGGCGGCGCAGCTTATAGATCCCGTCCTTGTCAACAACCTTGCGGAACGCACTCCAGACGGCCTGTTGCGCGGCGGCGTCGAGGAGAAGCAGCGCGTCGTCTTCGGCCAGGTCGTCGGGCAGGACGCTGCCGAGCGCGGCTTCGAAGGTCGCGGCGGCAATCTCGCCCGGCTGGCCGAGGATCGGGTGCGCCGCGACGTGGAAACCCTGACGGGCGAAGTCGATCTGCGGGACGATCTGGGTCGCACGCAGACGCAAGCCCTCGATGACCAGCACCACTTCGCCGGACGGGCCGAAACCCGTGACGTCGGCATGGATCGACTGGTCTCCCCAACGGCGAATGTGGACGCGGCCCGAGACAAGCTCGGTCCCCGGTGCGTGGACCTGCATCCGACCGATGCGCACAGGCAGAAGCGCCTGACGAGCATCCGCGAAGGCGGTGTTCGACGCGGCGGCAAGCAGCCCGTGTAGGAGGCAGTCCGCCTGCACGGGATCGAACCCGTGGATCGCCGGGTCGGTCGCCACGGAAAGCCCTTCGGCGAGGATCACGTCGACGTCCTTGTCCCGCATCCGGGCATGCTTCAGTCCGCGGAAGTTCGGACCGTAGTAGAGCCCGATCCGGTCGGCGTCGTCATAGAGCCAGCGCGCGAGGTCTTCGGCGGGCGCGATCTCACCGGGAGCCGCGTCTACCGGTGCCGCAGGCGGCTTCGCATGCATGACGAACCGCGCGCGCATGTTCTCGCGGAACGCGTCCTTCGACAGGCGGGCACGGGACAGGATGCGCAGCGTGCCGCTTGCGGCATCTGCCTCGGTCTGGATCTCGACGCCGGTGGCGGTCGAAAGGACGATAGGCGCGAAGAGGTCGAGGTCGTAGATCTCGACCGTTTGCCCCTTGGCCTCGATCGAGGCCGCTGCATAGGCCATCTCGGCAAAGGCGGTCGCGGGCAGGAGCACGCTGTCGCCCACCTTGTGATCGGCCAGCGCCGGAAAGAGGTTGTCGTCGAGGTCGCGGCGCCAGACGCCGGATTCACCCGCGACCGGGGCACCCAGAAGCGGGTGGTGATCCCCGTCGGTGCCGAGGATCTTGGTCAGTTCCGGGCTGTTGGTGGCGCGCAGTTCCTCGTTCTGGAACGGGTAATGCGGCAGGTTCACCTTCGCGCCGGTCGTGGCGGCGAAGGCGGTGTTCGCATCGGTCCGGATACCCGCGAGCACGGCACGCAGGGCGCCCCGCGCGATCGGGTTCTCGCTCTCGGGATCGTTCTTGGCGAGCGTGTGGGTCACGGCGCAGTGGCGCGCATCTTCGTCCAGCGAGTCCGAGATGTAATTGGGCAGGACCGGCTGGGCCCCCACCTCGAGGAAAGCGGAATAACCCGCCTCGCGCACCGCCTCGACCGCGCTCTTGAAGAGCACGGGCTGGCGCAGGTTGGCCCACCAGTAATCCGGGGTAAGCGCGGTGCCGTCGACGATCCCGCCCGTGGTGGTCGAGAACATCGGCACCCGCGTTTCGCTCGGCACGAGGTCCGCGAGAACGTCGAGCAGTTCCTGCTGCGACGGCTCGAGGATGGCCGAGTGATAGGGGTAGTTGATGTCGAGGATCACGCAGGCCTGGCGATGCGTGCGCTTGGCCCAGCGCGAGAATTCCTTGAGCGCGTCCTGCGGACCAACCAAAGTCACGCTGCGCGGCGAGTTGATCGCGGCGATGTCGAGCTCCGGTACGCCGAACTCTGCGATGAGGGCGGCGGCCTGTTCCGCGCTCGTTTGCAGCGCGGCCATGTTGCCCTGCCCCGCGAACTGGCGCTGCGTGCCCGAGCGTCCCACGGTCAAGTGCACCGCTTGCTCGAGCGTGAGCGCACCGGCGGCCCAGGCGGCGGAGACTTCGCCGCCCGAATGGCCGATCACGGCGGCGGGACGGATGCCCCGGCGCCCGAGCGCCTCGGTCTGCGCGATCTGATCCGCGATGACGAGGCCCTGGATGACCATGCAGTCGCCCCAGTCCTGCGCCAGCGTCTCGGAGTTGACCTTGTCGAGGATCGACCAGCCGGTGAGGTCGGTAAAGATCTCGTCGAACGCTTCGTAGGTTTCGCGGTAGGCCACATCATGGCGCAGGGCCAGACGGCTCATCCCGAGATACTGCGACCCGTTGCCGGAATAAGCGAAGACCGGCGCCTCGTCGGTCTGGCGCCCGTCGACCTGAACCACGCGCGGGTCTTTCTGCCCGCTCGCAAACGCGCGCAGCGCTTCGGCTGCACTCGCACCGTCCTGTGCAAGCACGCCGACGCGCTTGGGGAAGAGTCCGCGATGATGCCATGCCTGCTCGACCAGCCCGCCCGGCGTAAGCGCCGACGGCGCCTCGACCCGGTCCGCGTAGGATTTGGCAAGGTCCTTGAGTGCGGCCTCCGAAAAGGCCGACGTCACGAATATTCGGTCCGGGCTCGTTCCCGCGGCGGGGGTCGCAGGCTTGGGCGGAGTCACGCCTTCGAGGATCACGTGCGCGTTCACACCGCCGAAACCGAAAGAGCTGATCCCGGCCACGAGCGGACCGTCACCGAGGTCTACCGCCTCGCGCGCGAGCACCAGTTTCTGCTCGTCGAAATCGATGTGCGGATTGAGGTTCTCCGCATGAAGCGAGGGCGGCAGCTTGCGGTCCTCGAGCGCGATGAGCGACTTGAGCATCCCCACCAGACCCGAGGCGGGTTCCAGGTGACCGACGTTCGATTTGGCCGACCCGATAGGCAGCGGCGATTTGCGGTGCTTGGCGACCGCGCGGCCCAGCGCATGGGCCTCGATCGGGTCGCCCACAAGCGTGCCGGTCCCGTGCGCTTCCACGAAGGACAGGTCGTCGGGCGACAGGCTCTGTCGGTCATAAAGGCGGGCCAGCAGCTCGTACTGCCCCTCCTCCGCCGGCAGCGCCACGTTCATGGTATAGCCGTCCGCGTTGGTCTCGGAATCCACGAGCCGCGCCTTGGCGGTCGCCGGAAGGTCCGAGGAATTCTTGAGCACGAGGGCGACGCAGCCCTCGGCGCGCACGTAACCGTCGGCCTTGTCCGAGAAGGACTGGCACAGCCCCGTGGGCGAGAGCATCCGCGCGGCAGAGAAGCCGAGGAAGCTCGACGGCGTGAGCAACATATTCACACCGGCCACAATGGCCGTGTCGATGTCCCCGGCGGCGAGCGCCTGCCGCGCCTGATCCATCGCGACGAGCGAGGAGGAACAGGCGGTGTCCACCACGAAGGACGGCCCACGGAAGTCGAAACCGTGGGAAATGCGGTTGGCGACGAGCGACAGGGTGTTGCCCGTCATCATGTAGCTGTCGACGAGTGACGGGTCGCGACCGAGGATCGAACCATGGTCCATGCTGGAGGCGCCGACATAGACGCCCACACGCTGCCCTTCGAGGTCGGCCGGGTCTATCCGCGCGTCTTCGAGCGCCTCCCAGACGACCTGGAGCAGCAGGCGTTGCTGGGGGTCCATCTGGATCGCTTCGCGGGGTGAAAACTTGAAAACGGAAAGGTCGAACCCCCAAATATCATCAAGGACACCGGCACGGAACGTATAGGATTTACCCGCCACGCCCTGCTTGGGATTCATGAAAAGGCTATGCGCCCAACGATCTTGAGGAATCTCTGTGACGGCGCAACGACCGTCGCGCAGCAAACTGCGGAACGCGGAAACGCTAGACGCCCCCGGCAAGCGACACGCCTGTCCAATTACGTAAGTGGCATCCATCGGCCGAACTTCCTGGCCCCTATCTTATTCCGATCCGGTTCGGATTCGTCTGCTGCGACATGAGAGGTGTCTGATATCCCGGCTTAATGAAGATATCCACACAATCTGCCAAGACCCAGATCTCGTTTTGACGAACTCTTTCCGACTGTCTATCAAACACACCGTGTTTCGCCCAGACATGTCAACCAGATATGATGCACGGGCGCATCACTCGGCGGCGAACCCCGGGCAGGCATTGGGATCGGCATGAAAGCACTAAGAGTACATATCCGCGTGATTCTCGCGCTGGTCCTGCGGGAGTCCCGCGTGCGCCACGGGAGATCGAAGGCGGGCTACACCTGGGCCATCGTTGAGCCGGTGCTCCAGATCACCATCCTGACGCTCCTGTTCAGGGAGTTTCGCGGCGGGACCGGGGGCGGCACGGAGTTCGCGATCTTCTTCGCGACCGGGGTTCTGTCTTTCAACATGTTCAAGAACACCGCCGGCTACGTGATGCACTCGTTCGAGCAGAACCGGTCGTTGTTCAACTACCCGATGGTCAAACCGGTCGACTCTGTTCTCGCCCGCGTGCTGCTTGACGTCTCCACCAATCTGCTCGTCATGTTCATCGTGATTTCGTTCCAGATCTTCGTGCTGGGCGCGCCTGGACCAAACCACGTGCCGCTCATGGCCCTGCCACTTTTCCTGTTAGCGAGCATGGCACTTGGGGCCGGGCTGTCACTGGCGGTCATCCGCCGGTTCCTGCCCTCGATCCTGAACTTCTATCACATCATCATGGGGCCGGCCTTCTTCGTGTCCTGTATCTTCTACTCCATGTCGAGCATCCCGACGCGGTATCGCGAGCTCCTCGCATGGAACCCTTTGGTTCACGGGATCGAGGGGTTCCGCATCGGCTACTTCGCGGAGTATTCGGCGCCTGACGTCGACCTGTTCTACCTCTTCACCTGGGTTGCCGTGCTCAACTGTTTCGGTTTCGTCGCCGAGAAAATGACGAGGTTCAGGCAACAATGATCGAGCTTCAGAACGTCTCCAAGACCTATCCTCTGCGCAAGGGGCGCCGGGTCATTCTGAACGGCGCGACCATCACTCTGCCGTGGAGCAACATCGGCATCCTCGGCCGCAACGGCGCCGGGAAATCGACGCTTCTGCGCATGATCGCGGGTATCGAGGAGCCCGACGGCGGGGTCATCCGGCGCACCAGGACGGTGTCGTGGCCCCTTGGGTTCCGCGGCAGCTTCAACCGCGACCTCTCGGGCCTCGAGAACGTGCGGTTCGTCGCCCGGATATATGGACAGAATACCGAGGAAATGGTCGAGAAGGTGCGGGATTTCGCCGAACTCGGTCAGTTTTACTACGAACCTTACAAGTCTTATTCCTCGGGCATGGGTGCCCGGCTCGCTTTCGGCGTTTCGATGGCCGTGAACTTCGAGGTCTACCTCGTGGACGAGATCATGGCCGTTGGCGATGCGCGTTTCAAAGCCAAGTCCAAAAAGGCCTTCATGGAGCGCCTGCCCCATTCCCGGCTTGTCATGGTGTCGCACTCGATGAACAACCTGCGCGAGTACTGTGAAACCGGTCTCGTTGTTCACGAAGGAAAATTGACCTATTATGAAGACCTTGAAGAGGCGATTCAGGTATACAACGACCTCAACAACGAATGAGCATCCGACCGCGCGGAGGTTGCGGCACTACCCCAACATGCTTAGATAGAAGCGGTTTCGGATAAGGACCAAGGTCATGGCGGCTGACGGCCAGACGCAAAAACGTGTGGAAGAAAACAAGCCGGCGGAGGAGAAGAAACCTGCGCCGCAACAGAAGCTCCACGTCATCAACGCGAACGAGGCGAACAAGCGGACGATGAAGGCGCAGCGGCGTCGGCGCATTTTCGCTTGGGCCAGCTTCGTGATGTGCGTCATCATTCCGACCGCATTGGCCGCGATCTACTGGTTCCATTTCGCGTCCGACCGCTATGCCGTCGAGACCAAGTTCGCCGTCCGTTCGCCGTCGAGCACGATGCCCTCCGGCGATCTTCTCAGCATGATGACCACGATGTCCTCCGCCGGGTCGACGTCGAGCGACAGCTACATGCTGGTCGATTTCATCGAGAGCCGCGACTTGATCGACCGGCTCGAGGACAAGATCGATCTGCGCGAGATCTACAACACCGACCAGGCGGATTTCCTGACACGCCTCCCTGACAATGTGACGGTCGAGGAGCTTCAGGATTACATGGGACGCTGGATCTCGATCTATTTCGACACGGCATCGCAGATCCTTACGCTCGAAGTGCAGGCATTCGATCCCGAAGGCGCGCGCGAGGTGTCCCAGGCCATCCTTTCCGTGGCAGACGACCTCGTGAACGAAGTGTCCGAACAGGCCCGCTTCGATTCCATGGCCAGCGCGGAGCGCGAAGTGGCGCGGATCGAGGAGCAGTTGCAGGAACATCGCCGCGCCATGGTGGCCTTCCGCGACGAACGGCAGGACGTGGACCCCGAAGCATCCGCCGGTGCGCAGATCGAACTTCTGGGCCAGCTCGAAGGTGATCTCGCCGCGGCGCGCACCCGGATGAACTCGCTCCTGAACTATCTCAGCGACGATGCGCCGACCGTTCGTGTTCTGCGCAACGAGATCCAGTCGCTCGAGCGCCAGATTGCGGATCAGCGCGAGCGACTTGGCACGGGTGGTTCGGGCAACGTGACGGCGAACCCCGACTCGCCGGCCGCCGATGCCGAGAACGGACTCACCCTTTCCGAACGCCTCGGAATGTACGAAGGCCTTTCAGTCGACCTAGAATTCCTTCAGCAGGCCTATATCACCGCGCTCGCGGCACGTGAGGCGGCCCGGCTCGAAGCCGACCGCCAACAGCGCTACATCGCGTCCTTCGTGCGCCCGTCCCTGCCGGAAGAGTCACGCTATCCCAAGCGGGTTCAGAACATTCTCGTCTTCGTAGGCTTCGCGACGATGCTGTGGGGGATCGCCCTTATGATCGTCTACGTGGTGCGCGAACACTCAACCTGACGCTTCAATCGTTCAGCGCAGCGGCGATGCTCAAGGCCGCCATCAGGTCGAGATGCGCGCCTCCGCCATTTTTGTAGACAGTGATCTCCGTGCCATCTGACCGTCCCGGGTGCGCACCCGAGACGAGATCATAGAGATCGGCGACCAAATCGCCTTCGCCGATCACCCCTGCCTTCAGCGGGATCAGGTATTCCCCGATATGGTGGAGCGTCGTGTCGCGGCTGTCGGCGTAGAGCGTGCCGCGGGCCAGGAGCGTATCGTCCGCCTCCCGCATATCCGCTTTGAACGCCCCGATGAGGTCTACATGCGTTCCGGGGCTGATCCAGTCACCCTGGAGGAACGGCGTGCGCGCCATCGTGGCGGTGGACACGATATCCGCCTCGCCGACGGCAGCGGCGAGGTTGTCGGCGACACTAATTTCAGGTCCAACGTTCGTTACTTCCGCTGCCAGCGCCTCTGCCTGTTCCCGCCGCCGCGCCCAGAGGGTAATGCGCTCAAGTCCGGGGAATGCTGCAGAATATGCTTCCACGAGGCTGAGGGCCACGATCCCCGCCCCCGCGATCACAAGGTGCCGACTCTCCGGACGCGCAAGCAAGCGCGCACCGAGAACGGAATCCGCCGCCGTCTTGTATTTCGTTACCAGCCGGCTCTCGACGATTGCATCCGGCACGCCTGTCTCCGGCGCGAACAGCGTCATTGCCCCCTGGACGGTCGGAATGCCACGCGCCGCGTTGCCATCGACGACGGTCACGGCCTTTACCCCGTAGCCGAGGCCCTCGATGTAGGCGGCCCGGTTCAGAAGCGTCGCATCCGGCGGGCCCAGGAACAGGTCGCGTATTTCGGCCCTCGGGCGGCGGTGGCCGTCCTCGAGGGCCGACACCACGTCAGCCCAGGCCACACGACCGGCCGCATCCTCGTAGCTGATAATCCGTGTCTGCATTTCGGTTCCCTCCCCCCGCTTGGATGGCCTGCACGAACGAAGGCGTCAACCAATCAGCCCATGCGTTCGGAGCGGTAGCTGTCGGGGCTTGCCGGAAACACCACCGTCTTGTCATCGTTCAGGAACGCACGCCGGTTGATATGCGCGTGCACCGCGCGGGCGAGAACCTGGCTCTCCACGTCCCGGCCGAGCGAGACGTAGTCGCCCGGGCTCTGCGCATGCGTGACGCGGACGGTGTCCTGCTCGATGATCGGCCCCTCGTCGAGGTCGGCGGTGACGTAGTGCGCCGTCGCCCCGATCAGCTTCACCCCGCGCTGGAACGCCTGCTTGTAAGGGTTCGCGCCCTTGAAGGACGGAAGGAACGAATGGTGGATGTTGATGATGCGCCCCGACATCTCCTTGCACAGGCGGTCCGAGAGAATCTGCATGTAGCGCGCGAGCACGACCAGGTCTGCGCCGGAGTCGGTCACCACGTCCATGAGCTGCGCCTCGGCTTCCGGCTTGTTCTCCTTGGTCACTTTGATGTGGTGGAAGGGGATATCGTGGTTCACCACGAGCTTCTGGTAGGTGAGGTGGTTGGAGACGACGCCGACGATGTCGATTGGCAGGGCCCCGATGCGCCAGCGATACAGCAAGTCGTTCAGGCAGTGGCCGAAGTTGGACACCATGATGATGACCTTCATCCGTTCCGCGGTGTCATGCAGGCCCCATTCCATGTCGAACTCCTCGCCCACGGACGCGAACCCTTCGCGCAACGCCTCGAGCGTGGCTCCGGTTTCGGGGCGGAAGCTGATACGGGTGAAGAAGCGGTCGGTCTCCGCATCGTCGAACTGGGCAGCGTCGGTGATGTTGCAGCCCTGATCGGCGAGGTAGCCGGAAATCGCGGCAACGATCCCGCGGCGCGATTTGCAGCGGACGGTGAGAACGTAGGTGGTCATTGGGTGGAGCCCCCGGGTTGAAGATCAGTTTCGCGGAACAAACAGTGCCGGGAAAAAATGGTCAACGCGGCCTGCGACAGTATTCCCGCGACAAACGACTCGCGGCACCACAGGCAGGACCCGCTCGTCTCCTGTCGTGGATTTTCGTTCCGATAAGCGCACCGCGTTTCGCGGGCAGGATCATTCGCCGCGCTGTTCTTCGTCGGCGATGCCGGTGCCGCCCGGCGGGTCCTCGTAGACCGCCCAGCCATAGTCGCGCCCAGTCCCGGGGAGTTCTTCGGGTTCGACGTTTTGCGCCAGAAAGGTCTTGGCGATGAAGTTGGCCGTGATCGGCGCGGTCAGAAGCAGGAAGATCGTGATGAGCAGTTCGTGAAAGCTGATGGTCTGCTTGATGAGCGCGAAATAGAGGACCGAAGCAATCAGCACACCGCCAACGCCAAGCGTCGTCGCCTTGGTCGGGGCGTGCAACCGCTGCATCGAGTCCCGCAGTTTTATGAGACCGTAGGATCCGGCGATACCGAATATCCCGGCGATGACCAGAAAGGCCGAGATCAGGATTTCCGCGACTAGCTCCATTTCGTCCTCACTCGATGATGTCGCCGCGCAGAACGTAGCGGCAGTAGGCCACAGTCGAGACGAACCCGACCATCGCGACGAGCATGGCCGCCTCGTAGTAGGTCGCCGTTTCCGCCCGGATTCCGTAGAGGATGAGGAGTGCGATGGCGTTGATGACCATCGTGTCCAGCGCGAGGATCCGGTCGGATGCCTGCGGTCCCCGGATGATGCGGTAAAGATTGAACAGAAGGCCGAGGCCGAAGCAGCCCATGGCGAAGATCAGAGCAAGCTCGATCATTGGAAAATCTCCTTCAACCGGCGTTCGTAGCGGTGCTTGATTTCGTCGCGCACCGCATCCGGATCGTGGGTGTGCAGGCAATGGACCAGGATATTGCCACCATCGGCCGACAACATGGCGGAGACCGTGCCCGGCGTCATCGTGATGGTGCCCGCGAGCACCGTGATCGCCTCGGCCGAGGTCAGTTCCAGTGGGACGTTGATCCAGTGGCTCTCGATCTTCTTGTTCGGCTTGAACAGGATGATGAACGCCACCTCGATATTGGCGCGGATGATGTCCCACAGAACGATCAGGACGTATTCCACCACCTTAAACGGACGATGCACCTTGGGACGATCCGGCCAGTAGGGTGCAGTGATGACGGGCACGGCAAGCCCGAAGAGAGCGCCGAGGATCAGGTTGCCAACGGTGACCTTGTTCACCAGCATGATCCAGACCACGAGCAGGAGAATGCTTACGATCGGGTGCGGGACGAGACGTCTTGCAATCATGGTCAGTGCGCCTCCCCGGTCGTATGGTCGTCGTCCTTGGCCGCTATATCGCCCTCGTAGCCGCCATCTTCCGCGTCATGGGGCTTCGGATAGGGTTTCAGGCCGTCGGGATTGCTGAGGACCGCCGCGACGTAACCCGTCCGGTCGATGATCTGGTCCGATGTCGCCTCGAGGTAGCGCGCGGCGGGACCGGCGAAAACCGACAACGCGGCGAGTGCGCCAATGGCGGCCATGGTCGGCGCGACCTCCCATGCCCTTGCTGGCTCGTGGGTGATCGGGACCTCCTCTTCCTCCTCGCTCTCGGTGACGGTGTTCTCCGGGAGGACAAAGGCCGTGGATTTCCAGAAGAGCGCACTTCCCGCACGTGCGAAACCGACAACTGTGACCAACGAGCCGGCCAGAACCGCGCTCCAGGCCCATGCCATCTGGCCGGGCGCGCGCAGGTTGTCGAGCACGAAGAGCTTGCCGAGAAACCCCGACAGTGGCGGCATCCCGGCCATCCCGATCGCAGCACCGAAAAAGAGCGCGGCGAACAGACCGTTCTGAACCGTGGCCGGCAATGTGGTCAGACTGTCGCCGGGCCGGCGTTTGACGATGAGATCGGCGACGAGGAACAGCGCGGCAGCGGCGAAGGTGGAATGGACGAGGTAGTAAAGCGCCGCGGTCGTGGCGCCCGGCGTAAAGGCCGCAATGGCGAGCATCAGCGTCCCCATGGACCCGAGGACCGAAAAGGCGATCAGCGGCAGCAGGCGCCGTGCACCGAGCACGCCGATTGCGCCGATGGCCACCGTGACGATGGCGGCGGCGAAGAGCCACAACCCGGCCATGTCTCCCGTCGCCTCGATATCCGGGCCGAAAACCACGTTGTGAACCCGCAGGATCGCGTAGGCACCGACCTTGGTCATTATCGCAAAAAGCGCCGCGACCGGCGCGGGCGCGTTGGAATAGGCGCCCGGGAGCCAGAACTGAACCGGGAAGAGCGCTGCCTTCACAGCGAAGACGATCATGAGGAGCATCGCTGCCACCCGCACGATTCCCGCTTCCTCAACGGGGATCTGCTGGAGCCGCACCGCAAGGTCGGCGATGTTGAGCGTGCCGGTCGAGGCATAGAGCGTGCCGAGGGCAAACAAGAACAATGTGGAGCCCGCAAGGTTCATCACGACGTACTGCAGACCCGCCCGCATTCTCTGGCGGCCGCCGGAGTGGATCATCAGGCCGTAAGAGGCGATGAGAAGAACTTCGAAAAAGACGAAGAGGTTGAACACGTCGCCGGTCAGGAAAGCGCCCGCGATGCCCATGAGCTGAAACTGGAACAGCGCGTGGAAGTGCACACCCTTCGCGTCCCAGTTGGTCGCCACCGCGTGGATCAGGACGATCAGGGCCAACACCGAAGTGAGCAGCACCATGAGGGCCGACAGGCGGTCGAGCACCAGCACGATACCAAACGGTGCGGGCCAGTCGCCGAGCCGGTAGACGGTGATGTCCCCACCCGCCGCCGACGCAAAGAGCCCAGCGGAAATCGCCACCATTGCGATGGTCCCCGCGATCGAGCCGATACGCGCAATGGTCACATCGTGACGCATCACGTAGCCCAGGATCGGGGCCAGGAGCGCAGGCAGGATGATGGGAGCGATGATCCAGTGGCTCATTTCACCGGGTCCTCCGGGTCGCTGTTGTCGCGCGAGACGTTCACACGGTCCGTCCCGCTGTCGAGAAAGGCACCGATTGCGATCATCACGAGCACGGCGGTCATGCCGAAGGAGATCACGATGGCCGTCAGCACGAGCGCTTGAGGCAGCGGGTCGGTGTAGCTCGCTTCACCGTATTTCTGCAGGATCGGCGGCAGGTTCACCGCGAGTTGGCCCGAAGAAAATATGAAGACGTTCACGGCATAGGACAGGAGCGACAGGCCCAGGATGACCGGAAAGGCGCGAAGGCGCAGGACGAGGTAGACCCCTCCCGCTGTCAAGACACCGATTGCACTGGCGACGACGAGTTCCACGTTATTCGCTCCCTTCCCGCTTTTTCACCCGGTCAGCCGGGTCGTAATCCATCGGTTCGAGGTTCACCTGCTGGCCCGCGTAGCGCGCGATCCGGCTGAGGCTGTAAAGCATGAGCATCACCGCGCCGAGCACCGTGAGGAACACACCCAGATCGAAGAAAAGGGCGGTGGCCCACTCGAACTCCTCGATCGGCGGGCGGTGAATATAGCCGTAGGCCGAAGTCAGGAACGGCTTTCCGGCGAGCCAGGCCCCTGCCCCGGTCAGCCCCGCAATCACCACGCCGAAACCGATCATCGCGTGGTACTGGATGCGCTGGCGCATCTGTGTCCAGGCGAACCCCGAGGCCATGTATTGCATGAGCAGCGCGATGGCGATGACCAGCCCTGCGACGAAGCCGCCGCCCGGGTAGTTGTGGCCGCGCAGGAAGATATAGATGCCGACCATCACGGCGATGGGCATCATCACGCGGGTCGCAACCACCATCATCAGCGGGTGTCGGTCGCGCGAGAGGTCACGGCTGAAATCTGTGTTGCGCAGCTTGCGTCCGGCTGGCCCGTTCAGAAGAGCCGTCATCAGCGCATAGATGATGAGGCCCGCGATGCCGAGCACGATGATCTCGCCGTAGGTATCGTAGCCGCGGAAATCCACGAGGATCACGTTGACCACGTTGCTCCCACCGCCGCCTTCGTAGGAATTGTCGAGGTGGAAGCCCGAGATTGTGTCAACGTCGCGCAGCATGAATGCGAAGGCAAGCGCGCCGGTGCCGAGCCCGGCCACGGCCGCGATGAGTCCGTCGCGCATACGTAGAAGCGCGCCGGACTCCTTCGGCGTCTCTTTCGGGATGAAGTGCAACGCAAGGAGCAGGAGCATGATCGTCACCGTCTCGACCGAAATCTGCGTCAAGGCGAGATCGGGCGCGGAAAGATAGACGAAGCCTGCCGAAATCATGAGCCCAATGATCGACAGCACGACGAGCGCGCGGAACCGCGTGCGGTGGAACGCGACCACCGCGCCCACACCGGCCACGAGCAGGAACCAGCCCACGGCGACCAGCGGCGGGATCGGAAGAAGCTCGCGCGTTTCGGGGCCGAGCCCCCCGCCCGAGTAGGCGGCAAATCCGAGCGCAACCGATGCGACGGTGAAGATCGCGACATAGCGCGAGATGGCACCGTTATGCGTCGTCTCGGTGACCCAGCGTGCCAGGGCTGCCAGCTTCTCGACGATCCAGTCGAAGATGATCTTCGCTTCGGGCCGCGGCGTCGCGAGCCAGGCCCGGTCGAACGGCCGGTGTAGCAGAAGGAAGAGGATGCCGCCGCCGATCGCCGCGATGGACATGTAAAGCGCGGGCGTGACGCCGTGCCAGATTTTCAGATGCGGATCGAGCACCTCGCCCGTGACGGCGGACGCCGCGACGGCGACGAGGGAGTCCGCGAGGAACGGCATGACACCGATCAACACCACGAGCACGACCAACAGAGCGGGCGCCGCATACATGCCGAAGGGCGGATCGTGCGGCTTGTGCGGATAGTCATCGCGCACCGGTCCCCCGAAGGTGTGGAAGATGAAGCGCAGCGAATAGGCGACCGAGAACAGCGCGCCGACGGTCGCGAGAGCGGGCACGATCCACGGGTTCTCGAACCAGTAGGTGTGCGAGGCCTCCTCCAGCATCATCTCCTTGGACAGGAAACCGTTGAAGAGCGGGATGCCGGCCATGGACAGCGCGGCGATGGTGCCGATGGTCGCGGTGATCGGCATCAGCCGGGCCAGCCCGCCGAGGCGCTTGATGTCGCGGGTATGCGCCTCGTGATCCACGATCCCGGCGGTCATGAAGAGCGCGGCCTTGAAGGTCAGGTGGTTGATGATGTGGAACACGGCGGCGACCGCGGCGGCGGGCGTGCCGAAGCCCAGGAGCATCGTGAGCAGGCCTAAGTGGGAGACCGTCGAGAAGGCGAGCAGCGCCTTGAGGTCGTCCTTGAACAGCGCGATCAGCGCGCCCAGCACCATGGTGATAAGCCCAACGGTCGCCACGATGTAGAACCAGGCTTCGGTCCCCGCGAGCGCGGGCCACATGCGGGCCATCAGGAACACACCCGCCTTCACCATGGTGGCGGAGTGGAGGTAGGCCGAGACCGGCGTAGGTGCCGCCATCGCGTGCGGAAGCCAGAAGTGGAACGGAAACTGCGCCGACTTGGTGAAGGCGCCCAGCAGGATCAGGATCAGCGCGGGCAGGTACCAGTCGGACGACTTGATGAGATCGCTGGAAGCGAGGATGTCCGTCAGGTTGTAGCTGCCCACGATATTACCGAGGATCAGCATCCCCCCGATCATGGCGAGCCCCCCGCCCCCGGTCACGGCGAGCGCCATGCGCGCGCCCTGCCGCCCCTCCGGCAGATGCTTCCAGTAGCCGATAAGCAGGAAGGAGGAGAGCGAGGTCAGCTCCCAGAACACCAGCAAAAGCAGGATGTTGTCCGACAGGACGATGCCCAGCATCGCCCCCTGGAAAAGCAGCAGATAGGTGTAGAACTGCCCCATCGGATCGTCACCCGACAGGTAGAACCGGGCATAGAGGATGATGAGCAGCCCGACGCCCAGAATCATGCCGGCGAACAGAAGCCCGAGGCCGTCGAGGAAAAAGGAGGCCGACAGGCCCAGTTGCGGAAGCCAGGAGAACTCCGCCTGGATCACCTCGCCCGCGAATACGTCGGGGGCGAGAAGTCCCAGCATGATGAGGGCGAGGATGGTGGGAATGGCCGTGAAGGTCGCACAGGCATTGCGCCCCGCGCGTATCATCCATCCCGGCACCAGCGCCCCTGCGAAAGGCAGAAGCGCTATGATGACCAGCAGATTGCTCGCGTCACCCATCAAGTATCCCCGTGTCGTGTCCGTGTTCTTGTTATCCGTCGGAAATAAATGTTTGCGCGCCGGAAACCAATCGCAATCGGGCGACTTTTTCGATGAAATATCCGTCAGATCGTGTCGCGCGGGCTTGCTGGCCCTTCGTAATCTTACGTAGGGGCGCGAACTTGAACCGGTCAGATCGCCCGGTTATTTTCGCGCGGAATGGCGGACGGGTGACGGGAGGACCTCTGGCCGGCCGCTCGGCACCTTCGATTTCAACGAGAGAAAGAACGGAACATGCAGAAAGTCTACTCATCTGCGGCAGCCGCGCTGGACGGTCTGTTGCACGACGACATGCTGATCGCCGCCGGGGGCTTCGGTCTGTGCGGTATCCCGGAACTCCTGATCGACGCGATCGTCGAGAGCGGCGTGAAGAACCTCACGGTCGCTTCGAACAACGCTGGCGTGGACGGCTTCGGGCTGGGCAAGCTGCTCGACACCAAGCAGATCAAGAAGATGATGTCGTCCTACGTGGGCGAGAACGCCGAGTTCATGCGGCAATACCTGTCGGGCGAGCTCGAGCTCGAATTCAACCCGCAGGGCACGCTGGCCGAGCGGATGCGGGCGGGCGGTGCCGGCATCGCGGGCTTCTACACAAAGACCGGCTACGGCACCCAGATCGGTGAGGGCAAAGAGGTGAAGGTGTTCAATGGCGAGCACTACATCCTCGAAGAAGGCATCTTCGCCGACCTCGCCATCGTGAAAGCGTGGAAGGCCGACGACACCGGCAACCTCGTGTTCCGCAAGACCGCCCGCAACTTCAACCCGCCGGCGGCCATGTGCGGCAAGGTCTGCGTCGTCGAAGTCGAAGAGATCGTGGAGCGCGGCGCGCTCGACCCCGATCACATCCACCTGCCCGGCATCTACGTGCATCGCATCATTCAGGGCGAGCACGAGAAACGGATCGAGAAAGTCACCACGCGCAGCCGGGAGGACGCATAATGTCGGGTTCAAGTGAAGAATTCGCGGACCGCCTCGAGTCCAGATGGCGGAGCGCAACGCACCATGTCGAACGCGCGCTGACTACGGCGAGGGAGCTCTTGCCCGAGGGTAGTAACGAGGCCCATGCAACGCTCGCGGCGGCAATCGTCAGCGATTTCAATTCTTATTGGATGTATGACGCGCTTGGCGACATCCAGAATTCCATAGATATGAAGTGAGGACGCATAATGCCTTGGGATCGTAACCAGATGGCCGAACGGGCCGCGCAGGAACTCGAAGACGGCATGTACGTGAACCTGGGGATCGGCATCCCGACCCTCGTGGCCAACTACGTGGGCGACAAGGACATCACGCTGCAGTCGGAAAACGGCATGCTCGGCATGGGCCCCTTCCCCTACGAGGGCGAAGAAGACCCCGACCTCATCAACGCGGGCAAGCAGACCATCACCGAACTCAACCGCACGTCCTACTTCGACAGCGCCATGAGCTTCGGCATGATCCGGGGCGGCAAGATCGCCGCCGCGATCCTGGGCGCGATGGAGGTGGCCGAGAACGGTGACCTCGCGAACTGGATGATCCCCGGCAAGCTGGTCAAGGGCATGGGCGGCGCGATGGACCTCGTCGCAGGTGTCGAAAAGGTCGTCGTGGTCATGGACCACACCAACAAGGCGGGGGAGTCGAAGCTACTCAAGGAATGCACGCTTCCGCTTACCGGTACCGGCGTCGTGGATCGGATCATAACCGACCTCGGCGTGTTCGACGTGGTCGAGGGTGGCCTGAAGCTCGTCGAATGTGCGCCCGACGTGACCGAAGACGAAATCCGCTCCAAGACGGAAGCGACCCTCGTCTGAGAGCGGACCCGACTGCGAAATTTTTGGAAGGGCCCCGCGCGGGGCCCTTTCTTTTTACTCCGCCAGCTTGCGCGCCGCGGCCGCCGTGCCGCCGCCGACGATGGCATCAAGCGCCCCGTCGTACAGGCCGCGCGCCTGAAGGATCATCTGGAATTCGAGCGCCGTGTCCCGGTCCCACGCCGCGGGCGCGCCGGTGCGCAGGTCGTCAAAGGCCACCTTGCCGCTCTCCATTGCGCGCACGTAGAGCCCTGCGGCCACCGCCGGGTCGTAGTCGACGCCCCGGCCGGTCTCGTAGAACGTGCCCATCCGCGCGATCGCGGGCGGGTGACCGGTGGAGGAAACGATCCGCGTGAGCCGCACCTGCTCCTCCGGATCGTCCGGCAGCCCGGATTGCGGGTCGGCGTAGAGGTCGGAAAGCTCCAGCGCCGCCGAAAGGTTCCCGGCGTCCGCCGCCATGGTGTAATAGCGCACCGCCTTCGCCTTGTCGGGGATACCGAGCGCCGTGCTCGCCCGACCGGGAATACCCTCGCCGGTGAGATAGGTCTGCGCGAGCCGGTATTGTGCGAAATGATAGCCAAGGTCGGCGGCTTCGGTCATGAGCTCGACCATCCGGGAAGGATCGCGCGGCACCCCTCGCCCGAGTTGGTAAAGAAGAGCGAGCGTGGTGATCCCGGCGGCGTCTCCTTTTTCCTGAGCAGCCTGGTAGTGGCCGACCGCCCGGTCGACATCCTGTCCGTCCGGCCCGACGCCGAAGAGGAAGTAGTCGCCGAGACGTGTCTCCGCCGCGCCCAGCCCGGCCTGCGCCGCGCGGGTGAGCAGGTCGAAGGTGTCGTCCGCCGCGCCGCGTGCCTGTGCGACGGCGGCTGCGTGAAACAGGACCTCGGGGTCCGCGTCCGGTGCCGTGGCAGCCTCGGTGCAGGCTTCGGCGGCGCGGGCCAGGGTGGCCTTCTGCGACGCCGCATCGACCGCGGCGGCCGGGACGCCGGCGTTGGCCGGCCCAGCTATTTCGAGGCAGGTTGCGGCGGCGATCTGGAGCGGGTCAGGCTCTTCGACAGGGGTCGGCTCGGCCTCGGCCATGTCTTCCGGGTCGGCCACCTCCGTCGTCTTGTCTGCGCCGAGCGTTTCGTCACTCGTGGTTCCCGCGACCGCCTCGGCGGCTTCCGGTGTCGAGGGCTCGCCGGCCATTTCGTCTTCCGTCCCGGTCGACATGTCGGACGCGGCCATATCCCCGGCTTTGACTTCGGACGCGTTGCCGGTCGCCTCGGCCTCCGCCGCGTCGCCCATGCTTTCGTCAAAGGCAGACGCGTCCTCTTCGGCCCCGGGTGCCGCTTCTCCCTCCGCCATTCGGTCGTCCTCGACCGCTTCGGTCGCCATCGCTGTTTCTTCGGATGGCCCGTTGTCCGCCGCGGTCGCTTCCCCGGCGGCAACCGCCACGTCGGCTTCGACAGCGGGCGTCTCTTCCTCCGCAACCTGCTCGGCCAAATCAGCGGCGTCCGCCCCCGTTGTCGCATCCTCGCTGGCTGACTGTTCCGCCGTATCGGACACGGGCGGGGCCGCGCCTTCGGCGGCCTCGTCTTCCCTCGCCGCTTCTTTCACATCCTTGGTGTCCACCGCCTTGCCGCCCCGCGTAATGCCCAGCAATTCGGCATCGGCATAGACACCGTCCGACTTGCGGGGATCACGCTTGACCTGATCCGTCGAACCGACCGGTCGCGGGCTCTGTCCCGCATCGGCCGCAGGCGCCTTCAACTCGTCCGCCACCCGTGACACGTCCTGCGTCACACCCTGAACCGGCTCGGACTTCAATTCCGTGGCGACATTGGGCGTGTCCTGCGACACCAGCGGCGCGACCCCGGTGGCGTCTTCGAGGGTCGGCGGTTCCGCCTCCAACTGTGCAAACCCCGGCAGCGACCAGACCATCGCGGCGGCGGCGACGAACCCACGAGTTTTCACGGCAAATCCCTCTTTCGAAACACTCTCAATTGCTAGCTTGACCGTGGCCGCAAGTCTACAACCCCGGATCCGAGCCGCACACAATCGACGCCGCGCCATTGTCAGTGCGCGCCGCGCGCGGCAGGTTGAACCCAACGGACCGCATCCGAGCCGCGACGCATGAACACCACTTTCCGCTCTGGGGCCGGGGCCCTTGTCATAGACCTCGACCGCGATCTTCTGCGGGGCAATCTCGGCGCCGAGATGTTCTGGACTTCCGCCGCGCTCGACTGGCGACACCTGTTCAAGAACGCCCGCGGGCCGCTCCCCGACGCGCGACGCCTCCCCTATGATCCCGCGACACTGACCACCTGTATCGCGGCGCAGGACGCCGGGCGCGAGATCGTACTGGCCGACAGCGGCCGCCCCCGCATGGCCGCGGCGGTCGCAGAACACCTGTCCTTCGTCGCGCGGGTCATTCCCGGCCACGCCCCCCCATCGACAGAGGTCGTACCGACGCGCGATCCGGTTCTCGGCCACCTCGTAAGGCAGTTGCGCCCGCACCAGTGGGTCAAGAACATTCTCGTTTTCCTGCCCCTGATCGCGGCCCACGCGTTCACGGTGGACACGATCACCAATGCGCTGCTCGCCTTCTGCGCCTTCGGCCTGATCGCTTCGGCGGTCTATGTGCTGAATGATCTCGCCGATCTCGATGCGGACCGCCGCCACCACACCAAGAAGGACCGGCCCTTCGCATCCGGACGCCTGCCCCTGCGCTATGGGATGCCGATGTTCGTGAGCCTTTTGGTCGCGGGCTTTGCCGTGGCCTTTGCCGCGAATCCGCCGTTGATTTTCGTGCTGGTCGGCTATTTCTTCCTGACCACCGCCTATTCGATGCGGCTGAAGGGCATGCTCGCGCTCGACATCGTCGTTCTCGCGATGCTCTACACGATGCGCATCGTGGCAGGGGCGGCGGCGACCGGGATCAACCCTTCGGTCTGGCTCCTGTCCTTCTCCATCTTTCTGTTCCTGTCCCTTGCCGCGGTGAAACGGCTGGCCGAGCTCGTCGAACTGGACGCAGGCTCCGGGCCGAAGGCCGCCGCCGGACGGGCCTACACAGTCGATGATCGCCCAATCGTCGCGATGATCGCCACGAGTTCCGGCTTCATCGCCGTTCTGGTGATGGCGCTCTATCTGGACACTGCCGAAGTGCGCGCCCAGTATGACGAACCGATGGCGCTCTGGGGTATAGGGCTCATCCTGCTGTTCTGGGTCAGCCGGATCGTCCTGCTGGCTCACCGGGGGCTCGTGAACGAGGACCCGGTGGTGTTCGCTTTGACGGACCGCATGTCGCGAATCGTCGGTCTGGCGATGGCCGGGCTGTTCGTCGTGGCCCTGATCGCCTGAGCGCACAACCCGCAGATTCAGCGCGTATGTGCGACAGCGCGTCGCGGTTTTGGATGATTTCCCGCCGATCTCCGCCCCAGGCGCGGCAGGATTTCGCCAATCGGCCAAAAGCCTCGCCCTCACGGCTTCGTGCGTTTATTGTCATATTAACTTTGGGGCGATACGAGCGCGGACCATGATCCGACTGAAACACGATGTTAAAGACACCGCGCCCGTCCGCCTGCGCCCGACACCCACGACCGCACTCGCGGCGGTCGGCGTATTGGCTGGCCTGGTCGTCTCCGCCTGGGGGAGCCTATTCGCAGTGCATACCCTGTATCCATCCTATGTCACGGCTTTCGTCATGACGGACGAGCCGGCGGAACCCACCCGTGCCCCCGACCTCGATCTCGCGTCCAGGACCGACCTCGTGTTGAGCGGTCTGCGGCTCGACGAGGGCAGCGCCCCGCAGAAGCCAGAGACCGACATCGCCGCGATGCCGGAGGCCGAGACCAAGCCTGCGCCCCTGCCGGCTGTCGAGGCGGACGAGCCCCCCTCGCCCCAGGCCCTCGCTCGGCTGAGCGAGACAGACGCCGAGGCGCGCGCGGCGGCGTCGCTGGCCGCTGCGCAGCGCACCGCGCCCAAATTGTCTGTCACGGAAGAGGCCGTCGCCGAAACCACCGCGCCGGATGCCGAACCTGTCGTCGAAGATAACGCGACACCCGTCCTGATCGCGCAATCCCCGCGCCCCAACTGGCGCCCGACCCTCGAGTCAGATCCCGAGGTGGCCGAGACCGCCGAAACGGACCCAACCATTACGACATCGACCATGAACGGGGCCACGGAACTCGCGGTACTGAGCTCTCCGCGTCCACGCGCCCTGCCCCGCACGCTGCGCATGTCCGCCCTCGCGCCGACCCGCGACGTCGTGACCGAGGTGGCGGCGCAAAGCGATCCTACCACTCGTGCCGCACCGCGCGTGTCCGGGAACGGCTGCGGCCGCAACCACGCGCGCAACATGCCCAACCGCAGGTCCGGTGCGCCCTCCGGCTCCGCGTTCCTCGCGTCGGTCGGCAACGGCAGCGGCGGCAACCGCGACAACGCGATCATCAACGAGCTGGCGCGCGGCAACATGCCGGGCTTCCTGCAGGACCTTCAGCCGGTCGTTTTCCGGGGCCGCGACTCTCGCGGCGCATCGACCGAGATCGTGATCTGCGTGACGCCGGACTACCTCGCCCTCGGCTCCGACAATGACTTCGTGCGTGTGCCTCTCGGCCTGCCCGCAGCAGCGTCCATCGCCAAGCGTTTCGGCATGACCCTGCCCACCTCGCGCATGGTTGACGCGATCTACGCGCAGGCCAGGGTCAAGCTGAACCCCTCGCCGATGCAGGCCGGGCCGCAAATGTCGTCGACCAACTATTTCCTCCGCCACAATGCCACCATCGAAGGTCAGCGACAGGGACGTTCGGGCCTGATCTCCGGCCACAAGAAGGACGTGGTGATCGCGAGCCGCATGGCGTCCAACCCCGGCCGCGTCGCGATCTACGGCTGGCACCGTTCGCAAGGTGACCCGATCCAGCCGGTGTCCACGGTTCACGGGGCCAGCTACGCGGACTACAGCCACGGCATCCGACTGGTCAGCCGGACTGCCTACCTCAATGGTCGCGCCGTCGACCTCGACGACTTGCTGTCCTCCGGCCGCTACGCATACCTGCTCAACAGCGACGGCCCCCTCCCGGGCCCGGTCATCCGGATCGCGTCGCGCTGATACGCTGAAAACACCTGAACTCGGGCCGCGGATCTCCTCTCCGCGGCCCTTGTCTTTTGGACCTTCCCTCGTCCCTTCTTCGTTTCCCGAAACCTCGGGGGACGACGCCGTTTGCACATGCAAATGGCGTCGAAGGGGGCTGGCCCCCTGACCGCTTGCGGGCGCCGAAGCGCCTGCAAGCTCATCATGCGCGGCGCAGCCGCACCTTTCGGTTCGAGACCTCAGCGCACATCGCGGAAGCAGCGGAACCCGAGGTGGTAGTTTCGGTGCGATCCCGAAGACAGGACGCGCGTGCCGTGCCAGAACGGGGCGCGCCAGCGGGCCCATTCCTCGTGCGCGCGGATCTTGTCCCAGATGAACCAGCTGCCCTTCATCTCGGTCACACCCAGCGTCGTCGAGCCGCGGCTCGCCATCTGGTCGGGCGCGAGGGGCAGGTTCATGTGCTCCGCCGCGTTCCCCTCGAGGTCATAGACGCCGAGCGCCGAACGGCAATTCGGAAAGCTCCCGACCGGGTAGGTGTTCGTCCCACAGCCCGACCAGCTGCCGCCATTGCACCCGGGCGACTTGGAGCTGTTCTGGGCGCAGATCCCACGCTGCCATTGCGGGCCGTAGGTCCAGTTCTTGGACTGCCCCCACTTCGCATTGTGCCAGGACCGCATCGCGCCGTGCGAGCCGAGGTCGAAGCGGTAGTCGGGCGGCAGGAGCGCACCGGCGGCCGCCCCTTCCCACTCGTGTGCATCGCCCATCCGCTTGCCTTCCGCCGCACAGGTCAGCGCCGCCTCGCGCGCGGAAATCCACGTCACCGGATAGGCCATGGGCACGTTGGGATACTCGAACATGTCGATGCAGACCGTCGCATCTTCCGGCCGCTGGGTCGCCGGATCGTAGAGCGGCGCCATGTACTTGCGCCCGCAGATCCGCTCGAACCGGGCATTGCGATAGTACTGGTAGGGATCGCCCGGCACGCGGGCGGCGGCCTGCGCCGGCGTCATGGGATGACGCGTCACCGCCGGATTGCCCTGCCCGGCCATGCCGGATGCGTTGAAGATCTCGCGAATGCGGGCGATCTGGCCGGAGGTGACCCCGCGTTTCTCCTGCATCAGCCGGAACATCGCCTCGTTGTTCTCGGCCAGCGTCGCGGCGTCCGCGGGACCGCCCGCCACCATCGCCAGACACAACCCGATCGCCGCAATCGCCTTCCGCATCGCCCTATTCCTTTCTGAGCAGGTAGAAAAAGTCCCTGTTGTCCGCGAAGCCGACGAAGCGCGGGATCCGACCGTCATCAGCCCAGGGGTCGCTCTCGGCCATGTAACGGTTCAGGTGCATCGGCTCGAGCCCGTCGCCGTTCGCGTTCTGCCGGTAGACGGCGAGGTAGGTCAGCTCGGGCGAGTTCATGTCCAGAAGCATCGCGTAGTCGCAGTCATATGCCTGGAACACGCGCGCCATCGCGGACGGCGTCACCGAGGAGAAGTATGCATAAAGAAGGAACTGCCGCCCCCCGGCCTCGCGCAGGCAGGTGCCTGAACGCAGGGTGCGCAGCTGCGCGTCCGCGGAACCGGACCAGTTGCCGCCACCCCAGCTCGACACACGGTCGCCCGGCACGGGCGCGCCCGTCGCCGCGTCGCGGGTCACAACCGCGACACCGTTCTGGCGTGCGTACATGAGGTCCGGGACGAGCGCCGTGTCCTCCTCGGTCCAGGTTTTCATCCCGACCTCGCCGTCGACGGTCACGTAAAGCGTGGCGAGGTTCGGCACGAGCCGCGAGAAGGTGACGCCGTTAGACAGGAAGCCGTAGTGGTGCCCCTTGTTGAAGGTCGCGTAGTCGGAAAAGCGGTAGGCGCCGTGATCCCGTTTGAACCCACCGGCGAACGCGGCGACCGCCCGGCCCGTGAGCGAGGGCGACAGCATCCCGTTGCGCACGAGCGGATCGGGCCGGTTGAACCCGTCCGGGCCGGGCAACTGCCAGTCTGCCCCGGACCGCGACGGGCGCGAGGACCAGCCAAGACCCGGATGGTCCGTGCCGAGCTCATACCCCAGCTCGAACCGGCCCAGGTCGAAGGCCACGAGGTAGACGTCCGCGTTCTGCTCGACCCCGTCGAGCCAGTTGGCGCCGTTCCTTTCCCGGAGAATGTCAGCTGCGATATAGCCGGGCTTCATCACCGAAGCGAACACGCCATCGGCCCCGTCCACCGCGTACCAGGCCCCGGCCTCCATGCCGCCATCCGCCCCGGTGACCGCGATCGACATGTTTGGGCGCATGATCGGCTGGCGGTCGAGCCGGGCAGTGCCCAGTGCGGCCACAGCGTCGCCCGCGTCGCCGTCATCCACGGCCTCGGCGTTTTCGAGGAAAGCATCCTCAAAGAAGGTGCCCTTGATGAGGTTCACAAGCTTGTCGCCGAAGACCACGTTCTTTCGCAGGAAATCCGACACCGCCTCGCGGTTGGTGCGGCTTCCGGAGACACGGTTGCGCAGGTAGACCTTGCCGGCGCAGACAGGCGCGTACGGCAAGCCGCTGGACGCCGCCGTGGTCAGCTCCGAGGTTTCGCCTGACCAGGGGGTGCAGGTTTCCTCGCCGCCGTTTCCGGAAATCACGAGCCCCGGTGCCTTGCCCGAACCGAGCGAGAGGGTCCAGGCTGATGCGTCGGCATTCTCCAAGTGAAAACTCTGCATGCGCCCGTCGTCCGCGGCAATTTCCAGAACGTACCACCTGTTCACGTCCGGGTGGAGCGACGTGAGGCGAAGCGTTCCACCGTCCGGCATCGCAGTTTCCTGCGTCTCGCGCATGGGCGCGAATTCCACCACGGAGGTCACCGAAGCCTGGTTGTATGTCTCCCATTGGGCGGACAACGTGTCGGCATCCGCGCCCGTCATCCCTTCGGCCAGCGCGGTCTGTGCAAAAACCGCCATCGTGCCCGCTGCCGCAAGGCGTCGCACCGCCCCGGCCATTCGTCGCGCCATCTTCACGTCCAATCGTCCCTCAAATCCCGGTCCCGCAGCGGCCGAGCGTCGCTGTCCGGGCGATCAGGTCAGGTGTGACAACTGACATTTCGGACAAGGGGTGCTCGACCTCCCCGACCCACTAAATAAGTGAATCATGTTTATGCGGACCATATTACGAGAGTTCGCGCACAGGCCAAGACCGTGGCTATCACATTTGGGATTGTGACCGGGGGCCAACCCCCTCAGCACGCGGCGAGCGCGACAGTGGCGCGCGCGATCACACGTTCCTCGTTCGTGGGGATGACATGCACGGTAACCGATGAGTCCGGGCGGCTGATGACACGCGCGTTCGCGGCGTTGCGTTCCGGGTCCAGCGCAATGCCGATCCAGCCGAGGTCGGCGCAGACCGCTTCCCGGATCGGCGCGGCATTTTCCCCGATCCCGCCGGTGAAGACGAGCGCGTCGAGACCGGACAAAGCAGCCGCAAGTCCGCCCAGTTCGCGACGGATGCGGAAACAGAAATAGTCGATGGCCTCGCGCGCATGCGGGTTCTCGGAGGCAAGTAGCGTGCGCATGTCGTGGCTTTCGCCGGACATGCCCAGAAGGCCGGACTCCTTGTAGAGCAGCCGTTCGATGGCGGCGGCGTCCATCCCCTCGGCGGTCATCAGGTGGAGGACCACGCCGGGATCGAGCTGCCCGGACCGGGTGCCCATCGGCAAACCGTCGAGCGCCGTAAACCCCATCGAAGAGGCGATGGAACGCCCGTTACTGAGCCCGCACATCGACGCTCCGTTGCCAAGGTGTGCGATGACCACGCGGCCGGCGAACTCCTCCGGTGCCCGCTCTCGCAGAGCGCCCGACACGTAGTCGTAACTCAACCCGTGAAAGCCGTAGCGGCGCACGCCCGCCTCATAGAACCTTCGCGGCAGGGCAAAGGCGTCGTTCACGAAGGGATGGCCCCGGTGGAAGGCTGTGTCGAAACAGGCGACTTGCGCGGCATCGGGAAAAGCCCCTAGCGCGGCGTCGATTCCGGCGAGGTTGTGGGGCTGATGAAGTGGCGCGAAGCTCGTGAACCGCTCCAGTTCTTCCCGGATGGCCGGCGTGATGCGGACCGGTTCTGCAAAGTCCATGCCACCATGGACGACACGATGGCCGACCGCGGTGATCCGGGCCTCGGAATACCGTTCTCCGATAAGGTCGAGCACTTCGGCGAGGGCCCCGGCGTGGTCCCCGGCTCGGTCGTCGGGCAAATCCCGCGACGCCACCTCTTCCCCATCCGGCCTCCTCAGCGTGAGGGCGGCTGCGCCGCCAATCCGCTCGACGAGGCCCCGGCAGAGCATTTCGGGTTCCGCCGCATGATCGTAAAGACCGAATTTCAGCGACGAGGAACCGGCATTCAGGACGAGGGCATGTCGCATCATGCGAGGCCCGACACGCGGGCATGATGGAGAGCGGCTACCGCGCAGGAGGCGAGGCGCGCCATTTCGTCGTCCGCCCGCGAGTTCAAGATGATCGGCACCCGCGCGCCGATCACGAGCCCGGCGGCCTCGGCATGGCTGATGTAGCTCAATTGTTTGGCCAGCATGTTGCCGGCGTCGATATCCGGCACGACGAGCACTTCGGCACGCCCCGCGACCGGGGAGGTGATCCCCTTGGTCCGGGCGGCGGCGAGGTCCACCGCGTTGTCCATGGCGAGCGGCCCGTCCACGAGCCCGCCGGTGATCTGGCCCCGCTCCGCCATCTTGGAGAGGAGCGCGGCGTCGACCGAGGAGGCGATGTCTGGATTGACCGTCTCGACCGCCGACAGCACGCCCACCTTCGGCTCCGCAATCCCGATGGACACGGCGAGGTCGATCGCGTTCTGCACGATATCGACCTTGGCCTTCAGGTCAGGCGCGATGTTGATCGCCGCATCGGTCACGAGGATCGGGTGCGCGACCCCCGGCACGTCCATCACGAAGACATGCGTGAACCGGCGCCCAGTGCGAAGGCCCGTTTCGCGATCCACCGCCGCGCGGAGCAGTTGGTCCGTATGCAGATGACCCTTCATCACCGCCTCCGCCCGTCCTTCGTGGACCAGCGCAACGCCACGCCGGGCGGCCGCGTCGTGGTTGGGTTCCGGCACGATCTCGACACCTGCAAGGTCGGCCCCGATTATTTCCGCCGTCGCCGCGATCTTCTGCGGATCGCCCACGAGGATCGGCTCGATCAGCGTATGTTCCCGCGCCTTAAGGGCACCGGCGAGCGAGTTTTCCTCTTCCGGGCAGACGACCGCAGTAACGAGCGCGGGGAGCGGTTCGGCCTGCTTCAGCAACTTCTCGAAATGTCGGTGGCGCTGGACGATGAGGCCGGGGAGGTCATGACTCGAATAACTCAGCTTGCGGCGCGGTGCCTCGACCTCCGCCACGCCCGACAGGATGAGCGCGTCGTCCGTCACCCGGCGCACCTCGGTCGCGAGCGTCACGGTGAAGTCGCGGTCGTTCTTGCCGGTCACGGTGACGCGGCTTTCAAGCTCATCCCCTGCGTGAGCGCGGTTGTGGAAGGTGAAGCTCTGCGCTCGGTAGAGCGTGCCGGCGCCGGGCAGGATGTTCCCGAGGATCGCGGTGACGAGAGACCCGATGAATAGGCCCGGCGCAACAGCCTCGACCACCCCGTCACCGTCGCCGTCCGCGTCGAAAATATGCATCGGGTTGTGGTTGCCCGAGACGTTCGCGAAAACGAGGAGGTCGTCCTGCGTGCAGAGCCGGCGCAGCGTTTCCGTGTCGCCCGGCTGCATCTCGTCGAAGGTGCGGTTCTCGATCTTCATTCTGTGTCCCTTTGTGGCGCTCTCCGGCCCTCGCGGTCAGAATTGCATGAACCGCGCCGATGTGACAGGGGCGTGACGCCCGTTCGACGGAGGGATGCGGGCCTGCGAGGGGTGGTGGAGGCAAAATATCTAAAACGTAGAAGTATTTGGCAAAATTTGGTACGGATTAGTCCAAGTGAGGTTTGAAAAGTGCAACAAAATCCGAGGCCGTGACGCTCCGCCTTACCCGGCGCCCGGCTCGCCATTCGTCACCCCGCTGATGAGATTGGAAGAGAGCAGCCGTTGCGAGAAGGTTCCGCGCGGCACGGCGATCTCGTCCAGCAGCGCGCGACGCTCGGACAGCGCCTTGCGCACCCGCCGGACGGCCTCATCTGGTTCGACCAATTCGAAGCGCAGCCGGTCGCCGGGCCGGGCTTGCGCGAGGCGGTCGGTCTCGGTGGACAGAAGCGTCGCGATCTTGGGATAGCCGCCGGTCGTTTGGTGGTCCGCGAGCAGAACGCTCGCCACCCCGTCCCCCGCCACCTGCACCGCGCCGCGCAGGAGCGGCTCGGACGGGATCGACAACGCATCCTGCGTGGCGAGTCGCGGCCCTTCTAGGCGCAGGCCCATCCGGTCGAACGCGGGAGAAACCTCAAACATCTCGCCGGTGAACAGGTCGAGCGCGCCGGATTCGAACAGCGCCTCCTGCGGCCCCGCGACGGCGGCGAGCCGAAGAGGTGACGCCAGGGGGCGCGGCGCCGGTAGAGCGCCCTCGCGGTCCTCGCAGACCCGCGCATCCGTCACGACGATCTCCTGCCCCGCTGCGATCCGCCCGCCCCCCAGACCGGACGCGGCGTGGGTCGCACTGTGCCCGAGCCAGCGGTCGCAGACGATCTCTCCCGCGACGGCGAGGTAACACCAGCTGCCCCATCCGCCCGCGCGGACCGTGAGGGTCTGACCGGCGTCGAGACGCATGACGCTCCACCCCTCGAGCCGCGTGCCGTCGTGGTCGCATTGGAAACCGCCGCCACAGACCGCGACGCTCACCACGCCCGCGCGGCAAGACAGGGTGAGGCCGCCCATCGACACCTCGACGGCGGTCGCGCCGGCGGGCTGGCCTAGGGCCAGGCTCGCAGCGGTATGGGCGACGCGATCCATCGGTCCGGAGGCGGGAACGCCATAGCGCATCCAGCCGAACCGCCCGGCGTCCTGAAAGCTCACATGCGGCCCGGCCGCCTCGACCCGGAGCCGCGCCTCAGCCATCGGAGCGCTCCGCCGCGAGCGCGGCACGCGCCACCCGAACGAAGCGGACCCGGTCGCCCACGTCGAACAGGAAGGGATGCTCAGCGTCGTCCGTCAGGATGCGCGTGGGCGAGCGCCCGATCACGGACCAGCCCGTCGGCATCGTCAGGGTGGTGACGAGGCACTGCCCCCCGGCGATAATGACGCTCCCGGCCGGCACCTCGCGCACCGCCGCCGGTTTTCGGGGGACGCGCAAGGCCTTCGGCACCCCCGACATGTAGGCGTAACCAGGCGCGAAGCCGTACATCCGCACCTGGTAGTCGCCGGACAGGTGAGCCTCGATCACTTCGTCCGGGCTCAGCCCCGTCGTTTCCGCAACGGCGGTCAGGTCGGGCGCGAGGTCCGGGTCGTAGCACACCTCGACCACGCGCTCAGTGGGTTGCAGCCGTTCGTCCAAGGGCCTCCCCAGCAGACCTTCGACCGAGCGCTGCAGTTGCGCGTGGTCCGTTTCCAGCGGGTCGAAGTCGATCAGAAGGTTCACCATGGCCGGTATGCACTCGGTCACGCCCCCAGGCGGCGTGTCCTGCAGGGCGCGGTCCAAAGCGAGCACCTCGGCGCTGACCGCATCCGATATCTCGTCGCCGAAACTCACGAGCAGCGCGTGGTCGGCCACGGCGCGGAACCGGGGCCAGCCGCTCACGATTCGCCGTTTCTCGGGATGAACGGGGCGATGGTGAAGCCCTCGGTCGCCAGCGCGGCGCGGATCGTGCGCGCCGTCTCGACCGCCGACGGGTTGTCGCCGTGGACACAGATCGAATGGACCTCGAGCGCGACCTCACCCCCGTCCTTCACTGGCATCTTGCCGGTCTTCAGAAACTCGACGAGGCGCGACGTCGCTTCGCGCGCATCGTGAATCACGGCACCGGCCTCGGAGCGCGGCACCAGCCGTCCGTCCTCGCGGTAGGCGCGGTCGGCGAAGACTTCGCTGTAGACGTCGAGACCGGCGTCGCGCGCGGCCGCCTCCAGCGCGGTGCCGGAGATCGCGAGCACGCCGAGGTCCGCTTCCATCGCCTTCACGGAGCGCACGACGGCGGCGGCCACCTCGGGCTCATCGCAGGAGAGGTTCGATAACGCCCCGTGCGGCTTCACGTATCCGACCTCGGCCCCGGCGAGGGCCGCGACCCCCATGAGGCTGCCAATCTGCGCGGCGACCATACGCGTGATCGCGTCCGTGGACATCGGGATCACGCGCCGCCCGAAACCTTCGCGGTCGGCGAAACCCGGATGTGCCCCCACGCTTACGCCGTGGTCAGCGGCCTCGCGCAGCGTTTCGAACATCACGTCAGGATCGCCCGCGTGACCGCCACAGGCCACGTTCGCGCTCGTTACCAGCCGGAGCATGTCGGCGTCCTGCCCCATGACCCAGGGGCCGTAGCTTTCACCGAGATCGGCGTTCAGGTCGATCCGCATGGCGCACTCCGTCGTTCACGTGTCGCGGCCATCATGGACGAGCCCTGCGGCAGAGGCCACAGGGCATCGCTCATCGGTGTCAGACGTAGCGGTTGACGATGTTCTCGAGGATCTCCTGCCGGCCCGAACGGGGCTCCGGGTTGATCCCTTCGGACAGGACGCGCGCGGTGATCGTGTCGAGGTCGGAGGTGAGCAATGCCTGCGCTTCCGGCGTGTCCCACCCGGCGTAACGCGCCCGTCGCTCATCTTCGAGCGCGCCGTCTTCGAGCATCTTCGCCGCCGCCTTCAGCCCCCGGGCGCAGACGTCCATCGCGCCCGCGTGGGCCGCGATCAGGTCCTCCGGGTCGAGCGACTGTCGCCGCAGCTTCGCGTCGAAGTTCGTGCCGCCCGTGACGAATCCGCCCGCCTTGAGGATTTCGTAATAGGCCAGCGCCACCTCCGGCACGTTGTTCGGGAACTGGTCGGTGTCCCAGCCGGACTGGTAGTCGTTGCGGTTCATGTCGATGGAGCCGAGCACGCCGAGTTCCCGCGCCAGCGCCAGTTCGTGTTCGAAGCTGTGCCCGGCAAGGATCGCGTGCCCCTGCTCGATGTTCACCTTGACCTCTTTCTCCAGCCCGAAGCGCTGCAGGAAGCCATAGACGGTGGCCACGTCGTAGTCGTACTGGTGCTTGGTCGGCTCCTGCGGTTTGGGTTCGATCAGGATGGTCCCCTCGAACCCGATCTTGTGCTTGTAGTCCACCACCATCGAGAGGAAGCGCCCCATGTGGTCCATCTCGGCGCCCATGTCGGTGTTGAGCAGCGTTTCGTACCCTTCGCGCCCGCCCCACAGGACATAGTTCTGACCGCCAAGCCGCTTGGTCGCGTCGAGGCAGGTCTTCACCGTGGCCGCGGACCAGGCGAAGACGTCCGGGTCCGGGTTGGTGGCGGCGCCGGACATGAACCGGCGGTTCGAGAACATGTTGGCCGTGCCCCACAGGAGCCGGACCTTGGAGCTTTCCATCTTCTCCTCGAACAGGTCGATGATCGCGTCGAAGTTCGCCTTGCTCTCGGCGAACGTGTCGCCCTCTGGCCGGATATCGGCGTCGTGCCAGCAGAAGAACGGGACGCCCAGGATGTCGAACATCTCGAACGCGGCTTCGGCCTTCATCCGCGCGGCCTCCATCCCGCCGTCGAACCAGGGCCGGTCGAAGGTGCGTCCACCGAAGGGATCGCCGCCCTCCCATGCAAAGCTGTGCCAGTAGGCGACCGCGAAGCGGAGGTGCTCTTCCATCCGCTTGCCCATCAGAACCTCGTCCGGGTCGTAGTGGCGAAAGGCGAGGCCCTGGGCCTCGGGGTCGTAGGCGAGCGGGCTCAATCCGTCGAAGTAGCTCATTGGGTCTGGTCTCCTGGTTCGGCCGGCCCGGGATCGGGCGGCAGGTTGTCCTTGACGAAAATTGTAGGGAGGATCGGCTCCATCGGCTCCAGCGGCCGGCGCTCCGCCAGCGCGCGCAAGATCGCGACCACGCGGCGCACCTCCTCCTCGGGACGCTGGTCGAGCACGACGTCCACTTTGCCTGCCTCGAGCGCCGCGCGGGTGTTGGCGACGAGTTCATGGAGCACGACGAAGGGACGGGTCCGGTCGCCCGGTAGCGTGGCGAGCGCGCGCACGAGGCCCGCGTTCCCTGCGCCTGCGTTGTAGATAGCGGTAATGGCCGGGTCGGCGGCGAGCGCGTCTCGAACGCGGGCCTCGACCGTCTCGGCACTGTCGCGACCGGCGATCTCTGGCGCAAGCGAGAGCTGCGGCGCCTCGGACAGGACTGCCCGAAGGCCCGCGAGACGGTCCGCGTGATCGCGCGCGGTCTCGGCCCCGAGGATCGGCAGGACGCGGCCCGGGCGGCCGCCATGCGCCATAAGGATCATGCGCGCTGCGGTGCGACCGGCCACGCCGTTGTCGATCCCGACGTAGGCCGCACGTGCCGCGCGCGGCATATCGGAAACGAGGGTGACAAGAGGAACACCCTGCCCCTCTAGCCGTTCCACCGCTTCGGAAACCTCGGGCCCCTCGGCCCCGACAACTGCAAGTCCGTCGACGTCCACCCGCCCGGCCAGTCGGCGCGCCAGCGCGACAGCGTCGAAAGCAGGTACGGTTTCGATCCCCAGGTCGATCCGCTCCGGCAGAAGCCGCGCGCGGGCGTCTTCCAGTATTTCGCGGATGCGGGTGAAAAACGCATTCTGCCCATCCGGCAGGACCACGATGAACCGATACACGCGCTGTTGTGCGAGGTTCGCCGCCGCCACGTTGCGCACGTAACCCAGTGCTTCGATCGCTTCATTGACCCGGCGCGCGGATTTCTCGGCCACGCGCCCGCGCCCGTTCACGACGCGGTCTGCCGTCGCATAGCTGACGCCCGCGCGGCGCGCAACGTCGGTCAGTGTCGGTCGTTTCACGTCCACGAGGACCTCCCGCGCGCACCCTGACGTCAGGGCTCGGGCCGGTCAATCGAATTTTGAAAGACGTCTATCATTTTTCTTGTGAAGGCGCTGGCATCAGCTTTCCGACCAGTCCTCGAGCGCTTCCACGACAGAGTTTCCGATGCCCCGCGCCTCAGCCGAGTGGAGCGGACATGGACGCGACAGGCGCTCCTGTACGTCGTGCATCCTGAAACCGTCGGGGCGTTTCAGGTCCGAAAGCTCTTCCCACGTGACCGGGACAGCGACCGCAGCCCCGGGGCGCGCGCGTAGGGAATAAGGCGCGATGGCCGTCGCTCCCCGCTCATTGCGGAGCCAGTCTATGAACACGCGACCCTTGCGTTTCGACTTGGACATGGTCGCCGTGTACCGGTCGGGTTCGCGCTCCGTGAGGATCTTTGCAAAGGTCTGGGCGAAATACTTCACCGTATCCCATCCCGCGATACGGCGCAGGGGCACGACGACATGGACGCCCTTGCCGCCCGTCACCATCGGCACGCTGTCCAATCCGCAGGCGGTCAACCCTTCGCGCACCTCCAACGCGGCCTGCTTCACATCCGCGAACGCTAGGCCCTCGTCCGGGTCGAGGTCGAAAACCATGCGGTCAGGGCGCTCCAGCTTGTCGCGGGTGGCACCCCAGATGTGGAACTCCAACGTGCCCATCTGTGCGGCGCCCACGAGCCCCTCGGCCGTGGTGACATACATGTAGTCTTCCTTGCCCCCGTCCTTTTCCTCGATCGGAACCGCCTTCACGCCGTCCGGGAAACCCTTGCCCGCGTGTTTCTGGAAAAAGCAGTCGCCGGAAATGCCATCCGGGCAACGCAGGAGCGACAGGGGACGGTCGCTTGCATGTTCAAGCATCCGGTCCGCAATCTTCGCATAGTATTCGGCGACCTCGCCCTTGGTCACGCCCTCGTCCGGGTAGACCACGCGCCCGGTGCTCGACACGCGCACCCCGCCGATCTCGCTCGCGCCACCATCGGTGGCCGCTTCCACTTTCGCTGACACGTCTTTCGGCTCCTTGTCCTCACGCAGGCCCTGATAGACGCCGTGGCGTATGCGGCCCTCGCTCGTGAATTCGGCATACTCCGCCTCGACCACGATCCTCGGCGTGCACCAGCGCGCGCCTTTCGCTTCGGAGGGCGGCTTTTCATCGAAGGGCGAGGTCTTGCGCGCCAACGGCTTCATGGCGGAGGCGAGCGCGTCGAAATCCGCCTCGTCAAACCCCGTTCCTACCCGGCCACGGTAGACGAGCTTACCCCGCTCATAACTCCCGAGGATCAGCGAAGAAAACGGACGCCCCTTCTTGTCCGACGGGGACCAGCCCGCCACGACGAACTCGGCGCGCCGGATGCACTTGGCCTTGATCCAGCTCTTCGACCTTCCCCCCGGATAAGGCGCGTCCTTGCGTTTGGACAGGATGCCCTCGCCCCCCGCTTCGCACATCGCGTCGAGCGCGGCCGCCCCGTCGCCATCGAGGACCGGGCTCAGGCGCAGGGGTCCCCGAGGGGGCAGGCCTTCGAAGAGCTCCTCCAACGCGGCACGCCGTTCGGTCAGCGGCTTGTCCGTGAGGTCGTCTCCGTTCAGATTGAGGCAATCGAACGCGTAGAAGGTCAAGGGATCACCGGATTTCAGCGCGTTTTGCAGGGTAGAGAAATCTCCCCCTCCTCCGCCCGCAATGACCTCGCCGTCGACGAGCGCCGCATCGCAGTGGAGTGCGGCCGCCGGCTCACACAGGGCGCCGAAGCGGTCCGACCAGTCCTTGCCGTTTCGCGAATAGAGCCGCACCCCGCCTTTGCCGACGGCCATGAGGCAACGGTAGCCGTCGAACTTGGCCTCGTGCTGCCAGTCTTCGCCTTCGGGGGGCCGGTCGCGGAGGGTTGCGAGCTGGAGCTTCTGGAAACGCGGCAGAGGCTTGGTGTGCTTCGCCGGCTTTTGTGCAGCGCGGTCACGTCCGATGGCGCGCATGCTGCGCCCGGTCGTCACGCTCGTGCGATGCTTGTTGATCAGGGCATCGGCACTGCGCCCTGCGAAATCGTCGCGCTCCTTGATGAGGAGCCAATTCTCGCGTTTCTCGCCCTTCCTCGCCCGCATGCGGACGAGCGCCCAGCCGCCTTTCATCCGCGCGCCGTGAAGACGGAAGTGCAGCTTGCCCTCTTTCAGACCCTCCTCGGGGTCGTGAAGTGGCTCCCACCATCCCGTATCCCATAGCATGACCGTTCCACCGCCATACTCGTCCTCGGGGATGGTGCCCTCGAAATCGCCATAGGAGACAGGATGATCCTCGGTGCGCACCGACAGCCGCTTCTGGGACGGATCGGCGGACGGACCTTTCGTCACGGCCCAGGACAGCAACACGCCCTTCCATTCGAGGCGGAAATCGAAGTGAAGCCGGCTCGCGTCGTGTTTCTGGACCACAAAGGCAAGACGCTCCCCGCCTGCCTCCACAAGGGCCGCGCGAGGCTCCGGCGTGACACTGAAATCGCGTTTCTTCTCGTATTCTTCGAGTGTTCTCATGAGGCTTTCTTCCGGCGGCCGCCGGACTTGCCGCCTTTTGTATCTTTCAGGCTCTTCTTCAACGCGTCCATCAGGTCGACGACATTCTCACCCTCCCGGCGTCCGTCCTGATCCGTGTTCTTGGCACGCGGGGTCTTTTTGGATTTCATCTTCCGGTCGATCAGGTCGCGCAGAGCCTTGGCGTAGTGGTCTTCGAACGCCGAGGCGTCGAATGGCGCGGTCTTCTTGTCGATGAGCTGGGTGGCAACCTCGAGCAACTCGTCATCCGTCGCTTCGTCCGCGATCGAGGAAAACAGCGGATCGGCGTCGCGAATGTCTTTTTCGTAATGCAGCGTCTCCATCAGGAGGCCGTCGCCGCATGGACGGATCGCGCAGAGGTATTCCTTGCCGCGCATCGTCAACTGTCCGAGTCCGGCCTTCTTGGTCTGCCGCAGCGCATCGCGCACGACCCGGTAGGCATCCTCGGCCAGTTCATCGGTGGGCACGACGTAGTATGGACGATCGAACCAGATCGGCGCAATTTCAGTGGACTCGACGAACTGGACCAGCTCGAGCGTCTTCTTGGTCTCGAGCTTGATCGCGTCAATCTCATCCGGTTCCAAAAGGATATATTCGCCGGCGTCCGTCTCGTACCCCTTCATGATTTCGTCGTTCTCGACGGGTCCGACACCCTGCACCGTCTTCTGATACTTCACAGGCTTGCCGGAGGGCTTGTGGATCTGGCGAAACGACACCCGGGAGCCTGAATTGCGGGCAGAGTGGATCTCCACCGGAATCGATACGAGGGACAGCCTCAACTGGCCTTTCCAGATCGCTCTCGACGCCATATCCGCGTCTCCTCACTCCATCAGGTCAGAGGGGCCGGTCATCACCCCATACATGAAAAATCGGTTGGGCCGCTCGAATGTTCCGATGAATCACGCAAACACCGAACAAAAAAGGGGCCGCCCGAAGGCGACCCCTATCCACGACAAGAGTGGAATGGATTAGGCGTCCTGCCACGTCTCCATGCTTTCGAGTTCTTCCTGCGTGTGATCGGTCGTCACGTCGATGGAGTTCATGCCATCGCCGTTCTGCTCGATCTGCAGTTCGTCGAACGGCAGCGCGACAGGCTTTTCACCGATGCCGAGGAAACCACCGACATCGACAACGACCCGGTCGATTTCGCCACCATCGTCAAGCACGAGCGTCGAGACGTCGCCGATGCTGTCACCGTTGGAACCGTAAACCGTCTGGCCTTCCAGCTCGCTCGCGGTGAGTTGCGACATTTCTTCGAGGTTCATCGGACCACTGCCTTCGTCGGCGCCTTGAGCGCCGGCATCGGCCATCTGCTCGTCTTCGGCTTCGCCGGTCGTGCCCTCTTCGTTAGCGGCAGTCTGCTCGTCTTCAGCTTCGCCGGTCATGCCGTCGTCGTTCGCGGCCATATCCTCTTCCTGCGAGGCACCGTCCGAAGCTTCGGTCTGAGCCATCTGCTCGCCGTCCTGTTCTTCGCCGGTCCTGGCATCTTCACTGGCCGCCATGTCCTCTTCCTGCGAGGACTCCTGCGTGCCGGATTGCGCCATGTCCTGCTCTTGACCGTCGTCGGTCATGGCACCTTCAGCGGACGCTGCGTCCTCCTGACGCTGCTCGCCTTCGGTGCCGGACATGTTCTGCGACGTCTGGTCCTGCTCGGAGGACATGCCTTCCGACGTGCCGGTGTTTCGGGCACGATCGTCGTAGCCCGGCGACAGCACCCAACGGCCTTCGCGCTGCGCACGGTCACGGTCGAACTCTTCCTGATCTTCGAGTTGCGCACGATCGCCAGTAAAGACCACGAACCATTCGTTGTCGGCATCCGCGTCGCTGTCGCGCACGAAGCGCAGATCGTCCATCGAGGTTTCGACTTCTTTCTCGCCCATGCCGAGGAACCCGCCGGCATCCAACGTGATCGACTGGATCTCGCCTTCACGGCTCAGGACAACATTGCCGATCTCGCCGACCTGCTCCCAGCTATCGGGCGCTTCGGCGACTTCGCCGCTCATCTCGTCGGCATTCGCGCCCTCTTCCGGAATGTAGACCGGGTGACCGCTGAGGTCGGCCGCACGGATTTTCAGACCGTCTTTCTCGGTCTCGGAATTCGCCATGCGCGCCTCGGTCTCGCGGTCTTCAGCGCTCATCTCGTTCTGGGAACCGCTAGCATCGGCCTGACGCTGTTGTTCCATCTCGTCCTGGGATTCACCGGCATCGGCCTGACGCTGTTCTTCCATGTCACGGGCCGAGGTCTGGCCTTCGGCACGCGCGGAAGCTTCCTGGAATTCGCCAGCATTTTCGAGCGAAACCTTGTCGCCGGTGTAGACGACGAGAATCTCGTTGCCGTCGCCGGAGGTCTTGAAGTTCACCGAAGCGGTTTCCACGCCGATCCGGTCACGGTCGCTCTGGGTCTGATCGTTCGGGCTCATCACGACCGTGGCGATTTCGCCGTTGTTGTCGACAAAGACGTCTTCAACGGAGCCGATCTCGGTCCAGCCTTCGGGCAGGTTCGCGGGGTCGACGTTTTCGACGCTCGCGCTGTCACTTTCGCCCGGCATATAGACCGTGGCGCCCATCAGGTTGCTCGCACGGAACTCCTGTTCGCCAGCCGTGACCTGCGCCTCCGTCATTTCGTTTGCGCCACCATGCTCCTCTGCATGGAGAGGCATCGCGGTCAGGGCAGCAATCGCTGTCGTCGTGAGAATGCGTCTCATCATGGATCCTTTCGAATGTTTCTGCATCGGCCGGACGCAAGGCGCCCTGCCTTCAGGGGCAAAACAAGACCCCCCCGGGGGTCCGTTCCATTCCGACAAACAAAAAAATCCTGAAACGCCCGGCGAAGACCTGCGTTCACGCGTGCCTGCGCGAGAACTAGCATTTGAAACAGCGAGATTGGCGGTCGTGAGGGAATTCGCAGGGTCGTTCACCCGGCCCTCAAATCATCTGGTGCCCCCAGAGGGCGTTGAAGTCCTATATCTTGGGGTTTCAGGGGATACCGCGCGACGGCGGGTTCGCATGAAATTCCATGTTTTATTGCGCCAACCTGTTCCATCCTGTTCCACCATACCCCATATATTGAAGGTGGATCGAAAGGGGGATTGGCATGGCCCGGCTTCAACACAAACTCACAAGCGCGGCGGCAAAGGCCGCAGCTCCTGGCAAGCACTCGGACGGCGCTGGGCTTTGGCTCTACAAGCGGGAGGACGGCGGGGCGCAATGGGTTCTGCGCTACACCATCTATTCCAAGCGGCATGAGATGGGTCTTGGCCGGTTCCCTGATACCACCCTTAAGGAAGCGCGTGAGGAAGCCGAGAAATGGCGGGCCGTGGTCCGCAGCGGCAAGGATGCTATCAAGGAACGCGAGCGGCAACGCGCCGCAGCCCAGCGCAATCAGAACATCTTGGCGGACGTGGCACGCGATGCCTTCGAGAGCCGCAAGGCCGAATTGAAGGGCGACGGGAAAGCGGGCCGGTGGTTCAGTCCGCTGGAACTGCACGTCATGCCCAAGCTGGGCAAGATGCCGGTTTCCGAGATTGACCAGCGCGACATTCGCGACACGCTCGCCCCCATCTGGCACGAGAAGGCCGATACCGCGCGGAAAGCGATGAACCGGCTTTCCATCGTCATGCGCCATGCGGCGGCGCTGGGCTTGGAGGTCGATCTACAGGCGACCGAGAAGGCCAAGGCGCTCTTGGGCAAGCAACGCCACAAACCGCAGAACATTCCCGCAATGGCGTGGCAGGACGTGCCAGCGTTCTACCAGTCCCTCAGCGGCGGCACGATTTCCGAACTGGCATTGCGCCTTCTCATTCTCACGGCGGTTCGCAGCTTTCCCCTGCGCCACATGCACCTTGACCAAATCGACGGCGATATCTGGACCATACCCGCAGAGGCGATGAAAGGCCGGAAGGACGCCACGACCGACTTTCGGGTTCCGTTATCAAGGAAAGCCTTGGAGGTCGTTGAGGAGGCCAAACCGTTCGCGCGTGACGGGTTCCTGTTTCCGGGTGTCCGCAGGGGCGTGATTTCCGACGCGACCATGAGCCGGTTCATGGAACGGCGTGGACTAGTCGAACGTCCGCACGGGTTCCGCAGCTCTTTCCGGGATTGGGTGGCGGAAACGACGAACACGCCTTGGGACGTGGCTGAAACCGCGCTGGGCCATACGGTCGGTGGTTCGGTCGAACGCGCCTACAGGCGGACGGATTTCTTGGAGCAACGGCGGGCGCTCATGGAGCGTTGGGCCAACATATGCGGGAATGAAAATACCAAGATAGTCTCGCTGGGGATTCAGCCATGAACGGCGGGGGCTTCGTGCCGAGCGGTCATATAGGTGCCCGAGCAGCAAAGCTTGTCGTCTATCGCCACCTATTTAAGCCGACCCAGTTTGACAGCGAGCTTCATGCTGAAATCCAAGGCGCAATCGACCACGCGAAACAGGAAGAGGACCGCGTGAAGAAAGATGGGTTCTCAGCTTTGCCAAAGGCGTTTCAAACTTTAGCGCAGAGGACCCCGCTACCCGGCAAGACTGAACAAGTTAAGTCCCCTGACGACGCTGTAGCCTTGTTTCTCAACCAGAGGGAGGCAACGGAACGCTGGATGCGTTCTGTTCTAGAGAGCTTTTCGTGCGGCAGAACGGACTTCTGCGAAAGAGTTTTCCCGCAATCGCGAGAGAAAAACCCCTTGCCGGAATTTCTTACGAGGTTGGTCGCAGTAAGGAGACACCAAGTCCTGAACCGTTTGCAGCACGATTTGTTTGACGGGCGCGTTAGGGCGTTTTTCGTTTCCGTGAATACAGGAACTACGCCGTTTCCTAACCGATTCATTTGGGCCGACCAGAAAGTCATCAATAGCTTTGCCGATGTCGGTGCAGTCGACCCGTTCTTTGATAAGAGCCACGCGATTGGAAACAAGGTAAAGGTCCTGTTCAACTCAAAAGAAATGGCTGACGTTTACCCGTTGAAGCGTTTCGATCCGAACCCTGACAAACGCCGCACCACCAAAACCGAACGCGTGGAAGGCATCATCATGTCACTTCACGACGTTGAAGAACTCGCCCAACTCGGCGTGCGTCAATTGCAGCGCGAAATCAAAAACACGGTGAATGAGGACATTCCGGAATCCACCGTGCGGCGAGCTAGGAATAACTTGCGAAAGCGCAACCTGCCAAGAACTCACGGATAATGCCACCAACTACCCACCAATTGGACACCAAATCCACGCCAGAATTAACACCAAAATCCGCCAAACTGCCACCATTTGACCCGCCAAATTTCTTCGACTGCATTTTTTTGGCTTTATAGACAGATACTTAGACGCCCCTTACCTTGGCACCCGAGGTCAAGAAACGCCAAGCCGCATCAAGGGGGTGGCAAGTGAAGAGATACCTGAACATTACGCAGCTCAGCGAGAAGCTGGGCGACCGAAGCCGGTCCAGCATCATCCGCGACTACAAATCCGGACGTCTCCCTGAACCCATCAAATTCGGTTCCCGCCTTTAT
Source organism: Maritimibacter sp. (assembly GCA_964230745.1). Classification (GTDB taxonomy): domain Bacteria; phylum Pseudomonadota; class Alphaproteobacteria; order Rhodobacterales; family Rhodobacteraceae; genus Maritimibacter. The sequence goes on along the minus strand of CAXRHZ010000030.1, from coordinate 87,722 downwards.
TGGGTGGAGGCCGATATCGACGCCGCGATTGCGGCACATCAGGCGGGATAAGACCCGCACCAACCTGCGCGGATTGCGCTGGGCTGAGTGCGGGAATGTCTTTCGGTAGAGACCCCCTAAACATAGGCCCAGCGCCCCCGTGCATCAATGCCAAAGAAAGGCATAGCCATGACTGCATCGCAGGAATGGGGCGCTACCGCTTACGCGGTTGAACCGAAGGGATGCCCCCCCTTCATCATCACAGTTTCCGGGCGGGACCGCTGGGCGCTCCACGAATTAACGCGAGCCGGAGAAAGGGGCTGCACGCCCATCGACAACCCAGCGCCACGCTGGTCCGGCTACGTGTTCAATCTCAGGGCGCTGGGCGTCCCGATTGAGACCATCCACGAGCAGCATCACGGTCCCTTCGCCGGGTCACACGCTCGCTACGTTCTACGAGCGACCGTGACGCCGCAAGCGAGGGAGGCGGCGGAATGACTCGGCAACAGATTGCGCGGCTACGCCGCAAGCATGGGATTTCCGAGAGCCGCGCGAGGCTCTTGGCACGACTGATCTACGGAGACTGAAATGGAACGTGTTCGGCTGCGCCACCAGAATGGTCGGTGGCATGTAGACGTCCAGAAAGCCGCTGAGGCGGTCGCTGAGGGGGCTTGGCTATGTCTGGGCGGTTGCCCCTCGCCAATCGCCTCTATGCGCCTCTGGTGGGCGCTCAAGCGCAGGGAGGGCGAGGACCAGTGACCGGAAAGCCCTACAGGCAGGGCAAAGGGGGGGCTGGGCGTCACGTCCAGCTCCCCGAATACCTGCAACGGACGCAAGCCTGGGCCACGCTCAAACCCGGCCCACGGGCGCTCTACATCGAACTGAAACGCCGCTTCAACGGCTCGAACAACGGTAACATCATCCTGAGCTACAGGGACGCCGCAAAGGCCTTGAACGCCCACCGCAATACGGTCGGCATCTGGTTTCGGGAGTTGGAGGAACGCGGTTTCATCACCAAGACCCAAGGGGCGTATCTCGGGCCGGACGGCGTGGGGCGCGCCGCGCTCTGGGCGTTGACGGAATTGCCCTGCGCGAACGGCAAGTCAGCTTCAAAAGCCTTTCTAAAGTGGAGGGAAATAGACGCGGAACCCCCGCACAAAAACCGTGCATCGGTGTCACAATGATTGTGCTTTCGGTTCCGTCATAACGGAAAGGCGTCACAGTCATTGTGCCACCAGCCGGGAAAAACCCTTTGTCTCCAATGCACGAAAACCCGGACATATATACATCTAGCCATAGGCAGGGCGTGGAAAGAGCCGCGCTGTCAGACGCCACGGACACTGAAAGTCCGGGGCGTCTGACGTGAGCGGCGGTGCTGAGCGACTTCTACAAACGGCAGGGTTGTAACGGACACGCTCGGTCGCTCTTATGGGCCAAACAGCGGGGGGACGAATGACGCCAGACGATTTCATTGCCAAATGGAAGGCAGTCGAACTCAAGGAACGCAGCGCGTCCCAATCTCACTTCAACGATATTTGCGCCCTTCTCGGCATTGAAGACCCCATAACGGCAGACCCAAAAGGCGATTGGTTCACCTTTGAAAAGGGCGCGTCCAAGACGTCCGGTGGCGAAGGCTGGGCAGACGTCTGGCGGAAAGAGCGGTTCGCATGGGAATACAAGGGCAAGAAGAAAGACTTGGACAAAGCCTTTGACCAGCTCCTGCAATACGCAATCGCTCTGGAGAACCCGCCACTTCTCATCGTCTCTGACATGGAGCGGTTCAGGATTCACACGAACTGGACGAACACTGTTCAGCACGTCCACGACTTCTCGCTCGAAGACTTGCGGGACGCGGCAACGCGCGACCTTCTGCGCGCTTGTTTCGAAGACCCAGAAAAACTGAAACCCGCCAAGACGCGGCAAATGCTGACCGAGGAAGCGGCGGAGCGGTTCGCGGCTTTGGCCCAGCGCCTTCGCGAGCGTGGAAACGACCCGGAAACGGTCGCGCACTTCGTGAACCGGCTGGTCTTTTGTATGTTCGCTGAAGATGTAGATCTCCTGCCCAACAAGATGTTCCAAAGGATGCTGGAGCATTGCGAGCGGTCGCCGCAGGACTTCGCGGATCATGCGCGGGTCCTTTTCTCAGCAATGCAATCCGGCGGCATGGTCGGGTTTGAACGGGTGGAGTGGTTCAACGGCGGCCTGTTCGACAGTGACGCCGCGCTGCCGCTTGAGAAAGCGGACGTTCTGGACCTGCTGGCTGCGGCGCGGCTCGACTGGTCGGAAATCGACCCCTCCATTCTCGGCACATTGTTTGAGCGTGGCTTGGACCCCGACAAGCGAAGCCAGCTTGGAGCGCACTACACCGACCGGGAAAAAATCATGCAGATAGTCGGTCCGGTCATTGTGGAGCCGCTGTTGGCAGAATGGGCGGATGTTCGGACACAGATCGAAACAGCTCTAGCGAAGGCCAAGGACGCCAAGAGTAAAGGCGCGCAGACGCGGGCTGAGAAAGACGCAGAACGGCTCCAGGTGGGCTTCCTAGAGCGACTGAAGGGCTTTCGCGTGCTGGACCCCGCATGTGGGTCCGGCAACTTCTTGTATCTCTCTCTTTTGGCGCTCAAAGACATTGAACACCGCGTCAATCTCGAAGCGGAGGCGCTCGGACTTTCACGGGGTTTTCCGTCGATTGGGCCGGAATGCGTAAAGGGCATCGAACTGAATCCCTATGCCGCCGAACTGGCGAGGGTGTCGGTCTGGGTTGGGGAAATTCAGTGGATGCGGCGCAACGGTTTCGATGCAGCCCGAAACCCGATCCTGCGCCCGTTGGGCACTATCGAAAACCGGGATGCCGTCCTTGCCCCGGACGGGACTAAGGCGGACTGGCCGGATGTTGACGTGGTGGTCGGGAATCCACCTTTTCTTGGCGACCGCCGAATGATTGCTGCGCTTGGTGAAAGCTACGTGTCTGAACTTCGCTCGGCCTTTCAAGACGACATTCCGGGCCGTTCTGATTTGGTTTGCTACTGGTTTGTGCAAGCGTTGACCAAATTGAACACCGGCGGTTTGGAACGAGCGGGCCTTGTAGCGACGAATTCTATCTCGGGTGGCAACAACCTCCCAACCTTAGAACTGGTCAAGACGTCTTCCGAAATATGGTCGGCATGGCGCGACGAGCCTTGGGTCGTCGATGGCGCTTCTGTAAGGGTCGCGCTCATTCTTTTCGGCAATCCGCCGAAAGATGAACGGCTGCTAGATGGGCATTCGGTCGGTGAAATTCACTCGACGCTGCGAGCTGGTGTTTCCTTGTCCAAGGCGTACGCCCTTAAGAAGAATAAAGGCATTAGTTTCATCGGGACCCAGAAAAACGGTCCTTTCGATATTCCCGGAACGATTGCAAGGCAATGGCTGGCCTTGCCTTCGAACCCGAATGGAAAGCGGAATTCGGAAGTCGTCATGCCATGGACGAATGGTGCGAGCATCGTACGCCGGGATTCCGACACGTGGATCGTGCATTTCGGTTCGAAAATGTCCGAACAGGAAGCATCCCTCTTCGAAGCGCCGTTCGAACATGTTCTAACGAATGTCCGTCCAACGCGGGTAAATCTGCGGCGTCAATGGCACCGAACAAAGTGGTGGCTGCACGGTGACCCACGACCGGCAATGTCGAACGCCCTGCAAAAACTGGAAAGGTTCATCGTAACGCCTCGGGTCGCAAAGCACCGTTTGTTTGTTTGGCGCGATACGTCGGTGTTGCCCGACTCGGCAACTGTCGCAATCGCCCGTGATGACGACGCTACATTCGGCATCCTACATTCACATTTCCACGAACTGTGGGCGCTACGTATGGGTACCTCACTCGAAGACCGGCCCCGGTATACACCGTCGAGCACTTTCGAGACCTTTCCCTTCCCGGATGGCCTTAGCCCGGATATCCCTGCCGCCGACTATAGAGACGAAGCCAACGCCCAGAGAATCGCCGAAGCCGCTGCAGAATTGAACCGTCTTCGCGAAAACTGGCTGAACCCGACTGACCTTGTGGACCGGGTTCCCGAGGTGGTCGAAGGCTACCCTGACCGGCTGACACCGAAAGACGACAAAGCCGCGAAGGAACTCAAAAAGCGCACCCTGACGAACCTCTACAACGCGCGCCCCGCATGGCTGGACCACGCCCATAAGAAGCTGGATGAAGCTGTAGCTGAGGCCTACGGCTGGGGCGAAGACTGGCGTAGCGGAAATCTGACTGACGACGAAATCCTCTCTCGGCTGTTTCAACTTAATCAGGAACGCGCCAAAGCGGAAGCAACAGCCTGACGTTGACCCGCCCGTTTGTTATGATTTGCCTAATGATTTCGACAAAATCGGAGGCGAGCTATGGGCGGTCTAGGAAGCGGGCGGCACTGGCACTGGAACACGAAGAACACCGTGACGGACTACCGCGCGTTGGACGTTCGGCGCTGGGCGCGTGATGGGCTTCTCAAACCCGGCAATCGGTTCGGCTGGCAATGGACTGTGGACGGCGAAAAGACCGGCTCAATCCAGGTCGCGGTTGAGCGCAAAAGCGTCAGGCTTACTTACCGATGCAAAGAGAACGGTGGCGATTGGGAAGACTTGGAGTATCCCGTTTGGCTGACGTCCACGCCCTGCAACTATGGCGGCGAACGCCAGTGGTTTGTATGCCCCGCGTCCGGGTGCGGTCGAAGGGTCGCCAAGCTCTACGGCGGACGTATCTTTGCGTGCCGCCATTGCCACCAGCTCGCCTACCCTTCTCAGCGGGAAAAGAGCTACGACCGGGCCGCGCGGAAGGCCGACAAAATCAGAGCGCGGCTGGGCTGGGATTTGGGTCTCGAAGGTCTGCCCCGAGGGCGTCCGAAAGGGATGCACCGAAAGACCTACGAAAGACTGTCGGCTCAGGTCTGGGAGTTGTCCGTTGAAGCGGAGGAAGGTTTCGCCGCGCACTTTGCGTTTGCGCTGCTAAAGCTTGACCCAAAACTAGGCGGTAGCGCGGACCCATAGGGGGACAGAAAGGGGGATTGAAGCGGTATTAAAATCAATAAATCTTTGTTTTTCAAAAACTTAAAAGAGCTAAATGGTGCCCCCAGAGAGACTCGAACTCCCGACCCACTGATTACAAATCAGTTGCTCTACCAGCTGAGCTATAGGGGCACTTGGCGCGATTTAGACCGGGTGGCCTCCGCAATCAAGAGTGCGCGAGCGTCGCTTCCGAATTCCTTTGAGTTTTTGCCCAACTTCCGGCCAAATGCTCGCAGATGCCAATGTCCGAAGTGTTTACAACGTCCCGGGCCTATGCTCTGTTTGCGACATGAGTAAGAGATGATGTCGCTTTTGGGACGGGAAACACACCCAATCGGACGATCACACAGGGAGAACTTCATGAAAACCAAGACACTCAGCGTGCTCGGCGCGCTCGGCCTTTCCGTCAGCTTCGCGGGCGCCGCCATGGCGCAGGAATGCGGCGACGTGTCCATCGCCGAGATGGACTGGGCGTCCGCCGAACTCATGGCCAACGTCGACGCCATCATCCTCGAAGAGGGCTACGGATGCGACGTCTCGCTCATCCCGGGCGCGACCACCACGACCTTCGCCTCGATGTCCGAGAAAGCAGAGCCGGACGTGGCGCCGGAACTCTGGATCAACGCCGTCCGTGATCCGCTCGGCGTCGCGAAGGAAGAGGGCTCGCTCGTCGCGCTCAACGACGGTCCGATCACCGGATTGGGTGAAGGCTGGTGGGTGACACCGGCCTTTGCCGAGGAATACCCGGAACTGGACACGGTCGAGAAGTTGCTCGAGCGACCCGACCTCTTCCCCTACCAGGAAGACGAGGACCTCGGCGCCTTCATCGGCTGCCCGGCGGGCTGGGGCTGCCAGCTCGTGAACGCCAACCTCTTCCGCGCCTTCGACATGGAAGAAAAAGGCTGGACACTGGTCGATCCGGGCTCCGCGGCCGGCCTCGACGGCTCGATGGCCCGCGCCGCCGAGCGTGGGGAGCCGTGGTTTGGCTACTACTGGTCGCCTACCTCGATGATCGGCAAGTACAACATGGTCATGTTGCCGTTCGAAGCCGAATGGGCCGGTCGTGACAACTGGGACGGCTGCATCGCGCTCGCCCAGCAGGATTGCGAAGACCCGCAGCCGACGTCGTGGACCGTGTCCGAGGTCGAGACCGTCGTGACCGACGACTTCATGGAGAAGGGCGGCGTCGCGGCTGAATACTTCGAGGCCCGCGTTTTCCCCGGCGACGTCATGAACCAGATGCTCGTCTTCATGAACGAGAACCAGGCCACCGGCGAAGACGCCGCGTTCGAATTCCTGCTCACGCACGAAGACATCTGGACCCAGTGGGTGTCCGAAGACGTGGCGAGCAAGGTGAAGGACGCGCTTTGATCGCCGCCTGAAACGACCAAGGGCCCGCGCATCCCGCGGGCCCTTTTTCAATTCAACGATAACAATCACACAGGGACACAGGGATGGAATTTCTGACTGAATTCCCCTCGCTCGGACGGGCCGACCTGTCGGCCATGCGCCGCTGGATCGACGGCAACTTCCGCGAATTCACCCGCGCCACCGGGGAGGCGCTGGAAGCTTTCTTCAACCCGCTGCTGCAATTCCTCGTCTGGTTCGAGGATCTGCTGCAGGCGACGCCGTGGCCGATCATCCTTCTCGTCATCGGCGGGCTGGCCTGGCTCGGCGCGCGCGACTGGAAGATCACGATCGGCTCGGTCATCGCCTTCGTCCTGATCGGGTTCTTCGGGATGTGGGAGGACACGATGTCCACCCTCGCGATCATCTCGGTCGCCACGATCCTGTGTATCGCCATCGGCATTCCCATCGGGATCCTGATGTCGCGGTCCGACCGGATGCAGTCGATCATCACACCGATCCTCGACGTGATGCAGACCATTCCGTCCTTCGTCTACCTGATCCCGGTGGTCATGCTCCTGGGCATCGGCAAGGTGCCCGGCCTCATCGCCGTGTGCATCTACGCGATCCCGCCCATCGTGCGCCTGACGAACCTCGGCATCCGCCTCGTCGATGCCGACGTGATGGAAGCCGCCGACGCCTTTGGCGCATCGCCCCGCCAGAAGCTCTTCGGTGTGCAAGTGCCGCTCGCGCTGCCCAACATCTTCGCAGGTGTGAACCAGACCATCATGATGGCGCTTTCGATGGTCGTCATCGCGTCCATGATCGGCGTTCAGGGGCTGGGCGTTCCGGTGCTGCGCGCGATCTCGAACCAGTATCTCGCGCTAGGCGTGATGAACGGTCTCGCCATCGTGGCGCTCGCGATCATCTTCGACCGGGTCAGCCAAACCTACGGCAAACGGCTTCAGGCCTATCGCACGGGGCACGGCAATGACTGACGAAAACATCAAGGTCCGGATCAAGAACCTCTACAAGATCTTCGGCAACAATCCCCAGAAGGTCCTGCCGCTGGTCAAGGACGGGATGGGCAAGCCGGAGCTTCTGGACAAGCACAATCACGTGCTCGGCATTCAGGACGTGTCGCTCGACATCCCCGAGAAACGGATCCAGGTCATCATGGGCCTGTCGGGCTCGGGCAAGTCGACCCTCATCCGCCACGTCAACCGGCTGATCGAACCGACGTCGGGCGAGATCCTCGTGGACGACGTGGATGTGATGAAGATGTCGGAGGAGCAGTTGCGCGACCTCAGGCGCTTCAAGATGTCGATGGTGTTCCAGAAGTTCGGCCTTCTCCCCCACCGGCTGGTGGAGGAGAACGTGCAGTACGGCCTGACCATCCAGGGCGTGGACGAGAGCGAGGCGAAGAAACGCGCCCAGCACTGGATCGACCGCGTGGGCCTCACCGGCTACGAACGCCATTACCCGGGGCAGCTCTCGGGCGGGATGCAGCAGCGCGTCGGGCTTGCCCGTGCCCTGGCCACCGACGCCGAGATCCTCCTGATGGACGAGGCGTTCTCGGCGCTCGACCCGCTCATCCGCTTCGACATGCAGTCGATCCTGCTCGAACTTCAGGACGAGCTGCACAAGACGATCATCTTCATCACCCACGACCTGGACGAGGCGCTGCGCCTTGGCGAAAACATCGCCATCCTGCGCGACGGCGCCCTCATCCAGGAGGGCGATGCGCAGGAGATCGTTCTGAAACCGGCGGACGATTACATCGCGGACTTCACCAAGGACATCAACCGCGCCAAGGTGATCCGGCTCTACGGCCTCGCCCAACCGCTCCAAGGCGCCTTCGACGGCCCCACGGTGGACGGCGACATGGTGCTGGAGCAGGCCTTCCCGGTCTTAAACGACACGCCCGACCGCGTGGTCGGTGTGACGGACGAGACGGGCAAGACCATCGGGACGGTGGACCTGTCCACCGCGATCCGCGCACTCCACGTCTGAAAAACTAACCGCCCCGCCCCCTTCTCTGTTTCAATGAAACCTCGGGGGGCGGGCGGCTTTGCCCGGCAAAGTCGCCCGGGGGGCTGGCCCCCCGCCGCGTCGACCCGCCGCAGGCGGGGCGGCGCAAAACCTGCGCGGGCGCCCGCCCGCACCTTTTTCCAGCGCTCCGGCCGGGAGCGCGGCCGTGTCCCCTGCCCCTTCGCCCCGGCCCACGACGAGGCCGGAGGCCACGACGCAGAGCGAGGCGATGGGCGCACCGCGATCCATCCGCACCACGCAGGGCACCGTCGCCACCGACGCGAAGCCGGCATCCGCAAGCAGCGTCGCGATATACTCCCGTCCATGCGCAAAGCGCCGACTCTCTCGCAGCACGACGCCCGCCGTCCCCTCCTCCACGGTGAAGACGAGCCGCCCGCCGGGGGCGAGCATCCCGGCGCACCAGCCGACCACCCGCTCCAGCGCGCCGAGATAGGCGAAGACGTCCGCCGCCACGATCAGGTCGAAGGGCACACCGCCCAAATTGAGCTCCGCGATGTCCTGCTTCTCCAGCCGGTCGTACACTCCCTTCGCCTCCGCCTCGGCCAGCATCCCGGCCGACAGGTCGTACCCTTCGAGCCAGCCGCACCGGTCGCGCAGCGCCGCCCCCATGAGCCCGGTGCCGCAGCCGAGGTCCAGCGCGCGGGGCGCGCGGTCGAACCCCGCACGCGCGAGCGCGGCAATGATCTCCTCAGGCCCGCGGTAGTCCAGCCGCTCCACGAGCGAGGTCTCGAACCGAGGTGCATACTGGTCGAACAGCAACTCCACGAAGGCCGGCGGCATCGTCTCGCTCACCGGCACCGCCCGCGCGAGGTCGCGCTTCAGCCCGGCCCCGAAGGGATCGCTCGGGTCCAGCGCGACGGCCCGGTTCCACGCGGCGACGGCGGCCTCCGTCTCGCCCACGAGGTCGTGGAACTCGCCCAGCCTGAACCAACCGGCGGCCCAGTCAGGCGCAATCTCCAGCGCCCCCTCCAGCACCTGAATCGCAGCGTCCATGTCGCCGAGATGCACCATCGTTTCGGCATAGCTCGCCCGCCGGTCGGCGGTCGGATCGCCCGAGGAAAACAGCATTCCTGCCATGTGTCTCTGTCCAAGGGGCCCGCTCATTTGCCGGTCGGCCACGCGGCGGGCGTCACGCTGCGCTCTGCGGCGCATCGCGGGGGCAGATAGGCCCGGTTGCGCCCCCTGTCAATCTGCCTCAGCGGTTGGCGCGGGCCATGAATCCGACCGCGACCAGGCCCACGAGAATGACGAGAATCGCCGCCGGCGCGGCCTCCCCGATCTGTTCGAGCGAGGCCTTCTCGTACACCCGCGTGGCGAGCGTGTTGTAGTTGAACGGGCGCAGGAGGAGGGTGGCGGGGAGTTCCTTCACGCAGTCCACGAACACGAGCAGGAGCGCGGTGCCCACCGATCCCCGGATAAGCGGCACGTAGATCTCGCGCAGCGCGCCCCCTGCGGTCCGTCCGAGCGAGCGTGCGGCCATCGGCAGACTGGGCGAGACCCGCCCCATAGCCGCATCCGCCGCATTCTGCGCAATGGCGAAGAACCGCACGCAATAGGCATAGACCATCGCAAAGGCCGTGCCGGTCAGGAGAAGCCCCGGATCGTAGCCGGTGAGCGCCAGCACCGCATCGGCCAGCGTGTTGTCGAGCGCGGCGAGAGGAATCAGGATACCAACCGCCAGCACCGCGCCGGGCGCGGCATAACCTATGGTAGAAACCGGCAGCACCGCACGCGGCAGGCGCGTGCCGGTCAGGCGGACCCCGTAGACGAGAAACAGTGCTGCGAGCACAGTGGCGACCGCCGCGCTCGCCCCGACCGTCACCGTATTGCCCAGAGCCCGCAGCAGACCGGGGGCGAGCCAGCCCTCGGCATTCTTTACTGCGTGCCACATCAAGACGCTCACCGGCAGGACGAACCCGATTGCGAAGGGCAGCGCGCACATCGCGGTGGCAAGAGCGCCGCGCCAGCCGGTGAGCGTCACGCGGTCCACCGGGCGTTGCTGTCGTTCCAGGCGATAAAACCGGCTCTTCGACCGGCTGACCTTTTCAAAAGCGACGAGCAGCAGGACGAGCATCAAGATCACGAGCGCGATCTGGGAGGCCCCTCCCGCATTGCCCATCTCCAGCCACGTGGTGAAGATGCCGGTGGTGAGTGTCTGGACCGCGAAGAATTCGACCGTGCCGAAATCCGATACGGTCTCCATCATCACGATGGCCGCGCCGGCAGCGATGGCCGGGCGCACGAGCGGCAGGCCGACCCGCCAGAACCGACCGAAGGGCCCGGCCCCAAGCGCTCGCGCCACCTCGTAGACCCCACCGGATTGCTCACGCAGACCGGCACGGGTCAGCAGGTAGACATAGGGGAAGAGGGCCGCCGACAGAACCACGATCGCAGCCCAGCGCGAGCGGATTTCGGGAAACCAGTAGTCCCGCGCGCTTTCCCACCCGAATGCCGCGCGCAGGCCGGTCTGCACGGGACCCGAATACTCGAGAAAATCGACCAGCGCATAGGCTCCAACGTAAGCGGGGATCGCGAGCGGCAGAAGCAGCAGCCATTCGAGCCACCGGCTCGCCGGAAAGCGATACATCGTGATAAGCCACGCGGCCCCCGTCCCGACAGCGCCGGCAAGCCCGGCCACGGACAGGGCCAGGATCACGGAGTTGGTGAAATAGCGCGGCAATGTTGTCGAGATGAGATGCGGCCAGACGTTCTCAACCGGGTTCAGCGCCATCCAGACGACGGCGAGAATCGGACCGACGACGAGCAATCCGATCAGGACCGCACCCACGGCCCAAGGGCCCGGGAGACGCAGGCGACGGGGCGCCGTTACTTGACCGTTTCGCTCAACCATGACCGGGTCCGCTTATCCCATTTGCGGTTTAACTGTCCAGATTTCCCGGTATAAGTTGGCGCAGGATCGAAAGGACGGCCCGTCGCACATGCAGATCGCGTTCCACATCGGCGCCCATTGCACGGACGAGGACCAGCTCGTCAAATCCCTGGTCAAAAACGCCCAGATCTTCACCGAACACGGCGTATCCGTCCCTGGCCCTTCGCGCTACCGCCAGCTCCTGACCGACGTGTCCGTGAAACTCGCGGGCAAGCCCGCCTCGCTGGAAACGCAGGACATGGTGCTCGAACAGGTTCTCGACGGCAGCGACCCGGACCGGCTGGTGTTCTCCTTCGACAATTTCATCTCCGGCCCGCGCCGGGTGCTCGAGGACGGGATGCTCTATCCGGCCGCGCCGGAAAAGACCCGCGTTCTGCACAACCTTTTTCCAGACCACGAGATCGAGTTCTTCCTCGCCGTGCGCGATCCGGCGACCTTCGTGCCCGCCTTTCTCAAGAAGTACTCCGACCTCGACCGGGGCGAGATCATGTCCAAGCTCAACCCGCAGGGCATGATCTGGTCCGACGTGATCCGCGACATTCGCGAAGAGAACCCGGATTGCCCGGTGACGATCTGGTGCAATGAGGATACGCCGCTGATCTGGCCCGAAGTGATGCACGAGATCACGGCCATCGACATGCGCGTGCTGTTCAAGGGCGGGCTCGACATCATCGCGCAGATCATGAAGCGCGAAGGGGTAAAACGCCTGCGCGCCTACATGGCCGAGAACCAGCCGACGAGCGAGATTCAGCGCCGCCGCATCCTCGCCGCCTTCCTCGACAAATATGCGATCGAAGACGCGGTCGAGGAAGAGATCGACCTGCCCGGCTGGACCGCAGAACTGGTCGAAGAACTGTCGGCCTCCTACGAGGACGACATGCTGGAACTGGCGCGCATCCCCGGCGTCACCATGATCACCGCCTGAACGAAAAAGGCCGCCCCTGCGGACGGTCCTTCACGCGGTCTGTCGCGGTGGTTCAGGACATGCCTAGCGCGGACTTGTACATGTCCAGCACGGCTTCCTCTTCCGCGATGTCGTCCGGCTCGCGCTTGCGTAGCGCGATGACCTTGCGCATCACCTTGGTGTCGTAGCCGCGCGCCTTCGCCTCAGCCATGACCTCTTTCTGCTGATCCGCGATGTCCTTCTTTTCCATCTCGAGCCGCTCGAACCGTTCGATGAACTGGCGCAACTCGTCCGCGGTCACGCGGTAGCTGCTCGGGCTGCCCTGGTTGTCGTCGATCACGTCGTCCATCATGTCCTCGTCGCTTGGCTGGAGCCTCTTGCTAGTCGCTCGCGCGGGACCCATCAAGTCCCCTTCTCCCTTGCGGCGGCGCCCCGCCCGCGCTAGAGGCGCGGCATGGAACTCCTGATCGTCATCGGCGCCGTCATTTCGGTCATCGGCCTTGTGGGCCTCCTCGTCAGCGCCCTGCGCGTATTGCACGCGAAGCGGGCCGGGCTGGGCGACGATGACCTGCGCGAAGCGGTGCGCAAGGCGATGGTCCTGAACTTCGGCGCGCTGATGCTGTCGGCCTTCGGCCTGATCCTCGTCGTGGTCGGCGTGATCCTAGCCTGAGGCATCAGTCGGCGTTCAACTTCTCGAACGACCGGCCGTATTTCACCATGTCGTCCCAGAGCGTCGCGGGGGTCCAGAAGTCGTCCTCCGCCGCCCATCCAGTCAAAGCCTTGCGCACGGACAGCGCCCCCGCGAGGTCGGCGGCAAGCATCGGGCCGCCACGCGCCCGCGGGAAGCCGGCGCCCAGCAGCATCACGGCGTCCACGTCCGAGGGTCGCGCGACGACGCGGGCCGCGACCAGCCGCGCGCCCTCGTTGGCCATCGCGTAAAGACAGCGCGACACGATCTCGTCGGCCCCGATCTCGCGCGCTTCGATCCCCTTCTCGGCCCGCAGCGCCCGGATCATCTGGATCCCGTCCGGCGCCACTCGTGCCCGCTTGTCGCCCTCTTGGTAAATGTAGAAGCCCTGACCGGAGCGCTGGCCGTACCACGCGTTCTCGATCATCCGGAGCGGGATGGGCGAGGCGCAGTCTTCGGCCCCCAGCCCCCAGACCGCGTCGATCCCCGCAACGTCCTGTGCCTGGAACGGACCCAACGGCATCCCGTAGTCGCGCATCGCCGCGTCCACGTCGCCAGGCATCGCGCCCCGTTCGAGAAGAAGCGCGGCGGCGGTGTAGTAGGCGAGCCGCAGGCGGTTGAAAACGAGCCCGGGGCGCGCCGCGGTCAGCACCGGCCCCTTGCCCATCGCGCGAGCAAGACGCAGGAGCGTCATCGTGGCCTGCGGCATCGTCTCGCGCCCCGGCGCCACTTCGACGAGCCGGTTGCGCGGCCCGGTCCCTGCAAAGTGCATCGCCGCGAAGCGTTCGGGACGGGTCGAGGCCTGGGCGAGCGCTTCGACGTCGCACTCGGCCGTGGAACTGGCGAGTACCGCGTGGCGCATGGCGACCGCGCCCACGCGGCCCAGCACGTGCGCCTTGCGCACGCTGTCCTCCGGCAGGCCGTCGATGATGACATCCGCATCCGAGAGCGAACGGTAGTCGTCCGACACCACGAGCCGCGAGAGATGCGCGTCCCTATCCTTTCCCGCGATCCGGCCCGCCCCCACCGCGTCGGCATAGGCGCGTTCGATCCGGCCCCGGACGCGCGAAATCGCCGTGTCGTCCTCCAGCGCCACCGTCACCGGCACCCCGGCGGCCAGCGCGGACATAGCCACGTCGCGGGCGAGCGGCCCGGCACCGACAACGCCCACCGCCGACACCGTCTGCGCGGCGACACCCGCGAGCGAGGGGAAGCGCCCCGCCCGGCGTTCGGCGAGGAAGGCGTGGCGCAGCCCGCGCGCGGTTTCGGAATTGACGAGGTCCTCGTAGGCGACCCGCTCCATGTCTTGCCCAGCCTCGAACGGCAGGAGTAGTGCCGCCTCCACAAGTTCGATGAGACGCGCGGCGGCGCTGTCCTCCCGTTCGATCATCCGACGGCGCGCGCGCACCACGTCCAGGAATTGCGCGGGCTCCCGCAGCCCGTCCATGCGATCCCGGGTCGGGCGCGGCAAAGTGCCGGCCTCGCCCATGTTGCGGGCGGATCCCAGCGCGGCCCGTTCGAGGTTCTTCTGAACCACCTTGTCGACCAGCCCGGCGGCCTCGGCCCGGCGCGCGTCGATGGGCTTGCCGGAGGTCAGCATGTCGAGCGCGACCCGCGCGCCCACGATCCGCGGCAGGCGCTGCGTCCCGCCCGCGTTGGGAACGAGGCCAAGCGTCACCTCGGGAAAACCGAACCGGGCGTCGGGGAGCGCCATGCGGTAGTGGCAGGCCAGCGCCAGTTCGAACCCACCGCCCAAGGCGGTGCCGTGAATGGCCGCGATCACGGGTTTCGGACAGAACTCGACGGTATCGCATAGCTCGGACAACGTCGGATGGCCGGAGGCCTGCGTGAACTCGCGCACATCCGCCCCGGCGGGAAAGGTCCGGCCCTCGGCCCTGATGAGAACGGCGGCCACGTCAGGGTGCTCTGAGGCGCGCATGATCGCTTCGGACAGGGCGGCGCGAACAGGCTTGACGAGCGCATTAACTGGCGGATTGTTCACGGTGAGGATCGCCACGCCATCGCGCAGCTCCCAGTTCACCCTGTCCGTGTTTGACCCTGCTGGTCCCGCATCCATGCGGCGATACCGCTACCTATTCAAATTGTTGAAACAAACTAGGGCGCGGGCAGTCTTATTGCAATTCTTGATTGCCGGGCGCGGCTCAGACCGGAACGTTTTCAAACTGGTCCTCAAGATCGTCCTGACGCAGCCAATCGGCATAGACGCGCAACTGGGGAGGCAAGTCCATCCCGTGCTTCTTGTGGTTGTCGATAACCTGGCGCAGACGGTCCTCCCACATGCGCCAATTCACCGGGTCAGCCGAGATGTCGTCCATCAGCGTCTGCGCGGTTCTCACGAGTTCGCTCTTCATCACTTCCTCCCGTCAATTCAATGCCCCTTGGAGGGGCGGTCGTCGCTCTTACTCCGTACTGGCCGCGCACGAGGCACAGAACGGCGTTTGCGGCACGAGGTCGAGGCGAGCCTCGGCAATCTCCTCACCGCAGCGGACGCAATAGCCGAACTCTCCCGCCTCCATACGGTCGAGTGCAGCCTTGATCTGCGCGATCTCCGCCTGGCCCGAGACACCCATGCCTTCCAGCACTTCGTCCTCTTCGCGTTCCGTCGCTAACTCTTCCCAGTCCTTCGACTGGTGGCTGTCGAGTTCATCATCGATCTCGTGCAGCCTCGTGTCGAGTTCGGCGAGCCGTGCTTCGAGGATTGGGCGGTATTTTGCGGTATTGACCATGGCAGATCCCTGTTTGACAGGCGCATCCTGTCATCCAGAGTTGGCCATTGCCTTGATTGAGGTCAAGGCCGGGTACCCCAGCCTATATTTTCGGGATTCAGGTCTCGCTCAGGTCGCCAAGCGTCGCGAGATCGACGGGGGCGGAGAGTTCCCCGAGGTCACCGAGTTCGCCCAATTCGCCGAGATCGCCGAGGTCTCCAAGATCACCAAGGTCGCCCATATCCGGTCCCGTATGCTCCGGGACTGCGACCCCGCCAAGCTCCGCGGCACTGTCCGCGACCTCCGCCTTGACCGGCTCGGCTTCCGGAAGCGCAGCGGGCCGGGCGGCTTCCAGCGCGGGCGTTGCGGGAGCTGCATCCTCAGATGTACCCAGACGTATGGCCCGGTGCCCGTCCGCCATGCCCAGCCGCCCATGCGCCACGACCCGCCCGTCGATATCCTCGATCGCCACCCGGCCCAACGCCTCGCGCGGGAGGGGAATACGGGCGCCGACCGTGAGCCCGGCCACATCCGATAGGGTCATGTCAACCCGGTGCAAAGCACCCGAGAGCCGGACATGTGCCTCGCTCACCACCGCGCCCAGCGCCTCGGTGAACACGCTCGTATCACCGCCCCCAGCGCGCGCGGCAGGCGACAGGTCGTAAGGCAGGATCACGTCGAGGCCCCCCTGCTTCGCACCGCGCCCCAGATCGAGCGAAAGGCGAAACCGTCGATATGGCACGTCTTCCAGCGTGAGAGGAATGGCCCGCGCCTCGGACAGAGCCAGAGCGTAGCGATAGCCGGAGAGCACAGGGGCGAGCGGGAGATCTGCGTCCGCGGCCCGCTCCTCGAGAAGCTCCAGAACCCGATCGATGAAATCCGCGCACATCACCGCGTCCGTGCGCGTAGGCGGGCGTGGCGTCGCCGGGCGCGGCACGACCCGGCCCGTCGTCTGCATCTCGATCAGCGCACCCATCGTGTCCGCGTCGAGCAGGACGAGCCCGTATCGCCCGTCCGGCCCTTCGACCAGCGCGATGAGCGTCGCCTCGTCCAGCGCCTCGACCACGGGCGTTAGCGTCACCCGCGCCTCCTCGGCCTGCCCCGCCACGACCGTGAGCGCCGCCACGTCCTCGCCCGCCTGCATCGCGGCGGCGCGCAGGAGCTTGGCCGCCGTCGGCGTGCCGATCTCGGGCGGCGGGCGTCCCGCCCCCGCCTTGCGCTGCATCGCGCTGGGGCTGTCGTCAGTGCTCATGTCCTTGGCCACAGGCGTAATTGTCCGGGCCCGACCCTCGCAGGACAAGGTTTACAAAGCGTTGAGGTTAACGCGGCAGGGTCACACGGAACGCGGCTCCGCCTTGCCCCGGCAAATAGGTGATCGCGCCGCCGAGCTTCGACATGATCTCCCGGCAGATCGCGAGGCCGAGGCCGGCACCCCCGGCCTTTTGCTGGTCCGACAGGCGCGAGAATTTCTCGAAGATCACCGCCTGGCTGTCCGCCGGAATTCCGGTTCCGTTATCCACGAAATCGACATGCGTGCGCCCGCCCTGCTCCACGACCGAGATGGTGAGCCGCGGCTGCGCCGCGTCGCAGTACTTGCGCGCATTCGCGATGAGGTTGATGAACACCTGCGCCAGCCGGTCGGTATCCGTCACCAGCGCCACGTCCTCACGCGACGGCGTGCGCTTGATGGACAGCGCGCGCCCGTCGCGCCCGGTCCCCGCCGCCGACACCGCCCGGTCGAGCACCGCCGACAGGTGGCCCGGCTGCACGTTGAGCGTGACCTGCCCCGCCTCGAGCACCGACAGGTCCAACAGGTCGTCGAGCAGGCGGGTAAGTCGGATCGCCTCGTCCTGGATGATGCCGGAATACTTGCGCGTGTCCTCGGGCTCCATCCCGCCTTCCTTGAGGATCTCGGAAAACGCACGGATCGAGGTCATGGGGGTGCGCAATTCGTGGCTGATCTGGCTGAGAAACGCGTCCTTCTGGATCGACAGCGACGTGAGCTTCTCGTTCGCCTCCTGCAACTGGCGGGCCGTGCGGGCAAGCTCTTCGGACTTCGCTTCGAGCTGCGAGGAATATTCGAGGATCTGCTGCGTCTCGTCCGCCACGGCCATCAGGTCATCCACCGACACCGCCGCCCCGCCGACGATCTGGCCGACCATCGCATGCGCCGTGGCCGCGCCGACGGAGCCGGACAGTTCCCGTTCGAGGGTGCGCAGGAAGTCGGGCGTGGTGTCGGGCAGATACCCCTCCTTGCCCTGCCGCGCGCTTTCCTCCTGGAACAGCGCCTGCGCCTGCGCCGCGCCCATGATCCGCTGCGCCATGACGAGCAGGTCTTCGCTCTCGGCATTGCCGCGGGTCCAGCCCTGCGCGGTGCGCGAATGCTCGAACACGTTGACGAACTGGGCGCCCTGAAGCCGCTCGATCGGACGCGGGAAGGAAAAGAGCGAGCCGAGGACGAAACAGCCCGTGTTGAGCACCATGGACCAGAAGATCGCGTGAACCACCGGGTCCATCCCCTCGACGCCGAAGAACGCCTGCGGGCGCAGCCAGCCGATGCCCCAAGGCCCCTCCGCCAGCACCCAAGCCGTCATCACGCCGCTGTCCCCGAAGGACGGCAAAAACAGCGCATAGGCCCAGACGGCGAACCCGACGGTGAGCCCCAGAGCCGCGCCCACCCGTGTCGCGCCCCTCCAGAACAGGCCGCCGATCATCGACGGCAACACCTGCGCCACGCCCGCGAAGGAGATAAGCCCGATGCTCGCCAGCGCCTCGCTCCCGCCGGAGAGGTGATAGTAGAGCCAGCCGAGCCCTAGGACCGCCGCGATGGAAATGCGCCGCGCGAGGAGCACCACCTGCCGCACGTCGCCCGACATCGCTGCTCCGCCGGAACGGGCCGACAGCCAGATCGGCATGACGATGTGGTTGGACACCATTGTCGAGAGCGCGATGGCCGCCACGATGACCATGGAGGTGGCCGAGGAGAACCCGCCGAGAAAGGTCAGCATCGCCAGCCCGCCCTGGTCGAAATGCAGCGGCACGGTCAGCACGAACAGGTCCGGGTTCCCGTCGGGCAGAAGCTCCAGCCCGACGACCGCAATGGGCACGACGAACAGGCTCATGAGGAACATGTAGAAGGGAAAGGCCCAGCTCGCCGTCGCAAGCTGTTTCTCGTCCACGTTTTCGACCACGAGCACCTGGAACATGCGCGGCAGGGTCAGGAACGCGGCGGCGGAGAGAAAGATCATCGTCGCCCAACGCGGTCCCTGCAGGTCCCAGCTCGCTATGGGCGAGGCCTCGATAGTTCGCGCAATCTCGCCCGGCCCGCCGCTCACCCCCCAGACAACGAAGACGCCCACGGCCAGGAGCGCGACGAGTTTCACCACCGCTTCCACCGCAATGGCCGTGACGACCCCGTGGTGACGTTCGTTCGCATCGAGATTGCGGGTCCCGAAGAGCACAGTGAATGCGGCAAGGCCAGCGGCCACCCAGAACGCCGTCGCCTCCGGGTCGGCGGCTTCGGCGCCCCCTTGCTCGGCGAATACCGAAAAGGACAGGACGACCGATTGGAGCTGGAGCGCGATATAGGGTGTCGTACCGATGACCGCCAGCAGCGTGACCAGGACGCCCAGCAGGTTCGACTTGCCGTATCGAGAGGAGATGAGGTCGGCGATGGAGGTGATCCGCTGCGCCCTCCCGATCCTGACGAGCTTTCGCAGCACCCACCACCACCCGACCATCACGAGCGTGGGGCCAAGGTAGATCGTCACGAACTCGAGCCCGGAGCGGGCCGCGTAGCCGACCGCACCGTAAAACGTCCAGGCCGTGCAGTAGATCGACAGGCTGAGCGTGTAGATGATCGGGGCACGCAGCCAGCCACCGTGCCCCGTGCGAGCCTGACGATCGCCCCAGAACGCCACGCCGAACAGGAACCCCACGTAGGCGAGGCTTACGACAATCAGCAGGTTGAACCCGACCACGGGGTCAGTCCTCGTCCAAGCGCAAGCCGGGTTCGAGCGGGTCCGCCCCGACGCCGCCCGGCGAGCGCGCCAGCGCCCGGACCATCAGGGCGGCACCGACAATGAGCAGGAACCAGGCCGCGAACAGGTACATGCCTGCATAGGCCGTGGCCCGCCCCGTCGTCTCGGCCCCGAGCAGCGGGACGAGGAACAGGAGCGCACCCACGAAAGGCAACACCCTGAGCCCGTCGATAAGCCGCCTTCGGCGGTAGGTGTCGCGTGCGAGAAAGGTTGTGGGGCGACGGGTCATTTCGGCGTCAGGTCCCGCCCGTGATCTCGCGCAAGACCGTGAGAACCTCGGCGTTCGAGAACGGTTTGGTCATGAACCGCGTGGCGCCTAGACGGTCTGCCACTTCGCGGTCCTTCTTCTGACCGCGCGCTGTCAACATGAGCACGGGGATGTCCGAGGTCGCCGGATCGGCGCGCAGGTCCTGCAGGATGTCGTAACCCGAGCGCCCCGGAAGCATCACGTCGAGGACGAGCGCGTCGGGCGCATGGCGGTGCACCGCATCCATCGCGGTCTCGCCGTTGGCATGGGTGGCGACCGACCATCCGTCGCGACTGAGGATGAACGAGATAGCCTCGATGATGTTCGGCTCGTCCTCGATCAGCAAAACCTGTTTGCCCATAGTCCTCCCCCGTGGGCCTCCATCTCCCCCCGAAGGCCCGCCTTGAGTTTATCGCCGTTGGGTTGCGCAGAGTCAAAAGAGTTCGCGGTTCGGACGTTCCTCAGACCCGCATTCCAAGAATCGAGGGCTCACGCCGGGCCGCGCAAGTCTCGCGCGGGCAGATGCGGCAGGACGCTCCGATCGGGACAATCGGGCGCGCGGCCTCCTCCAACGGCTCGATCACCATCGTGGCCTCGTGGACAGGCGGGGCATCGAAGGACGACGCAGGACGAGGCACCGAGACGGCGCGGCAAAGAAAAAGCTTCGGGTCCGCGCCGGGCATCTCCACCACCTGCTCGATTGGCTGGGCCGGCCGTGCAAGCGCTTGGTAGAGCGGCCAGAGCGGACAGGCCGCCCCGAAGCGCGGCAGGGGAAACCCCTCGAGCGGCTTGCGCAGCGTCACTGTTCCCGAGCCGTCGCAGACGACGAGGCCGCGCTCAGGCATCCCCTCGGCGGGCGGCAGGCTCGCCATCCGCCGTAGAACGGCGTCGAGCCCCACACCGAACCCGTCCGCCACGCGCGCGGGGTCGTTCCCGGTGTTGGACAGCGAGGTGCGGAAGGCGTGGAGCGGCATCGCACGCGCATCGGACAGGTAGCGCACCAGCATACGGCGGGCGAGGTCATGCGCGCCCCTGTCGCGCAGCGTCCCGGCCCGCTCCAGCATCATCGAGATTTCGCCCTCGCCGACCGCGGCCCCCTCCAGCGGCGGGAAGTGGTATCCCGCCTCCTCGACCAGCGCGGCCACGTCGTCCGCCGCCGACACCTGCATCTCGCGCCGGTCGGACCCGGCCTCGAGATAGGTCACGAGGCCCTCGGCGGAAGACGAGAGCCGCTGGCTCTCCTCCCGCATGTTGCGCAGGAAGCGGTTCTGCCAGTCCGGGTCGATATCCTCGGTCTCCGCGAGGATCGCGGCGGTGGAGCGGATCGCGGTCACGGTCGAGATCACCTCGTGCAGCGAGGCGGCGAGATGCGGGTCGTGGGTGAGCCGGTCCGACAGCGTCTCAACCACCCGCTCGAGGTCCTCGATCCGCCGCCCCTGCGCCACGACAAGCTCGGCCCAGCCGGTGAAGCGTCCCGCGAAATCCTCCACCCGGTCGACCTCCGGGCTGACGCCGGTCTCCCGATCCGCCGCGTCGCGCAGCCCGGTGACGAGCGCCTGACCCGCCCCCTCGGACAGTTGCGCCGCCTCGGTCCCCAGTTCCTGCGCCAGATCGAGCAGCAGCTTGCCCCCGATTCTGCGACGGTTGTGTTCGATCAGGTTCAGATAAGCGGGCGAGACGCCCACGGCGCGGGCGAGATCGGCCTGTCGCTGGCCCAGCGCGAGGCGGCGTTCGCGGATACGGCTGCCGGTCAGGCGGGTTTCTGGCACGGGATTTTCCCTTGGTTTTGAGACGCTTTCTGCACCTGCGCGATAATTTGTTTACAAACCTAGCATGGGTTCAGTTCATTTGTTTACAAAAAAATTGTTCTATCTTAGGCATTTGTTGCGAAATTTTCTCTCGAGCCTCATTAATGATGCCAGCCTGTAAAGGCACACGGCATGTGCGGGGAGGCCATGCCGTCATTTCCAAACGGGAGGATATTCATGTCCAAATCGAACTTCACCCGTCGTGGGCTTCTCAAGACTGGCGCGATCGGTAGCGCCGGTCTCGCGATGCCGACGATCTTCACCTCCGCCGCTTCGGCCTTCACGAACGAGCCGACCGGCGACACGGTGACCCTGGGCTTCAACGTGCCCCAGACCGGCCCCTATGCCGAGGAAGGCCTCGACGAACTCCGCGCACAAGAGCTGGCGGTTCAGCATCTGAACGGCGAAGGCGATGGCGGCATGCTCAACACCTTCTCCTCGCAGGTGCTCGAGGGCAACGGCATCATGGGCAAGAAGGTCGCCTTCGTGACCGGCGACACGCAGACCAAGTCGGACGCGGCGCGCGCCTCGGCGAAGTCGATGATCGAGAAAGACGGCGTGACCATGATCAACGGCGGCTCGTCCTCGGGCGTTGCCATCGCGGTTCAGGGCCTCTGCCAGGAAGCCGGCATCATCTTCATGGCCGGTCTGACCCACTCCACCGACACCACCGGCAAGGACCGCAAGAAGAACGGCTTCCGCCACTTCTTCAACGGCTACATGTCCGGCGCGGCCCTCGGCCCGGTGCTCAAGAACGCCTACGGCACGGATCGCCGCGCGTATCACCTGACCGCCGACTACACTTGGGGCTGGACCCAACAGGAGTCGATCCAGAACGCCACCGAGGCGCTCGGCTGGGAAACGGTGAACAACGTGCTGACCCCGGTCGGCGCGGGCGACTTCTCGTCCTACATCACGCCGGTTCTGAACTCCGGCGCGGACGTGCTGATCCTGAACCACTACGGCGGCGACATGGTCAACTCCCTGACCCAGGCCGTTCAGTTCGGCCTGCGTGACGCGCAAGCCAACGGCAAGAACTTCGAAATCGTGGTTCCGCTCTACTCCGAGCTGATGGCCGCCGGTGCCGGCGAGAACATCAAGGGCGTGTACGGCTCCATGAACTGGAACTGGCAGCTGTCCGACGCGGGCACCCAAGCCTTCGTGAAGTCCTTCGGCGAGAAGTACGGCCGTCCGCCCTCGGGTTCGGCGCACACCTGCTACGTGCAGACTCTGCTCTACGCGGACGCCGTGACGCGGGCCGGTTCGTTCAACCCCTGCGCCGTGGCCGAAGCCCTCGAGGACTTCGAATTCGATGGTCTGGGCAACGGCCCGACCCTCTACCGCGGTGCCGACCACCAGTGCTTCAAGGACGTTCTGGTCATGAAGGGCGCCGAGAACCCGACCACCGAGTACGACACCCTCGAAATCGTGGAAGTCACCCCGGTGGATCAGGTCATGTACGAGCCGAACCACCCGATGTTCGGCGGCGACGAAGCCTCGCTCGGCGAGTGCAACGACGGCGCGTAAGCTCCTGACAAACAGGTAGGGCGGGATTTCTCCCGCCCTACACCCCGACGCGGGGCAGCGGGCGCAAGCCCCGCGCCGCGTTCGTTTCGCACACCACACTTGCAGCTTCGGTGGGGACAATGGACGCCATTATTCTTCAAATCCTGAACGGGCTCGACAAGGGCTCGGCCTATGCGCTGATCGCGCTCGGGCTCACGCTCATCTTCGGCACACTCGGCGTCGTGAACTTCGCGCACGGCGCCCTGTTCATGATCGGCGCCTTCGTCGCCGTCACGCTTCAGCGCATCTTCGGCCTGTCCTACGACCAGGTGGACCCGACCAAGACGGACTTTCTCGGAAACCCGCTCGTGGTTCAGGTGCCTTATGTCGAAAGCTGGTTCGGCCCCGAGGTCGGCGCATGGCTGATCGACTGGTCCGTGCCCCTGGCAATCATCGCGGCGATCCCGGTGATGCTGCTGGTCGGCTTCGTCATGGAGCGCGGCCTGATCAAGCACTTCTACAAGCGTCCGCATGCCGACCAGATCCTCGTGACCTTCGGCCTCGCCATCGTGCTGCAGGAGCTGGTGAAATACTTCTTCGGCGCCAACCCGATCCAGACCGGTGCGCCGGACGCCTTCGCGGGCTCGATGGACTTCGGTGTGCTGCTCGGCTTCGACCCGAACGTGATCATCTACCCCTACTGGCGCCTCGTCTACTTCCTCTTCGCCGCGATCGTACTCGGTGGTGTCTTCGCCTTCCTCCAGTTCACCACTTTCGGGATGGTGGTCCGGGCCGGCATGGCGGACCGCGAGACGGTGGGCCTCCTGGGCATCAACATCGACCGCCGCTTCACGCTGATGTTCGGCCTCGCGGCGGCCGTCGCGGGCATGGCGGGGGTGATGTACACGCCAATCCTGGCCCCGAACTATCACATGGGCATGGACTTCCTCGTGCTCTCCTTCGTCGTGGTCGTCGTCGGCGGCATGGGCTCGCTGCCCGGCGCCGTCGCCGCGGGCTTCCTGCTCGGCATCCTGCAGAGCTTCGCCTCCATGAACGAAGTCAAATCCCTCATCCCGGGGATCGACCAGGTCATCATCTACCTCGTCGCCATCCTCATTCTGCTGACCCGTCCGCGGGGCCTCCTGGGCCGTGCCGGCGTGATGGAGGACTAAGCCATGAAAATGCTCGGCCTGTCCCGCAAGGACACCACCTTCCTGCTGATCGTCATCGGGCTGACCCTGTTCACGCCGATCCTTCTGCAACCCTTCCCCGAAGGCTCCGGCCTCGCAACGTTCAACGCGGGCTACCCGGACCTGATGCAGCGCTTCGCGATCTTCGGGATCTTCGCCATCGGGTTCAACATCCTGTTCGGCCTCACCGGCTACCTCTCCTTCGGCCACGCGGCCTTCCTCGGGGTGGGCTCCTACTCGGTGGTCTGGATGTACAAGCTCTTGGGCTTCAACGTGGTCCCGGGGATCATCCTCGCGATCATCGTCTCCGCCCTCTTCGCGCTGGTCATCGGCTTCATCTCGCTGCGCCGGTCGGGGATCTACTTCTCGATCCTTACCCTCGCCTTCGCGCAGATGAGCTACAACCTCGCCTACTCCGTGCTGACGCCGCTCACCAACGGTGAAACCGGGCTTCAGGTCTATGGCAACGACCCGCAGGTCCTGATGGGCGAGAACAGCCCGAACTCGCCGCATTTCTTCGGCATCGTGATGAACGAAAGCACGAAGCTGAACGTCGGCGGATGGGAGTTCACCTTCAACAACGGCTACTATTTCACCGCCATCATTGCGATCCTCGTCTTCTACCTCTCGATGCGCATTTTCCGCTCGCCCTTCGGCCTGATGCTGCGCGCGATCAAGACGAACCAGACGCGGCTGAACTACACCGGCCTCAACTCGCGCCCCTACACCCTCGCGGCCTTCGTGATCTCGGGCATGTACGCGGGCCTCGCCGGTGCGCTCATGGCCTCGATGGACCCGCTCGCCGGTGCGGAGCGGATGCAGTGGACCGCCTCGGGTGAGGTCGTCCTGATGACCATCCTCGGCGGTGCCGGCACCCTCATGGGGCCGATCCTCGGCGCGGGCTTCATCAAGTACTTCGAGAACATCTTCTCGAAGATCAACGACAACATGCTGCACCAGTGGTTCGCCTGGATGCCGGACGGGATCGAGAATTTCCTCATCGGCGTCAGCCACTTCTTCGTCGGCAAATCCTGGCACCTGACGCTCGGCCTGCTGTTCATGCTCGTCGTCATCTTCCTGCCCGGTGGCCTCGTCGAAGGCGGCCAGCGCATCGCCCGCCGTTTCCGCAACCGCAAGTCCAAGGACGACGGTGCGGAAGCGCGGACCCAGCCCGCGGAATAAGGAGAAGCTCCAATGGGTATCCTTGAAGTCAAGAACGTGGGCAAACGCTTCGGCGGCCTGCAAGCCCTCTCGGACGTGAACCTCTCGGTTGCCGAACACAGTGTTCACGCCATCATCGGACCGAACGGCGCAGGCAAGTCCACCCTGCTCAACTGCTTCGTGGGCAAGCTCATCCCGGACACCGGCAGCGTCATGTTCGACGGCCAGTCGGTGCTGGGGCGCAAGCCCTACCAGATCAACCAGATGGGCATCTCCCGCGTGTTCCAGACGCCCGAAATCTTCGCCGATCTGACGGTCATGGAGAACGTCATGATCTCCTGCTTCGCCAAACGCGACGGGGCGTTCCGGATGCACCCGTTCGAGACCGTGGCGCATGAGAAGGACATCGTCGAGCAGGCCGAGATCATGCTCACCGACGTGAACATGGCCGACAAGCGTCACATGCAGGCCTCGTCCCTGTCGCGAGGCGACAAGCGGCGTCTGGAGATGGCCATGTGCCTCGCCCAGAACCCCAAGCTTCTCCTCCTGGATGAGCCGACGGCGGGCATGGCGCGGGCCGACACCAACAACACGATCGACCTGCTCAAGGAGATCAACGAGAAGCGCGATATCACGATGGCGATCATCGAGCACGACATGCATGTGGTGTTCTCGCTCGCCGACAGGATCACGGTGCTTGCCCAGGGCACGCCGCTGGTCGAGGATACGCCGGAAAACATCAAGGGGCATCCCAAGGTGAAGGAAGCCTACTTGGGTGAGGCTGCGTAAGGAGATGAGGGACATGAACGAACACGTCGCCGGAGAAGCCAATCGCCGCGAGCCGGTGGACCATTCCAACAACGCGAACCAGGCCGCGACCGGGCCCGCGTTCTTCTCCTGCTGGGACATTCACGCCTACTACGGCGAGAGCTACATTGTGCAGGGCGTGAGCTTCAACATCCACGAGGGCGAGATCCTCGCGCTCCTGGGCCGGAACGGGGCCGGCAAAACCTCGACCCTACGCGCCATCGCCCGCACGGGCAGCCCGCTGGTCACCCAAGGCGAGATCTGGCTCGACCACCAGCCGCTGCACCAGATGGCCTCGCACGAAGCCGCGCAACTGGGCCTCGCGCTGGTGCCGGAAGACCGCCGGATCATCCAGGGCTTGACGGTTGAGGAGAACCTCCAGCTCGCCCAGATCGCCCCGCCGATCGGCTGGTCGCTGGAGCGTGTCTACGAGCTCTTTCCCCGCCTCAAGGAACGCCGCAAGCAGGAGGGCACCACGCTCTCCGGCGGCGAGCAGCAGATGCTCGCCATTGCACGCGCGCTCGTCCGCGACATCAAGGTGCTCCTCCTCGATGAACCCTACGAGGGCCTCGCCCCGGTCATCGTCGACGAGATCGAGAAAACCTTGAATGTCATCAAGGCGCAGGGCATCACGACCGTGCTGGTGGAACAGAACGCGATCCGGGCGCTGGAACTCGCCGACCGGGCCGTGATCCTCGACACCGGCACCGTCGTGTTCGACGGGAGTGCCAAGGAAGTGCTCGAGAACGAACAGCTGCGGCACGAATACCTGGCCATCTGAGCCGGACCGCCGCGCGCCGGAAGGATGCGCGGGAAGGAGAGATTACGGACGCCCCGCGGGGCGTCCGGCCAAACAACACGACCGGCAGGAGGAGGACCGATATGTCCGACAAAACCTACGCCCCATCCGAAGACTACGTAAAAAACGCCCATATCGACGCGGCCAAGTACGACGAGATGTACGCCAAGTCGATGAACGATCCCGAAGGGTTCTGGCGCGAGCACATGACGCGTCTCGACTGGATCAAGACGCCCACCAAGATCAAGAACACCTCGTTCGATTACCACAACGTCTCGATCAAGTGGTTCGAGGACGGCGAGCTCAACGTCTCGGTGAACTGCATCGACCGCCACCTCGCCAACCGCGGCGACCAGACGGCGATCATCTGGGAAAGCGACGACCCCGACGTCGACACCAAGATCACCTACAACGAGCTTTCCGAGAAGGTGAACAAATTCGCCAACGTGCTCAAGGGTCTGGGCGTGGGAAAAGGCGACCGGGTGGTGCTCTACCTCCCGATGATCCCCGAAGCGGCCTATGCCATGCTTGCCTGCACCCGGATCGGCGCGATCCATTCCATCGTTTTCGCTGGCTTTTCGCCCGAAGCGCTGGCGGCCCGCGTTTCCGGCTGCGACGCCAAACTCATCATCACGGCGGACGAGGCCCCGCGCGGCGGTCGCGCCACCCCGCTCAAGAAGAACGTGGACAAGGCGCGTGAGCATTGCGGCGACGTGGCCTGCCTCGTGGTCGAGCGCACCGGCGCGGATGTCGCGATGGGTGCCAGCGATCATGGTTACACCGCCCTCATGGAAGGAGCCTCTGACGACTGTGCGCCCGAACCGATGAACGCGGAAGATCCGCTCTTCATCCTCTACACCTCGGGCTCCACCGGCGCGCCCAAAGGCGTCGTTCACACGACGGGCGGCTACCTGCTTTTTGCCTCGCTCACGCACGAACTCACGTTCGACTACCACGAGGGCGACATCTACTGGTGTGGCGCGGACGTGGGCTGGGTCACCGGCCACAGCTACATCGTTTACGGACCGCTCGCGAACGGCGCGACCACGCTGATGTTCGAGGGCACACCCACCTACCCCGACGCGGGGCGGTTCTGGGCCGTGATCGAAAAGCACAAGGTCAACCAGTTCTACACCGCGCCCACCGCGATCCGCGCCCTGATGGGCCAAGGGACCGAATGGGTCACGAAACACGATCTGTCGACGCTCAAGGTGTTGGGCACCGTCGGCGAGCCGATCAACCCGGAAGCCTGGAACTGGTACAACGAGGTCGTAGGCAAAGGAAACTGCCCCATCGTAGATACCTGGTGGCAGACGGAAACGGGCGGACACATGATGACCCCCCTGCCCGGCGCCCACGCGACCAAGCCGGGCGCGGCGATGAAACCGTTCTTCGGCGTTCGGCCCGTGGTTCTCGACCCGCAGGCAGGCACCGAGATCCAGGAAACCGAATGCGAGGGCGTGCTCTGCATTGCCGACAGCTGGCCGGGCCAGATGCGCACCGTCTACGGCGACCACGAGCGGTTCGTGAAAACCTACTTCTCGGACTACAAGGGCTACTACTTCGCCGGTGACGGCTGCCGCCGTGACGCCGACGGCGACTACTGGATCACCGGTCGCGTGGACGACGTGATCAACGTCTCCGGGCACCGGATGGGCACCGCCGAGGTCGAGAGCGCCCTCGTTGCCCACGACAAGGTGGCAGAGGCCGCGGTCGTCGGCTTCCCGCACGAGATCAAGGGGCAAGGCATCTACTGCTACGTCACCCTGATGGAAGGCGAGGAATACACCGACGAACTCAAGACGGAGCTGCGCAACTGGGTCCGGCAGGAGATCGGGCCGATCGCCTCGCCCGACTACATCCAGTGGGCACCCGGCCTGCCCAAGACCCGTTCGGGCAAGATCATGCGGCGCATCCTGCGCAAGATCGCCGAGAACGACTACGGTGCGCTCGGCGACACCTCGACGCTGGCGGACCCCACGGTGGTCGACGACCTGATCGAGAACCGCAAACCCGACTGACGTTATACGACGCCACGTCAGTGAACGAAGCAGGCCGGCGCGAATTCGCGCCGGTCTTTTTGATCCGGCTCCACTGCGTTTTCACAAGTATCTGAAATAAAAGTACTTTCAAGCGACTGGACGCTAATCTTCTCGCCCCCGGAACAATTCGCGCCGGACCGCATTGTCCAGACAAGGCGCGCAACGCGCCACGACAAGAGGAGATTACGAAATGAAACCGCTGAACAAGACCCTGATGACCTCGGCAGCTGCCCTCGTTCTGGTCGCCGGTTCCGCCTTTGCGCAGGACGTCTCGACCGACGCCGAAGTCACGGGCGACGTGGCGACTGAAGGCACGTCCATGAATTCGGACACCGATATGTCCACGGACATGGAAGCGACCGGCGACGACATGACCGCCGACGCCGAAATGGAGTCGGAAACCGAACTCGAGACGGACGTGGAGACGGCCGCCGAGGAAACCGGTGACGCCATCGAGGAGACGGCCGACGATGTTGCCGATGCGGCAGAGAACACCGCGGAGGACGTCGAGCAAGGTGCCGAGGACATGGCTGCCGACGCCGAAAACACGATGGAAGAAACCGGCGACGAGATGGGTGAAATGGCCGCGGACGCCGAAGCGGAAGTCGAAGGCGAAATGGATGGCCAGATGGCTGCCGACGCCGGCGCGATGGACCCCGACCTCGAAGCCGCAGCTGATCTGGAAATTTCGACCCTGATCGGCACCAGCGTGTCGTCGCAGGAAGGCAACGACGTCGGCGAGATCGACAATTTCGTCCAGCAGGACGGCAAAATCTGGGCCGTCGTGGGCGTGGGTGGCTTCCTTGGCATCGGCGAACATGACGTCGCCATCGACCTGCAGAACCTCGCCGTCGCCGAAACCGACGACGAAGGTGTTCCCACCGAATTCATGATCACCGGCTACACCGAAGCCGACCTGGAACAGATGGAAGAGTTCGACACCGAGAACGCGACCGTCATCGACTCCACGTCGAGCCTCCGGGCCGCGATGGGTTCGTAATTCCTACCACTCACGGACGTGATCACGTTCGCGACCGGCGCACGGCCCCCCGTGCGCCGGTCTTTTCATTTCCCCCAAGGGCAACTTCATGTCGCAAGGACCACCCAGATCAGGGCCGCGCCCCAGGCAGCAAAGCCCACAGCGCTCATCGTCAGAGTTGCGCCAACGGTTTTCGGTGTCTTCAGAGTCAGTTCCGGCACCGCGATCAGGGACGCGCCTTTGGCGACCGCGGCCACGCCGAGCAATGACACCAGCACTTGGCCGACCCCGCCCCAGGCCCAGTGGTTGACCAGGATCAGCATCCCGACCACGAAATGCACGGCACCGGACAGGTTCAGCAACACCGGATCGGCATCCGCATTGCGCAACACCATCCGTTCATAGAACCGGCGCGAAACGAGGAAACCGATGGCGGTGACCAAAAGGTAGGGCCCGGCAATCAGGGCGATCGTCTGAGTCACTGGCCTGCGTTCCGTTTCACGAGCATCAATTCCACCCGGCGCAGTTCCCGCAGGATCCGGTCCGCCTGTATCTGCGGCATGAGGCTCAGTTTCAGCACAGTCGCCATCAGCGCGAGCGTCGCCGCCGTGATCCCCCATTTCACCGCGACGAGCGTGTCGGTCGCCCCGTAGAACTCGATCCCGCACCAGACCGCCGCGACGAACATCGCGGTCTGCACGATCATCACCACCCATGTAACCCAGCCGAGTTTTCCCCGGAACTGGTCGAGGCTGAGCGCGAACCAGCCGCGCTCCGCCGTGGCCTCGGCGATGGCCCGGTCCTCTTCGGACAGGGCCTCTTCGATCAGCCGGTCAATCCTGTTCATCGTCGTCTCCTTCCAGAAGGGCGCGCAACTTGCGCCGGGCATGCATGAGGCGGGTCTTCACGGTCCCGACCGGCACGTCGAGCGCGGTCGCGACCTCCCCCACCGTGAGGTCTTCGAGGTAGAACAGGGCGATGGTGGCGGCCTGGTCGCGCGGCAATGTCGCGATGGCCGCCCGCACCCGGGCCGCGTCCGAGGCCTCTGGCCCGGCCTCATCGACCGAAGTCTCGGTCTCTTCGGCCCAGGCCGCCGCGACCGCCCGCCCCCGCTGACGCCGCGCGATCTCACGCGCCACGCGGCGGGTCACGATCCGCAGCGCCCAGGGCAGGAAGGCGTGATCGTCGCGCAGGCCCCTGAGCCCGCGCATGATCTCGACCCACGCCTCCTGCACCACGTCGCGCGCCGCCTCCCGGTCCCCAAGGAGGCGCACGGCATGCGCCATGAGCCGGTCACCGCGCAACGCCACCAGGCGCGACAGGTCGTGCCGGTCGCCGCCTCGCGCCGAGGCGACGAGATAGGCCTCAAGCGCCCGGATGCGGCCGTCCATCGTCCCGTTTCTCCCTTTACAGGGAAGAGTGTGCGCAAGCCGGGTTTCGGTTCAATCCTATTGCGCGGTCCAGCCGCCATCGACGGGGATCGTCACGCCGGTGAGGTTGTGGGCGGCCTCGGAACACAGGAACAAGGCCAAAGCGCCAAGGTCGGAGGTCTGCGTCATGCGCAGCGACGGCTGCTTTTCCGACAGAAGGTCGGCGATCCCGGCATCCCGGTCGCCGCCATGCTCCGACGCCTTGGCCTGGATCTGGCTTTCGATCAGCGCGGTTTCGGTAAAGCCGGGGCCGATGCAGTTGACGGTCACGCCCCCCTTAGCCGGATCGCCCTTGGCGGCATATTCCAGCGCCACGACCTTGGACATACCCACAAGGCCGTGCTTGGCCGCGACATAGGGCGTTTTCTCTTTCGACGCGACGAGGCCGTGGACCGAGGCGACATTCACGACGCGGCCATAGCCCCGCTCGGCCATCTTCGGCAGGGCAGCCTTCATCGTGTGGAAACAAGCCGACAGCATGATCGCGATGATCGCGTCCCACTTTTCGTCCGGCATATCCTCGATCGGAGCCGTGTGCTGAATCCCCGCGTTGTTCACAAGGATGTCGATAGGCCCCCACTCCTCGACCTCGGCCATGAGGTCGCGCACGTTGCCTGCCTCGGAAACGTCACAGCCGAAGAAACGCACGTCCGGCGCCCCCGCCTCCAGAACGGACTTAACGGCATCGTCGGCGGCCGCATCCCCCGGCAACGAATGAAGCGCGATCCGCGCCCCGGCCTGCGCCAGCTCGATCGCGATACCCAGCCCGATGCCCGATGTCGAGCCGGTGACGAGGGCGGTTTTTCCGTTCAGTGAGGTCATGCATCCATCTCCTTGAGCCGCTCCCGCAGCTCGGTTTTCAGAACCTTGCCATAGTTGTTTTTCGGCAAGTACTCGGTGAAAAAATAGGCCTTTGGCCGTTTGAAACGTGCGATTTGTGCAAGGACATGCGCGTCCAGCGCCGCCTCGTCCACACCGTCGGCGACGACGAAAGCCACCACGTCCTCCCCCCATTCCTGCGAGGGCCGGCCGACCACCGAGACCTCGCGCACGCCGGGATGGGTGAGCAGCGCCTCCTCCACCTCGCGCGGGTAAATGTTCGTGCCGCCGGAAATGATGACATCCTTCGAGCGGTCCTTCATCGTGAGGTAGCCGCGGTCGTCGAGAAATCCCATGTCTCCGGTCATGAGCCAGCCGTTTCGGATCGTCTTGGCGGTCGCCTCGGGGTTCTGCCAGTAGCCCGGCATCACCGTTCGGCCCCGCACCATAATCTCGCCTGTCTCACCGGGTGCAACCGGGTTTCCGTCAGCGTCCCCGATCGCGACTTCGACGACCGACTGCGCGCGCCCCACGCTGGCCAGCCGCGCCCGCCAGTCGGGATGCGTCCGGTCGGCCACCTCTTCACGCGACAGCGCCGTGATCGACATGGGGCACTCCCCCTGGCCGTAGATCTGCACGAATTTCGGACCGAACCAGTCCACCGCCTCCTCGATGTCCGAGACGTACATCGGCCCGCCACCGTAGACGATGGTCTTGATCCCCTCGGCCCGGTCCCCGGCGGCCCGGGCGGCATCGGTAATCCGGCGCACCATCGTGGGCGCCATGAACATGTGAAGCGGCCCCTGCGCACGCGCCGCCGCCAGCAATTCGCCGGTGTCGAACCCGCCGGAGACCGGGCAGATGTGGCGCGCGCCCTTGAGCACGTGGATCAGCGCATAGAGCCCCGCCCCGTGGCTCATCGGCGCCATGTAATAGGCCCCGTCTGCGGGCGAGACCTCGTCCACGTCGGCAAGATAGGCGAGCGACATTGCCGACAACATGTCATGCGTGATCATCACGCCCTTGGGCCGCCCGGTCGTGCCGGAGGTGAAGAACAGCCAGGCGAGGTCGTCAGGCCCACGCGGTTCGGCGTCGCGCGCCGGACCCTTCGCCATTTCCGCCAGCGCCGCCATCCCGATGATCGGCACATCGACGACCCCTGTCAGCCCATCGGCCAGCGCATCGGTCGCGAACACCGCGCGGGCCTGCGAATCCTCCAGGATCACGTGCGCCTCGCGCGGATGCAGCTTGGCGTTGATCGGCACCGCCGCCGCCCCGGCGATCCAGATGCCGTAGAGCGCAACGAGGTAGTCGGGCACGTTCTTCATGAACAACGCCACCCGGTCGCCGGGCGCGATCCCGCGCGCGCTGAGCGCGCCCGCAACACCCGCCGCCGCACGATGGAACGCGGCATAATCCGCCTCGCAGGTCTCGCCGCGAAACAGCGCCGGCCGGTCTCCCGCGACCGCCGCGACCCGTTCCAGCCAAAGTGCCAGGTTCATGTCCCGATCCTCCCGGTGGCAGAGCCTATGCGGCACATGCGCCACGCGCCAGTCCGTAGAGTTGCGTAGTTATTGATCGTCCGGTCAAATCCATGCACTCTAGGCCTCCGCTCACGGACAGGGGACGAGCACATGACCACGGCGAAACCCGCCACGCGCATCCAGAAGCGCAACCGCGAAACCATCCGCGAGGCGGCGCTGGACGTGTTCTCGCAGCATGGGTTCCGGGGCGCGACCCTCGACCAGATCGCGCAGACGGCGGGGCTGTCGAAGCCCAACCTGCTCTACTACTTCCCGTCGAAGGAGGCGATCCACGTCGAACTCCTCGCCCACCTAATGACCGACTGGCTGGAGCCGCTGCGCGCGCTCGACCCGGCGGGCGACCCGGTGGAGGAGATCCTGGCCTACGTGCTGCGCAAGCTCGACATGTCGCGCGAGATGCCGCGCGAAAGCCGGCTGTTCGCCAACGAGATCGTGCAGGGCGCCCCCCGGATCATGGAGATGATCACGGCCGACCTGCGCCCGCTGGTGGACGAAAAGGCCGCCGTGATCGCCGACTGGTCCGCGGCGGGCAAGATCGCGCCGGTCGATCCCTACCACCTGATCTTCTCGATCTGGTCCACCACGCAGCACTATGCCGATTTCGACATCCAGGTGCGCGGCGTGCTGAACGTGCAGGGCGGCGCGCATTTCGACGACGCCCGGACCTTCCTCACCCATCTCTACACCTCCGCCCTGACGCCCCAGCGGCAAGAAGTGGTTAACCACTGACTCGGGAAACTGTGGACAACGGGCGGGCCGCGTCCGACACTCATGGAACGCATACGGTGGGGGCACCGTAGTCGGAGCATGGAAATGGAGATTTCCGGACCAGCCCCCTTGGGCACCAAGGCTGCTTATGCCGTGCCGGTGCAGGACACGCGCCCGCCCGACCTGCGCAAGGTGCAACCCCAGACCGCCACGACGGACGCGGGCGCGGACGGGCACGAGCGCCCGGAACAGGACGTGCAGGCGGCCGCATCCCGCGACATCCTCGCCCTGCGCCGCGCCGTCGCGCAGGGGCGCCGCGCCGCCGGCCCTCCGCCGTCTTTCGAAGTGAGCCTGCTGGAGGTGGAAAGCGACCTGCAACAGAAACTCGCCCGGATGGAAGCCGAACGGTCCCAGGCTCGCGATGCGCCCGGCGTGCAGGGCCGGAGCGTGCCGGAGCCGGCCGAACCCGTCGCCCCGACGCCTGAAGCTGCGCCGGCGGACACGGTTGCCGACAGAGCGCCGGCCGCACCCGCCGAAGGGGACTGACGGCGGCCCGTCCGCCGCCCGCGCAGAACCGTCATTCTGTTCGCGATGCCTTCCCTCCGCCGCCCTGCCGTCCTATAAGCGGGGAAATGAAACGACCCCGCGTGAGACGGGGGTTCAGGCTCGAGGACGGTATGACCAAGAAATCCCACGACAGCGACGTCGCCTTCATCCAGGCACTTGCCGAGCTTCTGCGCGAAAACGATCTCACGGAACTCGAGGTCAAACGGGAATACGGCGAGGCCGACCGGCTGAACGTGCGTGTCTCGCGCGGCGGCACCGTGCAGACCTACGCGGCCCCGGCACCCGCGCCCGCCGCCCCGTCGGCTCCTGCCGCACCCGCGGCCCCGGCACCCGCCCCCGCAGCCTCGGGTGACGAGGATCCGGCCAGCCACCCCGGCGCCGTGACCTCCCCGATGGTCGGCACCGTTTACATGCAGTCCGAACCGGGCCAGCCCGCGTTCGTGAAGCCGGGCGACAAGGTGGCCGAGGGCGACACGCTCCTCATCGTCGAAGCGATGAAGACGATGAACCAGATCCCCGCCCCGCGTGCGGGCACCGTGAAACGCATCCTCGTGGAAGATGGCTCGCCGGTCGAATTCGGCGCGCCGCTCATGATCATCGAGTAAGGCGGCCCCGGCATGTTCGACAAGATCCTGATCGCCAACAGGGGCGAAATTGCCCTTCGCGTCATCCGCGCGGCCCGCGAGATGGGGATCGCCTCGGTCGCCGTCCACTCGACCGCGGATGCCGACGCGATGCACGTGCGCATGGCCGACGAAAGCGTCTGCATCGGCCCGCCGCCGAGCCCGCAATCCTACCTCTCGATTCCCGGCATCATCGCCGCCTGCGAGGTGACGGGCGCACAGGCGATCCATCCCGGTTACGGCTTCCTCTCCGAGAACGCGAACTTCGTGCAGATCGTCGAGGATCACGACCTGACTTTCATCGGCCCCTCGGCGGCCCACATCCGCATGATGGGCGACAAGATCACCGCCAAGGAAACTGCCGAGAAGCTGGGCATCCCGGTCGTCCCCGGCTCCCCCGGAGGCGTGCCGGACATCGAGAGCGCGAAGAAGATCGCGGGCGAGATGGGCTACCCGGTCATCGTCAAGGCGACCGCCGGCGGCGGCGGACGTGGCATGAAGGTGGCCGAGAGCGAGGCGAAGCTCGAAAACGCGTTCCGCACCGCCCGGACCGAGGCCAAGGCCGCCTTCGGCAACGACGAAGTCTATATCGAGAAATACCTGCAGAAGCCGCGCCATATCGAGGTGCAGGTCTTCGGCGACGGCAAGGGCGGCGGCGTCCACCTCGGCGAACGTGACTGCTCGCTCCAACGCCGCCACCAGAAGGTGTTCGAGGAGGCCCCCGGCCCCGCGATCTCGCCCGAGGAGCGCGCGCGCATCGGCGGCATCTGTGCGAAGGCCATCGGCGAGATGGGCTATTCCGGTGCCGGCACGATCGAGTTCCTCTACGAGAACGGCGAGTTCTTCTTCATCGAGATGAACACCCGCCTCCAAGTCGAACACCCCGTGACCGAGGGCATCTTCGGCGTCGACCTCGTGCGCGAGCAGATCCGCGTGGCCGAGGGCCTCGGCCTGTCGTTCACGCAGGAGGACCTGCAGATCAACGGCCACGCCATCGAGATCCGGATCAACGCCGAGAAGCTCCCGAACTTCTCGCCCAGCCCGGGGCGGATCACGCAGTACCACGCCCCCGGCGGGCTCGGCGTGCGGATGGATTCGGCGCTCTACGACGGCTATTCCATCCCGCCCTACTACGACAGCCTGATCGGCAAGCTCATCGTTCACGGCCGCGACCGGCCCGAGGCGCTCGCGCGCCTGGCCCGGGCGCTCGGCGAGCTGGTGGTGGACGGGATCGACACGACGATTCCGCTGTTCCACGCGCTCCTGAGCGAAGAGGACATCCTCACCGGCAACTACGACATCCACTGGCTGGAGCACTGGCTGGCGGAGAACCTGGGCTGAGGGCATGTCCGCTCCGCGCGACAGGCTGACCCCGGAAATCCTGCTTCACGCTTATGCCTCGGGCATCTTTCCGATGGCCGAGGACGCCGAGGATGCGGGCGTCTTCTGGGTCGATCCCAAGTTTCGCGGAATCCTCCCGCTCGACGGCTTCCACCTGTCGCGCTCCCTCGCCCGCACGATCCGCCGGGGCACCTTCCGCGCCGCGCTGAACGAGGACTTCGAGGGGGTGGTCGAGGGCTGCGCGGACCGCGACACCACCTGGATCAACGACCAGATCTTCGACGGCTACCGCAAGCTGCACCGCATGGGCCGTGCCCATTCGCTGGAAGTGTGGGACGGCGACGCGCTCGTGGGCGGCGTCTACGGCGTCACGCTGGGTCGCGCGTTCTTCGGCGAGAGCATGTTCTCGCGCCGCCGCGACGCCTCCAAGGTGGCGCTCGCCACACTGGTCGTCCACCTCGACCAGACCGGCTTCACCCTGTTCGATACGCAGTTCATCACCCGCCACCTCGCGAGCCTCGGGGGTATCGAGATCCCGCGCGCGCGCTACCACGCGCTCTTGCGCGCGGCGTTGGCGGACGGCGAGGCGGACATCACGTCACGCCCCCTGCCCGATCCTCACTCGGTGGTGCAGCGGATCACCCAGACGTCGAAGCGCGAGTGATCGAGCGCCGACAGCGCCGGTGACGACGCCACCATCCAGCCGTCGAACAATGCCTCCTCGGCGTTCCCGTCACGGATGACGAGATGGGCGAAGGCGTCGCCCTGCGGGTTGTCCGTCGGATACCGGCACTCGGCCAGCGTAACCTGGAGCCACCCCAGTTCCCCGGTCTCCCCGGATGCGAGGTCGAGGTCGATGGACGAGCCCGCGAGCTTGTCCAGCCCTCGCAGGACCGCACCGTTGCCCTGCGTGACCTCCGGCCCCTCCTGCACGGTCGTCACAGTCTCCCCTTCACCCTCGCGCAGAGGGGCATTCGGGTCGATCGGGTTTCCGTATTCGTCGAAGGGAACGTCCTCCTCGAAGACCTGATCTTCGGGAGTGTCGATGGGCGCCTCGCCCTCGATCACGTCGAGCGGCTCGAACTCCCCGTCCTGTTGGGCAAGCGCGGGGGCCGCGGCTGCCAGCGCTGCGGCAAGAATGGCGATGGTCGGGCGCATTACCGCCTCCCGTTCAACTGTTCAATGATGAAGTCCATGAGGCCGGTTTCCGGCGCGGCGGTCCGGAACCGCCCGCCCGCCTCGAGCGGAAAGGATGAAGAGCCGGGGATGATCTCCACGAAGCTTCCGCCAAGGAGGCCCTCGGAAGCCACGAGGGCGAGGCTGTCTTCCGGAAAGATATACTCGGGGTCGACCGTCAGCTCGGTCTCGGCCGAGAAGGTCTCGGGGTTCAGTGCGAGCCAGCTGACCCGGCCCACCTTGACGCCCGCCACGCGCACGTCGGAGCCGACCTGCACGCCCCGCGCGGAGACGAGGCTCACGCGGTAGTTCTGGGTGGCGTCGCCGCCCCCGAACCAGCCGATCACGCCCCCGGCGTAGAGCAGGAATCCCAGCGCAACGGCCAGCACGACGCCGCCGGTGACGGTTTCGGCAATCTCGCTGCGGCTGATCATGGACGACCCCCCAGAGGCAGGCTCACTCGGGCTGCCAGGCCTCGTAATCCGAGCGTTCCACGGGGCGCTCGTTGCGGATCGACCCCGGCGGGACATAGGCCAGCGCGGTGCCGGTCATGTTGTCGACGTGCGGCTTTTCCCAATCCTTGTGGGCCAGAGGCGCGTTCGCGGGGTTGTCGTCGAAGGTGCGATGCAGCCAGCCGTGCCAGTCCGCCGAAATGCGGCTCGCCTCGGGTTCGCCTGCGTAGCAGACCCAGCGCTTGCTGTCGTCCTTGTTGCGGTAGAACTCGTTGCCCTGCGCATCCTCGCCCACCTTCACGCCCTTGCGCCAGGTGTAGAGACGGGTGCCGAGGGTTTCTTCGTGCCACCAGGTCAGAAGGGACAGGATGAACCGCATTGGATGCCTCCGTTTTCGTCCCGTCCCGTATGGCCCAAAGCCCCGCCAAGGTCCAGCCCGAACGGCGCCGATGGGCGGAGAACCGTCAGGGCCGGTTCGCTCGAATTGCGCAACAATGCCATCATTTCGGCCAGATTGTTCGGCAAGTTATTCCCGTATTTGAGACTGACCAATTCGGAGAGCAGCGATGTTCGAATTTCACAACCTTGGCGCATTGACCGCCGGCGCCGTGCTGATCGGCGCGCTCCAGCTTCAGGGGTCCGGCGTGACCTCTTACGAGAATGCGCGCGAGACGGGGGCGAAATCGGTGACGATCTCGTCCCGCGCCACGACCGACCACGTGATGCAGTCGAGCAGCGGGCTCGACGCCTTCGCGCGCAGCGACCGCGAGCCGCCGGTGCTCTATCAGAAGGCGATAGTCCTGTGGGACCGGGCCACCGAGGAGGTGGTCGAAACCGGGCGCACCATCCTCGCCTCCCTCACTGACTGAGCCGCGCGACCGCCTCGATCTCGATCTTCATCTCGGGGTTCATCAGCCGCGCCTCGATCATCGTGGCGGCCGGGAGCGCCTTGGCGAAGGCCTTGGACAGGACCGGCCAGCAGGCCTCGAAATCATTGCCGTCGGGCAGGATGTATTTCACCTGCACCACGTCGTCCAGGCTCCCGCCCGCCTCCGCCAGCGCCCGCTCGATCGTGGCGAGCGCGTTGGCGGCCTGATCGGCCACGTCCGCGGGCATCTGCATCGTCTCGTAATCGTAGCCGGTCGTTCCCGAGACGAAGACCCAGCCATCCACCGCAACCGCGCGGGAATAGCCGATCTGCGCCTCGAACGGCGAGCCGGAGCTGATGTGTTTGCGGTCCATTGTATCTCCCACGAAAAAGGCCACCCGTCTTCGGGTGGCCCTGAAACTTGGCTTCGGCGACGCTCAACCCGCGCTGGCGCCTTCCTTGCGATCCTCGGCATAGATGATGAGCGGCTTGGCATCGGTGTTCGCAGCCTCTTCGTTCACCACCACCTCATCGACCCCTTCAAGTGCGGGAAGGTCGAACATCGTGTCGAGCAGGATGTCCTCCATGATCGAGCGCAGGCCGCGTGCGCCCGTCTTGCGCGCGATGGCCTTTTTCGAGATGGCGAGCAGCGCATCGTCGGTGAAGGTCAGCTTCGCATCCTCGATCTCGAACAGGCGCTGGTATTGCTTGACCAGCGCGTTCTTGGGCTGCGTAAGGATCGTGACCAGCGCGTCCTCGTCCAGATCCTCGAGCGTCGCGATAACCGGCAGACGGCCCACGAATTCCGGGATCAGGCCGAATTTCAGCAGGTCCTCGGGTTCGAGGTCCTGGAAGACTTCGCCGATCTTGCGCGCTTCTTCGTCCTTCACGTCGGCGCCGAAGCCGATGGCCGACCCCTTGCCGCGTTGCGCGATGATCCGGTCGAGCCCCGCGAAAGCGCCGCCGCAGATGAACAGGATGTTCGTCGTGTCCACCTGCAGGAATTCCTGCTGCGGATGCTTGCGCCCGCCCTGCGGCGGAACGCTGGCGACCGTGCCTTCCATGATCTTCAGAAGCGCTTGCTGCACGCCCTCACCCGACACGTCGCGGGTTATCGAGGGGTTGTCGGACTTGCGCGTGATCTTGTCGACCTCGTCGATATAGACGATGCCGCGCTGCGCACGCTCGACGTTGTATTCCGACGCCTGCAGAAGCTTGAGGATGATGTTCTCCACATCCTCGCCCACATAGCCGGCTTCGGTCAGCGTCGTCGCGTCTGCCATTGTGAACGGAACGTCGAGGATACGGGCCAGAGTCTGCGCCAGCAGCGTCTTGCCGCACCCGGTCGGGCCGATCAGCATGATGTTCGATTTCGCCAATTCGATCTCGTCGCCATGCTTGGCCGCGTGATTGAGGCGTTTGTAGTGATTGTGCACGGCGACCGAGAGAACCCGCTTGGCGTGGGCCTGCCCGATGACGTAATCGTCGAGCACATTGCAGATCTCCTGCGGTGTCGGCACGCCGTCGGTGGACTTGAGGCCGGAGCCCTTGGTTTCCTCGCGGATGATGTCCATGCACAGTTCGACGCATTCATCGCAGATGAAAACCGTCGGACCTGCGATCAGCTTGCGGACCTCATGCTGGCTCTTTCCGCAGAAGGAACAATAGAGGGTGTTCTTGCTGTCGCTGCCGGAGGAATTGTTCGCCATATCGCCTTTCGGGGGCCGTTGCCCCGCTCCTGTCTGCCCCATCCGGGGCCGGATCCGTCCGTAATCTGCCCAAGCTTAGGGCAGCCATTCGGCCCCCGCAATGCGATTCTGGTCACGGTTGCGGGGGCTAAACAGTCCTATTCTTCCGCTTCGCCGCGCGACTCGAGGATGTCGTCGATCAGGCCCCAATCCTTGGCCTGCTCCGGATCCATGAAGTTGTCGCGTTCGAGTGCGTCCTGCACGGCCTTGAGTTTCTGGCCGGTGTGTTTGACGTAGATCTGGTTCAGCCGCTCCTTGAGCTTCTGTGTTTCCTGCGCGTGGATCATGATGTCCGTGGCCTGGCCCTGATAGCCGCCGGAAGGCTGGTGGACCATGATCCGGCTGTTGGGCAGCGAGAAGCGCATTCCCTTGGCGCCAGCCGTGAGGAGAAGCGAACCCATCGAGGCCGCCTGCCCGATCACGAGGGTGGAGACCTTGGGCCGGATGTACTGCATCGTGTCGTAGATCGACAAACCGCTCGTCACCACGCCGCCCGGGCTGTTGATGTACATCGCGATTTCCTTGGAGGGGTTTTCCGCCTCGAGGAAGAGAAGCTGCGCACAGATCAGCGAGGACATGCCGTCGTGTACGGGACCGTTCAGGAAGATGATCCGTTCCTTGAGCAGCCGCGAGAAGATGTCATAGGCCCGTTCGCCCCGGCTGGTCTGTTCGACGACCATCGGAACGAGGGTGTTCATGTAGGTATCTAGGGGATCGTTCATTGCGCCTGCCTCTGACTGTCAATCGGGCCGGATGGCCCGTCCCCAAGAGCCTAGTCATGGTTCCGGGGGGCTTCAAGAGGCCCTGCCCCATGCCAACCGGCATGAGGCAAAAAGGTTAAGTAAGCGTTGCGATCAACTCGGCGCGAGGCCACGCATCCGCTCGGACCGGCGGCGCAGGAGTTCCACGGTCGTGAGCAGCGCGATCGAGATCGCGACGAGGATCGTGGCCACCGCGAGGATGGTCGGACTGATCTGCTCGCG
The DNA here is from genome assembly GCA_964230745.1 of Maritimibacter sp. Classification (GTDB taxonomy): domain Bacteria; phylum Pseudomonadota; class Alphaproteobacteria; order Rhodobacterales; family Rhodobacteraceae; genus Maritimibacter. The sequence goes on along the minus strand of CAXRHZ010000030.1, from coordinate 45,264 downwards.
CAGGCCGATGAACATCTGCCACGGCAGCGTCTTCTGCCCCGCCGAGCCCACGAAGAGCACCACGACCACTTCGTCGAACGAGGTGATGAAGGCGAACAGCCCGCCCGAGATCACGCCCGGCAGGATCAGCGGCATCTGGATGCGCAGGAAGGTCGTCACGGGGTCGGCACCAAGGTTGGCCGAGGCCCGCGTCAGGGACCGGTCGAAGCCCACGAGGGTCGCGGTCACGGTAATGATGACGAAGGGGATGCCCAGCGCGGCATGGGCCAGCACGACCCCCAGGTAGGTGCCCTGGAGCCCCACGCGGGAGTAGAAGAAATACATGCCGGCGGCGGAGATGATGAGCGGCACGATCATCGGGCTGATGAGGATCGCCATGATCGCCTGCCGGAACGGCACGTGCGGCTGGCTGAGACCGATTGCGGCCAGAGTGCCGAAGCCCACGGCGAGGATCGTCGCCATCGGCGCGATCTTCAGCGAGTTCCACATGGCGCTCTGCCAGTCGTCGGTGTTGAAGAAGTCGCGGTAGTGCTTGAGCGAGTAGCCGTCCGGGTCGAGCGCGAGCATCTCCGGCGTGAAGGTGAAGAAGTTCTCGGCGTTGAACGACAGCGGAATGATCGTGAGGATCGGCGCGATCAGGAAGAAAAAGATTACGCCGCAGATGAACAGGTAGGTATTGTGCCAAAGCGTCTGTCCGCCGGTGGCATAGATCGGCACGCCGTCACGGTAATGCCCGCGCCCGATCCAGTAGGCCGCCCAACTTACCACGGCGCCGACGATGGCACCCGCCACCAGCCCGCCAAAACCCGCAAGGAATAAGCCCAGCGCGGCGGTCACGACGATGAGCGCCCAGCGGCCCGCCGTGCGGTTCGGCACGAAGCTGTTCAGGACGAACCCGACCGCGCCCCCGTAGACGAGGCCGATCAGGAAACCCATCAGGCCGTAGTCGCTCGTGTTTCCTGCGAGGAACCCGAAGAAGCCCCCCAGAACGGCAATCAGCGGCACGGTGAAGCCCCACATGGGCGGGGTGCCCTTGTCGATGACGAGTTCGTTTTCGGCGTCGGCGTTTGCGTCCGTCATGGTCTACCCCAGCTTCACGTTGTCGATGCCCACGATGCGGTCATAGGCCCAGTACAGGATGAGCACCGCGGCGAGCAGGATGGACCCGAGCGCTGCCGCGAGGCCCCAGTTCAAGCTCGACGAGATGTGATAGGCGATCCGGTTCGAGATGAAGATCCCGCTCGTGCCGCCGACAAGGGCCGGCGTGATATAGTAGCCGATCGCAAGGATGAACACGAGGATCGAGCCTGCGCCGATGCCCGGGATGGACTGTGGAAAATAGACCCGCCAGAACGAGACCCAGTTGGTCGCGCCAAGGCTCTTGGCGGCCCGCACGTAGGATGGCGGGATCGTCGACATGACCGAGTAGAGCGGCAGGATCATGAACGGCAGCAGGATGTGCGTCATCGCGATGATCGTGCCCAGCTGGTTGTTGATCATCACAAGCCTGCCCGCGTCGTTGATGAGCCCGGACCATACGAGTATGTCGTTGATGACCCCCTGTTGCTGGAGCAGCACCTTCCATGCCGACGTCCGTACGAGGAGGGAAGTCCAGAACGGCAGGAGGACGAGGATCATCAAGAGCGACGACACACGCATGGGCAGGTTCGACAGGAGGAACGCCACAGGATAGCCCAGCAGGATCGTCGCGAATGTGATCGTCAGCGACATCCAGATCGTGCGCCAGAAAAGCTTGAGGTAGATCGCCTGGTCGTCCGGCTGCGCCACCACCCCTTCCGGGTTGAGCTGCAGGTCGACGGCGGTCAGAAAATAGCCCGGGGTATAGGTCGGGGAATAGACCTTGATTGTGCCGAGGATGGTGGGATCGCCCCAGTCCTCGTCGATTTCGAGGAAGGCGTCCTTGTAGTTCACGGCCTCGAAGTCGGCTGCGGCCTCCTTGGCGGCCATCAGCTCTTCGGACCCGAACCCGGTGTAGCCGTCGATGGCCGCGTTGCCTGTGAGGTCGTGATAGAGCATCGCGTGGACTAGCGGCCAGACGTTCTCGTCCGCCGGGTTGTCCTCGTCCTCTGTCTGCGTGAATTCTGCGAATGCGACATAGGCTTCGGTCGTCAGCGGAAGCCGGTCTTCCATGCCCTCTTTCAGGACGAAGTCCGGACCCGGCCCATCCTCACTGGTCGAGGCTTCTGCGAACCAGTCGGGGTCGCCCATCAGCTCGGCCCAGAAAATCTCCTCGGTCCAGTTCTCGTTCAGGTCGTCGAACTGGTCCTCGTAGATTTCGGCGATGTCCTCGACGTCCCGGCCGGTCTGGCGGAAGAGCGAGGAAATCCCGGTCGTCTCGTAGTTGAGGCGGGAGCCCAGGCGGGTGTGAATCTTCTTCTCCGAGGCCACGAAAAGGTCGCGGAACATCGCGAAGTAGACCTCTTCCCCCGGTGTCGGCTCGGCATCGGCGTCCCAGTCCTCCATCGCCGCGACGGTGCGCGGCAAGGTCTCTTCAACGATGCGGTTTTCGACCGAGCGGAACAGCATGTCCGCGATCGGCGCGATGAAGGCGATGAGGATGAAAACCAAAAGCGGCGCGATCAGCATGAGCGCCCGCATCTTTTGCCGGCGCAGGGCCCTGTTGAGGCTGGCCTTCAGGGGCCGCCCGTCGGCGGCCAGCATCGGGCCTGAGGTCTCGCTCGCGTCGCTCATGGTTGTCGTCCTCGGTGCGTGGGGTGGGAAGGGCCCGAAGGCCCCTCCCGGATGATGTCAGGTCGGATTACTGGGCGAGCCAGGCCTGGAACTTGGCATCCAGGTCGTCGCGGTAATCAGCCCACCATTCGTAGTTGTAGACGAACACGTTCTCGCTGTTCTCCGGAGCGGTCGGCATGTGCGGGCCCATCGCGATGCCCAGTTCGGCGTGGTCGCCGACGAGGGGCGCGGACGACTGACGCGCCGGACCGTAGGAGATGTAGGCAGCCTGGTCGGCCAGACGCTGGGTATCCGTCGCGAAGAAGACGAAGTCCTTCACGCGGGCGAGGCGATCCTCCGGAAGGCCGGCCGGGATGATCCAGCCGTCGAGGTCGAACACCTGAGCGTCCCAGAGCATCTCGAAGGGCTGATCCTGCTCTTCGATCGCCGAGAACCAGCGGCCGTTGTAGGAAGAGCCCATCACGATCTCGCCGTCGGCGAGAAGCTGCGGCGGCTCGGCGGCAGCCGACCACCAGACGATGTCGTCCTTGATGGTGTCGAGCTTGGCGAATGCGCGGTCTTGACCTTCTTCGGTCTCGAGCACGTCGTAGATGTCTTCCTTCGCCACGCCGTCACACAGGAGCGCCCACTCCATGTTGTTGATCGGGCGCTGTTCCAGCGCGCGCTGGCCCGGATAGGTTTCGGTGTCGAAGAAGGCACAGATGCTTTCCGGCGCCGGGGCACCTTCCGGAAGCAGGTCCGGACGGTAGGCGGCGGTCGTCGAGTAGACGATCTGAGGAATGAAGCAGTCCGACACGAGCAGGTCGCCGAAGTCATCCTCGGCCGAGGTGCCGTCCGGCGCTTCCGCCAGCAGTTCCTCGGTGTCGATTTCCATCGCGAGGCCTTCGTCGCAAAGACGGATGGCATCGGAGGCCACCACGTCCACGAGGTCCCAGGTGATGTTTCCGGCTTCGTTCATCGCGCGCAGCTTGGCCACGGCCTCGGCCGAGCTTTCGTCCCACGTGATCGACACGTCGGGGTTCATTTCCTGGTACGGCTCAACATACGCGTTCTGCTGGCTGGCCTGGTAGGCACCGCCCCAGGACACCAGCGTCATGTCGTCCGCCATCTCCTGTGCAACTGCCATCGAGCCGACGCCTGCAAGCGCGGAGCCCATAAGTAGGGTCTTGAGTTTCATAAACTTTCTCCCAGTCGTTCGCCCATTTCGGGTTTGAAGAGAGGCAGAGCCGGGCGTGCTCGCCCCCCATCCCACTCGCGCCCTACCGGCGCGAGGGTGTTCTCATTCAGGCATCGAGTGCGCGGCAGTCTTCGGGCAACCACCCGATCTCGATCTGCTGGCCGGGCTTCAGCTTGACCTGGTCCGGCGCGTTGCGCGTCTTGATGACGAAATCCTCGTTTCCCGCGACCTTGAGCCGCGTGCGGAAAATGTCGCCCATGTAGATGAACTCCAGCACCTCGGCCTTGAGGGTGTGCGCACCCTCCTGAAGCCTGTCGGTGTTGTATTCCACACGTTCCGGGCGGATCGAAACCTGCGTGCGCTGGCCGACCTCGGACACGTTCACGGGCTTTGCGTCGATCACCTCACCATCGTCGAGCTTGATGACGCATGTCTCACCCTTCATCTCGACAACTTCGCCTTGCAGCGTGTTGTTTTCGCCGATGAATTGGGCGACGAAGCTATTCTTCGGCTCCTCGTAGAGCACATCCGGCGGATCGAGTTGCTGAATACGGCCGTCGTCGAACACGGCCACTCGGTCGGACATCGTCAACGCTTCGGTCTGGTCGTGCGTCACGTAGACAGTGGTGATGCCGAGATTGTGAGCCAGGCGCGTGATCTCGAACTGCATGTGCTCGCGCAGCTGTTTGTCCAGCGCGCCGAGCGGTTCGTCCATGAGCACCAGCTCGGGCTCGAACACCAGCGCGCGGGCGAGCGCGATCCGCTGCTGCTGACCGCCCGAAAGCTGGGCGGGGCGACGGTTGATGAAATCGCCCATCTGGACCATGTCCAGCGCGCGCTTCACCTTTTCTTCGCGATCCGACTTGCCGATCTTGCGCACTTCCAGCGGAAACGAAAGGTTCTCGCCCACGGACATGTGCGGAAACAGCGCGTAGTTCTGGAACACCATCCCGATCCCGCGCTTGTGCGGCGGGATGTTGTTGATCGGCTGTCCGCCGAGCAGAATGTCCCCATGCGTCGCGGTCTCGAACCCTGCGAGCATCATAAGGCAGGTGGTCTTCCCCGACCCCGAGGGCCCGAGCATGGTCAGGAATTCCCCTCTGCCGATGGACAAGTTCAGATCCTTCACGACGAGTGTTTCGCCATCGTAGGACTTCTGAACGCGATCAAATACGACGAAACCGTCGTTTTCCTCTTGGCTGGCCAAAAGACCCCCTTACATCCCTGTTGGTTATTGTTGTTTTTTCCTTTTGATCAAAGCCAACACGATTGAACGAAGGATTTCAACCGGCTTTTGCCGTGCAAATGAGCGATTGCTCAGACACGAACCATATGCCGTCGAAAACGACATGAAGTTTCGACAAACGTGCTCGATCCTTGCTCATATTGCGCCAAACGGCTTCCGGCGCGAAAGAGATTCCGTTGAATTTGTCGTGAGAGAGTCGGGAGAGCTTTCCGCAAGGTCACCTTGCGCCCCGCCCCGAAACGGGGCTTTCGGCGCTATTCGAGCGTCTCGCGATAGAGGTAATTGTCCCCGTCCCAGTACCACCGCTCGTAGTAGGTCCCGTCGCGGCGGTCGTAAGCGAGAAGCAGGTTTGGCCAGGCCCCGATCGGACGTTTCACGTCGATCCAAATGCTCGGCGGGTCCTCTTCCGGGTCGAAAATGACCCACTCGCGCCCCGGTGGGCGCACGAGCAGGTACCGCGCGCTCCCGCTTTCGCCCAATTCCGGCGAAGACCCGACGAGAGCGTGGACGAACCGCCAGCGATCCATGAGCTGCGCTTCCACCGCACTCCGCACATCCGGATCCGGTCCCCCTTCGGGCGCAAGCAGGCCGGCGAGACGCTCCGCAAGCACCTCCCGCGCCGTGGCGACGGCCGCTTCGGTGGAAGGCCCGTTCAGAAGCACGAAGCGATCTGGCGCAATCTCGGGCGTCGCGCGTCGTTGCAGGTCGGGGCAGTTGGCAAGGACCGTTCCCAGCGCACGCGACGACCCATCGAGCGTGATGCCCAATTCCGTTTCACGTTCGCCCGCACGGACCGTGATGCTGCCCCTTTCGCCCTTTCGCAGCATCCCAAGCAACATATCGTCGATACGCGGCACGTAGACGGTCAGATAGCGATCGGGTTTTCCGGCCCGCGCCGAGAGCGTCAGGTATCCGGCCAGTTCACCATCGACGCGGAAGTCGACCTCGACCTCCAGGACATCGTCGAACGTCAGCCCGTCGAGTTCACCACGCGCGAGAAGCGACCAGCGCTGCTCGTCCGGCTCGCAAAGAAACGACATGCACAGCGTCCCCTGGTCATCGTTCCAAGGGCAATACCGCGCATCGAGCCGCGCGGGCTCTTGCTCCAACGTCCAGGCGAAATCCGCCGTGGTCGCGAGCGGCGTGGCCCGTCGGGGTCGGGGGGTGAAAGAGCGGCAGTTGCCACGCGCGTCCGAAGGGAACGGCTCAAGCCGTTGTTCAGCCACATGAAAGAGGACCGTTGCGCCCTCCCCGCGCGGCGCCAAGGGCGAGGCGTCGTCTTCGCAGTCAGAACAGGCTTGCCAGGATGTTACACTGGCGAAAGAGCCTTGGGCCCCGGACAATGCGGCGAGCGCTCCGGCTGCAGGCACCTGGGTTCCACAGAATTCTTCTGACGCCTCCGCTTCCGGCGTCTGGGCGAACCCGGGCACCGCGCACGAGAGGACGATCAGGACGAGGATAGTTCGAAGCATTGTCTAAATGAACGACGCACCTTCGCGTTTGGGTCCACATTTTCGTCAATCAATCTGGATCAGGCCAGCCGGTCGAGCAGGTCGAGGCAGGCTTCAAGCTGGTCGAGCGCCACGAATTCGTCCGGCTTGTGGGCCTGTGCGATAGACCCCGGCCCACAGACCACCACGTCGCACCCCAGCGACTGGAACAGTCCCGCCTCGGTCGCGAAGGGCACGACGCCCGCCGTGTTGGCCCCGGTCAGTTTCTGGACGAGATCGCGCGCGGCGTTGGTCTCCATCGGCTCGAACCCCGCGACCTCGCCGATCACCTCGGTCGTGATCGACGCGCGCGGCTCCACCGCCTGCATCTCGGGGACGAGCACATCGCGGGCATAGGCCTCGATCTCGGACTTCACGAAGTCCATGTCCTCGGCCACGACCGGGCGGAACTCCCACTCCACCTCTGCCTTGCCGACGATGACGTTATGCGCGACGCCGCCATGCACGCCGCCGATGTTGAGCGTGGTCCAGGGCGGCTCGAACGGGCTCGCCGCAGGCGCGCGCGCCTTCAGCGCCTCGCGGATCTCCAGCAGGCGCGAGACGTAACGCACCGCGTATTCGGCCGCGTTCACCCCCTGCTCCGGGTCCGAACCGTGGCCCTCCAGCCCCGTGAAGCGCGTGGTGTATTCACAGCACCCCTTGTGCCCCTCGATCACCCGCATTTCGGTCGGTTCGCCGATGATAGCCATCGCAGGCTTCACGCCCCGCGCCTCGAGTGCCGCGATCAGGTCGGCGGCGCCCAGGCAGCCCACCTCTTCGTCATGGGTGAAGGCGAAATGGATCGGACGGGTCAGCTCGCGCCCCGCGTAGTAGGGCGCCATAGCCAGCGCGCAGGCGATGAACCCCTTCATGTCGCAGGTGCCGCGCCCGTAAAGCAGCCCGTCCGCCTCGCGCATCTCGAACGGGTCCGAGGTCCAGTCCTGCTCCGCCACCGGCACCACGTCGGAATGGCCCGACAGCACGATACCCCCGTCGCCCTCCGGACCGATGGTCGCGAAAAGATTGGCCTTGGTCCCGTCCGCATTGGTCAGCACCTCGACCCGCGCCCAGTGGCGTTCGAGGTAGTCCGCGACCCAATGGATCAGGTCGAGGTTGCTGTCCGAGGACACGGTCGGAAAGGCAATGAGCGTGGCGAGGATATCCCGCGCGGTGTCGAGACGGGTCATGAGGCCTTTCTGCCACGGAGCGCCCGCCTTGCCCAGAGGCTGCGCTGTCAAATGGTGCGGGCTGACGCCCGCGCAGGTCTTGCACCGCCCTGCCTTGCGGCAGGCCGTCGCGATGAGGGGGACCAGTTCCCCTGGGCGCATTTGCAGGCAAATACGCCCTTACCCCCTGAGGTTTCCTGAAACAGAGAAGAGGCGCGTCAGTTGCCGGTCGTGCGCGGTTCGATCAGCACGCCATCCGCGATCCGGTCGCTCGGATGCGTGATGACGATGTCGCCCGCCGCGAGCCCCGACAGAACCTGCGCCTCGTCCGCGTTGCGCTGGCCGATCTCGACCGGTGTCAGCCGCGCGGTGTCGCCCTCGACGGTGAAGACCGCCCAGTCGTCGCCCTCGCGAAAGAGCGCCGAGATGGGCACGCGCAGGGTGTCATCGGCCGACCATTCCACGATCCGGGCGTAGACGCGGAAGTTGTGGCCCAGGGCCGGCACCTCCTGCGCTTCGGCGAAGTCGAGCACGACGCGCACGCGCTGCTCCTCGATCCCCAGCGCCGAGATCTTGGTGAAAGCCGCCGGCTCGATCTCGCGCACCTCGGCCGCCAGCGCCCCCGCCCCGCCCCAGCGTTCGATATGGGCGGGCGCCCCCTTCGACAGGCGGACCGCGTCGGTGGACAGGAGCTCCACCACGATCTCGAGGTCGTCCGTCGGCCCGATGGAGAGAAGCGTCGTCCCCGCCGTCACCGGGCGGGCAGAGGTCGAGGCGACCGAGAGCACGGTGCCCGACACGGGTGCCTTGAGGTCGACGCAGCAGGCCTCCGCCTCGGCCACGTTGCGCTCGCCCGGCTGGGTCAGGACCGCGCGGGCCGCCGCCAGTTCGCTCACGCGCATGTCCGCCGTGGCATGGGCGCTGTCGAGCTGGGCCGCGGCCACATCGACGGCGGTTTCCGCGTCTTCCAGCGCCGCGTCCGGGGCAGTGCCCCGCTCATGCAGGTCGAACACCCGGTTGAGCTGGCGCTGCGCGTTGTTGAGGTCGGCCTCGGCCACCGTGATCTGCGTGCGCGACAGGGCCAGCGCGGCCTGCGCCTGCGCCACGGCCGCCTCCGCCTGCTTACGCGCGCGTTCGTCGAGGAAGGCGGGCTCGCCCGGCTCAATCCGCGCAACCACCGTCTCGCCCTCGACCACGCGGTCGCCCACGGCAACCGGTGCGCGCGCCATGGTGCCCGACACCGGCGCTGCCACCTCGTAGACATCGCGCACGCGGGTGGTGCCGTCGGCGTTCACCGTGACCTCCATCGGTCCCGAAGTGACCTCGGCCATGTCCACCGGCACGACCTCCGGCTGCATCGACACCCAGACCGCGCCGCCGATGGCGGCCACGGCCACCGCCCCGATCACGATGTTTCTCAGTTTCATGGGGTCACTCCCTTGTTTTCATCACGGCGACGAGGTCCATGCGGTCGATCCGGCGCCGCACGATGAGGGCGGAGATCACCGTCGCCCCCGCCACCACGCCCGCGGCGCGCCAATAGGTCGTTTCGGTCACGATGAGCGGCAGCGCGTAAAGGTCGCTCTCGAAGCTCTGCACCATGCCCGCCGCCATGCCGTAGCCCATCACCAGCCCCAGGGGGATCGCCACCAGCGTGAGGATGAAGAGCTCGCCCAGCAGGATGTAACTCACCTCGCCGCGGGTGAACCCGAGGATACGCAGGCTCGCCAGTTCGCGCGCCCGTTCCGACAGCTGGATGCGGGCGGAGTTGTAGACCACGCCGATCGCGATCAGCGCGGCCATGAAGGTGTAGACCGTCATGGTGATGCCCGCGCTTTCCGCGATGGTCTCGTCGAACCCCTCGCGCACTTCGGACATGTAGGTGATGCCGGAGATCGCCGGGCTCGCCTTCACCGCGGCGAAGAGCTCTTCGCGCGCGGCCGGGTCGATGTCCACGTTGGCGAGGCTCAGGCGCGGGGCGTGGCCCAGGATGCGGCTCGCGGTCTCCAGGTCCATGTAGGCGGACAGGCCGAAGAACTGCGCCACGGTCCCGGTGACGGGCACGCGGTGGCGGGTGTCGCCCTCCTGCAGGAACTCGATCTCGAGGACGTCGCCCACCCGCGCGTCGAGGTGGCCGGCCAGCCGCTTGGCCAGCACGATCCCGTGCTCCGGCGCGACCTCCACCCGCTCGTCGCCGTCGAAGACGCGGACGAGGTCGTTGCCGGGCCGGGCCGCCTCGATCCCGATGGTGCGGGTCAGGTGGCCGTGGTGCAGGCGCACGGGGATGGACAGGCTGCCCTCGGCGCGCATCACGCCCGGCAGGTTCTCGACCGCGTCCAGCACCGCCTCGGGCCGCTCGATGGCGAACTCGAGGATCGCGTCCTGACGGTTGGCCTGCACGAAGGCCACGTCGAGCAACTCGTCGAAACTGTCGAACATGAACAGCCCCGCGACGATGATCGCCGCCGAGATCGAGATGCCGAGGCTGGTGAGCGCGGCGCGCAGGGGCCAGCGCCCGATGGCGCGCAGGATCATCATGGTGGGCTGCTGCGGCCGGAGCACCCGGATCAGCCGGTCGAACAGGCCGCGCCGGAACCGCGTGGGGGCCGGCGGCGACATGGCCACGGCGGGCGACAGGCCGACGACCCGGCGCACCGCCATCATCGCGCCGATGAGCGCAGCGAAGAGGCCGGCGGCCGCACCGATCACGTAGACGCTCGGGCGCTGGGCGAAGACGAGGTAGGGAAAATGGAAGTATTCGACATAGACCGACGCCATCGCCTGCGATGCGGCCAGCCCCATGAGCCAGCCGATCAGCACGCCGATCGCGCCGATGCCCAGCGACAGTTTCAGGTAATGCGCCGCGATCTCGCCCGTCGAATAGCCCAACGCTTTCAAAAGCCCGATCTGCTCGCGCTCCAGCTGGATGAGCCGCCCCAGAACCATGTTCACGAGGAAGGCGCTCACGACCAGGAAGATCGGCGGCACGATCCGCGCCATCACGTCCAGTTGCTCCAGCTCGCCGTCGAGGAAGGCGTTCGACACCTGCTGGTCGCGGGCATAGGAGCCGGTGCCGCCGTAGGGCTTCAGGAGCCGCTCCAGCTCGTCGCGCACGGGGGCGAGGTCGGTCCCGCGCGTGACCGACAGCGTCACCGAGTTGAACGCGCCCGAAAGGTTGAACGCCGCCGCCAGCACGTCCTCGGCCATCCACAGGATGCCGAAGCGTTCGTCGTCGGGCATGATCGAGCCGGGGCCGATGGTGTAGATGAACTCGGGGCTCAGCACGACGCCGGTGATCCGCACGTCCCGCTTCTGCCCGTTCAGCGTGACCGAGAAGCCGTCGCCGGGGCCGTAGTCATGGGCCAGCGCGAAGGCCTCGTTCACCACGACCTCGTCGCGACGCCCGAACTCCGGCAGCCGCCCCTCCTTCACGATGAGGGCGTTCATCTCGGGCGCACCCGAGGCGGGAATCGACAGGATCTGCGCCATCGCCGGGTCGGACATGTCGGGCAGGTCGAGCACCGCGTACTGGCTGATGCGCGGCTCCACCCGCGCGACGCCGGGGATCGCCGCGATCTCCTCTACCAGCGACTTGGGCGCGCGCGCGGCCGAGGACCAGACGTCGGCGAACCGCGCCCGGTCGTAGAAGGTATCGCGCGTCTCGGTCAGGCTGCGCTGGGTGCCGAAAGCCATGACCATGATCATCACGCCGACCGACAGCACGGCGGCGATGGCGAGCGCCTGCGCCCAGAGGCGGCGGATGTCGCGCAAGAGCTTGCGGTCCAGCGCGCGCATCGTCACCACTCGATCTCGGCGGGCGCGATGCGGGTCTCGTTCGTCACCACCTCGGCGATGTTGCCGTCGGCGAAATGCACCACCCGGTGCGCCATGGCGCGGATGCCCGCGTTATGGGTGATGACGATGGTCGAGGTGCCCATTTCGGCGTTGATGCGCTCCAGCGCGTCGAGCACCTGGACCCCCGTCTTCGAATCGAGCGCGCCGGTGGGCTCGTCGCACAAGAGCACCTCGGGCCGCTTCGCGATGGCCCGCGCGATGGCGACCCTCTGCTGCTCGCCCCCGGACATCTCCGCGGGGAAATGGTCGAGCCGGTGGGTCAGCCCGACGCGCTCCAGCGCCTCTTCGGGCGGCATCGGGTCCTTCGCGATCTCGGTGACGAGCGCCACGTTCTCGCGCGCGGTGAGGCTGGGTACGAGGTTGTAGAACTGGAACACGAAGCCCACGTGATCGCGGCGGTAGCGTGTCAGCTCCCGCTCGCTCATCGCGGTCAGCTCCATGTCGCGGAACCACGCCTGCCCCGCCGTCGCGTGATCGAGCCCCCCGAGGATGTTGAGAAGCGTCGACTTCCCGGACCCGGACGCGCCCAGAAGCACCGTGAACTCACCCGCGAACAGCTCGGCATCCACGCCGCGCAGCGCGTGTACGTCAACCTCCCCGGTCGTGTAGACCTTGGTGACTCCCGTGGTGTGAAAAACCCTGTTCATCCCGTTCGCCATGGCCCCTTTCTACACATTTAGTGCGCCACGACTTTGATCTGGTTCAATAGCTTTCGGGATGCGCGTCGTCATGCGACGCCCGGCGCCAGCCCTGGAAGGTCCCGAGCCAGACGGGGCCCAGCGCAAGGAGACCCCGGTCGCACTGGGCCAGCCAGAACCGGCGCCACCGGCTCGGATGATCCTCGAACAAGGACACGAACGTGCGGGCGGCTTCCATGAATGTCCGATCCGACCGCGGGCCGTAGAGCACCGATCCGTCCCGCGCCCCGCCCTCGCACGCCAGGCAATCCGCCTCGGCGGCCCGGATCGCGGGGCCGAGGTCGTGACGCACATGCGCGCGCGCGGCGAGCGAGACGAGCAGGACGAGAAGCGTCATCGGCGCACGCATCGTGAGCCGCCGCGCGAGCCAGTGATACTTGCGCCACGGCCTGGGCACCTGCGCGAGCGGCAGGGTCCGGCAGGCCAGCACGCCTTCCTCGTAGGCGGTGTAGAAATGCACGATGGTCCGGTAGGCGAGGTCCGGCGCCTCCGCCTCTTCCAGCGCGGACAGCCAGCTCAGCGTCGTGCAGCGGTAAAGCTGGGCGAACAGCACGTGGACCTGCGCCCCTGGCACGTCCGGCATCGCCGCGAACCGGCGGGCCACGAGTGCCAGCGACGCCGCCACGCCCTCGGCGAGGGCACGGCTGTCGGGCGCCATGTCCTTCATGTCCCGGCGCGCGCCCCGAAGCGCGCCTCTCTGTGGGTCCCGGTCATTTGTCCGGCCGAAGCCTTTCGTGCTGTCCCGCCCGTTCGGCGGGCCCATCCCTGTGGTTCACAGTAGCGCGAGGCGGCAAAAACGCAAAATCCCCTGTACGAAGGGTCACATGCTCCGCCCGACCTCCAGCATCACGGCCTTCAGCCGCTCGGCATCCGCATCGTGCTTGTTGCGCCGGTTGGCGACAAGGTGCTCGGTCAGCGGCGGGATATCCACCGGCGGATCGATGAATACCAGGTCCGGGTTTGAGGCGAACTGCGGCACCAGTCGGTTGTGGATCGTCGCCACGTTCTCGGTCCCCGCGATGTAATGCGGTAACACGACGAAGGACGGGAGCGCCGCGACCACCTTCACCGGGCGCTGCTGCCCGGACAGCCAGCGCTCGAAGTGGCTCTTGCCGTCGTCGAGAAAGAACTCTGTCACAACCTGCGGCGCGGCGAAGAAATCCTCCGGCGTCATGTGACGGGCGAGCGGGTTGTCGCGCGACAGGACGCATTTGAACCGGTCGTGGTACAGGTCCTCGCGTTCGAATCCCTCCTCCATCGCGAAGGTCGGCCCGATCAGGAAATCGATAGCCCCGCGCGCGAACCGCTCCATCGTCTCCTCGGTGAAGGGCACCACAGCGATCGACACGCCCGGCGCCTCGGTCGCGAGCCGCTTGCACAGTTCCGACAAGTAGACGGCGGCGACGTAATCCGACGCGATGACGGTGAACCGGCGCTGAAGCTGGCTCAGGTCGTTCTGCGCCCGGCGCAGCGACAGGGTGCGCAGCTGCACGATCACGTCGCGCACGTCGCCCTCCAGCTGGCTGCCGAAGGCCGTCGGCACCATGCTCTGGCCGTTGTAGAACAGGATCTCGTCGTCGAAATGCGCCCGCACCCGCTTGAGCGCGCTGCTCAGCGCCGATTGCGAGATGCGCAGTTCCGCGGCGGCATCCGTGACGCTCCGGTGCCGCATGAGCGCGTCGATCGCGACGAGCAGGTTCAGGTCGAATTTCTCAAGGTGCATGCACCCTATCCATGCCATCAATAGAAGTTAGTGCAATTATTAATTTGCTAACTCGTCCGCCCGGTTCCTAGGATGTCTCCACGGGTGCGCGAAGGACGTGCCCGACAGGGAGGACATCATGAAACATATTTCGCTCGGGGCGCTCGCCCTCGGAGCCGTCGTTGCAACCAGCGCCACGGCGGAAGACTTCAACGTCACCATCGTCGCCGGCCACCCGCCGATCTTCCGCTGGGTGAAACAGTTCGACGAGGCCTTCGTGCCCACCGTCCAGGCCGAGATGGAAGCACTCGGTCACAGCTTCTCGGCCACCGGCCAGTACGGCGGCGCCATCGCGGGCGTCGGCGAAGAGCTCGAAACCGTAGAGGCGGGGCTGGCCGAGATCGGCGCCTGCTCGTCGCTTTTCGACCCGGCCAAGCTCGCGTTGCAGAACGTCACCTACTATACGCCCTTCGTCTCCGACGACCCGCGCCTCGTGGTGAACGTGATTCACGACCTGCACCTCAACGACGAACGGATGCGGCAGGCGTATACCGACAACAACGTGGTCTACATCGGCGGCCCCTCGGCCATCGACGACTACCTCTTGATGACCAACTTCCCGGTCGAAAGCCTCGCCGACCTCGACGGACGCAAGATCGCGGCCCCCGGCCCGGCGATCAACTGGCTCTCGGGCACCGGCGCCGTGGGCGTGCAGGGCAACCTCACGACCTACTACAACGAGATCCAGACCGGCGTGTACGACGGCGTGATCGTCTTCGCCTCCGCCGCCTTCCCGGGCAAGCTGCACGAGGTCGCGCCCTACATCACCCAGTTCGGCCTCGGCGCCCAGTTCGCGGGCTCCATCTGCGCCAATAAGGACTGGTGGGATGGGCTCGACAGCGACGTGCAGGCCGCCCTGCGCGCCGGTGCCGACGCCTCGATGGAATGGTATCTCGGCGACCTCGAAGCCTTCACCGAGCTCGCGCTGACCCAGATGGAAGCCGCCGGGGCCACGATCACCGAGGCCGATCCGGAAGCCCGCGAAACCTGGGCCGCGAACATGGACAACGCTGCGCAGGAATGGGCCGAGGCCAACGAGAACGGTCAGGCCATCCTCGAGGCG
Organism: Maritimibacter sp.; assembly: GCA_964230745.1. Taxonomy (GTDB): domain Bacteria; phylum Pseudomonadota; class Alphaproteobacteria; order Rhodobacterales; family Rhodobacteraceae; genus Maritimibacter. The sequence continues at coordinate 30,095 of CAXRHZ010000030.1, read as the reverse complement.
TACATGAACGCGATGCGCGAGGCTGGCGCGGAACCGCTGCGCGACTGGGACACCGAGTGATCTGATGTCGCTGTCCACCCTGGCCCTGCGTCTGCTCGATCGGGCGACGCAGGGCGCCAACGTGGTGGGCACGCTCCTGATCGCGGGGCTGGTCGTTCTGATCTGCGTCGATGTCGTGGGCCGCGAGGCCTTCGGCGCCCCGCTCAAGGGTGTGCCCGAGATGGTATCGCTCTCCATCGTGGCGATCGTGTTCCTGCAGGTGCCTCAGGCGCTGCGCGCGGGGCGTGTCACGCGCTCCGACGGGATCATCAAGTCGCTGCACCGCGCCCGGCCCCGGCTCGCCTCCGCGATGGAGACCGCGTTCGAGCTTCTGGGCTTCGCGGTCACCTGCGCGATCATCTTCGCCCACTGGCCGATCCTGACGCGCGCCATTGAACGGGGTGACTTCGTCGGCTCCACCGGCAACCTGACGATCCCGACATGGCCGGTGAAGACGATGATCCTCGTCGGCTGCGTCCTGCTCGCCCTGCAATTCCTCGCCCGTATCCTCAGGCGTTTTCTCGGAGAGCCGCTCGAATGACGGATTTCGCCATCGGCCTCATCAGCCTCGCCGCCATGGGCGGGCTGGTCCTGGGCGGCCTCTACGTGCCCATCGCGCTCATCCTGTGCTCCTTCGTTGGTGTCTGGGCGATCAAGGGCAACGCGCTGCTGGCCGCCAAGATGCTGGGCCTCGCGGCGAACGACGCGATCTCCAGCTACTTCTTCGGCGTGGTCCCGGTCTTCGTCCTCATGGGTTACCTCGTGAGCGAGGCGGGCATGGGCCGCGACGCCTTCGCGGTCGCCAACGCCATGTTCCGCCGGATCAAGGGCGGCCTGGGCGTCGGCACCATCGCGGCCAACACGATCTTCGCGGCCATCACGGGCATCTCCATCGCCTCCGCCGCCGTCTTCACCAAGATCGCGGTGCCGGAACTGCGCCGCCACGGCTACGGCACGCGCTTTTCCGTGGGCGTCGTCGCGGGCTCCTCCGTGCTAGGAATGCTGATCCCGCCGAGTCTGCTCCTCATCCTCTACGGCCTGCTCACTGAGCAATCCATCGGCGACCTCTTCGTCGCGGGCCTCGGCCCCGGCCTCGTCCTCGCCGTGATGTTCGGCCTCGGGACCATCGCCATGGCTGTCTTCACCCCGGGCTTCGTCGGCCGCAACCTTGGCCGCGACACCGAGGCGATGAGCGCGGGCGAGGCATTGTCCAAGGGCCTGCCCATTGCGGTCCTCATCGCCCTCGTGCTGGGCGGCATCTACGCGGGCTTCTTCACCCCCGTCGAGGCGGGCGGGATCGGTGCCGCCGGCGCGCTCATCATCGGCGTCGTGAAACGCCGCCTCGACTGGGCCGCGCTCTGGCGGGTGCTGGTCGAGACCGGGATGATCACCGCCGCGATCTCCTTCCTCATCATCGCCGCGCAGATGTATTCCCGGATGCTCGCCTTCTCCGGCGTGCCGGCGGGCTTCGGCCAGATGGTCGCGGGCGCCGACATCACGATGATCCAGCTCGTCCTGCTCTACTGCTTCGTGGTCATCCTGATGGGCATGATCCTCGACAGCGGGTCGATCATGCTGATCCTTGTGCCGCTGATGATGCCGGTCATCACCGGCATGGGCGTGGACCTCGTCTGGTTCGGCATCGTCACCGTGATCGCGGTCGAGATTGGGCTGCTCACGCCGCCCTTCGGCATATCGGTCTACGTCATCAAGGCGACGCTGAACGACCCCGACATATCGCTGAAGGACATCTTCCTCGGCGCCGCCCCCTTCGCCCTGATGATGCTCGCCTGTCTCGCGCTCGTCATCTTCGTTCCCGCCCTCTCGATCGGCCTTCTGGGCCGCTGAACAGGAGCCTGCCATGAAACTCGTCGACCTCGCCCGCCCGCTGGAAAACACCGAATGGGCCGATCCGCCCGGCGCGGCGCCGAAGATCGAGTATTTCGCCCATGACCAGACGGCGCAGCAGATGCTCGCCTTCTTCCCGGGCGTCACGCCCGACGATCTGCCCGGCGGCGAGGGCTGGGCGCTCGAACAGATCACGCTGTCGACCCACAACGGCACGCATCTGGACGCCCCCTATCACTTCCACTCCACGATGGACGGCGGCAAACGCGCGATCACCATCGACGAGATGCCGCTGGAATGGTGCTGGGCGCGGGGGGTGAAGCTCGATTTCCGGCATTTCGGCGACGGCTATGTCGCCACAGCAGAAGACGTGGAGGCCGAACTCGAGCGCATTGGGCATACCCTCGCCGAGAACGACATCGTGCTGGTCAACACCGCCGCGGGCGCGGCCTATGGCACGCCCGAATACGTCGCCACCGGCTGCGGCATGGGGCGCGAGGCGACGCTGTATCTCACCGAACGCGGGGTCAAGATCACCGGGACGGACGCATGGAGCTGGGACGCCCCCTTCATCCACACCGCCAAACGCGTGGCCGAAACCGGCGACGCCTCGCTCATCTGGGAAGGCCACCGGGCCGGCATGGAACGCGCCTACGGCCACATGGAAAAGCTCGCCAACCTCGAGGATCTGCCCGCGACCGGGTTCGAGGTCATCTGTTTCCCGGTCAAGATCAAGGCCGCCTCGGCGGGCTGGTGCCGCCCCGTCGCGGTTCTGAAAGGCTGACCATGACCGAGATCGTCACCCGCACCGACAAGCCTACGCTCGTCAGCTTCCCCGAGGCGACGAAGCCCAGGATCAAGCCGGGCGAGCCGATCCGCTTCGCCTATGACGTGATGGCCGAGCCCGGCCCCGGCCAGTCGAAGCGCGGGGTGATCCTGTCGCCGCGCCCGGATTACTCGTCGTGGGAGGTGCTCTGCGACGAAGGCACTGCGATGGGCGGCGAAGATGCCGCCCCCTCCCCGCTCGGCTACCTCATCATGGGCGTGGCGTTCTGCCTGCTGACCCACCTGCAGGAATATCTCCACAAGGCCCCGATGAAGATCGACCGCATCCGCGTGGAGATCCGCGCGCAATACGCCAAGCTGCCCGCCGCCCCCGACGAGGGGCGCGACGGCGGGGGCGATTGCGACAGCTACACCTGCCACGTACTCATCGACAGCGAGGAGCCGGAGGAGAAGCTCGAACACCTGGTTGCGGTCTGCCGCGACGCCTGCATGGCCATCGCGACGGTGGCCAAGGCCGTGCCGACCACCACCCGCGTCTACCTGAACGGAAACGAGGACGGCGTCGCCGTCTGACGAAAGGACCTCTGATGAAACTGGTCACCATCGACAACGGCACTCCGGACGGGCGCCTCCACATCGTCTCCCGCGACGCGACTCGCATCAGTCCCGCCGAGGCCGCCCCGACCCTGCAATCCGCGCTCGACAGCTGGGACGCGTGCATCGACGCCCTGCAGACGCAGTCGGACGCGCTGAACGGCGACGTGGGCGCGGGCGTGCCCTTCGACCCGGCGCAGGCGCTTTCGCCCCTGCCCCGCGCGTGGCAATGGCTGGACGGGTCCGCTTTCGCGACCCATTCAGAACTCATCCAGGAGGCCTGGGATCTGCCGCGCACCGGCCTGCCGGAGCGCCCGCTCATGTATCAGGGTCTCTCCGACCGCTTCCTGCCGCCCCATGGCGAAGCGCATTTTCCGTCCGCCGACGACGGCATCGACTTCGAAGGGGAATACGGCGTGATCCTCGGACCGGTGCCGATGGGCACCAAGCCCGATCGCGCGGGCGACTACATCCGCCTCGTCGTGCAAATCAACGACTGGAGCCTTCGCGCGATCGGCCCCATCGAAATGGCCACCGGTTTCGGCTGGCTGCAGTGCAAACCGGCCTGCGCCGTAGCCCCCATCGCCGTGACGCCCGACGAACTGGGCGACGGCTGGCGCGATCACCGGGTCTGCCTGCCGCTCCGGATCGACCTGAACGGCACCCGCTTCGGCGCGGCGAATGGCGACGAGATGGCCTTCGGCTTCAACGACCTCATCGCCCACGCCGCCTATTCCCGCCACCTGCCCGCGGGCACGATCCTCGGCTCCGGCACCGTCGCCAACGCCAACTACGCCGAGGTTGGGTCGAGCTGCATCGCCGAGCGGCAAGCCATCGAGCTCATCGCCACCGGGAAGCCCGAAACAGGATATCTGAAGGATGGCGACCGTGTCGAAATGTCGGTCCCCGGTTCTGACGGGATCCCAGTGTTCGGCACGATCTCCCAGACCGTTCGCATCGTCTGAAAGGCGGCGTGGAAATCAGGCGACCGCTTTTCCCTCGGCTGCCCAGAGCGCGCCGCGCCGGATCATCTCGGTCACCTGCGGCACCTTGAGGTCGTCCAGTTCGTGCCCGATGGAGCAGTAGAACACCCGGCCCTTGTCCCACCGCCTGGTCCAAGTGACCGGTATCACGGTCCCCTCGATCCACCACAGGTGATCACCGGAAAAGGTCGTCGTGGCGAGCACGTTGTTCGAGGGATCCGTGAGCATGTAGTATTGTTCCGACCGGATGCGGAAACTCCGGATGCCTTCGACGAGCGGATGGTCGGGCTGGCAGATCGTCACGTCGTAGTCGATGTAATCCTCGGCCGGTTGCAGGTTGTCGGGCCAGCCCGGCGGATGCGCCACGAACTGTCCCCCGATCAAGAAGTGATAGGTCGGGCGGTCGCGGAACGCGTCACCCATGTGACCGTGCCATCCGGCGAGCCCGCAACCATCGCCCACCAGCCGCAAGAGCCCGTCCTCCTGGGCCTTTGTCATGTTCCCGAACTCTTCCTGGTGCCCGGAGCGGGCCGAGGACCAGATCGGCGTGATGAGGTCGACGTCCGCCATGTCCTCGGGCCGTTCGAGCGGCGCGAGCGTGTCGTGGACCACGACGTCGAACCCGTTGTCTTCGAGCAGGCCCTTGTACCAGTTGGCGAAATGGGTGGGCGTGTGGCCTTCCCAGCCACCGACGAACAAGGCTGCCTTCATGGCGTGTCCTCTCTCGTGAAATTCAGGATCGCGGCCATGTCGCGCGCGCCGTAGCCCTGCGCCTCGGCCGCTTTCAGCACGTCGAGCGTGACCGCGCCCTGCTTCATCGCCGTGCCGAGCGACCGGGCGAGCGCGGCGGTCACTTCCATGTCCTTGCGGGCGAGCGCGACGGTGAAGGTGACGTCATGTGCGGCCTCGTCGAGGTAGAGCGGGCGGCGGTAGGAGATCATCGGCGCGGCCGCAGCGCTCTGCTCGATGACGTCGAAGGCCGCCTCCGGCGCGATGCCGGCCGCTTGGGCGAGCGTGATCGCTTCGGACAAAGTCTGGTTGATCCCGTGGATGAGCGAATTGACGGCAAGCTTCATGACCGCCCCGGTGCCCGGTTGACCGAGGAACATCGTGGCCTTGCCCATCGCGTCGAAGAGCGGTGCGAGATGCGCGCCGTCGTCCGCGCTACATCCGGCCATGATGAGGAGCTGCGCGTCCTGGGCCGCCTGCGTCGCACCCGACACCGGGGCGTCGATCACCCGGACGCCGCCCGGCGCAGCATCGGCCAGCGCCGCGACGTGTCCGGGCGACAGCGTGCCCATCTCGACGAAGGTCCGCGCGCCGAGGCATGCGAACAGCCCGTCGGGGCCAAGGTGGACCGCCTCGGACGACGGGTCGTCGGCGAGCATGGTGATGACAACCTCGCACACCTCGACCAGCGCTTTGGGCGTCGGCGCCACGGCACAGCCGGTCTCCCGCGCGAGCGCCTCCGCCTTGCCGGGCGAGCGGTTCCAGACGGTCACCTCATGCCCCGCGGCGGCGAGGTTCGCGGCCATCCGGACGCCCATGCGCCCGAGCCCGGCGAAGCCGACCCGCATCAGGCGACCTTGTCGGATGCGATGCCCGAGATCGCCTGGATCAGGCTGTCCTCGGTCACCTCCTCGGCGGTGAATTCGCGCATGACCCGGCCCGAGAACATCGCGACAATCCGGTCGGAGACATGCAGCACTTCGGGCATTTCGGAGCTTATGACGATGACCGCGTAGCCCTGGGCGGCCAGTTCGCGGATCAGGTTGTGGATCTCTGACTTGGAGCCCACGTCGATGCCCCGCGTCGGCTCGTCCACGATGAGCACCTCGGGGCGCATCGAGAGCCATTTTCCGATTACGATCTTCTGCTGGTTGCCGCCGGACAGGTTGCCCACCATCTGCCGCCAGCCCGGCGTGCGTATGTCGAGCTTGTCGCGGTACTGATCGAAGATCGCGACCTCGGCCCCGTCGCTGACGAAGGGGCCCGCGGTCAGGTCCGAAACCTGCGGCAGGGTCATGTTGTCCCGGCAGTTCATGCCGAGGATGAGGCCCTGCCCCTTGCGATCCTCCGGCACCAGCGAGATGCCCCGCTTGATCGCGTCCGCGGGGGAATGGATGCTGACCTCCTCGCCTGCGAGGTGGATCGTCCCGGCGGACGGTTCACGCAGGCCGAAGAGCGTCTCGGCAATCTCGGTGCGCCCGGCACCGACGAGGCCGTAGAACCCGACGACCTCGCCGCGGCGGACCGAGAAGCTCACGTCCTGGAACAGGTCCCCGCAGCTCAGCCCGCGCACCTCCAGCGCCACCTCGCCCATTTCGTGCGTGCTTTCGTTGCGCGACAGGTCGAGCGTGCGCCCGATCATCAGCTGCGTGACCTCCTCCTCGTTCGTCTCGGCGGTGTTGAGCGTGCCGCGATACTGGCCGTCGCGCAGGACGCTGATTCGGTCGGTGATCTTGAAGATCTCTTCCATCCGGTGGGAGATGTAGATCACACCGACGCCGCGCGACTGAAGGTCGGCGATGACCTCGAATAGAACGACCTTTTCTGCATCGGTCAGTGAAGCGGTCGGTTCGTCGAAGATCACGGCGCGGGGTTCGACGGTGAGGGCGCGGGCGATCTCGACCATCTGCTGGTTCGCGATGGAAAGGTCGCCGACCCGGGTGCGCGCATCGAAGCCCACGTTCAGGGTCTTCAGGATCGCGTCCGTCTCGTCATAGAGCCGCTGCCAGTCCACGCGCCCGAAGCTCTTCTTCGGCAATTCGCCCAGGAAGATGTTCTCGGCCACCGACAACTCATCCGCGAGGCTGAGTTCCTGGTGGATGAAGACCACGCCCTTGGCCTTGGCGTTCATAGGCGAGGACATGATCGTCGGTTGCTCCTCGATGAAGATCTGGCCCTCGTTCGGTGTGAGAATCCCTCCCAGCACCTTCATCAGCGTGGACTTTCCCGCGCCGTTCTCGCCCATGAGCGCGTGGACTTCCCCGGGCATGACCGTGAAGGACACACCGTCGAGGGCACGCACGCCGGGAAAGGTCTTCACGATGCCCTCGAGGCGCAGGGCCGGCGTCTGGTCGGTCATGTTCTGAGCTCCTCTTTGCCCTTGCGATTAAGCTGGCGGTCGAGAAACAGCACCGCGATCAGGATGAGGCCGATGACGAGGTTCACCGTTTCGGTATCCGCCCCGATATGGCCCAGACCCTTGCGCAAAAGCTGGATCGCGATGACGCCGCCCAGCGTCGAGATGATCGAGCCGTAGCCGCCCGACAGCTTGGTGCCGCCCAGAACCACGGCGGTGATCGCCCAGAGTTCGTAGAGCATCCCGTCGTTCGGGTTCACCGAGCCGCTTTCGGAGTAGAAAACGACGGCGGAGAGCGCGGCCAGGAAGCCGATCAGCATGAAATTCCACAGGAAATGCGGGCCCACGCGGATGCCCGCGTTGACCGCTGCATCCCGGTTGTTGCCGATGGCATAGGCGTTGCGGCCATGCACCGTCCGGATCATCAGGAGCCACAGGAGGAGCGCCGCGCCGAGCAGGAACCAGGTCGCGGTGTGCAGGCCGAGGAACTGCGCCTCGGCGAAATCCACGAGCGTCCAGTTGAGGTGGCTGGTCGGCTGCTCGCCGTTGTACATGAAGACGAGGCCGCGGTAGCCCAGCATCGAGCCCAGCGTGACGATGAACGCGTCCACCCCGGTCTTCCACACGATCAGCCCGTTGATCGCGCCGAGAACGACCCCGGTCGCGAGGGCGAAGAGCCAGGCGAGCGGGATGGCCCAGTTGCCCAGGTTCTGCATGAACGGCCATGTCATGCTGTCGAGCAGCACGATGGCCGCGAGCGCGAAGGTCGCGCCGACGCTCAGGTCGATGTTGCCGTTGATCATGATGATCGTCATGCCCAGCGCGATGATCCCGATCGGCGCCGACTGCTTGAGCAGCAGGAGCATGTTGTCGAAATCCATGAACGCCGTCTCGGTCACCGACAGAAACTCCCCCGCGATGGAGAAGAAGGCCAGCTCGACCACGATGAAGGCCCAGATCGCGCCTTGCTTGATGAGGTTGGCTCGGGTTTCGTTCTTCATCGTTCCCTCCTCACGCGATCCGCGACCAAAGGCCGCCGCGCTTGGCTGCGATATCGAGCCAGACCGCGAGAATGATGATGATCCAGGTCACGACGTACTGCGCATAGAAGGCGAGGCCCAAGAGGAGCAGGCCGTTCTGGATGAAGCCCAGGATCAGCACGCCGATCACAGTCTTGAAGATCGTGCCGGCCCCGCCCAGGAGCGACGCCCCGCCGAGGATGACGGCGGCGAGCACCTCGAGCTCCATACCCTGCCCGACGGTGTTCTGGCTGCCCAGTGACCGGCTCGCCTGGATCAACCCGGCGGTCGCCACGCAGAAGGACGACATGAGATAGGTCATGAACACGACCCGCGCGCGCGGGATGCCCGAAAACGTGGCGGCGAGCCCGTTGCCGCCCACGGCGTAGACCTTCCGCCCGAACGGGGTGCGCGACAGGATGATACTCAGTAGGATCGCAAGCCCCGCGAAGATCAGGATCGGCATCGGCACCCCGGCTACGCTGCCCTGTCCGAAAACGCTGAACCACGTCCCGGACTTGTCCGCGATGTCCATGTTCTTGCCGCCGGAATAGGTGAGCGTCAGCCCGTGGATCGCTGACAGCATCCCCAACGTGACGATCAGTGAGTTGAGCTTGAGATACCCGACGAGGATCCCGATGAATGCGCCGAGCGCCAGGGTCATCGCGAACATCGACGGGATGGCGAGCGTCGGGCCGATCTTGTCGTGCAGGTCGAGCACCACGATGGTCGAGAACGACATCATCGACCCCACGGACAGGTCGAGGTTGCCGCCGATCACCACGAAGGTGACGCCCAGCGCCATGACGCCCAGAATGGCCGAGGAGCGGATCACCCCGAAGACATTGTCGATGTCGATGAAACGCGGATTGGCGACCGCGAAGGCGATCATGAAGACCGCGAAGGCCACTAGAATGCCCTGCCTCGCCAGGAACCCTCCCAGTCCCTTCTTCGTCAATTCAGCCATATTGTCCTCCCTATGGCCGGCACGTCACACGAGTGTCATGCCTCCGTCGATCATTACGATCTGTCCCGTCATGTAGTCGCTGTCGCGGGCCGCGAGGAACGATGTCGTCCCGGTCACGTCCGCGGGCGTCGCGACCCGCCCCTTGAGTATGTCGGCGGAAAACTCCTCCATCGCCTGGCCGGGACGGTCCGCTGCGCCGATGCTCATCAGGTCCTGATCGACCTGCTCCCACATCTCGGTGGCGACGACGCCCGGTGCGAAGCCCGTTACCGTGATCCCATGCTTTGCGAGGTCGCGGGCGCCCGACTGGGTCAACGACACGACTGCCCATTTGCTCGCGCAGTAGGGCGCCACGTTGTCGAAGCCCTGCCGGCTGGCGATCGAGGCGGTGTTGATGATCTTGCCCGCCATGCCGTCGTTGTCCCGTCCCTGTGCGATCATCTGGCGCGCGGCCTCCTGCATTCCGATCATGCAGCCCAGGCCGTTGACTCCCATCACGAAATTCCAGTTGTCCTCGGTCACGTCGAGAAAGTTCATGGGCTTGTTGACGCCCGCATTGTTGAACTTCACGTCGAGGCGTCCGAACCGTGATACCGTGTGGTCGATCATGGCCCTGACCTGCGCGCGGTCCGTCACGTCGACGGCGGCGTGGGTCACCCCGGCCCCAGATTGCGCGGCCCGCTCGGCATTCGCCTCGGCCACGGCCCCGACCTTGTCCCCGTTGATATCGGCGAAACACACGTTGGCCCCCTCGTCCAGGAGCGCCTCCCCGATGGCCCGCCCGATCCCCTGAGCTGCGCCCGTCACGATACAGGACCGTCCAGCGACACGTGCCATGTGCGCCCCCTTCGAATTCACTACGTGGAAAAAACAAAACTGGATGCGCGAGGCGGCTGTGGCGCGCGCCCCGCGCATCCGGGGAGGAGATCAGAAGACGGGCTTGGTGAACTCGTCCATGTTGTCCTGGGTGATCTTCGGCGTGTCGAAGTAGTTCAGGAACGGCACGTCCTCACCGTCGAGCACGTCGATCGCGGTCTGGAGCGCGGCTTCCGCGTCATCGACCGGCGACTGGTAGATCGAACCCCAGTATTCGCCCGCGGCCATGGCTTCGTACCCCACCGCGAAGTTGGTGGCGCCGACGAAGGTGATATCGCCCGCGCGGCCGGCGGCCTTGGCGGCGTTCAGCGCGCCGACACCCATGTTGTCGTCACCGGCATAGACGCCGTCGATATCGTCGTACTTGACGAGGAAGGCCTCCATCACCTGCTGCGACTTCTCGCGGTTCCAGTCGCCCGGCTGCGTTTCCATCAGCGTGACGTCCGGGCAGACTTCCGGAAGGCGATCCTCGAAGCCCTTGGCGCGTTCGATGGCGGTGGTGTAGCCGGGCTGGCCCGAGATCTGCACGATCTGCGCCTCGGTTTCGATGCCCTGCTCCTTGAACCGGTCGCACATGATCTCGGCCGAACGGGCGCCTTGCGTGATGTTGTCGGGGCCCGAGAAGGAGGCGACGAAGTCGAAGCCCTGCTCGGCGATGTTGGAGTTGGTGACGATCACCGGAATATCCGCCTGGCTCGCCTTGCGCACCGCGGGAATCACCGCCTCGCCGTTTGTCGGCCAGATGATGATCGCGTCCACTTCCTGCTGGATGAGGTCTTCCATCTGGGCGATCTGGCGCGCCACGTCGCCGCCGGCGTCGAGAACGACGACCTCGACGCTGTCGTTTTCCTCGGCCGCCGCGATGAAGGCCTGTTCGTAGGTGGTCTGGTAGCTGTCCACGCCCACGTTGTTCTGCGTGATACCGATGGTGTAGCTCGAATGCGCTTCACCGAAGGCGGCGGTGCCCAGCATCGCGGTCGAGCAAACGAGCGCAAACTTGGTCGAAATCTTCATGTGATTGGTCCTCCCAAACTTATGTTGTCACGATTGCGGCTGTCCTCCCAGCCCGGGACATGACGCCCCTGTGCAACCTGTTTTCCATCGAGCGCGATTTTGGCGCGGGTTGAACGCCCCCTTTTTGTTCAATCTGAAAAGCATGGTATCCATTTTGGATAAATTGGCGATACGCCAGCCCTCTCATATTGGACAGTTTCGGAAGGACGGACATGGCACGCAAACGTCGACCGACCCGCAACACGCAAAAGACGGACCCAATGCATCACGATCCCGTGAAATTTGTTCATTCTGGACAGAATGGCCCGGTCAGCGCCAAGGCCGTGGCGGCCATGGTGGACAGTCCGGACGTCTTGCGGGTTGTCACGCTGCTCCAGGGCATTTCGACCGAAATCGACAACGGGATCGAGCCGAGCACGGCGAATCCGCATCTCAACATGCTGCTGCATTTGCTCCACAGCCATTTCGAGGGCCGCGTCGTCTCTCCCTCCGCGATGGTCGCGGCGTCTGGCGTTCCATATGCCACCGGAACCCGCAAGCTGTCCGAGCTCACGGACGCCGGCTTCATCGAACAGCGCCCGCGCACCAAGTCGGGCAAGAGCGTCTCGCTCCACCCCAGCGAGCACCTGTTCGAGGTCTTCAGCCAGGTGGCGGACCGGATCGACCGGATCGCGCAGGATACCTATGGCGGTGCCCGGCGCACGGACGGTGCGCGTGACTACTACTTCGGGGGCTCTTATCAGCCGGGGCAGACGATGCTTGCGCCGCCGCGCGCCCTGCCCCAGTCGCTCAAGCTCGCGGGCGGGGTCCGCATCCTCGTCCACGGCGACCCGACCTTCATGGTCATGGAGAACCTCAAGCGTCAGTTCGAACAGATCGTCGGCACCGACATCCATCAACGCGCCTTCTCCATCGACAGGCTGCGCGAGGAGGCTTTACGCAACGCCACCCGGAGCCGGAGCCGCTACGACCTCATCGCAGTCGACCTTCCATGGCTCGGCGAGTTCGTGAAGAAGGGCGTGATCCGCCCCCTGCCCGAGGTGATGGACGTGGCCCGGCTGGAGCCCAGCGATTTCCACACCGCCGGCTGGCGCGCGACCCATTGGGACGAGGTGCCCTACGGTGTGCCGAGCCAGACGACGCCCGAGCTCATGTTCTATCGCAAGGACTGGTTCGCCGAGGCCGGGCTGGAGCCGCCGGATACGACCGAACGCGTTGTGGAGGCCGCGCGCCATTTCCACAACCCGCGCCGGGGACGCTACGGCGTGGCTTGGAACGCGGCCCGCGGAACGGCGCTCGGCCACACCTTCATGATGACCTGCGCCGCTTTCGGCCAGCCGATCATCGACCTGCCCGAGATCGCGGGCGGCTACGACGCCGATCACCTCGAACGCGACGATTTCCGGCCGATGCTCGATTCGCCCCGCGCCCGTGAGGCGGCGGAATACCTGATGGAGCTCATGCAGTTCTCGCCGCCCGATATCTTGTCGATGTCGTGGTACGAGCGTGTGCGCCCCTATGCCGCCGGGTCGGTCGCCATGGCCTATGGCTACACCCTGCTCGCGCCCTATTTCGAACTCGACAAATCCTGCGCGGCGCATGGAAACACCGGCTACCTGCCCCATCCGCACGGGCCCGAAGGCGCGCCTATCGCGCCCGTGGGCGGCTATGCGCTCTGCATCCCGGCCAATCTTTCCGAGGAGCGTATTCCGGACGCGGTCGAGGCTCTGATTGCCTTCACGTCGCCCGCCGCGCAGAAGCTCTACGCCCAGGAAGGCAGCCGCACCGCGCCCCGCTACTCGGTCGGCGCGGACCCGGAGGTGCGGCGGCTTTCACCGATCTTCGAGCTCGTCGACCAGATGTCCTGGCGCGACGAGCTTCAGTTCTGGCCACGCCCGCCCGTGCCGCAGATCTCCGACATCATCACCGTCTGCGGCAACGAGCTGCACGACATGCTGCGCGGGCTGGTCAGCCCGGCGGACGCGCTCGCCAGCGCGCAGGCCAAGGCCGAGGCCATTTTGCGAACACCGGTCACCTAGGGAGGACACCATGGACCCACATCGCCTGAAGGGGAAAAACATCCTGATCACCGGCGCCGCCCGCGGCATGGGCGCGGCCAATGCCGAGGCTTTCGCGGCCCAGGGCGCGAACGTCTGCATCGGCGACCTGGACGGCGACGAGGCCAAGGTCGTCGCGGACCGCATCAATGGCGCGGGCGGCGGCAAGGCGATTGCGGTCAAGATGGACGTCACCAAGCGCGAGGACAACGCGGCAGCCGTCGCGGCCGTGGTCGACGCCTTCGGGTCGATCAACGTGGGTCTCTTCAATGCGGGCCTGAACAAGCCCCGGTTCTTCATGGATATCGATGAAGACAACTGGGACATGATCATGAACGTGAACACCAAGGCGATGTGGCTGGGGATGCAGGAGACCGCGCGCCAGATGATCGCGCAGGGTCCGATGGAGGATCATCCCTACAAGCTCATCAACGTGGGCAGCATCGCGTCCCGCAAGCCGCTGGTCGACGTGACGGTCTACTGCACCTCGAAATACGGCTGCCTCGCGCTCACGCATTGCGGTGCCATCGGGCTTGCCGAGCACAACATCACCGTCAACGGCTACGCACCCGGCGTGGTGGTCACGCCGCTTTGGGAACAGCTCGACAAGGACCTCGTCGACATTGGTTTCAAGGATCGCGAAGGGCAGGCCTACGAGGACATCGTGCGCGACGCGCTTCAGATCAAGCGCGTGTCCTACCCCGACGACATCACCGGCACTGCCTCGTTCCTCGCAAGCGACGACAGCGACTACATGACCGGCCAGATGATCCACATCGATGGCGGCTGGTGCATCCAGTAACGCACTGATTTAAATTTAGAAAAGACAGATGAGGGTCGCAGCGCGACCCCGGAGGAGACCTTGATGTCACGCGCCCTGCTGCCGAACATGCTTACCCCCCAAGACCTCGAACCGAACTGGGAGTGGCGCGACCGCCTCCCCGCCTCGGGGCACATGTCGGTGGATTTCGAACGTCGGATCGACCACGACCGCCTGCGCCGCTACCGGCTCGCCCGGACGCGCCAGGCGCTCCAGGCCTCGAACGCGGGCACGCTGCTCCTCTTCGACGTGAACAACATCCGCTATGTCTCGGCCACGAAGATCGGCGAGTGGGAGCGGGACAAGATGTGCCGCTTCTGCCTGCTGACCGGGGACGACAGCCCCTATGTGTGGGACTTCGGCTCGGCCGCCATGCACCACAAGCGCTACTCCGACTGGCTGGAGCCCGACCACTGCCTCGCCGGTGTCGTCGGGATGCGCGGGACGATCCCGCCGGAATTCGGGCTCATGCGCAAGTACGCAAAGGAGATCGCGCGCCTCATCAAGGAGGCGGGCATGGCGGATATGCCGGTCGGCGTCGACTACGCCGAAACCGCCATGTTCCACGCGCTGCAGGAAGAGGGGCTGCACGTGGTCGATGGCCAGCAGATCATGCTCGCGGCGCGCGAGATCAAGAACTGGGACGAGATCCAGCTGCTCACGCAGGCGGCCAGCATGGTCGATGGCGTCTACCACATGATCTACGAGGAACTGAAACCGGGAGTGCGCGAGAACGACATCGTCGCTCTGTCCAACAAGATGCTCTACGAGATGGGCTCGGACGACGTCGAGGCGATCAACGCGATCTCCGGCGAGCGCTGCAACCCGCACCCGCACAACTTCACCGACCGGCTGTTCCGGCCCGGCGACCAGGCGTTCTTCGACATCCTCCAAAGCTACCAGGGCTACCGGACTTGCTACTACCGGACGTTCAACATCGGTCGCTCCACGCCCGCGCAGGTCGATGCCTACGTCAAAGCGCGTGAGTGGATCGACGCCTCGATCGATGCGATCAAGCCGGGGGGGACGACCGACCAGGTGGCGAAACTCTGGCCCAAGGCCGAGGAGTTCGGCTTCCCGAACGAGGACGCCGCGTTCGGGCTACAGTTCGGCCATGGCTTGGGCCTCGCGCTGCACGAACGGCCGATCATCAGCCGCGCCGTGTCGCTCGATCACCCGATGGAGATCCAGACCGGCATGGTCTTCGCGCTCGAGACTTATTGCCCTGCCGCCGACGGCTACTCCGCCGCGCGGATCGAGGAGGAGGTCGTGGTGACGGAGACCGGCGTCGAGGTCATCAGCCTCTTCCCCGCCGAAGAACTCCCCATCGCGAACCGTTATTGATCGGTGGGTTCGCACCCACCCTACGGGCGCTTCGTAGGGTGGGTGGAACCCACCTTCGAGAGGACATCATGGCGAAATCCAAGACCAACACCGAGGACTACCTGCGCATGTATCGCCAGATGGTGCGCATACGTACCTTCGAGGACAATGCGAACCAGCTCTACCTCTCCGCAAAGATGCCCGGCCTCACCCACATGTATTCGGGTGAAGAGGCCGTGGCGGTCGGTATCTGCGAGGCGCTGACGGACGACGACCGCATCACCTCGACCCACCGCGGCCATGGGCACTGCGTGGCCAAGGGTGCGGAATTCAAGGAAATGTTCTGCGAGCTTCTGGGCAAGGAAGAGGGCTATTGCCGCGGCAAGGGCGGATCGATGCACATCGCCGATCAGAGCCATGGGAACCTCGGCGCAAACGCCATCGTCGGCGGATCGATGGGCATCGCCACCGGCTCGGCGCTCCGCGCGAAACTGCAGGGGTCCGACGACGTGACCGTCTGTTTCTTCGGCGACGGCGCGACGGCGCAGGGTCTGTGGTACGAGGTCATGAACATGGCCGCGCTCTGGAACCTGCCCGTCATCTATGCCTGCGAAAACAACGGCTATTCCGAATACACGCGGACGGACGAAATCGCCGCCGGGTCGATTACCGCCCGCGCCGAAGCCTTCGGAATCGAGGCGCACAAGGTCGACGGGCAGGACGTGCTCGCGGTCAACGAGCTGACCCAGAAGCTCGTCGCGCGCTGCCGCAAGGGCGAGGGTCCGTTCTTCGTCGAACTGGAAACCTACCGCTACCACGGCCACCACGTCGGCGACATCAACCGCGAGTACTACCGCGCCAAGGACGAGGAAAAGGACTGGCGCGAGAACCGCGATCCGATCACCCGCTTCCGCGCCTTCCTCGTCGAGCAAGGCATCGCCACCGAGGACGAGATCGAGGCGATGAATGCCGAGATCGAAAAGGATGCCGCCGACGCCGTCGCCTATGCCGAGGCCGCGCCCTATCCGGACGCGTCCGAGGTCGAAATGCACGTCTACGCGGACTGAGGAGAATGACGATGCGAGAGATCACCCTGTCCCAGGCCGTGAACGAAGCCCTGGCCGAGGAAATGCGCCGCGACGAGACCGTCTTCATTCTGGGCGAGGACGTGGCGGAGGCCGGCACGCCGTTCAAGGTGCTGTCCGGGCTTGTCGAGGAATTCGGCACCGACCGCGTGCTCGACACGCCGATCTCAGAGCCGGGCTTCGTCGGCCTCGCCGTGGGCGCCGCGATGACCGGCGCGCGGCCGGTCGTGGACCTGATGTTCGGCGATTTCCTCTACCTGGTCATGGATCAGCTCTGTAACCAGGCGGCCAAGCAGCACTACATGTCGGGCGGCAAGCTGTCGGTGCCGATGGTCCTGCGCACGAACCTCGGCGCGACCCGCCGCTCGGCGGCGCAGCACAGCCAGTCGTTGCAGGCGCTCGTTGCGCATATCCCGGGGCTGAAGGTCGCTCTGCCCTCCTCGGCCTACGAGGCTAAGGGGCTGATGAAGACCGCGATCCGCGACAACAACCCGGTCGTGATCTTCGAAGACAAGCTGATGTATCAGGACAAGGCGCCCGTGCCGGAGGAGGAATACCTCATCCCCTTCGGCGAAGCGAACGTGAAGCGCGAAGGCAAGGACATCACCCTGATCGCGACCTCCTCGATGGTCCAGGTGGCAGAGAAAGCCGCCGAAACGCTCGCGAAGGAAGGGATCGAGGCCGAGATCATCGACCCGCGTACCATCGTGCCGCTGGACGAAAAGACGCTTCTGGACAGCGTGAAGAAGACGTCGCGCGCCATCGTGATCGACGAGGGACACCAGAGCTACGGCGTCACCGCCGAGATCGCGTCGCGTCTGAACGAAAAGGCGTTCTATCACCTCGACGCGCCGGTGCTGCGCATGGGCGCGATGGACGTGCCTGTGCCCTTCAGCCCCGCGCTCGAGGACATCACCGTGCCGACGCCTGAGGGCGTGGTGGAGAACGCGCGCAAACTCTGCGCCGGGGAGCTCATCCATGCCGCATGACGTGACGATGCCGCAACTGGGCATGGCACAGGACGCCGGCAAGATCGTGTCATGGCTGAAGTCGCCCGGCGAGGCCGTGTCCAAGGGCGACGCGCTGTTCGAGGTCGAAACCGACAAGGCGACGATGGAGGTCGAGGCGCAGGCGGACGGGTTCCTCACCGGCGTGTCGGCGGGCGAAGGGGAGGACGTGCCGGTGGGCGCCGTCATCGCCCGTATCTCCGACAGCGCGGAGGACGACGCTTCCGCCCCGCCGCCGGCTCAGGCCGAAGACGGAACGGATGACGCCGCCGATGAGCTGCCCGAAGGCCATGCCGTGACCATGCCGCAGCTCGGCATGGCGCAGGATTCCGGCGTGCTGGTGAGCTGGCAGAAATCCCCCGGCGATGCGGTGTCCGCTGATGACGTGCTGTTCGAGGTCGAGACCGACAAGAGCACGATGGAGGTCGAGGCCGGGCGCGAGGGTTTCCTCGCCGCGACCCTCGCCGAGGCGGGCGAAGAGGTGCCGGTTGGCGAAGCGGTTGCGATCATCAGTGCCGAGGCCCCGGACATGCCCTTGTCCCGGTCCCGTGGATCCGCGACCGCCGTGGCGGAACCGACCGCGCGGGCTCCAGAGGCAAAAACCGAGGAAGTCCCGCAAGAGAAACCGCGCATGGCGCCGAAACCAGCGCCGGGCCCTTCGGGCAGAATCCTCGCCTCGCCCAAGGCGCGCCGACTGGCGTTGGAACAGGGACTG
The DNA here is from genome assembly GCA_964230745.1 of Maritimibacter sp. Taxonomy (GTDB): domain Bacteria; phylum Pseudomonadota; class Alphaproteobacteria; order Rhodobacterales; family Rhodobacteraceae; genus Maritimibacter. The sequence goes on along the minus strand of CAXRHZ010000030.1, from coordinate 11,877 downwards.
GACCTCGCCCGCCTCGTGGACGCGGGCTACGACCAGCCGTTCCATGCCAGCGATATCGAGACGCTCAAGAGCTTGCCCGATGCCGCACCCGCGACCGGGGTCACGTCGACATCCCGGCGCTTGATCGCCGAGACCACGGCGGACGGCCTGCCGGACTTCGCCGCGTGGTGCGCCGAGCGTCACGGACTGACCGATGCCGACGCGCTCCTTGCCGGGCTCGCCGCGTCTTCCCTCCCAACCCCCGGCCCCGTGACGATCGAACGCCGCGGCGTGTCCCGCACGTTCGACGCCCCCGCCACCCGGTGCCTCGGCAGCGTCGCCGAGACCGAGACCGCCGCGGTCCTGACCCTGCGCGACCTGCGCGGGTCGCGTCTGCGGTCCGTGGAGATGGGCGGCGAAGACACGCCGGTCATCACCCTCACGTCCGGGGACACCGGCCTCACGCTTACGCTGGAATGCACGCCCGCACAGCTCGACGCGCCGGGGGCGCTTCACCTTCTGACCGAATTCGCAGGCCGGGTGGAGCAGCCGCTCCGCCACCTGCTCTGACCCATCGGAGGCCCACATGGACTACACCGATCTCTACATCAACGGCGAATGGCGGCCGGGCACCGACCGCTTCGACGTGATCAACCCAGCGACCGAGGAGGTGCTGGCCTCCGTTGCGTCCGCCGATATTCCCGATGCCGATGCCGCGCTCGACGCCGCGGAGGCCGCAATGGCCGACTGGGCCGCCCGCACGCCCCGTGACCGCTCCGAAGTGCTGCGCCGCGCGTGGGAGCTCATGACCGCGCGGCTCGACCATTTCGCGAACCTGATCACGCTGGAGAACGGCAAGGCGGGCGTCGATGCGCGCGGCGAAGCCACCTATGCAGCCGAGTTCTTTCGCTGGTTCGCCGAGGAAGCCGTCCGCGCCGACGGGCTGATCACTCACGCCCCCGCCTCGGGCGCGCGGATCGTCGTGCAGCACAAGCCCGCGGGGCTCGCCGTGCTCGTCACGCCGTGGAACTACCCGGCCGCAATGGGCACGCGCAAGATCGCCCCGGCGCTGGCCGCGGGCTGCGGCGTCATCATCAAGCCCGCGTCGGAAACGCCGCTGACCATGCTCGCACTCATGCCGCTGCTCGAAGAGGCGGGCGTGCCGAAAGGGCTGGTCAACGTGCTCCCCTCCCGCCGCACCGGGGCGCTGGTCGATCACATGCTCCACGACCCGCGCGTCCGCGTCGTCAGCTTCACCGGATCGACAGGTGTCGGGCGCACGCTCCTGAAGAGTGCCGCCGATCAGATCCTCAAGCCCGCGATGGAACTGGGCGGCAACGCCCCGGTCCTCGTGTTCGAGGACGCCGACCTGGACACCGCCATCGAGGGCACCATGCTCGCCAAGATGCGCAACCTGGGCGAGGCCTGCACCGCCGCCAACCGCATATACGTCCACGAGGACATCGCCGAGGAGTTCACGCGCCGCCTGACCGATCGCATGTCGGCGCTCAAGGTGGGCGACGGCACCGATCCGGGTGTGGACGTCGGCCCGCTCGTCAACGCATCGACCCGCGACAAGGTGGCGGAGTTCGTGGCCGATGCGGTCGCCAAGGGTGCCAAGGTCGAATGCGGGGGCACGACACCCAACGGCAAGGGTTACTTCTACCCGCCCACGGTGCTGTCGGACGTGAGCCAGGATGCGGCCTGCGTCCATGACGAGATCTTCGGCCCTGTCGCCGCGATCCAGACCTTCTCGGACCAGGACGACGCGATCCGCCGGGCCAACGACACCGAATACGGCCTCGTCGCCTATGTCTTCAGCGAAGATTTCAAGCGGGGGATGCAGGTCTGTGAACGGCTCGACTACGGCATGGTCGGGCTCAATCGCGGGCTGGTCAGCGATCCGGCGGCGCCCTTCGGCGGCACCAAGCAGTCCGGCCTCGGACGCGAGGGTGGCCATGAGGGGATGCTGGAGTTCATGGAAACCCAGTACATCTCAGCCAGCTGGTAGGAGGTGCACATGTCCGACACGATCGCCAGCCCCTCCACCCGTCGCCTCGCGCTCGAAAAGGGCGTCGACATCGACGTGCTCGCCCGCAAGCTCGGCCGCACGACCATTGCGCCCGAGGATATCGCCGGGACGACCGCCGCCGCGGGACCGGCCGTGGGCGACACGTCCTACTGGAACGTCGATCACGCCCAATACGGTCCGGTGACCGAGGAGCCGATGAGCCGCTTCGCGCAGGTGGCCTCGAAGAACCTCGCCGCCGCGCAGGCCCTCATCCCCGCCGTGACGCATCACGACCGTGCCGACGTGACCGCGATCGAGGCCCTGCGCGGCGCATGGAAGGACGAGGCACGGTCGCGGGGCGTCAAGCTCACCGCGCTGGCCTTTCATGTCGCCGCCCTCGCGCGCAGCCTGCGCGCCTTTCCCAGGTTCAATGCGTCGCTCACGCCCGATGGCGAGACGCTCATCCTCAAGGACTATGTCCACATCGGGGTCGCCGTGGACACGCCCCACGGCCTGATGGTGCCCGTGATCCGCGACGCCGACCGCAAGGGGCTCTGGGACATTGCGGGCGAGATCGCGGACCTTGCCGCCCGGGCACAGGCGCGCAAGGTCGGACCGGACGAAATGGGCGGGGCGTCCATGTCGATCACCAACCTCGGCGGCATCGGTGGTTCGGCGTTTTCGCCCATCGTGAACCCGCCGGAGGTGGCCATCCTCGGCATCACGCGGACGGAAACGGTCACGGTCTGGGACGGGGACACGCCCCGGCCGGTGCCGATGGTCCCGCTCGACCTGTCCTACGACCACCGTGTCGTCAACGGGGCCGACGCCGCACGCTTCCTGCGCCACTACGCGGACCTCATCGCCGAGCCGCGCAACATGCTGATCTGACCGTCCTGCGCACCGGCCGCCGAACACGCCGAGATTACGACCGCCACCGCGCCAATGCGGTGGTGCCTCCGCCGAATCCTTGCGACACTGCGCCCTCGCGGCAAGTCGCAGCAGATCCGACGGAGGTCCCCATCCGGTTCCCGACCATCATCGCCCTGACCCTCGTCCTGTCGGCGGTCGGCCTGACCTACGAGATTGCCGCGGGCCGGGTGCTCGCCCCGTTCTTCGGCACCTCCCTCCTCACCTGGACGAGCGTGATCGCGACGGTTCTGGGGGGCTTCTCGCTCGGCAACGCGCTTGGCGGGTTCGTCGCGGAACGACCGCGCGAGAGTGCCGTGGCCCGTGTGCGTGGCGCCCTGGTGGCAACGGCGGTCCTGATGGCCGTTACGCCAACCCTCGTGGGCCTGCTCCACGACATCGGGATGCGCGGGACCGGGGGCATGTTCGTGACGGTGGTCCTCGTCTTCTTCCCGCCGTCGGTTTTCGTGACGCTGCCCTCGCCCTTTCTCGCGAAGGTCGCCATCGAGGCGCGGCCGGGGCGCGAAGGCTCCTCGCTCGGCATCGTGCTGGCCGCCGGGTCCATCGGGGCGATCTTCGGCGCCATCCTCGCCGGTTTCGTGACACTGCCCCTGATCGGCACAACGGCGACCTTCGCCGCCTGCGGCGCGGCCGCGCTCCTGTGCCTGCCCTTCGTCCGCAATCGCCCGGCGGACGGCGCGGCCCCGGACGGTGCCGGGCCCAACACGACCGTGGTCTCAGCCGCCGTTGCCTTCGTGGCCTTTGCGGGGCTCATGGGACAGCCGACATGCCAGTACGAAAGCGGGCTCTCCTGCCTTCACGTCATCGAACAAGGCCCCGAAGTCAGGCTGATCTCCGACGGCACCACCCAGGCCGCGGAACTGAAGGGCGGCGTGTCAGATGATGAGAGGCTCGCCCTCCCCTACACACAGTGGCTCTGGTCGCGACTCGACCAAGATCTCGGACCTGCGCCGAGTGTGCTCTTTGTCGGGGGTGGTGGATACACTCTTCCAAGCGAACTTCTGACCGACCGCCCCGAGGCGCAGGCGGTCGCGGTGGAGATCGACCCTCTCGTCACACAGGTGGTGAAGGCGCACCTGCCGCAGGCCGCACGAGTGATCGAGCGCACCGGGTATGACGCGGCGGCATTCGGCACGGACACCGGACGCCTTGCCCTCGTCCACGCCGATGGGCGGATCTACCTGAACGAAACGGAGCACCGCTTCGACGCCGCCGTGATGGACGCGTTCTCTTCAGGCTCGGTGCCAGCCCATCTCGTAACCGTCGAAACATACGAACGGCTGCGCGAGATCGTCGACGGTCCGATTTACGTGAACCTCATCGACCGCCCGGACGGCGCTCTCGCACGTGGCGTCCACGCAATCCTGCGCGACCTCTACCCGGAGGTCGTGGCGGTCCAGGGGCCCGTCAACGTTCTGGGCCGTGCGAACATCCTCCTGGCCGCCTCTGACACCGGGTTCGACGCGTTGGAAGAGATGCCGGAGGACTACGCTCAAGTCCGGATCTCTGACGCCCGCGCCTTCACGGACGATCGCGGGTGGGTCGGCCACAGCTGACGGCCCGCCCGGGGACAGGGCGTCTCGCTGGTACCCGCGGCCGGACTCGAACCGGCACGGCATAAAGCCAAGGGATTTTAAGTCCTACCGACAAAACTCCAACTACCCGCTTTCAATAAATAAAAATTAGAGTCAATCCAAAATGTGTAAGCGAATGTGTAAATCACACGCATTTAGAGCCACCAAACCACTTAACCGCGAAATCCCCAGAGATTTCGACTGTTCTAGGGGTACCGACACAGTACCTCCTAGCAAGTACCCCCTGCTGGTCAAGCTATCGCATTGTCCGCGCAGGGATTTTTCGCCACCGATTGTCGCGCGTTTACACCGCGACCCAATGTCTGCTTCCTGCCTCCGAAACTCCGGCTGCGGTCTAACGCCTGCGCACCGTGCGCAGCCATTGGGTCGCGGTGACACAAACCCGCTTGCCACCGCTGACAGGCCGCGCAAAGGCGCGGCGCAGCGGTGGGCGGCTGTGGCTCCGACGACAATCGGTGGCGACGAGTTGGGTGCACAAGCCGGGGAAGCCCGGCGCACCCAACGTTCCCCGCGAATGCGGGAAACAAAAAAAAAGAGGGGTCTCCAGCTGGAGACCCCACCGCTTCCTTACTGCCCAGGCGCTATGTCCGCAGGGACATAGCGGGGCAGCGCGGAGACGATTTTTTCGCTCATGGTGTCAGGCTTGTCGCCATCATCGAGCATGATCGTTTTTGTGAACATGCGCCTCGCCAGGACTGACAGCGCATGTTCCGTACCGGTTCGACCACCCTCATCACCATCAAAGATCAACATGGCTTTTGCGAAGCCTTCGGCTACCAGGAGCTCAACTTGCTCCGGCGACAGCGAGTCGCCGAAACAGGCGACGACTGGCACCCCCAGGGGGTGCAGTCGCAACACCGACCAATACCCCTCGACGACCACCACGCAGTCGTCAAGTTCTTGCCCCTCCCGCGAGAGCCGAGCACGCTCGGCGGAAACACGATTGAGATTGAACAAGACACGCGACTTCTCGAAGCCTTTCGGCAGGAGATAGCGTGGCGTGTCGGCGGGAAGATCATCATCCGCCCAGCGTCCGGCGTAGGCGATGAGTTCGCCTGCCTCGTTGTGGATTGGGAAGCAGACGCGCCCCTTCATCGAACCTCGCTTGGCATAGCCAAGACCGAACTCTTCTACGACTTCCTTCGCGACCTTTCGGTCGCGCAAGAACGAGTGGTTGCCATCGAGCTTGAGCTCGAATGTCAGCGGTGCGTTCACACCCTCTTCTCGCGCCGTATGAGCCTCCGGACGCGGCGTTGCTTTCGAAATACTGGGGTCTGGCTGATCCGCCTTCTTAGAGGGCTCTGCGCCTCGTTTTTGGCCATTTCGAGCCTTCTGCCTCCGGCTTTTTGCCTTCGGTTGGGACGAGTTTTCGTCTTCTCGCGTACCGCCGTCGATACCAAAGGTTTCAACGGCGAACAGCGCCGCTTTGCGTAGTTCCCGTGGCTTGGCTGGATCATATCCTTCCATCTGCGCCACAAAGTCGAGGATGTTGCCCTTCTCACCACAGGAGAAGCAGTTGAACACCTTCTTCTTCGTGTTGAAGCCACAAGACGGGTTCTTGTCGTCGTGGAACGGGCAGCAAATCTTGAGCTGATCCCGCCCATTCTGCTTTGTGTCAAAGCCGTAATGGTTGAGTACCGACGAGACATCGAGATTCTCGCGGACTGTTTGAAAGTTCACCCATGTCATGATTGCCTTCTCCATAATGTGAGCGGGCAATACATCATATCACATCAATGTACTGGATTTGCCAATCTTGCATGCGTCGCGAAGTCGCCTTAGCACCGGCATCCGAGCTAGATAGGTCTCTTCCTTCTCTCCAGGGCGGCTCTTCGCGTTTTTAGGATGGTCCCATTCTCCGGGTTTGAATGACTGATAAAATATCTCGTCATCGTCGCTAGCTTCTTCGATCACTCGTCTAGCTTCTCGTCCGTACTTCTCAATTTTCTCAGCCAACTCCAGCAAAACCTCGCGTTTCGAGGCTTTCTGCCCAGCAGCAACCATCTTCTCCGCTCGCCGCTCGAGGGAAACAAAATTGGTAAACAGAATGAACAAACCAAGTGGGAGCCTTACGGTCTCAGCCGCCCTCCGAAGAGCCATATAGCTGAGAGAGCTCGACTTGGCACCACTGTTCATGGTTGAACCGCCAATGCGTTGAAAGTCATTGACCGCTTTTACCACAGCATCCTTTTTAGTCTCCTCGCCTGGGTAAGGCGGTGAAAATGGGTACTTCCTCTTCAGTTCCTCTGATATGCCTAAAAGGTCGTAATAACGAGCGAATTCAGTGCTACTCGTCATTCCATCGACGTCGTCTCGGTCGGCAGACGCCCACGCTTGCCAGATTGCCGCAAAGGTCACCAGTATCCCATTTGGATAAGCCTTTCGCTCACTTTCATCAGGGGGCGTCGAGTACATCCGAGGTAAGGTTCTGTTCCGGATATTCTTTAGATTCTTCATGGCGTTATTAGTCGACTACGGCTACATGAGCAAAAAAAAACCACCAAATCTGGTGGCTCATGGTACAAGGAAACCCTGCCCGTCGATGCTGCGATTCGGCTGCAACCGATCGCTGTGGAGGGCAATCACCCGTGTAAGTAATAGGATCACAAAATGAATACACATCCTCACATCGACGGGCAAAGCCCGCTGAGAGGCGTATGCCCCTCTTCGAATTCTACCTTACTCTCGAATGGGGAGCAAGCTCAGAACCCACACCGGTCTAGCCAAGCGAATCGCCCGTGTCAATCGGTTTGTCCGATTTCCGGACATCAATCGGATGAGGCGTAGTGATGGAAATCGTACTCGATCCATCGTGGGGCGAGGACTACGTAATCGTGCGCGCACGGTTCGTGACCGCACACCACAAGGAAGTTCTGGCTCGTACCGGTTACGTACAGTTGGAGCTTTACCCACGAAAGAACAACTTTCCACATACGGTCGGGGGCCTAATGATGCTAGGTCAACTTCGCGTAGACTGCATGGACGATGACACGCCCGAAACAACGTATGCCAAAGTTGTAGAGAAAATGAGCTTGATCGCCGAGGTGCTTCAGATTGAAGAACTGGGCGGCTCACCTTCACAATATAAACGTCCTAGAGAAACGCCTCGCCCCTCTTACCAGAAGGGGGGCGAGGAAGATTCTGGCAGGTCAGAAACGGCTCCCAGTAAATACGTGCGTTGAGAGGCACATTCAATGCTCCGTCATTTGCCCCTTGCCGCAGCGAGCTTGTTTACGGTTGTTTGGATCGGGTTCATCTCGTGGTGGCTAAGATCGAGCTCCGATGATCTAGCGGAAACATGTTCGCTTTGGAGCACAATTTGCGCATTGCGGGAACTGTCGCTAAACGAGTTCGGTGACTTCTTAGCAGGTACCTTTTCAGTCTTGGCCTTTCTTTGGATGGCCACAGCCGTAGTCTTGCAGGGCGCTGAACTTCGCCGCCAACGCGTAGAGTTCGCAGCTTCCACCGAAGCCCTACAGGCTCAGACGAAATCAATGCTTGAAACGGCGTCTCGTCAGGAAAAGTTGTTACACGACGAAGCCCTTAAGGATGACGTATCTGAGTTATTAGTCAGATACAGTCAGAGGTGGCCTGAGACCGCCGAAATTATCTCGGCTGCCGACGGAACCGGATCAGTTCTTCAGTTTCCGAGTTTGCCATTTGGCATTTTGAGGGATGAAGCGGAGGCAAGGCTACGGCAAATCTCGAGCGAGCTTGTCGACTGCCTAGCGCCAGTATCTCAGTTTGATTACCACTTCTCCCAAGACGCGAATTTCGCATTGCTTGAGCGAGAGGCAAAAATCATGCGCATGGAGACTCAAAGAATCCTGGATAGTCAATACCGGGTCTCGGCCCGGTTTTCAGACTCGCAGCTCTTTGGCAGAGCCGAGATGCTCAAGGGGGTCTGTGAACTAATATTGAGTCAAGACCATCAGACGCCGCCAAGAGCTAAATGATCCATGGTACAATAATGGCCTCACCAATCGAAACCAGCGCAGAATATCTGCTTGTCGCGGTTCACCGACAACGCGTCGACGGTACGAACCCTGCGCTGCTTTCGGCTTATGAGCAATACTGCACGACAACTTCATCTTGGCTATCGAGCATCGCGACCCTGCGATGAGCTCTTGGCGTTGTCGCGCGAAGACCGCCGCCGACACCTCTATGTGATAGGGCAGACGGGAAGTGGGAAGACGACCTTTCTCAAGTCCTGCATCCTCCAGGACGTTCACGCTGGCTCTGGCTTTGCCCTTATTGATCCACATGGTGACTTGGCGGAAGAAATCATCGACTCATTACCACGTTCTCGAACGCGCGATGTCGTCTACTTCAATCCATCCGATGTGGAGCACCCAATTGGCTTCAACCCGCTCGGTCATGTCCCCAGGCACCTACGCGCCGTAGCGGTTTCCAACATTATTTCTGCGCTTCGTTCGATTTGGCCCGAAAGCTGGGGGCCACGCATGGAGCATGTGCTTGCCAATACTCTCGCCGCCCTCATTGAGAGTCCGCAAGGCAACCCTGCCACGATGCTCGACATCTCAGCCATGCTCACGGACAGCACCTTTCGCACCAAAGTGCTACGCCATGTACGCGACCCAGTTGTGCGGGATTTCTGGCTCATTGAATTTGCAGGCTATGACCCGCGTTTTCGCACTGAGATTGTCGCTCCCGTATTGAACAAAGTAGGTGCGTTCATGCGCCACCCGGTAATGCGAGATATCCTTGGGCAGACCAGGAAGAGCTTTGACCTGCGCTACATGATGGACAATCAGAAGATCCTCATCGTCAACCTCTCAAAGGGAAGGCTGGGCGAAGACATGAGCAACCTTTTAGGATCGCTCTTGACCACCGCCTTGTACCAGTCCGCTATGGAGCGGGCTGACGTGGACGAGGAAGCGCGCGAAGACTTCCATCTCTACATCGACGAATTTCAGAACTTCACGACCGATGCCTTTGACTCAATCGTGTCCGAGGCACGCAAATACCGTCTAACACTCACGGTCGCGCATCAGTATCTCGACCAGCTTCCGGTTCGCATCAAGCAATCCATCCTAGGCAACGTCGGGTCTATGATGCTGTTCGCACTTTCCGGTAAAGACGCCGAAGAACTCGCCATCGAAATGCACCCCCATACCGCATCCAGCCTTCGCGCCACCAGCAGAGGAGAGGCTCTTGCACTTTCGCTAGAAAACGGTGAACGCCGTACGCCCGAAAAGGTGCGCATCCCGTATGGCCGCATGGAATACAACAGCCGCAACCGGGTCGTGCGCAATTCGCGTACACGCTTCTCTCATACAGGGAAGGGAGACCGACAGGTGTAGGTGCGGACTGGTGGGTGGTGTTTGATAGAATTAGGGCATGCCTGCCAAACGTTCACGCTTCAAGCGCCGCGCGACCGGCCATATCGAGCTGACCGCCCGTGACATCACTATCATTCGCGCGCTTGAACAATACCGCTTTCTTACCACCGACCATTTGCTTGCGCTGACAGATGGCACAAGCCGCCAAGGGCTTACGCGCCGTTTGCGTGAACTGTACGACGCCTGCTATGTCGACAGACCGAAAGCGCAGATGCTCACCATGGCGTATGCCGATAAGCGCCCAATGGTCTACGCCCTGGGCAACGAAGGAGCAGCTCTTCTTTCCAACCGTTTCCAAATGCGCCTCCCGGATGTGTACTGGACAGAGAAGAACCGTCGAGTTTCTGAGAAGTTTGTCGAGCACACACTAGGGATCGCTGACTTTATGGTCGCGCTAGAAATAGCTTGCCGAGAGCAGGGCAACGCAAAAATCATCACCCAAGAGGAAATCTTGGCGCAGTCGCCCGAGCGCACACGCCGTAGGCGCTATCCGTTTCGCTGGCAGACGCGCGTGCATTGGGACGACCAGTGGGAACAGATCGCCATCGTACCCGACGCGGTCTTTGGATTGCACTACACTCACCGCCCAGAGGGGAAGAACAAGGCGTACTTCTTCGTTGAGATTGACAGGGGAACAATGCCCATTTTGCGACGTGACATTCGCCAGAGCTCATTCGCGCGCAAACTGCACTCGTACGCAGACACGCACGACCGCAAACTTCATACGAAACACTTCGGTATCAAGAACTTTCGTGTGCTCACGGTAACGACATCTCGGGAACGCATCGAGACGATGCAAGTCGCGTATCGGGCAGAGGTTGCCGCTCGCGCTCCCGCTGCGCTTTTCCTCTTCGCAGAGAAGGGAAGAGAGGGAGGTGAGCTCTTCCGCTGGTGCAAAGGCGATGACGACGAGGTTGATCTTTCCGCCATCTAGGTGCCGGCAGAAGAAGCAATTATGGGAGCATGTACCTTAAATCCAGCGTGCCCGCATGGAAAATCAGGAGCTCAAAGTAGTTCACCTCGAAAAGCCTGCCTGAGCCGCACGATTGACAGAAGCGGAAAGCAATGGATAGCCTAACTTGATTTGAATGGAGGGTCTTATGCCGCCAGTACACTCAACGGCAATTGCCCGAATTGAATGGGCAAATGGAACGTTGTCGATATGGTTCAACGAAAGCGGACGTTATGACTACCATGGCGTCCCAGAACATGTTTACGATGCTTTCCTAGCTGCTCGCTCAAAGGGCACCTTTTTCAATGATCACATCAAAGACTGTTACTAATCAAAACGGTACTCGGCACTTATATAAGAAACCCAATAGTGCCCTGGAACCGGGAAACGTCGCGAGAGATTTATTCTGCGACGTATCCCATATTTGTCAAGTCACCCTTCCCTAACGGGTTTTCCGCATCAGCTGCGCGTGTGATATAATTCTAAATATGACAGACATCACCAAACAAGACCTGCAAGACCTCACCAACGCCATGGTCGAGGGCTTTCAACAGGTCAACGACCGCTTTGACGGCATAGATGCACGATTGGCGAAGCTTAAAAACCATCAAGATAAATCTGCCGATGTGCTCGACCACATTGCGGGACGCGTCGACGACCTTTGGACAGAAAACGGCTCGCAGGTCATCACCAATCGTCGATACGAGACACGTATCTCGCGGATAGAAGCGCACCTTGGCCTCGGCTCCTACGCCGAAGAAATCGAAGCATAGCGCGATCCCCTACCTATCTGTAGCGAGAGCCGCTTCTTGGAATTGAGACTGAATAGCCTTTCATGGCCGCTAATGTCCTGCACCCAACGCAAGGTTCCCATGTGAAATCAAGCCTGAGGTTGGCCGGCAGGTATGTAAGCGGCGTCTGCGCCCCACCCGGGTTCAGCTTGACGGGGTGAAGTTCCAGGGCAAGAGATCGTCGATTTGGCCTTGGGGATGGCCGGCGGCGATGGCTTCGAGGGTGGCCTTGAGATAAGCGAAGGGCTCGACGCCG